>JAQTPK010000072.1 GCA_028712885.1 Syntrophales bacterium | reverse complement strand
GAACCCGAAAGCTCCCCTTCCGACGGTAATCGCGAAAAGGACCAGGATCAGAACCGCGTCCAATATGAAAGGAACCAGAAAAGCTCTCCGTATTTTAAAAACCGCGGTATCAGACATTAGACATTAGACTTTAGACATCAGACGTTGGGCTTCAGGCCCTTGGCTTTGGGTTTCAGGATCCAATTTCTTGAATCCAAACTCTTCACTTTTTACTCTTTACCCTTTACTTCTTTACGCACGAACGTGCCGCTTTTGCCGCCCTTCTTTTTGACCAGCTTGATTTCAGTCAAGACGATCCCGCGATCGGCCGACTTGCACATATCGTAAACGGTCAGGGCGGCGACGCTTACCGCGGTCATGGCCTCCATTTCCACTCCCGTCCTGCCGACCGTTCTGGCGGTTGCGCGGATCAATATCTCGCCTCTTCCGATATCGCTCTTGAGTTCAACGTCGACATCGGTCAACGCCAGCGGATGGCACAAGGGGATGATCCCGGCCGTTTTTTTTGCCGCCATGATCCCTGCTATCCGAGCCGTCGCGAAGACGTCTCCCTTGGGAACTCTGCTCTCCTCGATCATCCTGATCACATCCGGGTTAACCCGGACCGTCCCGACGGCAAGCGCCTCTCGAACGGTGGATGTTTTGCCCGTAATATCCACCATTCGGGCTTTGCCCTTACGGTCCAAATGTGTCAACTTCATTGGCTGTTTGTCCCAAAGGTTGGAAAAGTAAAAGGTAGCGCATACTTAGCATAGCCCCCTTTACCCGTCAAGGAAAAGGGTGATGCTTTTTTGCGGCGGTTGTGATCGAAATCACAATAAAAGGAAAAACCCGGTCCGTCAGATTGTGCAGATCGATTCGAGACTGACCAGTTTTGAAGAAACCGGCTCGCCGTAAAAAATTCTCGCCAGTTTATCGAACTTCTCTGTTTTATCAGTGGAGAGAAAAACCCGCATTCCTCTTTTTTGGAGGTTGGATTCTATCTCCGGATGCCTGGACAGGTAATCCTTAAGTCTCTTTGCCACAATGGGCCCCTGTTCAAGGATGGCGACGTCGGGACGGATGTTCCTTCTGAAAACGTCGTAAAGAATGGGATAATGCGTGCACGCGAGAAGAATCGCATCTATGTCGCCGTCTTCGGCAAAAAGCTCTCCCAGATAGCGTTTTACGATCATATCCGTGCCGATCCAATCCCTCTCACCCGCTTCGATCAGCGGAACCAGCATCGGGCATGCCTGTTGAAACACCTGGACTTCAGGGTTCTGGTTCCGGATCTCGATGATGTATGACCTTGCGGCAACCACGCTCTCCGTGGCCAGGACTCCGACCTTGTGGACGCTGGTGCTCTCGGCTACTTCTTCCGCGCTGGGACGGATTACCCCCAGGACCCTGCGGCGGGGGAAATTCTGCGGGAGGTATTCCTGCTGGATCTTTCTCAGGGCATTAGCGGAAGCGGTATTGCAGGCGATGATTACGAGATGGCAGCCTTCTTTGAAGAGATAATCGACAGCCTGGAGAGTGAACTCGTATATGATCCACTCCGACCTGTTGCCGTAAGGAACTCTTGCGTTGTCGCCCAGATACAGATAGTTGTATTCGGGCATCGCTTTTACGACGTGTTTGAGTACAGTCAGCCCGCCAAAGCCGGAATCGAAAAAACCTATCATGACGCGTTTTTATCTTAATAGTGAGCGCCCTTCAAGCTAATTCTTGCCGGCCGCATTCACTCTCAATGATTGATTTTCTCCTTGAGCTGCTTTCCGGGGGTGAATTTGGGGACTTTTCTGGCGGCAATGGCGATTTCTTCCCCCGTCCTCGGGTTCCGTCCCTTCCGGGAACCCCTCTGCACGACACTGAAGGTCCCGAATCCGGAAAAGGCAGCCGGTTCGCCGCGGCCGAGCGATTCGGCTATCGCATCGAATACGCGATTTACCGCCTCCTCGGCTGTTCTTCTCGATCCCGTAATATTGGAAATTTCAGCAATCAGGTCTGCTTTATTCACGGTTGATCCTCCTTCCTCCGGGAATTCTTTATAATATCTTTCTTTTCGGTTACGGATTTTGCAACAGAAACTTTTAAACGACGATAACAGCGGGGTTTCAGTCGGAGACAGTGGGGTGATTGGTTATGGGTAAGGGTTATGGGCAATGGATGTTCGCCCATTACCCACAACCCATTGCCTTTTTATTATTTGTAATATCCGCAGATGAAAACCATATCCATTACCTTTTCGAAATACGAGCTCTTGGCCTCGTTCTTCTTTGTCACGGGATGGCTCCAGTAATAATCGGTCCAACCGAAGCCTTTTTTGCTTGAAGTATCGATAATCTCCTTGATGAACGGGTTCCCGTGCGAGTCCTTGATCTGCATGAAATTCTTGCCGATGAGCCTGGGATTCGCCTCATGGGCAATGCAGGTGCCTTTCAGGTCCAGAACGTAGATGTACAGATCTTTTTTTACGAATTCTCCTTTGGGATTATTGATCTCCTTCAGGGCGGCCTCCTTGCCGTTTTTCTTCGCAAAGGCGACGGCCTTCTTCACCATGACCTGCGCTTCATCCGCCGTGCCTCTTTCGGCCGCTGCGGCTAAAGATGCAAAAGCGAAGAAAAACACCAACACCAGCACAAAATACTTTCTCATTCCTGCCTCCTGTCTTTAATGAGTGTGATTATCCCCCTCACAAACCAACGCGCCTACATAATCATCGCCATTTCCGTCCTAACCTTTAGCGGATCCGGGATATCTGCGGCGGGACTTCACGGCAACCCGCATATACTTATAGATGAAAGGCGGCGGAGCGATTTTTTGATCATCAAGGTTATGAGCAGCACGGTGGTGGGGATCGATTCCCATCCGGTGACCGTCGAGGTGGATGTTTCGGACGGATTGCCGCAGTTTTCCACCGTCGGGCTTCCGGATCCCTCTGTAAAAGAAAGCCGGGACCGGATCCGGGCGGCGGTGAAGAACTCCGGCTACTCCTTCCCCGCCACCCGCGTCACGGTAAATCTGGCGCCCGCCGATATCCGCAAGGAAGGTACCGGCTTTGACCTGCCGATCGCAATCGGCATCCTCGCAGCGGAGGGGATTGCGTGCCCCGATAAATTGTCCGGATACATGATTCTGGGAGAGCTCTCCCTGGACGGAACGGTGGAAGGCGTGCAGGGGGCCCTTCCGGCCGCAGTGCAGGCGAAAAAACTCGGTCTTAAAGGCATAGTCGTCCCCGAGAAAAATGCACGCGAGGCCGCGCTGGTCGGCGGCATAGACGTGATCGCCGTCCGCATGCTCCCCGACCTGGTCGATTTTCTCGCAGGAAGAAAAGTTATTACGCCCGCCCGGGTCGATGCGAAAGCAGCTTTTTTCCGCAGTTCGGCATACCCGGTGGATTTCAGCGAAGTGCAGGGACAGCCGCACGCCAAGCGTGCGCTCGAGGTAGCCGCCGCCGGCGGCCACAATGTCCTGATGATCGGACCTCCCGGCGCGGGAAAAACAATGCTGGCGCAGCGGCTGCCGACCATTCTCCCCGCGCTCTCATTCGAGGAGGCCGTAGAAGTTACGAAAATATTTTCCGTTGCCGGTCTTCTCGATCGAAATGAATCCATTATCGGGGTTCGACCGTTCCGCTCCCCTCACCATACGATATCCGACGCCGGCCTCGTGGGGGGCGGGCAGGTCCCCCGTCCGGGAGAAATCAGCCTTGCCCACAGAGGGGTCCTGTTCCTCGACGAGCTGCCGGAGTTCAGGAAGAACGTGCTTGAAGTCATGAGACAGCCGCTGGAGGAGGGCCGCGTCACGATTACGAGGTCCTCCCTAACCGCCACTTTTCCTGCATCCTTCATGCTGGTAGCGGCCATGAACCCGTGCCCCTGCGGGTATTTCGGCGACAGCCGAAGGGCATGCCGCTGCAGCGGACGCCAGATACGGCATTACCGAAGCAGGATATCGGGACCGCTTCTCGACAGGATAGACATTCACCTCGAAATTCCTTCCCTGTCGCACCGGGACCTGACCGGAAAGGCGGAAGGAGAAACATCGAAGGACATACGCTGCAGGATAGAAACGGCGAGGAGAATCCAGAACAGGCGATTCGGAGACTCCCGGGAATGCAACGCGAGGATGACAGGAAGGCAGATCCGGGATTTCTGCCGGATAGACGGGGGAGGAAAAGAACTCCTGGAATCCGCCGTGGAGAGAATGGGTCTGAGCGGCCGGGCGGTATCTAGAATTTTCCGGGCGGCGCGGACGATCGCGGACCTCGCCGGGGCGGAGCAAATCCTGCCGCACCACCTCGCCGAGGCGATTCAATACCGCAATCTGGACCGGAAGCTTGCCGTACCCTGATCAGTTCATCATTTGATATTTTCGCGACACTAAAGGAATCGGACCTTCTTCCGATTAACAGAATATGGGAAATTTATTTCCCGGGGAGAGGGTTTTTTCCTGCACTTGATTGAGAAAACAGTGAAAATGAAGAGAAAGCTCGGGGCGGCAAGGGAAAACGGGGAGATCACATCCCGGCAGGGCAAAGAGGCTCAACCGATCCGGCGCGATGAAAGGCCCTCCGGAAAAAACGACAAGTACACATCCGCGGATTACCGGATTGCCGTCGAATTGTCCAACGACCCTGCAATCATCCTGAGCAAAAGCCGCAGGCTCATCTTTAATCAAAAGTTCCTGGAGTGCCTCGGCTACAGTCATCCCGACGAGATCGCGGGCAAGCCTTTGTATTTTTCCATTTATCCGGAAGATATCGGCCTGGTCCTGGAGCGCAGCCGGATCAGACAGACGGGAAAGGGCGGGTCCTGGCGTTATGAGGTCCGCCTTCTCCACAAGGACAAATCCATAGTCTACACGGAGGTGTCATCCTCTCTCATCGAATATGAAGGGGAGCCGGCCGCTTTTGTTTACTTCAGGGACATTTCCGGACGCAAGCAGGCGGAAGAGGCGCTCGTCAAAAGCGAAAGCAAATACCGCAGCGTGATTGAAAACATCCAGGACTGCTATTACCGGTCGGATGGAGAGGGCAGGCTGGTCATGACAAGTCCCTCCGGAGTCAGGATGTTCGGGTACGATTCTCCCGACGAGCTGATCGGCAAGCGGATGGAAGACTTCTGGGAGAATCCCGAAGACAGGAAAAAAGTCATGGGATTGATCAGGGAAAAGGGCTCCCTGCTGGATATCGACGCGGTCTTCAGGAAAAAAGACGGCGCTCTCTTCCATGCATCTCTTTCCGCCAATTTCAACTACGACAAAGACGGCAGATTCATGGGCACTGAGGGCATCGTCCGCGACATCACCGTGCGCAAGCAGGCTGAAGCCATGTACCGGACCCTGGCCGAGAAATCGATTGCCGGAGTTTACGTCACCCAGAACGGATATTTCCGCTATCTCAATTCAAACGCAGCTTCCTACGCCGGATACACGGCCGAAGAACTGACAGGCAAGCCGTGGGATTTCGCGGTCCATCCCGCTGACCGCGAAAACGCCCGGGCGAGTACGATCAATATGCTCCAGGGCGGGACGAATACGGCGGACGAATTCAGGATCATCACCAGGACGGGAGACATCCGCTGGATGATGCAGACGGTCGCCGGGATCGAATATGAAGGCAGACCCGCGATCCTGGGCAACTGCATGGATATAACGGAGCTCAAGAGAACGCAGGAGGCCCTGCGCGATTCCGACCGCGAAAAGTCCAATGTGCTGAATACGATTTCCGAACTGGTCCTGTATATGGACAAGGACCTGAAAATCATTTCCTCCAATCCCGCCGCGGCGGGCTTTTTCAATGTGTCTCCGGACCGGATGAAAGGGAAGCACTGCTACGACGTCCTCCATGGAAGGGACGAACCATGCCCGGTCTGCCCCTCATTAAAGGCCATACAGACAGGTAAGCCCCGGACCGTTGCCGATTTTTTCGCTCACGGCCGATGGTGGGTCATGCGCGGCCATCCGGTATGGAGCGGGGACGACATGATCGGGGTGGTCGAGATAGCAGCCGATATCACGGAAAGGAAACTCGCCGAAGACGCCCTGCGCGAATCGGAAAAGAAATACCGTCTCCTGGTGGAACACGCGGGAGACGCCATTGTTATCGTCCAGGACGGCCTCTTTCGTTTCGCCAATCCGATGGCGCTGAAAATTACGGGGCGCACGCTGGACGAACTGCTCGACCAGCCAATAACACGGTTTATACATGCGGACGATCTCAATAGAGTCATGGAAATACACCGGCGGCGGATGATAGGGGAAAACATAACGGATTATTACGAATTCCGCGGAGCGACGAGAACAGGCGAAGAGCATTGGATCGAGGCCAACGCCGTCGCCATCGAATGGCAGGGCCGTCCCGCCGCGCTGGCTTTTCTGAGGGACATCACCAGGCAGAAAACACTCGAGGCCCGGCTCGTCCAGTCCCAGAAGCTTGAATCCCTCGGGACCCTGGCGGGGGGAGTGGCGCACGATTTCAATAACCTGCTCTCGGGTATACTGGGCCTTTCAACCCTCCTTGAGATGGACGGCGATACCACCCTCAGGCAGCAGGAATTGCTGGAGGGAATAAAAGAACTGGTAAAGAGCGCTTCCGGGCTCACCAGCCAGCTTCTCGGCTTCGCCAGGATGGGCCGCTATGAAGTGAAAACGGCGGACATTAACGAGATCCTCGAAAGAACTTCCGCCATGTTCGGAAGGACGAGGAAAGAAATCGTTCTGGAAAAGCGGCTGGCGCCGGATCTGGCCCCGGTGGAGATCGACCATACACAGTGGGAGCACGTTTTCATGAATCTGTTCGTCAACGCCTGGCAGGCCATGCCCGGCGGAGGCACGATTCTGATCGAAACAGCCAATGTGAAGTTCGGCGAATTCGATCCCAGGCCCTCTTACATGAAGGCCGGAAGTTTCGTGAAAGTGTCCGTGACCGATACCGGTGCGGGCATGGATGAGGCGACGCGGGAGCGGATATTCGAGCCTTTTTTCACGACCAAGGAAATGGGGCGGGGAACGGGACTGGGGCTGGCAATGGTCTACGGCATCGTGAAGGGACACAAGGGCTATATAGACGTCGCCAGTGAAAAGGGCAGAGGGACGACTTTCAATATCTATATTCCCTCTTCGGCGAAAAAGTTGGCCAGCGAGCAGAGGCAGGCGCCGGAGTATCCGGCGGGAGGAACCGAGACCATGCTCCTTGTCGATGATGAAAAAAAGATCGTCCGAATTATCGGCGATATCCTGGCGAAACTCGGCTACAGGATTCTCACGGCGAACAGCGGGCGTCAGGCGCTGGACATTTACAGGCGGGAGAAGGACAGGATAGATCTGGTCATTCTCGACCTTATCATGCCGGGGATGAACGGCGGAGAGGTTTACGATTCCATTAAGAAAATAAATCCTGAAGCAAAGGTGATCCTGGCAAGCGGCTACAGCATTGACGGCCAGGCCCGTGAAATCATGAATCGGGGGTGCAATGCCTTCATCCAGAAGCCGTTCAGCATAAGCGAGCTTTCCCGGAAAATCAGGGATGTTTTGGAATAAAAAAAGCCCCGCCGCTCGGGCGGGGCTTTTCCCGGATCCGTTGGAAGTGATGTCTCATCACCAGGAGGGGTGGATCCTTTCAGAAGTTTACCTGCTGGATGCCCTTAAGGCCGAGTATTTTTCTCGCCTCGTCGGGCGTTGCCGCATCTATCCCCAGCTCATTCGCAATCCTGACGATCTTCTCAACCTGCTCCGCGTTGCTTTTGGCCATCCTGCCCCTGTCCAGATACAGATTGTCCTCCAGACCGACTCTCACGTTCCCGCCGATGAGGAGCGACTGGGTGCAGATCGGGAACTGGGCGCGGCCGGCCACGCAGACCGAAAATTCGAAGTCGCCGATCAGCTTTTTCGCATAATCGACCATGAACAGGAGGTTCTCGGAACTGGGCGTAATTCCTCCCAGCACGCCCATGACAAACTGGATGTAAACGGGTTTTTTCAAGTATCCGGCCTGGATCATGAATGCCACATTGTTGATCATGCCGGAATCGTAAATTTCCAATTCGGGCTTTGTCCCCATCTCGTTGAAGATGGCGCAGTATTCACGCATCGATTTGAAGGTGTTGGGGAAAATGAAATCCTCGCTCATGCCGAGATACTGCTTTTCCCAGGGATGCTTCCATTCCTTCCACCG
>JAQTPK010000029.1 GCA_028712885.1 Syntrophales bacterium | reverse complement strand
TCAGGAAAACCGTCGCGCTGAAAGCCCGCCGTCCGTGGGGAGCGCGGGCAGTGTCTCCACGGATGCTGGTTTCGATAAAAATCAGGTTAGATCCGGTTAAGGGTTTTTCGTCGCTGGAAACCAGGGTTACAAAAGACGCCATCTCGTCGGGAATGCCCCGGTCATGAACACCAAGGTGAATTGTAAAAGGATAGGTGGTATCCGCAACCCGTTCCGAACATCCCGCCAGCTTCTTAAGAATTCTATCATTTTTGCAGATCTTTTCCAGCCCTTTCCATCCCGAGCTGAGGATCAGCCGGTTTCCTCTGAATTCGGCGGCGTCCTCCGCGCCGGAGACGGTTACGCCGAATACTTCCGCGGTCTTGAGGCTTTCTATTCCTGAAACGGCCGGAGTATCTCCTCCAGCGGAACGGATTTTTTTCTTCATTGCCTCGATCAGGAGCCACTTGCCTCCCGGCGGATGAAAGTAATCCCTCGAGTGCGGCATCAGCTGGCGCGCAAGGGACAGGGGAGGGCTGCCCTTGACGTCCGTATGCGACAGGAGGACGGATTGGGCGCCGATAAAGCTTTTCAAGGCAGGGACTGTGCTGAGGTCCTCCAGGGCGGCGCGGAATTCCATGCCGCGCCTGATCGCGGACGGCAGTCTTTTAAGGAGGAAAGAAGCGCGGTGCATGCTGAATCCGCAGCCCGCCCCATTCCGGAGGAAGTCGTCCACTATATCCGCGGCCGGGTCAATGGAATCGTACAATCTCCGGATCTCTTTCCTCATACCGGGGAATTCCCGCTCCAGTTCAGCCACGAGCGCAGCCCTGTCCTGGAAGATGTCTATCCGGTGCTCGGGGAGAACTATCTGGCTGCGTGCGGGAAATGCCGTTGCCGGAAGAAAGTCCCTGACGTATGGAAGCAGGCGCTCAATCGCCCGGCCGGGCCAGGGTAACGGATCTATATCGAAAGTGAATCCCGACTCGGCGTGTACCGGAGGCGGGCCGTCTTCCGAAAGCAGGAGGACCCTCTGGCCCCGGTCGGAACAGGCCAGGGCGGCCGTAAGAGAGCTGAAGTCACTGCCGATTACAATAATATCGTAGATCATCTATATACTGAGGGGCGGATTGTGCATGACGCCGGAGGCGCCGGACACGCCGGAAACCCGGACTTTCCGGTCGGAAACGGTGAGACGCCCTTGCGCGAAATATTGAATGGCCTGAGGATAGATACGATGCTCCTCCTTAAGTATTCGCTCCGCCAGAGTATCTTCGGTATCGTCGTCCAGGACCGGTACGACGGCCTGGATGATTATCGGACCGGTATCGACTCCCTCGTCGGCAAAGTGCACGGTGCATCCGGAGAACTTCACTCCGTAATCGAAGGCCTTCTTCTGCCCATGAAGGCCGGGGAAGGAGGGAAGGAGCGCCGGATGTATGTTCATCACCCTCATCCGGAATTCCCGGAGAAAATACGGGCTGAGCACCCTCATAAAGCCCGCCAGGACAACGAGATCGACGGATCGGGAGCGGAGTATTTCCACCAGTTTCCGATCGAAAGCCTCCCGATCGGCGAAATCGGCATGAATGACCGTCTCGGCGGGAATCCCGTGCCTCCCGGCCCTTTCCAGGGCAAAGGCGTCGGGATTGCTGCTGATGACTACACGGATCTCAGCCTCAATCAGGCCCTGCTCGATATGATCGATAATGGACTGCAGATTGGAGCCGCTGCCGGAAACGAGAACGCCGAGTCGCACTTTATCCATCATTACTCCAGGATTACCGACGGCTGACCGCCTCTTTTCTTCTCGACGACACCGAGCGAAAAAGCATTCTCCCCCAGGCCGCCAAGCCGATCGAGCACTTCCCCGGCTTCCTTATCGGGTACAATCAGGATCATCCCGATCCCCATGTTGAATACCCGATACATCTCGGCGGAATCGATGCCGCCGGTCTCCTGAATCAGCCGGAAGACCGGGGGCGCCGTCCAGCTGTCCTTACGTATTACGACTCTGCACGGAGCGGGGAGAATGCGCGGGATGTTGTCGAAAAAACCGCCTCCCGTCACATGGACCAATCCCTTTACATTGAAACTCTTGGACAGGTTGAGAACGGCTTTAGCGTAAATCCGCGTGGGCGCGAGCAGTTCCGTCCCGAGCGTACGGTCAAATCCCTCCGGGACGGATTCCAGGTCCATTGCTGCATTCTCGAGAAGGACTTTCCGGGCGAGTGAATAGCCGTTCGAATGCAGTCCGCTGGAAGCGAGCCCGATCACCCGGTCGCCGACGCTGATCCCGGACCCGTCTATCAGCCGTTCCGCTTCGACGACCCCGACGCAGAAACCGGCCAGGTCATATTTCCCGTCCGGATAGAAGCCCGGCATCTCCGCTGTTTCGCCTCCGATCAGGGCGCACCCCGCCTCGGCGCAGCCGCGCGCGATCCCCTCCACAATCTTTACGGCGGATTCCACGCGGAGCCTGCCGCAGGCTATATAATCGAGGAAAAACAGAGGCTCTGCCCCGAGGACGATAACGTCGTTCACCGACATGGCGACAAGATCGATGCCGATGGTATCGTGCTTGTCCATTATCTGGGCGATATTCAGCTTCGTCCCAACCCCGTCCGTGGAAGAAACGAGGACCGGATTTTTGAATCTGCCGGTGTCGAGATTGAAAAGACCGGCATAACCCCCGATGTCGCCCCTGACCTCTTTGCGGGCAGTACTGCGGATCAGAGGCTTGATCAGGTCAACGAATTTGTTGGCGCGGTCTATATCTACTCCGGCGCTCTTGTACGTTATTTTCTTTTTCATGCAAACTCCGGTACGCACTCCTCTTTTGCTTTTGGTTAAACAGGGAGATTTTATTAGCCTAAACGGAGGGAAATGTCAATTAAGGCGGGTATATCAGGTGCCGTTTTGTCGCCTCCGCCGCACTCGAGACGGCGCGCACAAAGCAATCAAACCGGTCCGCAGGCGAAAGGAGGTTGCACTTGACAGAGTGAAGATGATGCCGATATATATTTTAATTTACATCGGCTGGTTAATTGGGTGAATCGATAATGAAGAAAGGAACCGCTACGTGAAGAAGAAGATAAAACGGGTGTTGATCGCAAACCGGGGAGAAATAGCGCTCCGTATCATAAGAACCGTCAAGGAACTCGGCCTCGATGCTGTTGCCGTATATGAAAAGCCCGACAGCGAGGCTTATTTTCTGAGATTTGCAGACCAGGCCATCCTGCTTGGCGACGGTCCGAGAAAGGATTACCTGAGCATCGAAAAGATGATCTGGGCCGCCCGGAAGAGCGGCGCGGACGCGATACACCCCGGGTATGGATTTCTGGCGGAGAACCCGGAATTCTCGGCTGCCTGCGATGAAGCGGGGATAGCGTTCATCGGACCTCCTCCCGGCGTGATCCGCGACCTGGGGAACAAGGTTACCGCCCGGAACATAATGAAGAGGGCCGGCATACCTTTCATCCCGGGCACCGGAAATCTGTCCGCGGGCGAGGACGGGGTTCGCGAAGGGGCCGCGTTCGGGAACCGGTTCGGATATCCGCTCATGCTGAAGGCCTCGTCCGGGGGAGGGGGGAGGGGAATAAGAAAGGTCGTCAACGAGGCCGACCTGCAGACCCAGCTGCCCCAGGCCAGGTCGGAGGCGATTTCGGCCTTCCACGATGACGGCATATACATCGAGAAGTTCATCGAATCGCCCCGCCATGTGGAGGTTCAGATACTCGCCGACAGTCACGGCAGCATCTGCCATCTCGGAACGAGGGATTGCTCCATTCAGCGACGCCACCAGAAGCTTCTCGAGATCGCGCCCGCCGAGCTTCCCCCGGATGTGCTGGAATCCATGCACAAGACGGCTATAACGGCCGCCCGGGAAGCCGGCTACGTCAACGCGGGCACGGTCGAGTTCCTGGTCGACCCGCGGACAAATGAATTCTGGTTCATGGAAGTCAATACCCGGCTCCAGGTCGAGCATACCGTTACCGAAATGCTCTCCGGCATCGATATCGTGCGGCAGCAGATCCTCGTGGCCCAGGGAGACAAGCTTGAAATACCGTCGGAACGCATCAATCTTATCGGCAAGGCGGTTCAGGTGAGGATTAACGCGGAAGATCCGAAAAACAGCTTCATGCCGGAAGGCGGAAAGCGCGTCGAGGTATACCAGTCTCCGGGCGGACCCGGCATTCGTCTGGACGGCATCGTCTATCAGAACTTCAAAATACCGACCGATTACGATTCCCTTCTGGTGAAGCTGACCGTCCGCGGGTATGAGTGGCCCCAGACTATCCAGCGGCTCAAGAGGGCGCTCAACGACTTCCTGATCGTCGGCCCGAAAACGACGATCCCGTTCTATCTGGCTATTTGCGACGAAAAGGATTTCCAGGCGGGCCGGTTCACCACCGACTATATTGAGACGCATCCTGAGATATTCAATTATCCGGAACCCGAGCGGGAAGTCGCCAAGCTCGCAAAGCTGATCGCGGAGATCCATTCCAAAAGATCGAATCCGTACGCCATGTAAAGTATCTGTTCCATGCGGGAGGAAACATGACAGCAAGACCAAGGAAAGCCGATGAGAGAATCACCCCTGGCGACCTGAAGAGGGCGGGGGTCAAAAGTATACTGGAGAGGGTGCGGAAGGCGAAAGGATACTTCGTAACCAATACGGAGAGGGACCTTTCCCAGTCGGACTTCAAAAACCGCATTATGCCGCATACGCAGATCCTGGGCGCAGAGCCGAGGAACGCCGCGGGGTTCTTCTCCATTGAGATATCCGGCGGGGCGTCCGTCCATGTCGACCTGCTGCGCAAGCAGATCAGCCCGCTGGAGAAGCTCCAGATCCTGAGCGCTTACATGCCGGACACCCTTTTCCAGACGCTTTGCCGGGGAATCAACCTGTTCGGATACCGTCCCTACCCGGACAACGTGATCCGCCTTACCGTGGGGGCGTTCGCAAAATACGTTCACGTGTGGAGGGTCTTCGATTTCCTCAACTACATACCGAACATGGTCCCGGTTTTCGAGGAGGTAAAAAAGGCCGACTGCCTCCTGGAGCCGTCGATTTGCTTTTCCACGGGCCCCGAACATACGGACGAGTTCTACGTAGGAAAAGTCGGGGAGATCCTGGAAGTGACCGGTCCGGACATCCTGCTGTGCATCAAGAATCACGCCGGCCTCGGCACGGCAAAACGGATCGGGGATCTCGTCCGCGCCATCCTGGACAGGTACCCGAGCCTGATCATACATTACCACGGGCACAACACTGACGGGAACGACATCGGCAGGATCGTCGAGGCAGTCCGAAACGGGGCGAAGATCGTGGACGCCGGCGATCATTCCTTCGTCGGTTTCTTCGGTCCCCCCCCGATTCTGACGGTAGTCGAAACGCTGGAAGACTACGGTTACCGCGCCGTCGGTCTCGACAAACAGTCCGTTATAGACACTTCCAACGTCCTGAGGCCGGAAAGAGAGAATTACCGCGACTTTGAATCGCAGTTTCTCGGATTCGACCCCAGCGTCCAGATCCATAAACTGCCGGGCGGCGCAACCGGATCCAGCTTCGAGCAGGCGGTAAAAGGTAATTTCCTGCACCTGATGCCGGACATCCTCCAGAAGGAGCTCCCCCAGGTCCAGGTGGAGCTGGGGAACTGGTGGAGCGTGACCCCGGGTTCCCAGATCCTGTGGACGACGGCCGTAAACAACGTGATCAAAGACGGGAGATACAGGAACGCCAATGACGATCTCAAGAATCTGATGCTGGAGAGATACGGGGAATTTCCATTCTACCGGCCCGCAGAGGAAATTTACAGGGCGGTATTCGGAAGCGACTGGAAAAAGATAATAGAGCGGGAAGGAGGGTATCAGAAGATCGAGGACGTAGACCTGGAAATAGAAAAACGGGTTCTGGAGCACAGGCTTGGGCGCCCGGCTTCCGGGGATGAGCTGGTCCTCTATCTCCAGCATCCTAATGACGCCGTGAGCTTTTTCAAATTCGAAGAGAAGTACGGCAAGACCTGGGTTCTCCCTCCGAGCGTATGGTTCCGGAAGGGGGGATTCAGCCTGGGCGAGAAATTCGAGTTCCAGGATGCCTTCGGCAAACTGCACAAGCTGGAAATCGGCCCGCAGCGCCGGACCAAGGATGGTGATTACATTACACTGCTTGTCGTGGACCATCACCCCGAACCGATATTGACGGTGATTGAGGACGAGGGCGGGGCGAAACCCAGGGCGGTCACGCTGTCTCCCAAGGAGATAGAGGCCCTTGCCCGTTCCGGCGATATCCGCGCCCCGATCAAGGGGCTGGTAAATCAGATACCCGGGGCCGTGGGAGACGCGGTAAACACCGGGGAGATACTGGTCGTGCTCGAAGCGATGAAAATGCTCACAAATATCACGTCCGAAGTCAGCGGCAAAATTTCCGAGATCTTCGTGTCTCCCGGGTCTGATATCGAGGTCGGCGATCGGCTGATGACGATCAATATGGAGGCATGAGCGTCTTTCGGCGTCCATTGGGTCCCGGGTTCATTGCGTCTTTTGCGTCAATAAGCGGGAAAGGCGCGAAATGCGGGAAACGATGACAATGACTCCTTGGCGCAATAGACGCAACAGACGCAATGGATGAGACAGACGCAATGGACGCGACAGACGCGATAGTGCTATAATCAATCATGCCGGAATTGCCTGAGGTAGAAACTGTCTGCCGCCAGCTGCGGGCAGCGATAAAAGGAAAGCGGATTCGCGCCGCCAGAGTCCTGGACGAGAAGATCGGAAAACCTGGAGACACGGCCGGTCGCATAATTCTTGATGTCGAGCGGCAGGGAAAATGGCTGAGAATCAGGCTGGAAGGCGGACAGGCGCTGGAGTTCCATTTGCGGATGACCGGCCGGTTCCTGCGTCTTGAAGAAAAAGGCGTCCCCCCCCACGCAAGGTTTCTTTTTTCATTCCCCGGGGAAAACATATTCCTGGTTGACCCGCGCAGGTTTGCCACCCTCTCGCTTGTAGAAGGGAAAAACCGGCGGCCGGGCGCCGACGCCCTCCTCGAGCTTGATGCGGGAGCACTGCGGAAGAAAGCCGAATCGCGGAAAACAGCGATAAAGGCTTTCATGCTCGATCAGAAAGTGCTGGCGGGAATGGGCAACATTTACGCCTGCGAGGCCTTGTATCGGTCGGGCATAGACCCGCGCAGGCCGTGTCGTGGTCTTTCCCCGGCGGAATGGAAACGGCTTTCCCGATCGATCCGCTTCATTTTTAAAGAGGCCATCAGCATGCGCGGGACTTCCATTTCGGACTGGCGCGACCTTTACGGGAGGAAAGGAGACTTTCAGAACCGCCTGAGGGTCTACGGATCTGCCGGCGCGAAATGCAGGCGGTGCGGCGGCGAGATCGCCCGCATCGTCGTCGGGGGGAGAGGGACGTACTACTGTCCCGGCTGCCAGGTTTAGTGCGTAAGGCGTCAGGAGTAAATCGTAAGGAGTTTTATAAAAAAAGAAAATATGATCTCGAGTTTCCCAGTTATCTGCTGTTCAGGGCTAACTCGAAACCAGAAACTCCATATTGTTTTTTAATAACACCTTACGGCTTACTCCTTACACCTTACGACAATAAAGCGGAGGCCGAAACCATGTCCAAATGGTCTTACAAGGTCACTCACCATAAGGTGAACGGGCAGTCCATCCCCGAATCGGACAGGTATTTTCAATGCGATATTACCGGAAGCTGCATGATCCACGACCTGGCCGATCGGGGGGACGAGGTCGAATCGGCCCTCAACCGGGAAGGAGAAGCCGGTTGGGAGCTCGTTCAGTGTCAGTATCATGCGGGCGATCTGCTCTGCGTATGGAAAAAGGAGGAAAAAGAAACGGAGTAAATTAATACCGATCATGGGGGTTGGCGTAAATGCAAAATTACGTATGCACGGTCTGCGGTTATGTCTACGATCCTGCTGCGGGCGATCCTGAAAACGGGATTGCCGCCGGAACGGCCTTTTCGGATCTTCCCGATACTTGGGTGTGTCCTGTATGCGGCGCGGCGAAAGACAGCTTTGAACCCTCCAGTGATTAGCCGAACCGGATTTTTAAAGTACCGGGCAAATACGGTCAAAAAATGTAAATACCTGACTTGTATTGAATTTTATATGCTTGACAGGCGGTTTTTTGCTGTGATACTTTCAGTTCGACTTGAGTTGAACCCGGAAGATGCCGATCATCTATGTATCGGCTCCATGGCTCTGTAGGTTCCATAGCTCCACAGGCTCCAAGAAATCAGGGCCGGAAGGCCCGATGCCTCCCAGGCGTTAGCCCGGTTTTTAATCAGAGAACGAATCAAATGAAGGCCGGATGGCGAAGAACCATTATACCTTGCTGATCGTTCCAAAGACGAAAAGATCGGTCAGGAAAATCACAGCATCCAGCACTCACCTGAGGGTATTCTTTCTTGCCTGTCTGGTAGTCCTGTTTTCACTTTCTTTTTTTCTTTACGATTATAGCCGGACGAAAAACGATGAGCGTCAGCTCCGGAATCTGAAAGACCTGACGGCGAGCCAGAAAGAGCAGATCGACGTGCTGGCTTCCAAGGTAAGCGATTTTGAAAAGAAAATGGAGGATTTGCGTCAGCTGGACCAGAAAATCCGGACCATGGCCAACTTCGACAAGAAGAAGCCTTCGAATCTGATGCTTGGCATCGGCGGGATATCCGCAGAGGACGATGCAAATCCGTCAATCGACCGGATAAACAGAAATCTTGACCGTCTCCTGAAAGCAGCTTCCCGGCAGGAGAACAGTTTTTCGGAGCTTCTGGACTATTTGAAGAAGAGGGAGTCCATTCTTGCCGCAACCCCTTCCATCTGGCCGGTAAAGGGCTGGGTTACCTCCGAATTCGGATACAGGCAATCTCCCTATGGCGGGAGGGAAGAATTTCACCGGGGTATTGACATTGCAGCCAGACTTGGAAAGGAGATAATCGTTCCTGCGGACGGGATCGTCTCGGAAGTGGTGGACAGACCCGATATGGGGCGCTACATCGTCGTGGACCATATGAAGGGAATAAAAACCGGGTACGCACACCTCCTGCGCACCACCGTGTCGGCGGGAAAGAGCGTCAAGCGCGGAGATGTTTTAGGTTACGTGGGGAATTCCGGCCGCAGCACGGGGTCGCACCTTCATTACAGCGTCTACCTGAACGGCATACCGGTCAACCCCCGGAAATACCTTCCATAGCTCGATGAAAGCGTAAGGCGTAAAGCGTGAAGCGATTTTCATCTTTCACCCCTTGCACCTTACGCTTTACTCTTTACGAACCATGGGGAAAGTGTATTATATCTGAAGAGGTCGCCTTTTACCGATAACAAAGGCCGGTAGAGACTACCGGTTTTTTTTTTGGAAACTGAAAGGTTTATGCTGAATTTACTGACAAAGATAGTAGGGAGCAAAAACGACAGGGAGCTGAAGAGACTCTCCGTCATTTTGGATGAAGTAAACCGTTTTGAGCCCTCCATCATCAGGTTGAGCGATGAAGGCTTAAGGGCGAAAACCGGATACTTCAGGGAGAAACTTGCTAACGGAACCTCTCTGGAAGACGTACTTCCCGAGGCGTTTGCCGTCGCCCGGGAGGCCGCCAGGAGAACTCTCCTGATGAGGCCTTTCGACGTCCAGGTAATCGGAGGGCTGGTTCTTCATGAAGGCAAGATAGCGGAGATGAAAACAGGCGAGGGAAAAACTCTCGCTGCGACGATGCCGGTCTATCTGAACGCGCTCACGGGCAGAGGGGTCCATGTGGTGACGGTCAACGATTATCTCGCCCGCAGGGACGCGGAATGGATGGGGCCCATTTACCGTTTCCTGGGGCTGTCGGTCGGCATTATCGTCCATGGAATGTCGGACGAAGAGAGAAAGATATCGTACGGAGCCGACGTTACCTACGGCACCAACAACGAATTCGGGTTCGATTATCTGCGCGACAACATGAAATTCAGCAGCGATGATTTCGTCCAGCGGGATTTCTATTACGCCATCGTGGACGAAGTCGATAGCATCCTGATCGACGAAGCCCGCACTCCGCTGATCATTTCCGGACCGTCCGAAGAATCAACGGACAAGTATTACCGCATTAACCAGGTCATTCCCCGTCTGCACAAGGAGCAGGACTTCAGCATTGACGAAAAGGCGAGAACCGTCGTCCTCACGGAAGAGGGAGTCAGGAAAGTAGAGAAAATCCTGAGCGTATCCAATCTCTACGACCCGAGAAATATAGAAATCCTGCACCATGTCAATCAGGCCCTGCGGGCGCATACTCTGTTCAAGCGGGATGTGGACTATCTGGTGAAAGACGGGCAGGTCATCATAGTGGACGAGTTTACGGGCAGGGTACTGCCGGGCAGGAGGTACAGCGACGGCCTCCACCAGGCGCTCGAGGCCAAGGAAAAAGTCAAGATCGAGAGGGAGAACCAGACCCTCGCCTCCATTACCTTCCAGAATTATTTCCGCATGTATGAGAAGCTGGCCGGGATGACCGGTACGGCGGACACGGAGGCGGCGGAATTCAAGGAGATCTACAAGCTCGAGGTCCTCGTCGTCCCCACGAATATGCCGATGATCCGGACGGATCATTCAGATGTCATTTACAAGACGGAAAAAGAGAAATTCCGGGCAGTTATCAAAGAAATCAAAGAGCTGTGCACCGCCGGGAGACCGGTACTCGTCGGGACCATCTCGATCGAAAAATCCGAACTGCTGAGCAAAATGCTGGCGAGGGAAGGGATACAGCACCACGTCCTGAACGCCAAGAATCACGAAAAGGAAGCAGAGATCATCTCCCAGGCGGGACAGAGCAGGGGCGTTACAATCTCCACCAACATGGCGGGAAGGGGCACGGACATCCGGCTGGGGCCTGGAGTGGCCGAACTTGGAGGGCTGCATGTGCTCGGAACGGAACGGCACGAAAGCCGCCGTATCGACAACCAGCTCCGCGGCCGTTCCGGAAGGCAGGGGGATATGGGGTCCTCGCGGTTTTATCTCTCGCTCGAGGACGACCTGCTTCGGATTTTCGGGGCGGAGAGGATTTCAAGCGTCATGGACAAGATAGGCTTCGAGGAAGACCAGCCGATCGAGCACAGGCTCGTCTCCAGGGCGATAGAAAACGCGCAGAAGAGGGTCGAAGGGCAGAATTTCGACATCCGCAAACACCTCCTCGAGTTCGACGACGTAATGAACCAGCAGCGGAAGGTAATTTACGAACAGCGCCGGACGGTTTTGAAGGGAGAGAACCTGCGAAACGTCCTGGATGATATGCTTGACGACGTTGTCGAAGGAATCATCGACGAGTACATGGATGAAAAAATCCATCCCGAAGAATGGAACCTGCGCGGGATGGATGACATACTCTTCAAACAGTTTTCGATCCGGTTCAATTTTCCGGAAAAGGGCGAGGAACTCGGCAGAGAAGATGCCCGGGAGATCATTACATCAGGCGTGAAGGAGCTGCTCCGGGCCAAGGAGCGGGAATTCGGTCCGGAGCTGATGGACTACCTGATCAAGTATCTCATGCTCCAGTCCATCGACGTACAGTGGAAAGACCATCTCCTGGCCATGGACCACCTCCGGGAAGGTATCGGCTTGAGGGGGTACGGCCAGAAAGACCCTATCCGGGAATACCAGCGGGAGGGCTTCGAGACCTTCGCCGGCATGATCGAACGGATCAAGACCGAGACGCTGGAGAAGCTCAGCATGGTCAGGATCGAAAAGGACGCCCGGTTTTCCAACATGTACGGCCCGACGGAGGACCTTGTCATGAGCCATGGAGACACCGCGCCGCCGTCCGCGCCGCAGAAGAGGGAAGCGAAGAAAATCGGGAGAAACGAGCCGTGTCCGTGCGGGAGCGGGAAAAAGTACAAAAAGTGCTGCGGAAAATAATAGCATGAATTCCAAGCACCAAATTCAAATCCCAAATAAAAAACCTGACTCGCAGTCTGATTTTTGAATTTCGATATTGTTTGGAATTTGGTGCTTGTGATTTGGGATTTTCGTACATCAACTCGATTAAGGTTTGATATGGACGACAAGATGATTGTTCCGGGATTTTTGTTTAACGGAATTCATGCCGGGATCAAGGACAGCGGCCGGAAAGACCTGGCCCTTATTTTCTCTCAATCGCCCGCAGCGGCGGCAGGTGTCTTTACCACCAACCGTTTTGCCGCGCCGCCTGTCCTGGTTTCCAGGGAGCGTCTTGCCGGCGGCAGCGCCCAGGCCGTGCTGATCAACAGCGGCAACGCAAACGCCGCTACCGGCGAGGACGGCTTGAAAGACGTACGCCTTATCACCGCGGATATTTCCCGGAGGCTGCGGATCGATGAACGACTGGTGCTTGCGGCGTCTACGGGCAAGATCGGCGAACGGCTGCCGACGGCGGCCGTCCTGGACAGCCTCGATCCGCTTATCGAGGGCCTTGCGGAGGACCGGATCGGCATTGCCGAAGAGGCGATCATGACCACCGACCGTTTTCCAAAAATCGAGTACAGGAAGGGAAGCGCGGGCGGGGCCGATATCGCGGTCTGCGGGATCGCCAAGGGCGCCGGCATGATCGAGCCGGGGATGGCCACGATGCTTGCTTTCTTCATGACGGACGCCGTGATCGAGGCGGCAAGTCTCGATTTCCTGCTGCGGGAAGCCGCAGGCCGAAGCTTCAACGCCATCAGCGTCGACGGCTGCATGAGCACGAACGACACGGCGATAGTGCTGGCCAACGGCCGGGCCGGAAATAAGCCCCTCGCACGCAGGTCCGCCGGCTGGATGAGTTTCCGGGAGATGCTCTTCAGCGTGGCGGAAGACCTTGCCAGGGCCATGGTCAGGGACGGGGAGGGGGCCACGAAACTGATCGAGATATCGGTGGAGGGGGCGAGGACCCTGGACCATGCCCGCAAAGCCGCGTACGCCGTCGCCAGATCGAATCTGGTCAAGGCCGCCTTTTTCGGACGCGACCCGAACTGGGGCAGAATCATCTCCGCCCTGGGGGCGTCCGGCGTTCCCGTCGATCCTGAAGCTGCGGAGCTTTATTTCGAGGAGGAGCCCGTCTTCCTCCGGGGAACCGGCGCCGGTTTCGATCCGGAAAGGATCAGACAGATCATGGCCCAACCGGAGATCAGGCTGCGCATCCGGCTGGGGGCGGGACGCAGTTCGTTCCGTATGTTCGCAAGCGACCTCACATACGATTACGTGAGGATCAATGCTGAATATCATACTTGATTTTTTAAGTTTTTTCTTGATTACAACCGGCTCTTTATGATATTTGCGAGCCGCAATACTCACACCTTCCGATCGGCCCGGAGTTGCTCCCCGGAATTCCGGTGAGTCCCGGGTTGAAATGAGGAATGTGGCGGAAAAAAAACGAAAGGAGAACTGTAAATGTCAATCGTATCCATGAAGTTGCTTCTGGAGTCCGGCGTCCATTTCGGGCACCAGACGAACAAGTGGAACCCGAAGATGAAGCAGTATATCTTCGGCGCCCGCAACGGCATATACATCATCGACCTGCAGCAGACGGTCGAGATGTTCACCATCGCTTTTAACTTTGTCGTCGAAACCGTGGCTTCGGGAGGAGTGGTCCTGTTCCTCGGAACGAAAAAGCAGGCGCAGGAATCGATCAGGACGGAAGCGGAGAGGGCGGGGATGCCCTATGTGAACCAGAGATGGCTGGGCGGGATGCTCACCAATTTTACAACCATAAAGAAGAGCATTGACCGCCTGAACGGCCTTGACCGCATGTTCGACGACGAATCCATCCAGGCTTTCCCAAAGAAAGAGATCCTCCGCCTGCGCAAGGAGAGGGACCGCCTCGAAAAAGTGCTCGGAGGCATCCGGACCATGAAATCCCTCCCGGCGGCGCTGTTTATCGTCGACCCGAAGAAGGAAAGCATCGCCGTCAAGGAGGCGAGGAAGACGGGTGTCCCGATCGTGGGAATCGTCGATACAAACTGCGATCCCGACGAAATCGATTACATCATCCCCGGCAACGACGACGCCATCCGGGCGATCAAGCTGTTCGCCATGAAAATCGCCGATGCCGTGACAGAAGGCAGGCGCAGGTTCGAGGAGCGTGTCCAGGCCCAGTCGGACAAGGTGACGGAAGAGGCCGTGCGCGAAGGCGCCGGCGAGCAGGACGTTCCTGAAAGCGTGGAGTCCAAGGGCGGCGAAGAGGCTGAAAAAGAAGACGCCCAATAGGCGGATGGAGTCTTTTATCGCGGCCCGGCGGAAAACCGCTGCGGCCGCTTGAGTTTAGAAGGAGGTAGTGGAAGTGGAGATTTCCGCAGCATTGGTCAAGGAGTTGAGGACAAAAACAGGTGCAGGAATGATGGACTGCAAGGAAGCCCTGAAGGCTTCCGGCGGAAATATGGAAAAAGCGATCGAATACCTGAGGAAGAAGGGAATGTCGGCCGCAACCAAGAGGTCTTCGAAGGCGGCAAAGGAAGGTATGGTCGCGTCGTATATCCATATGCAGGGGCGCATCGGCGTGCTTGTGGAAGTAAACTGCGAAACCGATTTTGTCGCCAAGACCGACGATTTCAAGACGCTGGCCAAAGATGTCGCCATGCATATCGCGGCTTCCAACCCCACCTATCTCAAGGCGGAAGACGTTCCGCCCGCGGTCCTGGAGAAGGAAAAGGAGATCTACAGGA
Organism: Syntrophales bacterium; assembly: GCA_028712885.1. Taxonomy (GTDB): domain Bacteria; phylum Desulfobacterota; class Syntrophia; order Syntrophales; family UBA4778; genus JAQTPK01. The sequence goes on along the minus strand of JAQTPK010000029.1, from coordinate 23,364 downwards.
CGCAGGTCCTGGCCGAGGGGAAACCGGAGAAGGTTGTCGACAGGATAATCGAGGGAAAACTGAAAAAGTACTACGAGGAAGTTTGCCTTCTCGACCAGAAATTCATCCGCGACCAGAATATTACGGTAGGCACTCTCGTAAATAACATGATCGCGAAGACCGGTGAAAATATCATGGTGAGGAGATTTGCCCGTTACCAGCTCGGCGAAGAGATCAAGTGAAGCAGACATGAGTCGTCCTGTCTTCAAGAGAATTCTTCTTAAGCTGAGCGGCGAAGCGCTGGCAGGCGGCGGCGCGCAGCCGATCGACATCAACGTCCTGCGGAAGATCTCCGGCGAGCTCAAGGAAATTTCATCCCTCGGGGTCCAGATCGGGATTGTCGTAGGGGGAGGCAATATTTTCAGGGGCCAGGCCCCGTATGCTGAGGGAATGGACCGGGCCTCGGCGGATTACATGGGAATGCTGGCGACGGTCATCAACAGTCTCGCCCTGCAGAACGCGATTGAGGCGGCCGGTGTTGCGACCAGGGTGCTTTCGTCCATTGAAATGAGAGAGATCGCGGAGCGGTTCATCCACAGGCGCGCATTGCGCCATCTGGAAAAGGGGAGAATCGTTATTTTCGGGGGCGGAACCGGAAATCCATATTTCACCACGGACACGGCCGCGGCGCTGCGGGCGGCGGAAATCGGAGCGCAGGTCCTGCTTAAGGCAACAAAAGTCGATGGCGTATACGATAAGGATCCCTTGAAGCACAAGGAAGCGAAGCACTACAAAAATATCAGTTATATCGATGTCCTGGCCCAAAACCTTAAAGTTATGGATGCAACGGCTGTATCTCTGTGCAGGGAAAACGGTCTTCCCATCATCGTCTTTAATCTTGAGAAGCCGGGTAACCTGAAAAAAATCGTTTGCGGCGCCGCCGTCGGGACGCTGGTGGGAGAGGGCTGAAATGGAAACAGTATACAAATCTCTGAAAGAAACAATGGATAAGGACCTTCAGTCGTTCGAGAGGTCACTGAGCAAGGTGCGCACCGGCAGGGCTTCGCTGTCTCTTCTGGACGGCATCAGGGTCGATTACTACGGAACGCCTACGCCGCTGAACCAGGTTGCTTCCCTTTCCATTCCGGAAAGCAGGCAGATCCTGATTTCGCCTTGGGACGCGAGCGTTGTTCCCGCCATAGAAAAAGGCATACAGAAATCCGAGCTGGGATTGATGCCCACGAGCGACGGCAAAATAGTACGCATCTCGATTCCTCCCCTTACGGAACAGAGGAGAAAAGAGCTCGTCAAGGTTGTCAAGAAAATGGGGGAGGAATGCAAGATCAAGCTGCGGAACGACCGGCGTGACGCCAACGAGCAGCTGAAGGCGATGAAGAAGGACAACAAGATTTCAGAGGATGCGTTATTCAAGGGCGAAAAAGAAGTGCAGAAGATAACGGATGATTACATCCGGAAGTCGGACGAGATCCTGGCGGCAAAGGAGAAAGAGATACTCGAGATATAAAGAACGGATCAGCCGGGGTTCGGGGCTGAAGGACCTTGCGCTGTCCGGGCTTATTCTCCCCCTTACCGACTTGCGCCGCCAATTATGGATATCGGAAAACAGCCGGAGCCCTGCGGGGCTCTTTATTTTTCCCGGGCGAACCGTCCGGGCGCCGCTGCCGGCGGAAGAAATTTCCATCTCATGGATGCAAATAAACTGGATGAAAGCCGCCTCCCCCGCCATATCGCCGTCATTATGGACGGAAACGGGCGCTGGGCCAAGCGCAATGCAATGCGCAGGGTAACGGGTCATCGTGCGGGAGTGGAGGCCGTCCGCAGCACCGTGACGGCCTGCCGGGAAATCGGCATCAAATATCTTACGCTGTACGCGTTCTCCATCGAAAACTGGTCCCGGCCGAAAGCGGAGATCTCGGCCCTGATGAAACTCCTGGAGCTGTTTCTGAAAAAAGAACTCCCGACAATGCTCGAAAGGGGCATCAGCCTGAGGGCCATCGGCGACATAGAACGTCTGCCCGGGAATGTCCGGATTTCGCTGAGGGACTGCATCGAGAAAACATCCCGCGGCAGCGATATGGTTTTGATTCTCGCGCTCAGCTACTCCGGCAGAGACGAAATCGTCAGGGCGGTCCGGAAGATCCTTGCCGAGAAAAAACCGGCCCGGGAGAGGGGAATCGACACGGAGATTTTTTCCCGCTACCTGGACACCGCCGGCATTCCGGATCCGGACCTTCTTATCCGGACCAGCGGCGAGTACCGGATCAGCAATTTCCTTCTCTGGCAGACAGCCTATACGGAATTCCATTTCACGGAAGTCCTCTGGCCCGACTTCCGCAAAGAACATCTCATCGAGGCTATTTTTGATTATCAGAACAGGGAACGGCGGTTCGGAAACATATAGGAGCATGCCGCCTGATGCACGCGGGGAAGCCCCCTTGCCGCGCACGGTTGCCGGATTGACAGCATGAATGCCCACATCAAACGATGGATTACCGGCGCAATCGCCGCGCCGCTGATATTTCTCCTGATCCTTTACGGCTCGGAAACGGCATTTTCCTGTTTCATCCTTCTGCTCGTCGTCGGATCCGTAATCGAATTGAAGCGGATGTTCTTCGGAACGGAGCGAAGATGGATAGCCGCCCAGGGGACGATCATCGCCCTGTCCATTTCCCTGCCCGCTTTCTGGGGCAATACCCCCCTGGTCCTTCAGGCCGCATCGCTGTCGCTCATTCTGTGCTTTCTCTTCTTTCTCCTGCGAATCCGTGGGGAAAGCATCGACGCAGGTCCCCTCGGCATTGCCGTGCTGTCGTTTATCGGGATTCCTCTGCTGCTGACGCATTTGATTCTCCTGCGCCTTGCCCCGCACGGCGCCCAATGGATCTTTTTTCTTGTCGTCCTCGCCTTTTCGGGGGATATTACCGCCTTCTATACGGGCCGCCGGTTCGGCAAAAAAAAGCTGATGCCGCACGTCAGCCCGGGAAAAACAGTTGAAGGGGCGATCGGTTCGCTGGCGGGGAGCCTGACGGGATGCGCCTTGTTCCGGTTTTTGTTTTTCCCCTCTCTGCCGCTGTGGCACCTTTTGATGATCGTGCCTGTTGCGAACATCCTGGGACAGCTGGGCGATCTCGCGGAATCCGCCCTGAAAAGGTCTGCCGGAGTTAAGGATTCGGGGGTGATCTTCCCCGGGCATGGAGGCATTCTGGACAGGCTCGATTTTTTCCTGTTCGCGGGTGTTTTTGTTTACTATTATAGCATTATGATTTTCGGCAGATGAAGGCTATATCCATACTCGGCTCAACCGGATCGATCGGCGTCAGCGCGCTTGATGTGGTGTCCAGGTACCCTGACAAATTCAGGGTTGCGGCGCTTTCCGCGGGATCCAATACGGATCTCCTGGCGGAGCAGATACGGCGCCACCGGCCGCGCATTGTGTCGGTAATCGATGAACACAGAGCCGCCGCGCTGCGGGATAATCTCGGGAAGTCCGGACCGGTCCCGGATGTCGTATGGGGGGAAGACGGCTACAAAAAAACAGCCTCCGTTCCGGAGGCCGATATCGTTCTGTCCGCGATGGTCGGGGCGGCGGGTCTCCTGCCGACCCTGCAGGCGATTGAGGCGGGCAAGGACATAGCTCTCGCCAACAAGGAGACGCTCGTCATGGCCGGCGAGATTGTGATGGGGGCCGCGCTCCGGAAGGGCGTCCGCATTCTTCCCGTGGACAGCGAGCACAGCGCCATTTTCCAGTGTCTGGAAGGAAGGCGGAACAACAGGATCAGGAAAATCCTGCTGACCGCGTCCGGTGGTCCCTTTCTGCACCTGCCGCGCGAGAGATTCGGCGAAATTACGGTGGCGGACGCGCTTAATCATCCGAACTGGAAGATGGGGAAGAAGATCACGGTCGATTCCGCAACGATGATGAACAAAGGTCTCGAGATGATCGAGGCCCATTGGCTTTTCGGCGCGGACATGGACCGCATCGAGGTAGTCGTTCATCCTGAAAGCATCGTTCATTCCATGGTGGAATGGATGGACGGATCCGTTCTGGCCCAGATGGGAGTCCCGGACATGCGGGGTCCCATCGCGTATGCGCTTTCCTATCCGGACAGGCTGGACGGGGTGACCTCGCCGGTCGATTTTGCCAGGTCGGGAAATCTCACCTTCCTTCCGCCCGATCCGGCGCGCTTCCCGTCATTGCGGCTGGCTTTCGAGGCGGGGAAAAGGGGAGGAACCGCCCCCGCGGCAATGAACGCCGCGAATGAAGTTGCGGTTGCGCGGTTCCTTGCCGGAGACTTGGGTTTCACGGACATACCGCGGGTAATTACTGAATGCGTCAAACGCCACCGCGTCATCGATTCTCCGGAGATCGGACAGATCCTGGAAGCGGACCGGTGGGCGAGATCAGAAGCCGGTAAGCTGGGAAGATGAGCAGCTGAGAGGCTGAGAGGGGGCGCGCCTCTGCATCGCCCCGGCTCTCGACCCGTTTGATTAAATGAGGGAATAATGATTGGAATCAATGTGGCATCGGTAATCATTCTCCTGGGAGTGCTCATATTCGTCCACGAGCTGGGCCATTTCCTTACGGCAAAGCTGTCCGGTGTGGGCGTGCTGAAATTTTCTCTGGGATTCGGCCCCAGACTGATCGGGAGAAAATACGGGGAAACCGAATACCGGATTTCCCTGATTCCTCTGGGCGGATATGTCAAGCTCCTGGGCGAGTCCGGCGCCGAACAACTCTCGCCGGAAGACGAGAAAAGATCGTTCCTGAAGCAGCCGGTCCTGAAAAAAATCGGCATCGTTGCCGCAGGACCCGGCTTCAATTTCCTCTTCGCCGTCCTGGCGTTCGCCGTCATTTACATGTCCGGCTTTCCTACCCTTACCAATGAGATCGGCAGCGTGCAGTCCGGGTCGTCCGCCCAGCAGGCCGGCTTGAGAGAGGGCGACAGGATAACCGCGATCGACGGAGAAAAGGTCACAACGTGGACGGAAATCGCCGAAGCTATCGGCGGCAGCAAGGGCCGCGAGCTTACCATCCAGGTTCAGCGGCCTGACGGCGCGACAGGCGACTTCCGGCTGAAGGGAAGACCGACGACGGTTAAGAACCTGTTCGGGGAGGACGCGGAGAGCTACAAGATAGGCATCCAGGCCTCGACCGAAGTCGTCATCAAGCGGGAAAACCCCGTCCGGGCCGTCCTCTCCGGCTTCGAGCAGAGCTGGGCGATAACGGAGCTGACTTTTATCAGCATCTACAAGATCATCGCGGGGGCGATTTCCCCGTCAAACCTGGGAGGGCCCATTCTGATCGCACAGATGGCCGGCACACAGGTTAAAAAGGGATTCCTTCCCTTTATCTTCTTCATGGCCATTCTCAGTATCAACCTGGCGGTCCTCAATATACTGCCGATCCCCGTCCTTGACGGAGGGCACCTCTTTTTCTTTCTGATTGAAATGGTGACCGGGAAAGAGATCAATATGAAATGGAGGGAGGTAGCGCAGCAGATAGGATTTTTCCTGCTGATTCTCCTCATGCTGTTTGTGTTCTACAACGATATCCTGCGGATTTTCGAGGAATAGGGAAAAATGCTGGTCCTGGGGATGGATACCTCGACCCGGGCGGGGAGCGTCGCCCTGCTGAGGGGAGATAAGGTGCTGGGGGAAGTTCTTGTCCACTCCGGGATAACCCACTCGGAATCAATCCTCCCCGCCGCCTCCCGCGTTTTCGAGCAGTCCGGAATCGAGCCGGACGAAATCGACCTGTTCGCCGTAACCGTCGGGCCGGGATCGTTTACCGGTCTCCGCATCGGGGTCAGCATCATCAAAGGACTCGCTTTCGGCTCTTCCCGGCCCGTTGCCGCCGTATCCACTCTCGAGGCGCTGGCCTGGAATTTCTTCTTTTCGGCCAGACCCGTGTGCGCCATGCTGGACGCCAAAAAGGGTCAGGTTTATTCGGCCTTGTACTACTGTACGGAAGACGGCCGGCCGCGCCGGGAAGGGGAAGTCGTCGCAGTCGAGCCGGAGCGCCTGCCGGGATACCTTCCGGCAGACGTTATCCTGGCAGGGGAAGGCGCCGCCCGGTACGAGAACGTTTTTCTTAAGGCGTTCGGGCCGGAATCATTTGCCCCGCCTCACCTCCATTTGATCCGGGCCTCTGCCGTCGCCGTTCTGGGGAGAAGGCTTCTTGAGGCGGGGGAAACGGTCAAAGCGGCCGACCTGGCTCCTGTTTACATCAGGGTATCCGAGGCGGAACAGAAGCGGGCAGCAAATGATCAAACTGCCTGTTTTATTAAGGATCATTGACAAGAGCGGCCGTTTCATATAAATCTAACGCGGAAGCTTGTATATGGAGGTCACCTTCTTTTATGGAGAAAGTCGAAGAGTTGTTGATTGCGAGATACATCAACCAGGACGAAGAGTTAAAAAAGCACTGGGAAGAACACCAGCGGTACGAAAAAGTCCTGGAAGATTTCAATAAAAGGGTTTATTTGACTCCTCAGGAAGAGATTGAAAAAAAGAAAATCCAGAAGATGAAACTGGCAGGCAAGGACAGGATACATGAGATCCTGTCCAGGTACAGGGATCTGGAGTCGAAGAACAACTGATATGGCAAACGACAGAACGGGCCTGATAGCTCGGGAGGGTTTCCGTTTCATAATCCCTCTTGGCCTGATCACGGCCGCTTTCGCCCTGCTTGAGATGCCGAAAACGGCATCGGTTGCGTTCCTGGCGACGCTGTTCAACGTCTGGTTCTTCCGCAATCCTGAAAGGAACTCGCCGGCCGATGAGAAAGCGGTGGTATCTCCGGCGGACGGGAAAGTCCTGAAAATCGAAGAGTCGGAGCAAGCCGACGGTATTACGGGGCGCTTCCGGAAAATCAGCATATTCATGAGCGTGCTGAACGTTCATGTGAACCGCATACCCGTTTCGGGACGCGTCGAGGCCGTCCGGTACAAGAAGGGGGAATTCAGGTTCGCGTACGTGGACAAGGCCTCTTCTCTGAACGAGAGAAACCTGATCAGGCTGAGAACGGACGGGGGGAAAGAGATCATTTTTGTGCAGATCGCCGGAATCCTGGCAAGACGGATCATCAGCGATCTGAAGGAAGGCATGCCGGTCAGAAAGGGAGAGCGTTTCGGGATGATATGCTACGGATCGCGTCTCGACGTCTATCTCCCGCCGGAAACTGAAATAGCCGTCAGCAAGGGAGAGAGCGTTATTGCGGGCGAAACCATCCTGGGGTATTTGAGATGAAGACCAGAACGAGATTCATCAGCCGCGACAAATTCAGGAAAGACCGGATGAAGAAAGGGATTTATGTTCTGCCGAACCTCTTTACGACGGCAAGCCTCTTCGCCGGTTTTTACTCTATCGTGGCTTCCTTTAATGAAGATTACCTGAAGGCGGCTTACGCGATAATGATCGCGCTTATTCTGGACGGCCTGGACGGCAGGATGGCGAGGATGACCAACACCACCAGCAAGTTCGGGACCGAGTACGATTCCCTTTCGGACCTGATCTCCTTCGGCGTGGCGCCGGCGGTTCTCGCATATACGTGGGCTCTCTACCCGTTCGGGAAATGGGGATGGATAGCTTCGTTCCTGTTCATGACTTGCGGAGCCCTGCGGCTGGCGAGATTCAACGTCCAGATCGGGGTCATTGACAAGAGCGTCTTCAACGGGCTGCCGATTCCTGCGGCGGCGATCGTTCTGGCCTCTTTCGTAATCCTGTATTTCTTCCTCGGCGGGGCAGGAGACTTCACACACATATCGATCCTGATCGGGATGGTCGTGCTGGCCCTGCTGATGGTAAGCAGCATCAAGTATTACAGCTTCAAGGATCTGAATTATTTCGTCCGGAAGCCTTTCATGTCCTTCATCCTGATCGTGTGCATTCTCGCCGTCGTTGTGGCCGAACCGCAGATTACCATCTTTACATTTACTTTCGGCTACGCCGTATCCGGCCCGATGTGGACGCTGGTCAAGATCGTCAAGCGAAAGGGTGTCCGGGAAGAGGAATCCCAGGAAACCGGACACCCTGCGTAAGAAGGCCGGGAGCGTACACAGATCGTAGGTCGTTCAAAATGATGGATCATAGCTCAGGCCATGAATGCCCGGGCTATTTTTTTTACACGGAGCAGGAGATATCATGAGGGAATATAATGTAGCGATCGTGGGCGCCACGGGCGCCGTCGGTAATGAGATGCTGGCCACCCTGGAGGAAAGAAAATTCCCCGTAAAGGAATTGACTCTTCTCGCGTCCGAGAGGTCGGAAGGCAAGGACCTGCCTTTTAAGGGAAAGAACCTTTATGTAAAGACATTGAAGGAAGATTCATTCCGGGGAATTGAAATCGGACTTTTTTCGGCGGGGGGCGGGATCAGCCAGAAGTTCGCCCCGATCGCCGCCCGGGCGGGTTGCGTTGTCGTCGACAATACGAGCGCCTTCCGGATGGACCCCGATGTACCGCTCGTCGTGCCCGAGGTGAACGCGCATGCCGTCGCGGGCTATAAGAAGCGGGGAATCGTTGCAAACCCGAACTGCTCCACCATCCAGATGGTCGTGGCGCTGAAACCGATCCACGATGCCGCGCGCATCAAGAGGATCGTTGTTTCCACTTACCAATCCGTATCCGGAACGGGAAAGAAGGCGATGGACGAACTCTTGCAGCAGACGACGGATATCCTGAATTTCCGCCCGCCCAGGATCAAGGTGTATCCCCATCAGATCGCCTTCAACTGTATACCCCAGATAGACGTCTTTCTGGAGAACGGGTACACAAAGGAAGAGATGAAAATGATCCTCGAGACGAAAAAGATCATGGAGGATGATTCGATCGCGGTGACGGCGACGACTGTCAGGGTCCCGGTATTCCGATGCCACTCGGAATGCGTCAACATCGAGACGGAAAAGAAGATTTCTGCGGCCGAGGTGCGCCGGCTCCTGGAAAACGCTCCGGGGATAAAGGTCGTGGACAATCCGGCGAATCTCAAATATCCCCTGGCGGTCGAAGGCGCGGGGCGGGATGAGACTTTCGTCGGCCGGATCAGGGAAGATGAATCGATTCCGAACGGGATAAACATCTGGGTGGTCTCCGATAATCTGCGCAAGGGCGCCGCGCTGAACGCGGTCCAGATCGCGGAAATACTGGCTTCAAAGTACCTGAAATAATATGCTGAGGATTATCGGCGGCAGGGCAGGAGGCTGCAGGCTGCATTTACCCCGCGGGTCCCGCACACGCCCTACTTCCGACCGGGTCAAGGAGGCCCTGTTCAACATTCTCCCGCCCCTGGAAGGAAAGAAGTTTCTCGACCTCTTTGCCGGTACGGGAAGCGTGGGTCTGGAGGCGCTGAGCCGCGGGGCGAGGGAAGCCGTGCTGGTGGAAAAGGACCCGCTCATGATCGAGTCGATACGGAAGAATCTGGTCAGGTGCGGGCTGGAATCGGGCTGTCTCCTGCTGGGAGCGGCTTTCGAGAAAGCGATCAGAATTCTGGAAAAAAGGGAGGATCGTTTCGATGTTATTTTCGCGGACCCTCCATACGGACTGAATTACATGGTCAAAACCGTCCGGCGCCTCGAGAAAGGGGGGCTGGCATATTCTCATTCGATGCTGGTCCTTCAACATTCCGTGCGGGAGGCCGTTCCGGAAACCCGGGCCTTTGTTCTGGAAGACCGCAGAAAATACGGCGATACCGAGTTGTCAATCTACAGATACGGCGACAGAAGCGATGATTAGCTGTCAGGGTGCGAGGTTAACTGAATCTCTTATCGCGATCGAGCGAAATTTCACGAGGTGACGAATGGAGCGCGTAGCAGTATATCCCGGTTCGTTCGACCCGATCACGAACGGCCATCTCGATATCATCCGCAGGGGAATGCGTTTCTTTGACCGGATGATCATTCTAATTGCATACAATCCTAACAAAAGCGGCCTGTTTACGGTAGAAGAACGGACGGATTTGATAAAAAAGGTCATCGGCGACGAACCCCGCATCCGCATCGACAGCTCTTCCGGCCTGCTTGTCGATTATGTGAAAAAAGCGGGGGGAAACGTCATCCTGCGGGGTCTGAGGGCCGTTTCCGATTTCGAGTACGAGTTCCAGATGGCCCTTATCAACCGGCGGCTCGACAGGGATATCGAAACGGTATTCCTGATGACCGGCTACAAGTGGTTCTTCACCAGTTCCAACCTGATAAAGGAAGCCGCCTGCCACGGCGGATCCGTTCGCGGTCTGGTGCCGGATATCGTCCTCCACAGGCTCGAAGAGAAGTATTCGAAGGACAGGAGCGGGACAAAATGAAACTTGCTTCCAGAATGGCGAAAATCAAGCCGTCGCCGACCCTGGCGATCACCGCCAAGGCTCAGGCCCTCCGCGCCCAGGGGCGCAATATCATCGGTTTCGGCGCCGGAGAGCCGGATTTCGACACGCCGGACAATATAAAGGCCGCTGCGGTTGACGCCATCCGGAGGGGATTCACCAAGTACACTCCTGTCGGCGGGACGGACGAGCTGAAGGACGCGATCCGCGCCAAGCTGAAAAGGGATAACGGCCTCGAATACGACAGGTCAGAGATCGTCGTATCGTGCGGGGCGAAGCATACCCTGTTCAACCTGCTCCAGGTGCTCTTTGAAGAAGGGGACGAAGTTCTTATACCCTCTCCCTGCTGGGTTTCATATCCGGACATGGTCCTTCTCTCCGGGGCGACTCCGGTCATTCTGGAAACTAAGGAGTCGGAAGGCTTCAAGGCGGACCCCGGCCTGCTGAGGTCTAAAATCGGGGCGAAGACCAGGGCGATTATCCTGAACAGTCCCTCCAATCCTACAGGCGCCGCGTACACCAGGGAGGAGCTTTCGGCGCTGGCCTCAGTAATCCTGGAGGGAAAGATCATCGTCATCTCGGACGACATTTACGAAAAAATCGTTTACGACGGCTTCCAGTTCGCCGATATCGCCTCCGTGCGTCCTGATCTCAGGCCTTTCACGGTGGTAGTCAACGGCGTCTCGAAGTCGTACTCCATGACCGGATGGCGGATCGGCTATGCGGCGGGCGACCGCGAAATTATCTCCGCCGTTACCGGATTCCAGAGCCAGAACACCTCGAACCCGACATCCATTTCCCAGGCTGCCGCCGTCGAGGCCCTGAACGGAGACCAGTCCTCCCTCGGGATCATGGTCGAGGAATTCCGCCGCAGGCGGGATTTCATGGTTGAAGGGCTTGACGGGATACCCGGAATGAGCTGTCTCCGGCCTCAGGGGGCATTCTATGCCTTCCCCAATATAGCTGGACTGATCGGCAGATCTAAAGGAGGCCGCGCCATCCGGGGGTCCGGGGACCTGGCGGAATACCTACTGGACGAAGTCGATGTTGCAGTAGTCCCCGGGCTGCCGTTCGGAAGCGATTCCCATATCCGGCTCTCGTACGCCACTTCGATGGCCAACATTCAGGAAGGATTAAAGCGGATCAAGCACGCCATATCGCTCCTGAAATAAGGCGAGAAAAGCGGGAAAGGCGGGAAGGGCGGGAAAGAAGCCGCCCGGAACATCCTTTCACTACCAGTATCGCTTCTGAATTTAATCCTATCCGGTTGATCGAGGATTGATTTTTTCGCGCTTTTCGCGCCTTTCCCGCATTCTGAATTCTATCATGTCCTGAAGCTGATGCCTGACGCCCATTGCCCGATACTATATAGCTATTGCCAGTGCAAAGGCTACATGTTATAAAATACCGGAATTTATCTGTTTGAGCCTAATTAATGCCCGTTTCAGGAAGGAAAAAGACAAGGGCCGTTTCAGTCGGAGGCGTCCGTATAGGCGGGGGCGAGCCGGTAGTCGTACAATCCATGACCAGCACGGATACAAGGAATGTACGGGCTACGGTCGGGCAGATTCACAGGCTTGAAAAGGCCGGGTGCGAGATCGTGCGGGTGGCGGTGCCCGACCTCACGGCCGCGCGCGCCATAGACGGGATCAGACGTAAAATAAGCATTCCGGTAATAGCCGATATCCACTTCGATTATCATCTCGCATTGGCCGCCATCAGCGCCGGTGCGGACGGAATCCGCGTGAATCCCGGTAACATCTCCAGGGAGAAATTGCGGATCGTCGCCGCTGCGGCGCGGGAAAACGGCACGGCCGTGCGGCTGGGAGTAAACGCCGGATCGCTGGAAAAGGATATCAGGAGAGGCCTGGGGACCGGGGCGGAAGCGCTGGTCGAGAGCGCCATGAGGGGAATCGCCCTGATGGAGGAAGCCGGAGTCAAATCTCTTAAGATCTCCCTGAAGTCTTCCGACGTGCCCACCATGATCGACGCCTATCGGAAAATTTCCGCCCGGACGGATTGCCCGCTTCACCTGGGGGTGACGGAAGCCGGCACGCTGATCCAGTCATGCATCAAGTCTTCCCTGGGCATCGGTTCCCTGCTTTACGAAGGGATAGGAGATACCATCCGGGTATCCATAACGGGGGACCCGGTCCGGGAAGTCGGAGTCGCCTACGGGATTCTCAGGGCGCTGGGCATCCGCAGCGTGGGTCCGGAAATCGTTTCGTGCCCGACTTGCGGAAGGTGCGAGATCGATCTGTCCCGGCTGGTGAATAAAATAGAGAAAAAGCTGGCCGGCAGCCGCAAGCACCTGAAAATCGCCTTGATGGGATGCGTCGTCAACGGGCCGGGTGAAGCGGCGGACGCCGATATCGGCATAGCCGGAGGACGCGGGGCCGGCGTGCTCTTCCGAAAGGGAAAACCGGTCCGGAAAGTAAGGGAAGAGGATTTCATAGAGGTCCTCATGGGCGAGATAGACAACTGGAAGTGATCCGCCCGCTGAACGGCCGTATTAAAGCAGGCGCGGTTTCGAAAAAGGCCGAGAGGAAGGAGAAACGAATGCGATACTCTGAGATGTTCCTGCCCACGATCAGGGAAGTGCCGTCCGATGCGGAATCAGTCAGCCATCAGCTCATGATCAGGGCGGGAATGATCCGGAAGCTGACGGGCGGAATCTATTCTTACCTGCCTCTCGGATACCGGGTGATCAGAAAGGTCGAACAGATCATAAGGGAGGAGATGAACCGCGCGGGGGCGCAGGAAGTATTCATGCCGGCCGTGCAGCCCGCGGAACTCTGGCAGGAATCCGGCCGCTGGGACATGTACGGGAAGGAACTGCTCCGGTTCAAGGACAGGCACATGCGGGAATTCTGCATCGGGCCGACGCATGAGGAGGTCGTGACGGACCTCGTGCGCAACGAAATCAAGACTTACCGCCAGCTCCCGCGCAACCTTTACCAGATCCAGACGAAGTTCCGGGACGAAATAAGACCCAGGTTCGGGGTGATGCGCTGCCGCGAATTCGGAATGAAAGACGCGTACAGCTTCGACGCGGACTGGCCGGGAGCGGACAAGAGCTACGATAAAATGTTCGAGGCATACAGCCGCATCTTCACCCGGTGCGGAATGAAATTCCGCGCGGTGGAAGCCGACACCGGAAACATCGGAGGCAGTTTTTCGCATGAGTTCATGGTCATGGCCGAAACGGGAGAAGACGCGGTCATCTTCTGCTCAAACCCCGGGTGCGGCTACGCCGCCAACCTGGAGAAAGCCGAAATTGCCGGGCCCGAATCCCCGGGTGCGGCCGAAGCGATGAAGCCTCTCGAAGAAGTCCATACGCCCGATGTCAGGACGATCGAGGAGGTGTGCGCGTTTCTGGGGGTAAAGGCCGAGGACATCGTCAAGACGCTGATCTTCGTGTGTGACGGGAAACCGGCAGCTGTACTCGTCCGGGGGGATCATGAAATCAATGAGGCCAAGCTGAGGAGCTACCTGAAATGCGACAGCCTGGAACTGGCGGCGGACGACGTTGTGCTGAATGTCACGGGCTCGCCCAAGGGGTTTGCGGGAGCGATCGGCGTAAAGGCGGACGTCGTGGCCGATTATTCCCTTATGCACATGAAGAATTTCGTCATGGGAGGGAACAGGGAAGATTATCACGTGCGCAACGCCAATCTGGAAAGAGACTTCCGCGTGAAGGCGTTCGCCGACCTGCGCTTCGCCACGCCCCTCGACCGGTGCGCCCGCTGCGGCTCGCCTTTCGAGTTCGCCCGCGGGATAGAAGTGGGACACATTTTCAAGCTCGGCACCAAATACAGCAAGGCGATGAAGGCCGTCTATCTCGACAGCGACGGACATGAGCAATACATGGTCATGGGCTGCTACGGAATCGGGATCGGCAGAACGGCGGCGGCCTGCATTGAGCAGAATCATGACGACAAGGGAATTATCTGGCCGATGTCCGTCGCGCCGTATCACGTGATTATAACTCCCGTGAACGTAAACGACTCCGGTCTGGCAAAAGCCTCGGAAGAGGTTTACGGAGCGCTCCTCGCGCGCGGATTGGAGGTGATTCTCGACGACCGCGACGAAAGGGCGGGAGTCAAATTCAATGATGCGGACCTGATCGGCATCCCGCTGCGCGTTACGATCGGCCCGAAGAGGCTTGCGGAAGGAAAGGTGGAGGTCCGGGAGAGGAAGTCCGGCGAAACAAAGGTCCTGGCCGTACCGGCGGCGCTGGATTACATCACCGATGCTTTCCGCCGGGAAGTCGACATCAAGTGCTTCGAATAACGGACATACTGGACAAGGTATCCGAATACCTGTCCCACGACGACCTGGAAATGATCGAGAAGGCGTATATCTTCAGCGCGTCCGTTCACCAGGGACAGGTCCGCCTTTCCGGCGAGCCTTATCTTACCCATCCGATGGAAGTCGCGGGGATGCTGGCCGATATGAAGCTGGACGCAGCCAGCATCGTAACCGGCATCCTCCACGATTCGGTCGAGGACACCCTTGCCACGATCGGGGAAATCGAACAGGCTTTCGGCAGCGAGGTAGCCTTTCTCGTCGAAGGCCTGACCAAGATCGGCAAGATTACTTTCGGAAGCCAGGAGGAAAAGCAGGCCGAAAACTACCGGAAGATGATCCTGGCCATGTCCTCCGATATCAGAATACTTCTGGTGCGGCTAGCCGACAGGGTCCACAACATGCGGACGCTCCAGTTTCATCCCGAGGACAAGCAGTCCTATATTGCGAAGGAGACCCTCGAGATCCACGCGCCCCTCGCCAACAGGCTGGGAATCAACTGGATGAAAACAGAACTGGAGGACCTGTCCTTCAAATTCCTGCATCCCGAGGAGTACATAAACCTGACCCGCCGGATCGCAAAGCGCAGGGAGGAGAGGGAGCGCTACACCGAAGAGGTGAAGAACGTCATCCAGAAGGAAATTTCCGAGTACGGCCTGCACGGACAGGTGGAAGGACGCGCCAAGCACCTGTACAGCATTTTCAAGAAAATGCGGGAGCAGAATATAGACTTCGACGAAGTCTACGATCTGATCGCGTTCCGGATCGTTCTGGATTCGGCGAAGGAAAAGGAATGTTATGAAGCGCTGAGCGTAGTCCATTCCCTCTGGAAACCCGTGCCCGGACGCTTCAAGGACTACATCGCCATGCCCAAGGCGAACAATTACCGCTCGCTCCATACAACAGTCATCGGACCTTATGGAGAGCGGGTGGAGATCCAGATCCGCACGCGGGAAATGCACGAATGGGCGGAGGAGGGGATCGCGGCTCACTGGCGCTACAAGGAAGGCAATTTCTTCCGTGGAAAAGACGAAGAGCAGATAAAAAAACTGAGGGAGCTCCTGGATATACAGCACGACAAGAATCCGCGCGAGTTCATGAAGAATCTCAAAATGGCCCTTTTCCCCGACGAAGTATACGTCTTCACGCCCACCGGCCAGGTCAAGGCCTTCCCCCGCGGAGCCACGCCCATAGATTTCGCTTACAGCATACACACCGATGTCGGCGACCAGTGCATCGGGGCCAAGGTGAACCGCCAGATCGTTCCGCTCAAGTACGAGCTCCAGAACGGCGATACCGTCGAAATAACGACCCATGCCGGCCATCACCCGGGAAGGGACTGGCTCAAGTACGCCGTCACTTCCAAAGCCATATCGAAAGTAAAAAACTGGATCAAAACGGAGGAGAGGCGAAAGAGCATTGATCTCGGCAGGGACATTCTGGAAAAGGAGCTCAAGAAGCAGAGCCTCCGGCTGAGCAAGGTAATCAAGACGGAGCAGTTCGAGAAGATCATAAACGAGCATTCCGTAAGCGGCCCGGATGATCTGATGGCCCTGATCGGTTACGGGAAGGTGTCCGCCAAGTCCGTCGTGAACCAGATCATGCCGGAAGGATCGCAGAAGGAGCCGGAGCCGCTGCTCGAAAAAATAAAAAAGAAATTCCGGAAAACTTCCGATGCGGGAATATCGATCACCGGGGTGGAGGACGTCATGGTCAGGTTTGCGAGATGCTGCAATCCTCTGCCCGGCGACGAAGTGGTCGGCTTCATCTCGCGGGGCCGCGGGATGAGCGTGCATCTGGCGAACTGCACGATGATCCGGGACACGGATCCCGAACGGATAATAGAAGTACATTGGAACATCAAGGAGAAGCAGACGTACCCGGTGCATATCCGTGTTTTCTGCAAGGACAAAAAAGGTCTGCTGGCCGAGATCAGCAACGTTATTTCGGATCTCGACATAAACATAGCCCATGCGACGGTGGACACCACTCCCGACCAGAGCGCCGTTCTGGATTTCAAGCTCGACGTGCATGACGTGAATCAGCTCAACCAGGTTTTCTCGAGTCTGAGGAAACTCAGCAGCGTGCTGTCCGTAGAGCGGCTGCGCTGGGCCACCGGGGTGAGGCAGTAAATGGACGAATTTGGGAAGCTGCGAAGCTGCGAGAATAGACGGGCTTGTCATGGTGAGCTGTTAGCCCTGAGTCGAGTCGAAGGGTCGAACCATGACCTGTCAGGGGGGATCCATAATGAATTATGTCTGTAAATTTCTTTTAATTTTCCTGATCGCTTTTACGGCTTCGGGCGTGTTCGCCCGCAGTTACCAGGTCGCCATAGATCCCGGGCATGGCGGATCCGATAAGGGCGTCCGCCTGTCCGGCGATACGTTCGAGGAAAGCGTCACGCTGGCCGTAGGCAGTCTCATCAAAAAAGATCTGGACAAGTCCGGCAGCATAACGGCGCGTCTGGTCCGTCCGGGAGATACTTCCGCCTCGACCGCGCAACGTTTCAAGAGCGCAGCCAAGGCCGACCTTTATATCGGACTGCACGTAAATGCAGGTTTCAGCAGGAATTCGTCCGGATACGAGATCTATTTCCCCGGCTTCAAAACGCCTCCGGGTAAGGAAAACAGCTCCGGCGAGATAGTGAAAGACATGGTCCGGACGCGGCACCTTAACGAAAGCGTCCGTTTCTCGCGCCTGCTGCAGAAAAACCTGGAAAGAGTGTTTCCGCGCAAGGGAAGGGGATTGAGGGACGCCCCCATCCCTGTTCAGGGCCTCTCTATACCTGCGGTTGTCATCGAAATGGGATTCGCCACGAACCCGAAGGATCGCAAGGCCCTTGCCGATGCAAAGATCCAGGGAGAGATAGCGGAAGCGATTGCGGAAAGCGCCAGGGAATTCTTCAAGGGGGATAAACAGTGAGGCCGGGAGGAAGGGCAAGAGACGAAATTCGCCCTGTGCGGATCACCCCTGATTTCATCGGAAGCGCCGCGGGATCCGTTCTGGTCGAAATAGGCGGCACGCGCGTGATCTGCACGGCAACCATGGAGGAAGGCGTTCCGCCTTTCCTGAAAGGAAGCGGAAGGGGCTGGCTGACGGCGGAATACGCAATGATCCCCGCTGCGACCCATACGCGGAGCGACCGCGAGTCGGCGCGGGGCAGGATCGGCGGAAGGACGCATGAAATTCAGCGCCTGATCGGCCGCTCCCTGCGGGCCGTCACGAATCTGACAGCATTCGGGGAAAGGACGATCCATATAGATTGCGACGTTATCCAGGCCGACGGCGGGACCAGGACCGCCTCGATAACCGGAGGCTTCGTCGCCCTGGTGCTTGCATTGCGCAGGATGAAGCAAACCGGCCTTGTCAGGAGCGTTCCGGTGGCGGATTTTCTGTCGGCCGTGAGCGCAGGAGTGGTGAAGGATGAAGTTCTTCTCGACCTGGACTACCGCGAGGATTCCGGCGCCGCCGTCGACATGAACGTGGTGATGACGCGCGGAGGAATGCTTGTGGAAATTCAGGGGACGGCCGAACAGCGTCCTTTCAGCCTTGAACTCTTCGATGAGATGATCGGCACGGCCAAAAAGGGGATCGCCCGCCTTACGGAAAAACAGGCCGAAGTTTTGGGTGAAATATTCTGAAACGGATAGTAATCGCTTCCAAAAACCGGGGCAAGACGGCGGAAATCCGCGCGATCTTCGAGGGGCTGGGGATCGATCTTCCTTCGCTGGAAGATTACCCGGGATCTCCGGAGGTCGTTGAAGACGGCGCATCGTTTTTCGAGAACGCCCTCAAGAAGGCAAAAGCCGTATCGCTTCATACAGGGGAATGGGCGCTGGCCGACGACTCCGGGCTGGTCGTTAAAGCTCTGGACGGCGGGCCGGGGATCCTTTCCGCCCGCTACGCCGGGACCGGCGCCACCGACGAAAGGAACAACCGGAAGCTCCTGGATGAACTGGCCGGCATACCTGAAACAGGCCGTGAAGCTTACTTTCAATGCGTGGTGGTCCTTTGCTCACCGGAAGGGAAATGCAGGTCATTCGAGGGCAGGCTGAACGGCAGAATTGCGCGGCAATGCTCCGGCACTCACGGATTCGGATATGATCCCGTCTTCTTTGTTCCGGAATTCGGGAGCACCGCTGCCGAGCTTCCGCCGGAAATAAAAAACAGGATCAGCCACAGATCGAAGGCCCTCGAACAGCTTAAAAAAAGCTTGCAAAACGGCCTGGAAAGGTAGAAAAGAGCCTTTCGCATACTGTTCCGCCCGTCCGGGAACGGACCTCTTCAACGATTTCAAGGCGTCGGGGCGTGGCGCAGCCTGGTAGCGCACCTGTTTTGGGAGCAGGTGGTCGTGCGTTCAAATCGCACCGCCCCGACCATTTCCTTTCTCCGGCCTCATAGAGAATGTCCGCTGATCAGAGACTCAGGCTCCCTATCCTCACGCCCGTCTTCTGCATGTCGGCTATTATGCTGTCCGTCAGGCCGGGGACGGCTTTCAATTCATCCCAGTCCTGGAACCACCCGTGCTCCTCCCGATAGTGGATAATATCTTCCGCGTGCTCTTTTCCCACCGCGGGTACTTCAGACAGCATATCCGCGTCGGCGGTATTTATGTTTATGGCTTCGTATTTCATTCGTCATTCTCCATTCCCTTTTCGCAGAATCTTAGACCGCATCTAAAGAAGGCTCTATAACCGCAGACCTGAAATCAATAGATCACAAGGACTAAAAGGTCATGGGTAATGGGTTAAAGGCGTTGGGCATTGGGTGGGCGCGAATGCGGGGGCGGGAAACGCGAGAAAACAATTCATCGAGTCTGTTAAGGTCTCAGACAGAAAGGACCCAGAGCAGGACAAATAAAATGCGGTAGATTCCGAAAGGGATGAACGTATGGGTCTGGATAAAGCGAAGGAGGAACTTGATGCTGAGGAGGGCGACGATGAAGGAGGAAACGAATCCGATTACGAGAAAATACCACTGATCCGGGGAAATACCGGCGCCGTGCCTGTAAAGATCGTAAACCGTGGCGGACAGCATGGTCGGAACGGCGAGCAGGAAAGAGAATTCCACGATAGCCCTGCGCCTCATCCCGAGAAACAGGCCGCCGATGATCGTTGAAGCGGAACGGGATACGCCGGGGATCATCGCCACGGACTGGAAAAGGCCGATGATAACCGCCTGGATGATCGTCATCTGCCCGGGAGTCTCTATTGTTTCCTTCCGGCGGCGATGCCACGCTTCAAAAAGAATAAGGAACACCCCTCCCAGCAACAGCGCCCAAAGGACGATGGCGGGATTGCCGAGGAGGTGCTGCTTGATTGTCCTGTAGAAAACAAGCCCGAGAATACCGGTCGGGATAAAGGCGACGATGACCCGCTTCAAGGTTTCCCGGTCGACGAGGAGCGTCCGCCGGTAAAGGAAAACGACCGAGAGAATGGCTCCGAGCTGAATGGATATTTCGAAGCTCTTGAGGAACTCGGTATGCTCGAGGCCGAGAAGATGACAGGCCAGGATCAGATGTCCTGTTGAAGAAATCGGCAGGAATTCGGAAACACCTTCCACGATCCCCAGTATCAAGGCGGTAAACGGATCCATGCGCACCCCCCCTTTCACAAAGGCCGCACTATAGCACAATAGTGAATAGTGAAAAGTGAAAAGTGAAAAAGGAAAGGGTCCGAGGGTTCTAGGGGGTTCAAGCGAACTTATTCGATCTTCCCGCCGGACGAATGGTACATGAGCACCATTTCACCATCAGAGCGCGTACGATTTCTCCGCTTATCGGGAAGCACATTGCTGAATCGCACAGCCATTCCGGATTCGTGCGACCTGACGACGCTCCCCTGCAGGGTGATGAAGCAGCTCTCCTCAACCGATTCGTCCCCGGAGAAAGGCAGCATGACGCGCACGCTCACTTTTGAATTCTTCGGGAAGGCGCGGTCGGTCAGGAGAAAAACGCCATCCGCCGAGACATCCCTGGAAGAGAGGAATAATACCCCTCCCTTCGAATTATCAGAGGAAACATGAAACAGAAGAGGGATCCCGAACCTCCTGTAGGTCCTTCTCTCCCGGCCGTAACCGCCCGCTCGGACCCTTTCGGCGCCTGACGCCCTCTTTGTCCTGACAAGCACGGAACCCTCCTCATCTCCAGTCGTTTGAAGTTTTCGTCTCGTTTTCCGTACTGTTCAGCTTGACGATCATTTTTATCAGCACCGCGGCTATGTCGAGATATTCTCCGTCGATATGACTGACGAAGCGGGGTCGCAGTAAATGCCCCATAGCCACTGTCGCCGGATTCCGATCAGGAAGGATCAGGACGATGCGGAAATCCTTCAGGAGCTCCCGGTACGGCATTATTTCAATCAGCTCATTGGGGGTTGAAGTAAGGAGAACGGCCACACTGGGGTCAGTCAAAGGCTGGCGAAGCCGCAACGCAAGCGAATTAATACTCCTGCAACGCTCGATCTTCTCAAGTGGAATAATCGCTTCTATGACCCGTTGCAGCCGTTCTCCGGGGAGGTCTTCTATGGCGTAAAAGAGAACATTCATTCTCTGTGAATCCTGGCATAACGGACAAAGGTACTTTCCTGAGTAATGACAATGGTATAACAATTTGCATGCCAGAATTTATCTCCCCTGCAAATTATTTATTATTCACAATATCAGTAAGTTAGGGAAGGTGGCCGAATTTGCAGGGGAGAGTTTGTACTGCGGCGCCGGACTCAATCCGGACCCACCGGATTTTGTACGGCCAAACCGGACAAGCCTTCAGTTCTGAGTTCAGAGTTTTGACCGGTTCAGGGCTGTAAATTTGAATTACTCAAAGGGGGAATTGAAGCGGGTCAGTTGCCTCAGGCAGAAGTCACAGATTAAGTGACAATCGTTAGAAATATATGGAGAGGCTGTCCAAAATTGCGCCACAGACGGGTATTTTAAACAGCCCGCTAAAGGTCGTATTTTTTCAGCAGCTCGTATAACCGCGACCGCGACAGCCCTGAAATCCTGCAGATATTTTTTATATCTTTCCCGGTATGGGCAAGGAGATCGGCCAGATACTGTTTTTCCGCTTTTTCAATTGCGGAATCGCGGTACTCCTGCAACTTGGGAAAATTCGGTTCGCATTCCGCAATATTGCGTTTGCCTGAAGTCTCGCGCCCTATCAGCGACTGTGCAATCTTGATTCTGATCTGGGTGGGCAGATGCCTCGAGAAGAAGACGGGCTCGCCCCGGGCGGAAGCGAATACTTTCTCCAGTGTATTCAGCAACTCTCGAACATTTCCAGGCCAGTCATACAGCTTCAGTGATTTAATAAATTCCGGCGAGAATTGCCTGGTTCCCGTTCCATACCTGGCGCAGAGCCGCTCCAGATGATGCCTGGCCAGCTCTTCGATATCCCCTTCTCGATTCCTGAGGGGAGGAAGCTCGATCGTGAGTGATCTGAGGCGGAACAGGAGGTCGCTCCGAAACTGGCCGTTTCGAACCATCTGGTCCAGGTCCTTGTTCGTAGCCGCGACCAGCCTGAAATCGCTCATCATCTCATATTTACTCCCGAGCGGGCGAAACCTATGCTCCTGCAAAACCCGGAGAAACGATTTCTGAATGGGCAGCGGGAGTTCGCCTATTTCATCGAGGAAAAGAGTGCCTCCGTCCGCCTGGATTATCAGTCCGTCACGGGAACGGTCCGCCCCCGTATAGGCGCCCTTTTCATATCCGAAAAGCATGCTTTCGACAAGGTTATCGGACAGCGCCGCGCAATCGACTACGACGAAATTGCCGCTTTTCCTTGCGGAATTATGATGGATGGCAAGCGCGAACAGCTCCTTTCCCGTACCGGTCTCCCCGGTAATGAGAATGCTGGCGTCGGAGCAGGATGCTTCCGCTATCTGGTCCAGGCAGACCCTGATCTGCGGACTGCTGCCGACGATCCCCTCTTTTTTCAGTTCGCTCAGGGGCCTTTTTTTCATCTTCTTTGCCTCGCGGTACTGAAGGGCGCGGGCGAGGGGAAGGGTCATGGCGCGGATCGAGGACGGCTTTTCGATATAATCCCAGGCGCCGCTCTTGATCGCCCTTTCGGCCCCTTGCGGGTCTCCGGAGGCGGTGATTATGATGACTTCCGGGGCCGAAGCCGACTGCTTGATGCGCGATATGACGTCCAGACCGCTCCCGTCCGGCATGCGGACATCCAGAAAAACGGCATCGAATGAGGACCTGTTGACGTGTTCGAGGCCTTCTTCCAGCGTGTGGACGATCTGAACATCGTGGCCCATGTGACGGACCAGATCGCCGAGCATATCGGTCAGGATCTTATCGTCGTCGATGATGAGAATCTTTCCGGTAACAGACGGGAGGCTGTTCAATGTCCGACACCATTAATGCAAATGCGTTTTACGCATCTGCTCTTATTGTTCGGATCAGCGGTCTGCCGACTTTAGCCGCGATCCGGAACCAATTTGCCTTTATTAATAGCTGAAGAGGGTATATAGTATAAACTTTGAATATAGAAAAGAAAATTAATTTGAGTATCGGATGAACATCCTGCCCGCCCGAATTCGGAAGCGCCCATGGCTGATGAAGATCTGTCCGGCCTGAAAATCGAACGGTCCGAAAGGTCCGGAAGAAAGCGTCGGTTCAGACGGCTTGATAAAAAATGGCTGCTCCCGGCCGGAGCATTCATTATCGCGGCGATCCTTGCCTGGATGCTGCTCGGCGGCGGAACGGAAGTTCGGGCCGTGGCGGTTTCCCAGATATATCC
>JAQTPK010000071.1:1887-8708 GCA_028712885.1 Syntrophales bacterium | reverse complement strand
TACAATACGGCGGACGCAACGCTCTGGTATTTTCATGCAATCTCCCGTTACCTGGAGTTCACAAACGACCGGATGACGTTGAAGGCCCTGCTCCCGAGACTGGCCGAAATAATCGGGCGGCATATGGCGGGGACCCGCTTCGGAATCAGAATGGATGCCTCCGATTCCCTGATCAGGCAGGGGGAGATCGGATTGCCCCTCACCTGGATGGACGCGCGGGTGGGGGACTGGGTAGTTACTCCCCGGCGCGGAAAAACAGTGGAGATCAACTCTCTCTGGTACAATGCGCTGAAGCTCATGGAGCAATGGACGGAGGAGGAGGAAGGCGCCGATGCCGCGCGGCTTTACCGTGACACGGCGGAGAGGGTTTACCAATCCTTTAACGAGCGGTTCTGGTTTGAGGAAGGGGCGTATCTGTACGACTTGATAGACGGCGAGAAGGGGAACGATTCCGCCTGCCGCCCCAACCAGATTTTTTCCCTTTCCCTGGGACACCCCGTTCTCGATCCGTCCCGCTGGCCTCGTATTCTCGACGTCGTATCCCGCCGGCTGCTCACGCCTTTCGGACTCCGTTCGCTGGCCCCGGACCATCCCGATTACAAGACAAAGTATTACGGAGACCGCAGAGCCCGTGACGCCGCCTATCATCAAGGGACCGTCTGGACATGGCTGATAGGTCCTTTCATTGACGCCTGGCTCAGGGTGCATCCCGTTGATCGGGGAAGCGCACGGAGTCTGCTCGAGAGTTTTTCCGGCCATTTAAATGAGGGATGCATCGGCTCGATAAGCGAAATCTTCAATGCGGAGGAACCGTTCAACCCGCACGGCTGCATATCGCAGGCCTGGAGCGTGGCGGAAGTGTTGAGAGCATGGATCCGCACGGCGCCATAAGCAGTTCCCGGTTCACAGTTCTCAGTTCACAGTAAAGCGATCAGGGCTGAAATCTTCCATTCCGCCCTGGAAAATGAGAAAATGATTTCTCGTCGCTCCGCTCCTCGAAATGACATTAAGGGGGCTTCGCGAATGACATCTGAGGGGACTCCGTGGAATGACGTTAAGGGGGCTTCGCGAATGACATCTGAGGGTTCTCGAAGCACTGACAGATGTCATTTCGATCCCTTTTTGTCATTTCGAACCCGCCGTGGCGGGTGAGAAATCTTTCAGACTTATAAAGCTGAAAAAACTCTATTCACAGGTTGAGAAGCTGAGAGGCTGAGAGGACTCACGCAATAGACGCAACGAACGCAATGGACTCAACAGACCCGAAAGCCCTGACGCCCCGTCGGGTGCAGGCCGATTCCGTCGATGCGAAGTCTTCTTCCGGGGAGCAGCTCCGCCCCGGCGCCGAGGAGTTTCCTGATCATCTCGATATTCGTTTTCACGTGATCGGTGGCGGCAGGAATAATATACTCGGTCCGCCCCGCAGCCAACCCTCCGAACAGTATCAGCTGGTCCGCCGTGTGCCGGTCGACTGTTGCGCCGGAACGGATATCCTCCATCAACGTCCTCACGCAGAATCCGGCGATCGCCTCCGATCTTCTCCCGCGCCTGCCGACCCGGTCGGAACCCAGGATGCATTCCGTGTCTGTATCAGCCCGGAGAAGGAGAGCGGCGCCGCGCTGAAGCGCCGTCCTGTCATGCAGTATTTCCGCGTCGAACCCAATTCCATGGCGGGCAAGCAGATCCCCGGCTTCCCGCGCCATTCTCTCGCTCACCTTCTCCTCCTGCAAATGGGAGGAAAGCGAAATGCCCCGTACTTTTTTCATTGCTCCCTGAACGGCCATTTCTATTGGGGCAAGGCCGCGCCCGGCGGGGTTTACTTCCACAATCAGCTCTCCATTTCCCTCCGGGACATATCCCGGCCGTGTTATCGTGAAGCTGATATCCGCTCCCATGCGCTGAAGGAGCGGCAAAAGAACTTTCTGCATGTGATATGCGCTGGGGGCGAAATCCTGGAACAGCCCCCCGATAAGATTGAACCGGGAAGGCTCAGGAGCCCAGAGGGCGACCGGGATCAGAGTAAAGGCCAGCATTGTCGCGGAGCCCGCCGAGCCGATATCGACCCGGAAATCCCCGCCGCGGATATCTTTACCCGGCCGGTAGACAATTTCCCGGCTGCCGATGCCCCCCCCTTCCAGACTCCCTCCGCACAACTCGGCGCACGTCTGCACCGCCTGGAGATGCTGTCTTCTCAATCCGGGCCTGTCTCTTTTTTCCCGGATACGGAACATATGGAGGGGCTCTCCGGTCAGGGTGCAAAGCGCGGCGGCATAACGTAGAATCGTCCCGCTCCCCGAATACAGCGATCCGTCTATTTTTATCATTTCGCTCCAATCCCGAGGCAATTCGGGCTCACCGGAGGTGAAAAAAATGACCAGGCCGGCGAAGTAAAGCAGGATCACGATAAAAGTAGCAGAGGGGAATGGCGACTGCAATAGCGTCTTTGAATGGGGCGATCCGGCTTCGCTTTACAACAATCCTCAATAATTGAGGTTTCGATTTGACATGCGCCTGGTTCTTTCTTGCGCCCCGGACGGCGCTTATGGTATGAATTTGTAGTTATTTGTAGGAGTAAATATGCCCGGCGAATTCCTGAACACAAAAGAGGCGGCCCGATATCTCGAAATTCACGAGAAGCAGGTCTATGCCCTTATCAAAGCCGGAAAAATCCCCGCCACGCGCGTGACGGGAAAATGGATCTTTCCGAAGAAACTCCTGGACGAATGGATCGAATCGACTGCTCGCGACAGCCTCAAGAGGGCCCGCAAAAAAAGCGGGCGCGTTGAAGGCGCCCTGCTCGCGTCCGGAAGCAACGACCCCGTCCTGGATTTTCTCATGACCGCTTTGCGGCGGGATCACCCGGAGTTCATCATATTTTCATCCAATACGGGCAGCACGCAGGGCCTTCGGGCCCTTGGGGACGGATATACGGATATCGCCTGGTCCCACCTCCTCGATCCCCAAAGCGGTGAATACAACAAGCCCTTTCTCTCCGCCCTGGAAGAAATAAGCCCCGTGCTGATCCACCTGTTCCGCAGGTCGGTCGGCCTGGTCGTCGGACCGGGCAACCCTTCCGGAATACGGGGATTTGAAGATCTCGTGCGGGGCGATGTCCGCTTCATCAACCGGCAGAGGGGGTCCGGAACCCGCAAACTCCTCGATTACCATCTGGAACGGCTCGGCCTGGACAGGGAAAAAATAGCCGGCTACAAGGACGAGGCCTTTACTCATATGGAAGTCGGGCTGGCTGTCCTTTCAGGAGAGGCCGATGCCGGACTTGCTTCGGTGGCGATTTCGCACCTGCTCGGAGTCGGGTTTATCCCTGTCGCCCGCGAAAGCTTCGATATGATCGTCGGCCGTTCGACCTTTTTCGAAAAGGGCGTTCAGGCCCTGATCGAAACCCTACGCTCTGATAAGTTCCGCAGAAAAATGATCGGTCTGGCCGATTACGGTTTCGAGGATACGGGAAAAATACTGTACTCTGCTGTATAGGGCTCAGGGGAAAGAATATTGATCTTCAGCGATGTCCAAAGGCAAACAAAGGCAAAGATTATCACAATACGCTGAGAACAGAAGAGGAGATTAAATGAAAAAAGCGATTATCTTCATTTTTATTATTTTCCTTGCCGTCCCTGCGAATCTCTCGGCGGCCGGAAACTTTATCCTGATGGCGAGCACGATCGGCCCTGTCGATTCCGGCATCGTCGACGTCCTGGAAGACCGCTTTGAAAAAGAGACCGGCATCCGCGTGCGCCACGTCGGCGCGGGCACCGGGGCGGCCCTGAATATCGCCCGCAGGGGAAACGTGGACCTGGTAATGGTGCACGCGCGGGCGCTGGAGGAGAAGTTTGTTCAGGAAGGTTTCGGCACCGGGCGGATTCCGCTGATGTATAACGACTTCGTCATCGTCGGGCCGGCAAATGATCCGGCGGGCATCAAAGGAACGAAAAATGCCGGGGCGGCGCTGAAGAAAATCGCATCAGCGGGCGCGCCTTTCCTGACCAGGGGGGACAAATCGGGAACCCATGTGGCGGAAATGAATATCTGGGAAAAAGCGGGAATGGTTCCATCCGGCCCGTGGTACAAAAAATATGAAAAGGGTTCGGAAGGAAACGTCTCCACGTTAAAGTACGCCGACCGGATGGGTTTTTACACGTTTATAGACCGGGCCACGTACCTTGGGCTGAAAGACGATCTGAAGCTGAAGATCCTTGTCGAAGGGGATAAAGACCTCTTGAATTACATCACGCTCATCCCGGTTAATCCGAAGAAATTCAGCCGGGTCAATTACGATACCTCCATGATCTACGTGAAATGGCTCACGGCGCCGGACAAGGGACAGTTGATCATAAGGGATTATGGAAAGGACAAGTACGGCAGCCCTCTCTTCTTTCCCGATTCGAAGGAGTGGAGGGAAAAGGTCCATAAGTGAAATTTCTGAAGCGGGAGGTCGAAATGAAAAGACGAATGAGAAATATGGCGTCGGTAATCTGTGCGCTGTTACTGGTTTTCGCGGCGGCCGGTGTGGATGCGGCTCCCGAGCAGAAGAACGTGATCCTGGCCACCACTACCAGCACGCAGGATTCTGGCCTGCTCGATACTCTTCTGCCGTTCTTCGAGAAGGAAACCGGATATTTCGTGAAGACGATCGCAGTCGGTTCCGGACAGGCGATGGCGATGGGCCGGAAGGGCGAGGCTGACGTGCTCCTGGTCCATTCTCCGGATGCGGAGAAGCAGTTCATGAAAGACGGTTTCGGAAGCCGCAGGCTCCTCGTCATGCACAACGATTTTGTCATTGCGGGACCCGGAAACGATCAGGCGAAGATACGGGGACTCAAGTCCTCCGTCGACGCCTTCCGGAAAATAGCCGCCGCAGAAGCGCTCTTCGTTTCCCGCGGCGACAATTCGGGGACCCACGCCAAGGAAAGGACAATCTGGTGGAAGGCGGGCGTAAAACCCGAAGGGCGGAAATGGTATCAGCAGACGGGGCTGGGCATGGGACTTACTCTCAACGTTGCTTCGCAGAAGAGGGGCTACACCCTGACGGATCGGGGAACCTATCTCGCCGTAAAGAAGAGGCTCGCCCTTGACATCCTTGTCCAGGGGGACGAGAACCTCCTTAACGTCTACCACGTCATCCAGGTCAATCCCTCGAAGTGGCCCAAAGTCAACGCCGCCGGCGCCCGCGCCTTCGCCGATTTCATGGTTTCGAAGCGGGTACAGAAGATTATTGAAGACTTCGGCAAAGACAAATTCGGCTCGCCGCTGTTTTTCCCGGACGCCGGCAAGAGCGAGGATAAGCTGGGCCGGTAATGGATCTGATCTTTGAAGGAGTGGTCAAGGCCTTCGAGCTCCTCTTCGGCCTTGATCCGGAGGTGATGGGGATAACGGCCCTGTCCCTGCGCATATCGGGAACGGCCACGCTCATCAGTCTCGTGATCGGCATATCGACAGGAACGGCGGTAGCGCTCGCGGAATTCCCGGGCAGGAAAATAGTAATCAGCCTGATCAATACCGGGATGGCGCTTCCGCCCGTCGTTGTCGGGCTCATCGTCAGCATTCTCCTGTGGAGAAGCGGCCCGCTCGGGTTCCTCGATATCCTCTACACGCCAACGGCCATAATCGCAGCCCAGTTCATAATCGCTACTCCGATTGTGACCGGCATCTCGCTGGCCGCCGTCCAGCAGCTCCCGAAAAAGCTGCGGCTCCAGGTCCTCGCCCTCGGCGCAACCCGGCTGCAGATGGTCTGGATTCTCCTGCGGGAGGCAAGACTCCCCCTGCTCGCGGCCGTTATGGCCGGCTTCGGCGGGGTCATATCCGAAGTCGGCGCCTCGATCATGGTGGGCGGCAATATCAAGGGGTATTCGCGCGTTCTCACCACGGCCACGGTCATGGAAACCGGCAAGGGCAATTTTGAGATAGCGATCGCGCTCGGTGTCATCCTCCTCATCCTGGCCTACCTGATCAACCTGGTTCTGACCCGGATCCAGCAGTACGAGAGACCGCGATGACAGGATCCGGTCATATCCTTTCCGCATCGGACCTGCTGGTGAAGCGGGGCGGGAGCGTTATCCTTGACCGCGTTTCCTGCGACATCCGCGAAGGGGAAGTTGTGTCGCTGATCGGACCGAACGGCGCGGGAAAAACCACGCTTCTCATGGCGCTCTCGGGACTGACCAGGCTGAACGGGGGGAAAGTCCTGTTCCGTGGGCGGGAAGTCGGAAAGGAAATCGCCTGGCTTCTGTACCGCCGGAAAATTGCCGTGGTGTTCCAGGAGCCGCTGCTCTTCAATACGACAGTCTTCGAGAATATAGCCTCCGGGCCCAAAATCCGGGGGAGTTCTTCCCTCGAGATCAGAAGGACCGTTGCGGAGCAGATGGAACGCTTCGGGATACCTCACCTGGCCGACAGATCCGCCAGGACTTTGTCCGGCGGAGAGGCGCAGCGGACGAGCCTGGCGCGGGCATTCGCGACTCGCCCGGAAATCCTCTTCCTGGATGAGCCGTTCGCATCGCTTGACCCCCCCAGCCGCGACTCCCTGATCCGGGATCTGGAAGGAGTTCTCAATCAGACGAAGACGACTGCCGTCCTTGCGACGCATGACAGGACGGAAGCGCTGATGATGTCGGACCGGATTGCGGTTATGCTCGCGGGAAAAATAGCCCAGGACGGGGCTCCGGAAGAGGTAATGAACCGCCCGGCGGATCCGGATATAGCCGCTTTCGTCGGCGCGGAAACCATCGTTACGGGAAAAATTCTGCGAAGGGAAAACGGCACTTTCATCGTATCCGCCGGAAGCAGCGAGATAGAAGCGGCCGGGG
>JAQTPK010000071.1:0-1787 GCA_028712885.1 Syntrophales bacterium | reverse complement strand
CGCCCGGCGGATCCGGATATAGCCGCTTTCGTCGGCGCGGAAACCATCGTTACGGGAAAAATTCTGCGAAGGGAAAACGGCACTTTCATCGTATCCGCCGGAAGCAGCGAGATAGAAGCGGCCGGGGAAGGCGAGCCGGGGGAGCTTGTCATTCTCTTCGTCAGGCCGGAGAATGTAACTCTCACCCGAAGAGCGCCGAAGGAACAGTCGAGCGCAAGGAACATGTTTCCCGCCCGTATCGTCCGGATTATCCCCGCCGGATTCTACTTCAAGGCGGAGCTCGAGTGCGGGTTCCCCCTGGATGCCTTTATCACGGGAAGATCAGTGGAAGAAATGGGGTTGAATGAGGGAACGGAGGTCTTTGCCTCGTTCAAAGCCACAGCAATTCACTCCATAAGAAAAAAATAGTTCAGAGTCCAGAATTAAAAAAAGTTCAGTTCTCCAGATATTCACACGCAATCGAACAGATCCGTACACCGACAGTCGGGCTTAATTGCCCGCCATATAAGGAATTGTAAAGAAAATCAGAGGACCAGGATTATGGAAGGATGATTTCTCAGTGATTCATAAACGGACGTTCTTTTCTCTTCACAACTGACTTCAACTTCGATATTCAGGGATACATACTTACCCGTCGCGCTCACCCTGGATGGAATTACTTCGCAGGGATCGTCCTGGATCAATACCTGTACGGCCTCGCGCATCTCTTTCTCATTCCTCCCGATGATCCTGTAAGTCCACCGGCAGGGATACTCGATATGAGCGCCATCCTTTATATCTTTAATTTGCATCTGACATCCGCCTTAAGTACTGGCGGATTATATCACATCCCCGCACGCCGGCAAAATTACGGAAGCCTTGATCTCAATACTTCATATGTGCTAAATGGGCTAAAGGCACGAGGCTAAAGGCTAAAGGGAAACAATCAGCTTTGTTGCTCCTTTTGCCCATTTTTCTAGAGGAGGTCCCCCATGCTCAAACACATCGTCCTGATGAAATTCAAACCCGGAACCACCGAGGACCAGATCCGCGACCTGGAGAAAGGCCTGGGAGGGCTTCCCGCCGTAATTCCCGAAATCAAGGAATTCACCTTCGGCCGGGACCTCCGCCCGGAAAGGGCATACGATTTCGCGCTCGTTTCCTCGTTCGACGATTTCGCGGCTTTGGGCAGGTATCGCCCCCACCCGGAACATATGATTGTTCTGAATAAAGTGAAGGCGATGTGCTCGGAGATTAAGGCCGTCGACTTCGAATATTAGAGGCTGTTTGAAATGCATTATGCACTTACTAAGTAATCCTCAACTTTCTGGTGTTGGATGACGAGTTTGAATGGGTTTCAAGGATCTTTCTGATAATGAAGTCCGTGCCCTTCATTAAAGGGATTTCTGCAACTGCCCCTGATTCCCGCGGAGGGAACCGGGGGCAGCCGCAAGAGGAGGTGCTCCATGTAAGAGAGAGGTCCATCGAAGAAATCAGACGACTTCTTTTCCGCTTTAACCATGGTGCTCCAGAACATTTGTGAAGCCACTGGATTTTCACCCGCCGCATCATTGGAACAGGCCCATCCCCCCTACGTACTTCATCCGTTAATCCCGAAACGCGGAGAGGGAAACCTTAAGCGGAAAGGGCGAATTTTCATGCGGTTTTGTAAAGATCCCGGAATGTCGCCAGATGAGACGTCACAACACCTTTCGGGTTCGCGGTCGTGCCGCTTGTATATAGAATCTGCCATGGGTCTCGATCATAGATGATTACATCCTCCACCTCTTCCTGAGATTGGTCTTTCA
>JAQTPK010000028.1 GCA_028712885.1 Syntrophales bacterium | reverse complement strand
CTCGGGCGAGGCATGCCGGCAATAATGTTTTTCAAAGACCGAGACGTCGCGCAGCCGGTAATCCGCGCTCAGATCGACCACCTTTTTCCCGGCCTTGATGAACAAAGGCACCGCTTCCATCGCGGTCCCGTGGGGAAGCGCCGAGAAGATGAAATCGGCCTTGCCGGCAACTTCCTCGGGGCTGGCGTCCATGAATTTGAGATCGAGGCGCCCCTGGAAGGCCGGATAAACATCGGCAACGGCAATCCCCTTATAGCGCCGGGAAGTGACGGCGGAGATGCCCACGCCGGGATGGCGCGCCAGAATTCTCAGAAGCTCCTGTCCCGTGTATCCGCTTGCACCGTAGATTCCTACCCTGAGCATACCTCCCCCCAAACCAAAAAAAAGGGAGCCGAAGCTCCCCTTCCGTAATAATCGTTCAGCGTTTCGAGAACTGGAATCTCTTTCTGGCTCCCGGCTGGCCGTATTTTTTCCTCTCTTTGATGCGCGAATCCCGCGTCAGGAACCCCGCCTTTTTCAACACCGGCCTCAGGTCGAGATCGAATTCCACCAGAGCCCTGGCGATCCCGTGCTTTACCGCGCCGGCCTGTCCGGAAATGCCTCCTCCCTGCACGTTGACGTACAGGTCGAATTTACCCCTCTTCCCCGTGATCTCCAGCGGCTGAAAAATAAGCCTCCTCAGGCTTTCCCTCGGGAAATACTCTTCGAAGTTTCTGTCGTTTACCCTGACGGCCCCGTTTCCTTCCTTGAGCCAGATCCTGGCTATGGAAGATTTTCTTTTTCCGGTGGCGTAATGAAAATTCTTGGCGGTCATTTCTGCTCCAAAAAATCCGATTTATCCGGCAGGCGCCGGCGGCTTACAATTCCAGCTTAACCGGGCACTGCGCGCTGTGCGGATGGTCCGGCCCCGTGTATATCTTCAACTTGCTCAGCATCGCCCGCCCGAGGGTGTTTTTCGGCAGCATGCCTTTCACTGCTTCCCGCAGGACGGCGCCGGGATGCTTTCTCTTCAATGTCTCGGCGTTCATCGACTTGAGCCCGCCGGGATACCCGGAATGATGGTAATAGACCTTATCCGATTCTTTCTTGCCGGTCAGGATGATCCTGTCCGCGTTTACGACAATGATGAAATCTCCCGTATCGACGTGGGGGGTATAGATAGGCTTATGTTTGCCCCTGAGCCGGCGGGCGATCTCGCTGGCGAGCCTTCCGAGGATTTTCCCGTCGGCGTCGATAACGAGCCAATCCCTGGAAATCTCTTCCTTTTTCGCTTGGAACGTCTTCATCTGGTCAACACCTGTGCGAAATTTAAAAGTGAAATTTAACCGAATAAGAATCAGATTGTCAAGGAGAAATTTGCGTTATCTCTGGGTCCCGCCGGACCTTCCCATCAGAGCGTCGGGGCGCGCCTGCACCTGTCCCACCCTGCCCAGGCCGTTAAGAGTCAAGTACATCATTATCCTCTTGTCGTCGAGGAGCTCCGAGTAGACCAGATCTAAAATCCAGCATTGCCGCTTGTACGTCAGCCCATAAGCAGTCTCCAGCGTCGTCCCGTCCAGGATGTTCCTCCGCAGCAGGTAATTGACATCCAGTTCCCGGGTAAGCTTGGCGATGAGGCTGACATTCATCTCCTCTATTGAGTCCTGCGTGTAGCGGTAGCCGAAGATCAATGAATCGCCCCGTGTGTCGTTCAGCGTCACGTCATAGTTGAGCCGCTTCCATTCCCCGTCACTCGGATCGTAGGTGGCCAGGGAGCGGTAATTAAAGTATGATGACGGGAGCAGGTCAAATTCGATATCCACGGCGCTGAAAGGCCTTTTTTCCGGCTCCGGCCTGGAGCTCCGGGCTTCCAGGATGTTGTATGTCTGGAGCAGTTTCAGTCTCATGAATTCCAGGTAGCTGAAGCTCTCGGCCGAGGGGGCCTGCGCGCCCCCACCCGGGGATGTTCCGTTTCCCGACCCGGCCTTCTCAGCAGCCGCGATGGCGGCTTTCTTCTCCCGCAGCTTCGCCGTGAAGATGTTCGTGATGGAATAAGTGATCGAATTGGTCTCGGGAACGGCAGGCACAAAATCCGGCAGATCCCCCTGGGTGACGTTAGGGATGTAGTTGTAAGTCGCTTCCGGGCGGATGGAATGCCTTATCCTGTCCACCGATCTGATTCCGACGGGAAAGATCCGGAAGACCTCGGTGGAGAGGTTCGCCCCGATATTGTACAGTTCCCGGCTTCCCTTCTTGTCCTCAATTCCCCCGCGTGCTTCCCAGGCAGTCTCCCTCACGTTCGCAAAAGGCGTAAACTGAAGATAGTCTCCGAAGCTGAGGGGAAGAGAAAGGGTCGGGCTCGCCTCGGCGGCATGGCCCTTTTCGCCGATATTGCGGTGCGCGTACTGGTAATACGACGACAGCTCGAAATTGACCGGCGAGTTGAAAACCGGCTGCTTGTATCCGGTGAAGGTAACCAGAGGATAGCTCTGCAGCGTAGCGTCGTTTGACGCCGTGGTCAGGTTTTCCGTGTACCGCCCGAGGACGGTCAGATTGTAAAGAGACCACGTCTTGACGAACCGGGCCGTGGAGTCGTAGGAAGCGAGGGACTGGTTGGCGATGAAGGGGATGCGCTGGAACCTGCGTTCCGCCGTTCCGGCATAGTTGTCCAAATAGTAATTGAAAGCCGAAAAATCCTTGAAGTACCAGATGTCCGACAACTTCAGGATGTCCGTCCGCAGATATGTGCCGGGGGAGAAAGTGGTCTCGTGGCTTATGTAATACGACCACCTCTTCTGCTCCCCCGTCCAGGTCCGCGGCACTCCCTCCGTTTCGCCGGAGACTTCCTTCGTGTCGTTCATGTAATCGGCGTAAATCGTGCCGAATGAATCCTTGCTGAGGAAGTAGCGGTACTCAATCCCCTGCTTGTATCCCCTTCTTTCAATATACCGCTGGTAAAAGGTGGCGTCGGTGCTCTCTGAAATTGCCCAGAAAAAGGGGATTTCGATATCCAGCCCGTTCACGTCCTTCGAATAGCCCGCCTGGGGAGGAAGAAATCCCGATTGGCGCGTCGTCTTCGCGGGGAAGAAAAGATATGGTATATACAGGACGGGCCTGTTCGCTACCTGAAACGTGCCGTGCCTGACTTTGCCGTAGCCGTCGATAGTCACTTCCATTTCCCGGCCGGTAAACCTCCAGTCCGGCACTTCGGTATCGCACGTCGTCGCCGTCGCGTTCCGGATTTTATACGTCGCCTCCCCGGTTTTGCGTATTTCGTCTCCCGTCAGATAGAAATTATTCTCCCTCATGAAAATCTTGCCGTTGTATACGACGCCCGTTTTTGACCCCAGGTTGAACCTGACCTTGTCTCCTTCGAGGGTGTCGCCGTCGCTGAGGAGGAACACTTCCCCGTCCGCGAATACGTCTTCCGTGGTCCTGTCCAGGGACAGCGTATCCGCAACCAGGAACCCGTCCTTGAACGTGACGATGACGTTGCCGCTGGCGTGATAAGTATCTTTCTCGTGATCGTATGAAAGCTGGTCGGCCTCGATATCGACCGGGCCCTTAATTTCCCTGGGCGCCTGCGGGCAGGCGGACTCGGGCAAAAACAGCATAAGGAGCGGCAGGAGAACGGCCGCCGTGAGCATGCGGATCGAAAAGCAATGTCCGCATGCGGATGCAGCCGAAGGGATCACTTCATTGCCCGACAGATCAACCACAGTCCAGAATCCGGCATCAGGTTCGCGTTTCAGGCCAACATACAATATGTCGCTGTAAAAAGCGCGGGGTTTGTATAACTTATTTTATCAGCCGTATTTTAAGATTCTCAGCCCCCCGGTCTCCTTTTTTCCGGCTTTTACCTTTTCCAGAAGCATCTTCGCTTCGCCTACAAGGTACAGCGACCCGGTAACGCACACCAGATC
Organism: Syntrophales bacterium; assembly: GCA_028712885.1. Lineage (GTDB taxonomy): Bacteria > Desulfobacterota > Syntrophia > Syntrophales > UBA4778 > JAQTPK01. Next base: position 35,229 of record JAQTPK010000028.1, on the reverse strand, counting down.
GTCCGGACCCGCCATGGCGAGGGCCGATTCCAGGGCTTCGGCGACGCATTCCGCCTCAAACACCCGGTTGTGACGCCGGCGCGCTTCCGCGGCGACTTCCCCGGCGGAAAGGGCCCGGTCGTTCCTGATTCCCGAGGCGACAATGCGCCATGCCGCGGGAGCAAGCGTTTTCAGCATGCGGCGAAAATTCTTGTCCCGCAGCACGCCGAAGATGAAGATAATCCGCCGGCCCGGAAAATCTCTTGCCAGGCTTTTGTTGAGCGCTTCCGCTCCCGCCGGGTTATGGGCGCCGTCGAGAATCAGGAGAGGTTTTTCCCCGACCACCTCCATTCTGCCGTCCCAACGGGTCCTGCCGAGACCGGCCAGGGTCCGCTCCGTATCCAGGAGCCATCCCTTCTGCGTGAGGATCTCCGCGGCGGCAATGGCCAGGGCGGCATTCTCCTCCTGGTGCCTCCCCGTCAGGGGCGTCCTTACCCGCGGCAGGTCCAGGCCGATCCCGCGATAACGGAAGGAACCGCCGCCCCCGGAGCGGATCCGGAAATCCTTCCCGAGGCGGTACAGCTTGGAGCCCCTCCTGCGACAGGTTTCGGAGAGCACCTCGATTACTTTGCCCGCTCCGGCGCCGGTTACGCAAACGCCCCTCTCTTTTATTACGCCCGCCTTCTCCGCGGCGATTTCCCGCAGGGTTTTGCCCAGGTATTCCGTGTGCTCCATGCACACGTTTGTGATGATCGAGAGTTCCGGCGTCACGACATTTGTTGCGTCCAGTCTTCCCCCGAGACCGACCTCCAGCACGGCGATATCCGTTCCGCAGCGGCGGAAATGACAGAAAGCGACCGCTGTGGCGAATTCAAAATAGGTGATGTCCTCGCTTCCGATACAGGCCCGCACCTCCTCAATCCGCTCGTGAAGCTCCCTGCGCGGGATGAGACGGCCGTCTATGCGTATCCGCTCCCGGAAATCCGTCAGGTGCGGCGACGTGTACAAGCCTGTCCTGAACCCGTTTTCGATGAGCAGGGAGGAGATCATCGCCGAAACCGATCCCTTCCCGTTCGATCCGGCCACAAGGACGGACCGTATCCGCCGGTGGGGATCTCCGAGCCGGCGAAGCACGGCCAGGAGGGGATCGAGATCCAGACGTATCCGCCCGCTGTCCAGGGAATCCAGAAATCCGAGCGGATCCCTCTTCACTTCAGAAATTGAAGGTTTCATTTCAGGGAGAATAGTATTCCCCTCCGCGCCGGCGACGAATCAGGAGAATCCCGACGGGAATAGAGGTTAATATCTTGATAAAATTAGTATTTTACTACCATATGCCATGCCGAAAGTCCAGAGCTTGAGACCCTGCCAAGAAAAAAGCCATGGCTGTATGCCATGGCTTTTTTCTTGGCAGGCCGGGTCGGCGCCCGTCATGTGATCTTCAGCATTTCATCGCCGGGACGAACCCGATCCGAAATCTTTATTCCTATGTAGTCGCCCGGCACCGCCTTTTCCACTTTCTGATTATTAATTTCCATGGAATCGATCGTGGTTTCGAAATCCGTGGTATGACCGGTGAATTTCACTTTGTCGCCGACGTTTAATTCACCGGCAGTGATCTTTACCGCCGCTACGCTCGGTTTTGCAAAGAACTTTACCACTTCACCGACTTTGTCTTCCGGCATGATCCAAACCTCCTTCAGAGTTCGTTCACTCTTCCCCAGCGAGGCTGGAGCGTTTTCGATTTATAATAAAGACCTCCGGCTGATTTCCTGCCCGGAACCCCGGATCGTTTTTTTATCCCTTTTCCTCCGGGAAAAATCAAGAAAAAAAACTGAGAGAAAATAGAAGCTTAGCGGCCGAGGAGCTAAGATGTTGAGATAAAAAGAAAAGTCACGGCGCTTATTCAGTTCCCGGTTCACAGTTCTCAATTTACAGTTATCCGCTGAAGTCTCGGGCTTCTTACGGAACCGGGAACGGAAACCGGGAACTAAAATTAGGGACACTCCCCATATTTCCAAATAGAAACGAACAGACGGAAACCTCGGAGAAGGTGAGGGATATGAACGGTGAGGGGTCTTACCGTGACGTGAGACACGAAGGGGGGATTCGGAAATCTTACGAGACCATGGGTGGGGCCGGATCCGGACGGCGCCTGAGTTTAAGTTTCTCGTTTCTTGTCCTTCTGGTTCACATATGGTTTCCGACGGCGGCAATGCGGGGCAAAAAATACTTGCAATAGTGCATTTTGAATGCATAATTGCAAGTAGAGGCGTTTATGCGGACGGATTACATCGAAAGATCGCTGGAGCCGGTGCTGCGAAGGGCGGCGGGGGAATTCCCGGCGGTTGTCCTGACCGGACCGCGTCAGTCGGGAAAAACAACGCTGCTCAAACATCTCTTCGGTGCAAAATACAAATATGTTTCTCTGGAACCGCCCGACATCAGAGCAGCGGCTGCCCGAGACCCCAGGGGCTTTCTTGACATGAATGCTCCTCCCGTCATCTTCGACGAGGTGCAATACGCGCCGGAACTTCTTCCCTATGTAAAAGAATACATTGACGCCGATCGGAAACGCACAGGCCAATTTCTGCTTACGGGATCTCAGAACATTCTGCTTACGGCAAGAGTATCGGAAACTTTGGCCGGCCGGACAGCCGTGCTGAAGCTTTTGCCTTTTTCCCGCCGGGAGATTGATCGCGAGCCCTCTGCCCCTCTTCCATGGGAATCGAAGGGACACTGGAATCCTGAAAAGAAAATCTCCTACAGGAAACTCTGGGCCGGGTTTCTCCGCGGCACCTTTCCGGAACTCATTGCGAATCCCGGACGCGACATCAATCTATGGTATTCTAGTTACGTTCAGACATACCTTGAACGCGATGTACGCAACCTCAGGCAGATCGGAGATCTGTCCCAATTTCAGAGTTTCCTGCGGGCGCTGTCTGCGCGAAGCGCTCAGTTACTGAATATCACCGACCTGGCCAGAGACCTGGGAGTCGCCGTCAATACCGTGAAAGCCTGGATTTCCGTGCTGGAAGCCACATATCAGATACTTATCCTGAGACCGTATTTCGCCAATCTCAATAAACGACTCGTCAAGACGCCCAAGGTTTATTTCATGGATGTGGGCATGCTCTGCTATCTTACAGGCCTGAAAGATCCCGATCATGCCGCTTCAGGTCCGATGGGCGGTCCGATCATGGAGACAGCGGTTGTTACGGAAATCTATAAGACGCTTACACACCGGGGAATTGATCCGCAGATGTACTTCTGGCGCACTTCCTTCGGCACTGAAGTGGATATCCTGATCGCGACGGAGGGCAAGCTTATTCCCGTCGAGGTGAAACTCTCGGCCACCCCTCGGCCGGAGATGGCCGCATCGATCAAGACCTTTCAGGAAGATTTCGGAAAAAAGGTGCTGCCGGGATTTGTTGTTCATCCCGGCGAAGTCCGGCTCCCTCTCGGTTCAAATATGATAGCCTTGCCCTACTCGCAAATGTAGGGGGAGCGGAGAAAGGTCCGAGGAGTCCGCCCTTGACATGAGACATGAAGGGGTCGTCAGAATTCTTAAGAGGTTGCGGGCGGGGCCATGTTCCCGACGGCGCTCCAAGTTAAATTATCTGGTTTCCGGTTTATAGTTTCTGGTTTGCATAGTCGAGGACTGCTCTGCGGGGGGATAACTCAAGGGCCTGTTGCCCAAACAGTCCAGCGGTTTTCCGGATATTTTCGGTGCGCGGGTGGGGCCGGATTCCGGACAGCATCCTTCGACAGAGCTTGTCCTGAGCTTGTCGAAGGGCGCAGGGAGGAATCCGCCCCGACCGCTCATCTACAGGATCATTGCGCAGGCTGAAGCCTGCGACTACAGCATAGAAATAATTCTTTCCAATCCGTTAGAAATCGGTTCGGAAGTGAACACGAAAAAAGGGTTAGAAGAATTTCCGTTCCTCTAACCCCCTGTCTTTTCTATGGCGCCGAAGCCGGGATTGAATCAGGCTTCTTTTTTTTCTTCCGTTTTCGGTTTTGCCTCGGCCTTCGGTTTGGTTGCCGGTTGTGTCTTTTCTTTTTCTTCCGTTTTGGCCTTCGCCTTGGACTTCGGCTTCGCTTCCGCTTTTTTTTCTTTGGCTTCAGCTTTCGGCTTTGCTGCCTTTTTGGTCTTCGCCGCCGCCTTGGTCTTGGATTCCGGTTTGGCTTTTTCCTTGCCTTTGCCCTTCTTCGGTTTCTCCTCCGCCCGGGCGACAAGCTCAATCAGGGAAACGGGCGCATTGTCCCCCTCGCGGTTGCCGATTTTCACTATCCGCGTATATCCGCCGGCCCGCTCCGAAAAGCGCGGGGATATTTCCTCGAAAACCTTTTTGGCGATTTTCTTGTCGCGGATGAAACTCAGCGCCTGCCTCCTGGCATGGAGGTTTCCCCTTTTTCCCAGGGTAATCATTTTTTCCGCGACTGACCTCAGTTCCTTCGCCTTCGCGTCCGTAGTGACGATTTTTTCGTCCTTCAGGAAGGAAGTCACCATGTTCCTGAGCATCGCATTTTTATGGCTTGTGGTACGGCCTAATTTTCTTCCTGCTTTTCTATGACGCATTTTACATCTCCAATCAGAGGCAAAGGGCTAAAGGTCAAGGGCTAAAGGGAGAGCCTTGCGCCTTTTGCCTTTAGCCATTAGCCATGAATTCAATATCCGGCCTCATCCCTTCTTGATCTGTCCCTCTCGCCGCTCCTGGACCAGGGAGGAAAATCGATCTTCATGCCGAGGCTGAGCCCCATTTCCGAAAGTATTTCCTTGATCTCGTTCAGCGATTTCCGGCCGAAATTTTTTGTTTTGAGCATCTCGGCCTCGCTCTTCTGAACGAGTTCCCCGATGAGATTGATTCCCGCGTTCTTGAGGCAATTCGCCGAACGCACCGACAGCTCCAGTTCGTCGACGCTCCTCATCAGGTTTTCGTTTATCTTTTCCTTCTCCTCGGACTCGGCGTGCCTCACTTCCTCTTCGAGTTCCTCGAAATTGATGAAGACGTCCAGCTGCTCTTTGAGAATCTTTGCGGCATACGCCACGGCGTCCTCGGGCAGCACGCTTCCGTCCGTCCAGACTTCGATGGTCAGTCTGTCATAATCGGTAATCTGTCCGACGCGCGCATGCGTTACCGTGTAGGTCACCTTCTTGATGGGCGAAAAAATCGCGTCGATATTGATTGTGCCTTCGGGCTGATCCGGCTCCCTCTCCATCTTCGCCGGAACGTATCCTTTCCCGGACCGGGCAACCATTTCCAGCTTCAAGCCGGAGTCCGGCGCGAGGGTGGCGATGTAATGATCGGGGTTCATGATCTCGACGGTGCCGTCCGTGGAAAAATCTCCCGCTTTGATCGCGCCTTCCTTTGATACGTCAAGGCGGAGAGTTCTCGGGCCGTCCTGGTTCAGCTTGATCCGCACGCCCTTGATATTGAGGATGATGTCGGTGACGTCTTCCTTGACCCCGGGGATCGTCGAGAATTCGTGGAGGACGCCGTCGAACTTCACCGACGTTATTGCCGCGCCGCGAATGGATGACAGCAAGACCCTTCTCAGAGAATTCCCCAGGGTGATGCCGAATCCCTTTTCCAGCGGCTGGATCGTGAATTCACCATAGAAGCGCGTATGAGATTTCTCGTCGACCTCTATTTTTTTCGGTCTAATCAGGTTTCGCCAATTTTTTTGCATTTCTTTTCCCCATCTCAAAACTTTATCGTGCTATTTCGAATAAAGCTCTACGATCAGTTGTTCCTGGATGGGCATAACCAGGTCTTCCCGCGTCGGCAAGGCCTTCAACACGCCCCGGAAGTTCGCTTTATCCAACTCGAGCCATTGTGGTAAGCCTCGCCTTGCGACGGTCTCAAGAGACTCCTTGATCCTCGCCATATTTCTGCTCTTCTCCGACACCTCAATAACGCTGCCGGCGCTGACGAGATAAGATGGGATATTTACCTTTTTTCCGTTGATCCTGAAATGACTATGCATGACGAGCTGTCTGGCTTCCGCTCTGGAATTGGCAAAACCGAGCCTGAAGACGATATTGTCGAGCCTTCTCTCCAGCATGATCAGGAGATTCGATCCGGTTACGCCCTTCTGCCTGTCCGATTTCTTGAAGTAATTGCGGAACTGGCTTTCCAGCAGGCCGTACATTTTCTTCAGTTTCTGTTTTTCCCGCAGCTGTACGCCGTAATCGGAGAGCTTTTTTCGCATCTGGCCGTGCTCGCCCGGCGCGTATCCCCTTCTTTCCGACGCGCATTTATCCGTATAGCAGCGGTCGCCCTTCAGAAAGAGTTTTACTCCCTCGCTCCGGCACTGCCTGCACAGCGATTCTCTGTATCGTGCCAAGTTGTATCCTCCAATAATCTAAAATTCCAAATCCCAAGTTCCAAATAAATTCGAAATTCAAAATACTCAAATCCAAAAATGAAGAATTCCTTGCATTGGGATTTGGTATCTGGTGCTTTGGATTTCCCCTTATACTCTTCTTCTCTTCGGCGGTCTGCACCCGTTGTGGGGGATGGGCGTGACGTCGCGGATAACGCTGACGTTCAGCCCCGCAGACTGGATCGACCTCAATGCGGACTCACGGCCGGAGCCCGGTCCCTTCACATACACCTGCACCGAACGCATGCCGTGCTCCATCGCCCTCTTCACCGCGCCTTCCGCGGCCATCTGCGCCGCAAACGGCGTTCCCTTCCTCGAGCCCTTGAAGCCCTGGGATCCGGAAGAGGCCCACGAAATGACGTTCCCGCTCAGATCGGTGATCGTCACGATGGTGTTATTGAAAGTCGACTGGATGTGGGCAACTCCCTCCGATATATTTTTCTTCTCTTTCTTCTTCCCTTTTTTCGCTCTTGGCGCCGCCATCGGCTGTCCTCCGTTCGATTACGATTTCTTCTTTCCGGCGATTGTCCTGCGGGGGCCTTTCCGCGTCCTTGAATTCGTATGCGTCCTCTGTCCCCGGACGGGAAGGCCTTTCCTGTGCCGCAAGCCACGGTAGGTCCCGATATCCATGAGCCTCTTGATCGACATGGAAATCTCGCGCCGGAGATCCCCCTCCACCTTATGCTCCTTGTCGATCACGTTGCGGATCGCGGTCACCTCGGAATCAACGAGTTCGTCCGTCTTCCTCATCGGATCGACTCCCGCCCTTTCCAGGATTTCCACCGCTTTGGACCTCCCGATTCCGTATATGTACGTGAGGGCGATCGACATCCTTTTGTTCTTCGGCAAATCTACGCCTGCAATCCTTGCCACTGAGGACCTCCTCTTTCTTTATCCCTGGCGCTGCTTATGCTTCGGGTTCTCGCAGATAACCCTCAGAATTCCCCGCCTTTTGATAATCTTGCATTTATCGCACATCTTTTTCACAGAAGACCGGACTTTCACGATTCCACTCCGTCTATTTCGTTCTATATATGATCCGCCCGCGCGTCAGATCATACGGCGACAGCTCCACCGTCACCTTGTCGCCGGGCAGGATCTTGATGAAATGCATCCTCATTTTTCCCGAGATATGCGCCAGAATCCTGTGCCCGTTTTCCAGCTCTACACGGAACATGGCGTTGGGAAGCGTTTCAACAACCGTCCCTTCCACCTCGATCGGTTCTTCTTTTGCCATTGCCCCCGTTCCCTTCGGCCTTCAGGCCTGCGCCAGGCTCAGGATGACAGGGCCGTTCTCCGTCACGGCGATGGAATGCTCGAAATGGGCGGACAGCTTGCCATCCGTCGTAACCACCGTCCAGCCGTCGGGCAGCACCCTGACTTCGAATGACCCTTCGTTCACCATGGGCTCGATCGCAAGCACCATGCCCGGTTTGAGCTCGAGTCCCCTGCCCCGTACGCCGAAATTAGGGATCTGGGGATCCTCATGGAGATGCTTGCCAATCCCATGTCCCACGAAATCCCTGACCACGGAGAATCCGGCGCCTTCAACGCTTTCCTGGACCCTCGCAGAAATATCCCCCACCCGGTTGCCTACCCTGGCCTCCTGAACCGCTTCCTCGAGCGCGGTCCGGGTGGCCTTCATCAGCCGCTCCGCGTTATCGGATACTTTGCCGACCGGAACCGTGATCGCGGCATCCCCATAATACCCGTCATGATAGACGCCGAAATCCAGGCTGAGTATATCCCCCTCCCGGATAAGCCGGTTCGACGGCATGCCGTGCACGACCTCGCAATTTACGGATGTGCACAGCGAAAAAGGGTAGCCGCGATATCCCTTGAACGCGGGCCGCGCCCCCTTTTTTCGGGCCAGCAGTTCCGAGCGTTCATCCAACTCGATAGTCCGGATACCGGGCCTGACCATTTCCGCGATCTCCGCAAGTATCTCTGCGACTATCCCGTTGCTCACCTTCATCTTTTCAATCTCTTCCGGAGATTTCAAGATGACCATTCGTTCCCTCCGGGGCTAACGCCGCCTCGCCAGCCGTCCTTTTTTCAGGAAACCTTCGTACTGCCTGGTCAACAGGTGAGCCTCTATCTGACCGGCCGTATCCAGGGCGACGCCCACAACGATCAGCAGCGCGGTTCCCCCGAAATAGAAGGGAACGTTGAAATAGCCGATCAGGATGCTCGGCAGAACGCACACGGCCGAAACGTATACGGCGCCGCCGAACGTCAGGCGGGTCAGCACGGAGTCTATGTATTCGGCCGTCTTTTTCCCGGGCCTGATTCCCGGAACGTATCCGCCGTACTTCTTCATGTTGTCCGCAACGTCCGTCGGATTGAACGTCACGGCCGTGTAGAAGTAGCAGAAAAACACGATAAAGGCGACGTACAGCGTCTCATAGGCCAATCTTCCCGGCATCAGGTACTCGGCGACCGCTTTCATCCACGGATGCGGAATGAAGTTGGCGATGGTCGCCGGGAACATGATGATGGACGAAGCGAAGATCGGCGGGATAACGCCGGCCGTGTTCACCTTCAGCGGAAGGTGAGTGGCCTGGCCGCCGTAAACCTTTCTCCCGACCACCCGTTTCGCGTACTGGACGGGTATCCTCCTCTGGCCGCTTTCCATGAAGACGATGACGCCCACGACGGAGATCATCAGCGCCGAGATGAACAGAATGACGAACAATCCCATCTCACCGGTGGCCAGCAGCTGGAACGTACCGAAGACCGCCGACGGCCCCCTGCAGACGATCCCGGCGAAAATAATCAGGGAGATGCCGTTTCCGATTCCCCGCTCCGTAATCTGCTCGCCCAGCCACATGATGAAAGCCGTACCCGCTGTGAGGGTGATGACCGTCATGAGCCGGAAGCTCCATCCCGGATCCATCACGATGGATACGCCGGAGGGGCCTACCATGTTCTCGAGGCCGACGGAAATGCCGAATCCCTGGATGATGCTGAGAATTACGGTCCCGTAGCGGGTATACTGAGTTATCTTCTTTCTTCCCGCCTCCCCTTCTTTGGACAGTTTTTCCAGATGAGGGATAACGACCGTCAGCAGCTGCAGGATGATCGACGAACTGATGTAGGGCATGATGCCCAGCGCGAACACCGACAGGTTGCTGAACGCGCCGCCCGCGAACAAATCGAAAAGGCCCAGCAGGGATCCTTTCGCCTGGGCGAAAAACGCTGCAAGCGCTTTAGCGTCTATCCCCGGCGTAGGCACATGCGTGCCGATTCGGTATACCGACAGGAGGAGAAAAGTGACCAGGATTCTCCTCTGCAGCTCGGGTATTTTTCCTATGTTTTTTAAGCCGCCCAGCAAATTAAACGACCTCTATGGATCCGCCCGCCGCGATGATCTTGTCCCGCGCGGACCGGCTTACCAGATTTATCTTTACCGCCAAAGGATGGCTTATCTCTCCCTTGCCGAGGATCTTGACGCCGTCTCCCGTTCTATTGATGATTCCGCTGTCAAGCAGCGCCTGAGCGTCGACAACCGCCCCCTTCGGGAATTCCCGGAGCTTCTCCAGATTGACGATAATTATATCCTTGCGGAAGTAATTCCGGAAACCCCTCTTCGGAAGCCTCCGCGCCAGCGGCATCTGTCCGCCCTCGTAACCGGGCCTGGTGAACGCGCCCGCGCGCGCTTTCAGGCCTTTGTGTCCCCGGCCCGACGTGCCCCCGTGGCCGGACGCCTCTCCGCGCCCGAATCTTTTTCTTTTTTTCCTGGAACCTGCGGCAGGTTTCAGCCCGCTTAAATCCATCTTACTTCACCTCTTCCACGGCGACCAGATGATTGACCTTTCGGATCATTCCCCGTATTGCGGGTGTGTCCTCAAGTATAACCGTCCTGTTCATTTTGCGCAGACCCATGCCGAGGAGCACCGTCCGGTGCTTCTCGGGCCTGCTTACCGAACTTTTCACCAGCTTTATTTTGAGTTTGGCCACCGATCTTCTCCCTTTACCGAAAAAGGGCAAAGAGCCTGCGGCTCCATACCGGCTCCGCTTCTCCAGCCCTTGAGCTTCATTTACCGTTACGCTTCAGAAGCCTCTTTGCCGCGGACCGCAATCAGGTCCCCGGGGGTTTTCAGCTTCACGAGCCCGTCCAGGGTCGCCTTCACCAGATTGTGCGGATTATGGGATCCGAGGCATTTCGTCAGGATATTCCGGATGCCCGCGACCTCAAGGATCGCCCGCACCGCGCCGCCCGCGATCAGACCCGTACCCGCCGAAGCAGGTTTCAGCAGCACGCGGCCCGCGCCGAATCTCCCTATGATCTCGTGGGGGATGGTGCCTTCCGTGATGAACACGTTCTTGATATTCTTCTTGGCTTTCTCGGTCCCCTTGCGGATCGCTTCCGGAACTTCGTTCGCCTTTCCCAATCCGGCCCCCACCGCACCCTTGCCGTTGCCTACGACCACGACGGCGCTGAAACGGAATCGGCGGCCTCCCTTTACGACCTTGGCCGTCCTCTTGATCGCGATTACGCGATCGAGAAGTTCTGTTTCCTCCATGGATCCAATCATTATTCACCCGCTAAGATCAGAATTTCAGGCCCGCTTCTCTGGCCGAATCGGCCAGGGCCTTGACTCTTCCGTGGTACAGGAATCTCCCCCTGTCAAAAACAACCTGCATTACTCCCTTTTCCAGCAGCCGCGCCGCAATCGTTTTGCCGACAAGCTTGGCGGCTTCCGTCTTTTTCGCTTTCGACGCTTTTTCCTTCAGATCCGGATCCAGCGTGGAGGCCTCGGCGATAGTCTTTCCGAGATCGTCCGCAATGGCCTGGATGTAAATATGGCTTGCGCTTCTGAATACCGAAAGACGGGGCCTCTGCTCCGTGCCGAAGATCTTCGACCGGACCCTTTTCTTCCGTTTCAACCTGATCTTGTCGATTTTTTTGCGTACGGCTAACAATTTTTCCACCTCGTCTGCGCGTCGGCTACCGGCCCGCTTCCGGCGCGGCGGCCGAAGTCCGGACTGGATCGTCGATTCCTGTTTTTCAATCCCAGGCCGCGGGCTTCCCGGTTTTCACCTGATGCCCGGCGCCTGACGCCTGATGCCGGCTGTTATGCGCCCGCTGATTTGCCGACCTTTCTCCGGATCCGTTCTCCCTGGTATCGAATCCCTTTTCCCTTGTAAGGTTCCGGCTTCCGGATGGCCCGTAATTCCGCAGCCACGCTGCCGACGAACTGCTTGTCTATCCCGGACACGACCAGCGTCACCTGCTTTTCCACCTTGATGCTGATTCCTTTCGGAACCCTGTACTCCACAGGCCGCGAGTAGCCGACGAAGAACTTCAGGAGGTCGCCGGCCAGCTCGGCCCGGTAACCTACGCCCGAGATCTCGAGCGTCTTCTGAAACCCGGCGCTCACCCCGGTGATCATGTTGTTGACCAGCGTCCTGGTCAGCCCATGCAGGGATTTCGCCCTTCTTTCGTCATCCCGCCTGGAAAGCACAACCTGTCCCTCTGAAACGGCCATGCTTATATCCACCGGCAGCTTCAGCGAAAGGGAACCCTTCGGACCCTCAGCCTTGACTTCATTTCCGTTCTGCTGAACCTTGACCCCTTTCGGGATCACTATTGGTTTTTTACCGATTCGCGACATGGACCAAACTCCGATTCCTCTCCGTAGAAATTACCAGACCCTGCAAAGGATCTCGCCACCGATATTCATCTCGCGGGCCTCCCGGTCCGTCAGGATTCCCTTGGAGGTCGACAGGATTGCGATGCCAAAGCCGTTAAGGACCTTGGGTATCTCGCCGCTCTTGGCGTAGATTCTCCTGCCGGGCTTGCTGACCCTCTCGAGTCCGCTGATGGCCGACTGTTTGCTCTCGGTGAATTTGAGATATATTCTGAGCACTCCCTTGTTGTCGTTTTCCCTCTTCACGTTGAACCCGCTGATGAATCCCGCCTTCTTCAGGACCTTGGCGATATTGAAATTCATCTGCGACATTCCTACGTCCACGCTCTTCAGGTTTGCCCGGTACGCGTTGCGAATCCGCGTCAGCATGTCCGCAATTGGATCACTCATCCCCATAGCAACGTCTCTCCTTTGAATCCCTTACCAGCTCGCCTTGATGAGACCGGGGATCTCACCCCGCAAGGCCAGTTTCCTCAGGCATATCCTGCACATATCAAATTTTCTGTAATACGCCCTCGGCCTGCCGCACAGAGGGCAGCGGTTGTACTCCCGTACGGAGAACTTGTTTTTCTGCTTTGCCTTAGCAATCAAGGATTTCTTTGCCAAAATTTCCTCCGTTTCATTTAACTCGCCCGGAAAGGCATTCCCATCATCTTAAGCAGCACCCTGGCTTCGTCGTCCGTGCGCGCGGTGGTAACGATGGTTATATTCATGCCCGTGACCTTCTCGATCTTGTCGTAATCGATCTCAGGAAAAATAAACTGTTCCTTAATCCCGAGTGAAAAGTTGCCTCTGCCGTCGAAAGACTTCGGGGAGATGCCGCGGAAATCACGTATCCTGGGGAGGGCCGCGTTCACCAGCCGGTCGAAAAATTCGTACATTCTCTCCCGGCGGAGCGTCACCATGGCGCCGATGGACATTCCCTTGCGCAGCTTGAACGTCGCGATCGATTTCCGCGCTTTCGTCACCACGGGCTTCTGGCCCACGATCCGCGATAGTTCGCTGACGGCGCTGTCGAGTATCTTGATGTTCTGAATCGCGTCGCCCAGCCCCATGTTGACCACAATCTTCTCGATCTTGGGGACCTCCATGCGGTTTTTATATCCGAACTCCCTGGTCAATTCGGAAACGACTTTTTTCTCGTAATATTCCTTCAACCGTGCCATCCGTCAACCCTCGGCTACTCAAATATCTCGTTGCACTTCCTGCAGGTCCGGACTTTCTTCCCGTCCTCCAGGATCCGGTTACCGACCCGGACTCCGTCGTTGCATTTCTGGCAAAAGAGCCTGACGTTGGAAATGTGGATCGAGCCCTCTTTTTCGATGATTCCGCCCTTCGACTTTGCATCCGGACGCGCGTGCTTCTTGATGAAGTTCAGCCTTTCCACAATCACGCGATCCCTCTCGCTCAGGACCCGCATAACCTTGCCGGTTTTGCCTTTTTCCTTGCCGGCGACCACTTTCACCATGTCGCCTTTTTTTATCTTCCTGGACTGCATTCAAATTACCTCCGGCGCGAGAGAGACGATCCTCATGAACTGCTTGGCCCGGAGCTCACGCGCAACCGGTCCGAAAATTCTCGTTCCCACGGGCTCGAGCTGGTTGTTGATCAGCACCGCCGAGTTGTCGTCGAACTTGAGGTAGGAGCCGTCCGTCCTGCGCACTTCCTTGACGGTGCGGACGACTACGGCCTTCATGACGTCTCCCTTTTTCACTTTTGCATTCGGGAGGGCTTCTTTAACCGACACGACGATGATGTCGCCTACGGTTGCGGTCGTCTTTCGGGAGCCGCCGAGGACCTTTACGCAGAAGACCTTCTTCGCCCCCGAATTATCCGCAACGTTTAATACGGTTTGCATCTGAATCATAGGATCATACCCCGCAGAGTCCGCACTCGCTTGAGCGTCCTCATTTTACTTTCTCGATGATCTCGCGCACCCTCCACCGCTTGTCGCGGCTCAGGGGGCGGGATTCCACGATCAGCACTTTGTCTCCCGCCGTGCAGCGGTTGCCTTCGTCGTGCGCCTTGAATTTCGTGTGCCGCTTTACATATTTCTGAAATGTCCGGCTCTTGACCAGTCTTTCGACCCTTACCACGACGGTTTTGTCCATCTTGTCGCTGACGACCACGCCCTGCAGGGCTTTCCTGTTTCCCCGTTCCGCCATCTTACCCAAGAGCCTCCCTCTCCTTCCTGACCGTCTTCACCCGGGCAATGTCCCGGCGGATTTTCCGCTTTGCGGCCACCGACTCGAGCTGACCCGTAGCCTGCCGGAAGCGGAGCCTGAAAAGCTCGTCGGCGAGATCGTTCTCTTTCTTCTTCAGTTCTTCGAGGCTGAGGTCTCTGATTTCACTGATTTTCATCAAACAATCTCCCTCGTCAGAAACTTGGTCGCGATCGGGAGTTTGTGGGAAGCGAGCCTGAACGCCTCTTTCGCCGTATCCACCGCCACGCCGTCCATTTCGTAAAGAATCATGCCCGGCTTGATCACGGCCACCCATCCTTCGGGAGCGCCCTTTCCTTTACCCATGCGGGTTTCCGCCGGTTTCTTCGTATAAGACTTGTGGGGGAACACCCGGATCCAGATCTTGCCCCCGCGCTTTATATGGCGCGTCATCGCGATACGGGCGGCCTCGATCTGGCGGGAATTTATCCAGCCGCATTCGGTAGCCTGAAGCCCGAATTCCCCGAAGCTGATCGAGCCTCCCCGCGTGGCAACCCCGTTCATCCTTCCTTTCTGAAGTTTTCTGTATTTTACCCTTTTAGGCATCAACATGACGCTAAACCCCTGTCGCTCTCAAGCGTTATTTCCAGCCGCAGCAGCCGGTCACGCGCCGCGCTGCGCGGCGCCCGACTTTGCGGGCACTTCCTTTTTCCCCGGAAGGACCTCGCCGTGAAATACAAGGACCTTGACTCCGATGAGCCCGTACGTTGTGCTCGCCTCCGAAAATCCGTAGTCGATATCAGCCCTGAGCGTATGAAGCGGCACGCGCCCCTCCCGGTACCATTCCGTTCTTGACATCTCCGCGCCGCCGAGCCTGCCGGAACAGGTGATCCGGATCCCTTTGGCCCCGAATTTCAGCGAAGAAGTCACGCTTTTCTTCATGGCGCGGCGGAACGATATTCTCCGTTCGAGCTGCAGGGCCACGTTTTCGGCCACCAGCTGCGCGTCGATCTCCGGCTTGCGGACCTCCAGGATATTGATAATGGCTTCCCCGGTCATCATCGCTTCGAGATCCTTTTTCAGCTTTTCGATCTCCATGCCCTTCTTTCCGATGATTACGCCCGGACGCGCGGCGTGGATATTTATCTTCGCCTTGTCGGCGGCCCGCTCGATCTCGATTTTGGAGATGCTCGCGTGATGGAACTTCTCCTTGAGGAAATTCCTGATTCGTATATCCTCGTGAAGCAGCTCGCTGTAATTCTTCTCGGCGAACCACTGAGACGACCACGTCTTTACTCCGGATAATCTGAATCCGATCGGATTTACTTTCTGACCCAAGCGATACCTCCGTTAAAATTTCTCGTCCAGTACGACTGTGATATGGCTCATTCTTTTCTTGATCGGGGCCATGCGCCCCTGGGCTCTCGCCCTCCAGCGCTTCAGGGAAGGACCCTGGTCCACGTAAACGGCCTTCACGAAAAGGATCTTTTCATCTATGTTGGGGTTCTGCGCCGCGTTCGCCCTTGCCGACTTGAGCACCTTGCCGACAATGCCGGCCGCCTTCTTTCTCGTGAAGGACAATATTTTTTCCGCTTCCTCCACCTTTTTCCCGCGCACCAGGTCAACGACCAGCCTGGCCTTCTGCGGCGAGATCCTCACGAATTTTGCGATTGCTCTTGCTTCCATATGAATCAGACTCCGATGGCGACCTTATTTCCGCACTTTTGACTTGCGGTCGCCGGAATGGCCGAAGAAAATTCTCGTCGGCGCGAACTCCCCCAGTTTGTGCCCGACCATGTTTTCGGTCACGAAAACAGGGATGAATTTTTTCCCGTTGTGGACGGCGAACGTCAATCCGATGAGCTCGGGC
Source organism: Syntrophales bacterium (assembly GCA_028712885.1). Taxonomy (GTDB): domain Bacteria; phylum Desulfobacterota; class Syntrophia; order Syntrophales; family UBA4778; genus JAQTPK01. The sequence goes on along the minus strand of JAQTPK010000028.1, from coordinate 19,174 downwards.
GTTACCGTCGAGCGCCTGGACCACGTTTTGATCACTCCCTTATCACCGCCGGCCTGGGCCCTTCTTACCTTCTCCAAGAGACTCTCTTCGATATAAGGTCCCTTTTTTATGGAACGCGCCACTTTTAATCCCTCTTCTTGATAATGTATTTATCCGTGCTCTTGCTGCGCCTCGTTTTATATCCCTTGGTGGGGAACCCCCATGGAGTACAGGGATGCCTTCCCCCGGAGCTCTTGCCTTCGCCTCCGCCCAGGGGATGATCAACCGGGTTCATCGCCACACCGCGCACCTTGGGCCTGCGTCCCAGCCAGCGCGTCCGGCCTGCCTTGCCTATGCTGACATTTTCATGGTCGATATTGCCGACCTGGCCGATAGTCGCCATGCAGTCCACAAACACCTTGCGCACCTCGCCGGAAGGCAGCCGGATCTGGGCGTAGCGCCCCTCCTTGGCCATGAGCTGGCCGTAACCTCCGGCGCTCCGCACGATCTGCCCGCCCTTCCCGAGCTTCAGCTCGATATTGTGAACGAACGAGCCGGTCGGGATGCTGCGCAGCGGCAGCGCGTTTCCGGGCTTTATGTCCGCGCTTGCGCTGCTGATCACGGTATCGCCGGGCTTGAGCCCCACGGGCGCGATGATATAGCGCTTCTCCCCGTCGGCATAATGCAGCAGGGCGATGCGCGAGGAGCGGTTCGGGTCGTACTCGATCGTGGCGACCTTCGCCGGGATATCGGTCTTGTCCCGCTTGAAATCGATTACCCTGTACGTCCTCTTGTGGCCGCCCCCGATGTGCCTGCTCGTTATCCGGCCGTAGCTGTTTCTACCGCCCCCCTTGCGCAGGGGCAGCAGGAGGCTTCTTTCCGGCTCCGCGGTCGTGATATCCTCGAACGAGGAAACCGTCTGGAATCTCCTCCCGGGGGAAGTTGGTTTGTAAGATCTGATCGCCATGTTATTTCCGCCTTGCCTTTACACGTTTTCAAAAATGCCGATGCTTGCTCCCGGCGCGAGGGTTACTATCGCCTTTTTCCAGTCGGATTTTCTCCCGATTATCCTGCCGATCCGTTTTCTTTTTCCCGCCATGTTCATGGTGCGGACCTCGACGACCTTGACTTTGAAGATCGTCTCGATCGCTTTCTTGATCTCGATTTTGTTTGCTCTCGAATCGACCTCGAAGGCGTATTTATTCGCCTCGTCGCGCGCGATGGTGCTCTTCTCTGTTACCAGCGGCTTTTTGATGATAGAATAGAGTTCCATTAGCCCAACACTGCCCCTTCGATCATCTTCACGGAGGGTTCCATCAGCACCAGGTGCTCGTACCGGAGCACGTCGTACACGTTGATCCCCTCCGATCTCATCATTTTCACTTCCTTCAGGTTCCGCGACGATTTCTCGACGATTTCGTTCGGCTCGCCGAGCACGAAAAGGGCGCTCTTCAATCCGAAAAGATCAAGCACTCCCTTGAACGTTTTCGTCCTGATCCCGTCCATGGGGAAATCGTTCAGGACCAGCAGCTTGTTTTCCCTGAATTTCATGGTGAGCACGGATTTCAGCGCCGCTTTCCGGACCTTCTTCGGAATTGAAAAGGAATAGTCCCTCGGATGCGGTCCGAACACGATTCCGCCTCCCCTCCAGATGGGCGACCTGGTGGAACCGGCCCTGGCGCGTCCCGTCCCTTTCTGGCGGAAGGGTTTCCTCCCGCCGCCTCTCACGAAGCTCCTCTCTTTCACCGCGGCCGTACCCGCCCTTTTCGAGGCAAGCTGCAGCCTGACGACGTCGTGAACAGCGGCCTCGTTGACGTCGGCTTCGAAAACCGCGCCGTTCACTTCTATCTCGGAGACCTTGTTTTTCTTGATATCGTATACGTCCAGCATCGGCATCGGATTTACTCCAGACTCTTGCTCTTCTTGTTCTTCACGGAATTCTTTATCAGCACAATGCTGTTTCTGTGGCCGGGGACGGCCCCCTTGACCAGAATCAGATTCTGGTCGGGCCGGACGCCGAAAACGAGCAGCCCCTGGGCCGTAACCCGCTGGTTCCCCATGTGGCCCGGCAGGCGCTTTCCTTTGAACACCCTGGAGGGATACGCGCTCGCCCCGATCGATCCCGGCGCGCGGTGGAACATGGAGCCGTGGCTTGCTTTCCCGCCGCGGAAACCATACCGCTTGACGCCGCCCGTGAAGCCCCGACCTTTGCTCGTCCCCACAATGTCAACGTACTCGCCGGGCTGGAACATATCCACCGTGAGCTCTTTGCCCTGCTCGTAATCGTCCGTGGAATCAAAGCGCAATTCCCGCAGCACGCGGAAGAAGCCGCGGTTTGCCGCGTTGAAATGCCCCTGCAGGGGTTTGCTCACGTTCTTCTGCTTCTTGTGCCCGAAGCCGAGCTGCAGCGCGCTGTACCCGTCCTTCGCCGCGGTCTTCTTCTGGATCACGTAGCATGGACCCGCTTCTATCGCCGTGACGGGCACGGCCCCATCTATGGAAAAGACCTGCGTCATCCCCAATTTCTTTCCAATCAATCCCTTCATCGCCACTGTCTTCCGTTTTATTTTCAAAAAAACAGGAGGTGGACCGCATGATCCATCTCCGTACCGGGACTTATAACTTGATTTCTACGTCGACGCCGGCCGACAGATCCAGCTTCATGAGCGCGTCCACCGTGGACTGGGTCGGCTCGATGATGTCGATCAGCCGCTTGTGCGTGCGTATCTCGAATTGCTCCCGCGATTTCTTGTCGACGTGCGGCGAACGGTTCACGGTGTAACGGTTGATCTCCGTCGGCAGCGGAATGGGCCCGGCGACACGCGCGCCGGTCCTCTTCGCCGTTTCAACGATGTCCTCCGTGGAGCGGTCGAGCAGCTTGTAGTCGTAAGCCTTCAGTCTGATGCGAATCTTCTGATTTTCCATGGTCCTCTTGAATCAAATCTTATTTATAGACAAACTCCCCCTGCGCGGACACCGCCTTCCGATTGCCCGCTCGGGAGCATTAAATCCTCCGTCACTCGATAATCTTGCTCACCACGCCCGCCCCGACCGTCTTGCCGCCTTCACGGATGGCGAATCGAAGCTGCTCTTCCATTGCAATGGGGGTAATCAGGTTTACTTCCATCTCCACATTGTCTCCGGGCATGATCATCTCGACGCCTTCCGGCAGCGTTGTAACACCCGTCACATCGGTGGTTCGGAAATAAAACTGCGGCCTGTATCCCGAGAAGAACGGGGTATGGCGCCCGCCTTCCTCCTTGGTCAACACGTAAACCTGGGCCTTGAATTTGGTATGGGGCGTAATCGATCCGGGCTTCGCCACGACCTGCCCCCTCTCGACTTCCTCTCTTTTCGTGCCGCGCAGAAGGACGCCGATATCGTCGCCGGCCCGGCCTTCGTCCAGGGTCTTGCGGAACATTTCCACGCCGGTGCATACAGTCTTGAAAGTAGGCCTGATGCCGACGATCTCAACTTCTTCGCCTGTTCTGATTATGCCGCGGTCGACCCTGCCGGTCACGACCGTGCCCCGCCCGGAGATGCTGAACACGTCTCCGATCGGCATCAGGAACGGCTTGTCGAGATCGCGCACGGGCTCGGGAACGTACGCATCAACCGCCTCCATGAGCTCGAAGATGCACTTGGCGTCAGGGGAGCTTGAATCGTCGGCCTCGAGCGCCTTGAGCGCGGAGCCGCGGATGATCGGAAGGTCGTCGCCCGGGAAATTGTAGGTGGTGAGGAGTTCTCTCAGCTCGAGCTCAACGAGATCCAGAAGCTCGGGGTCATCTACGAGGTCTACCTTGTTGAGAAACACGACGATATAGGGGACCTGAACCTGGCGTGCAAGGAGGATATGCTCTCTTGTCTGGGGCATGGGACCGTCCGATGCCGCAACGACGAGTATGGCGCCGTCCATGTGAGCCGCGCCGGATATCATGTTCTTGATATAGTCGGAGTGGCCGGGACAGTCGACATGGGCGTAATGCCTCTTTTCGGTCTCATATTCCACGTGCGCGATGTTGATCGTAACACCCCTTTCCTTTTCTTCCGGAGCGTTGTCGATTGCGTCGAAGGCCACGAACTGGGCCAGCCCCTTCTTTGCGAGATGCTTAGTTATCGCGGACGTCAGGGTGGTCTTGCCGTGGTCTACGTGACCGATGGTTCCCACGTTGACATGCGGCTTGGTCCTTTCGAATTTTTTCTTAGCCATCGCTGATACCTCCTTGCATAACTCTATTTTCGATTTTTTTTCTCCAATACTTCTTTCGCCAGATCCTCAGAGACCGCGTTATAATTCAAAAACTGCATTGTGTAAACCGCTCTGCCCTGCGTCTTCGAGCGCAAGTCCGTCGCGTATCCGAACATCTCCGCGAGGGGAACCTCCGCGTTCACCGCCTCGGATCCGGTCCTCGACTCGATGCTTACGATCTTGCCGCGGCGGGAGCTCAGGCTGCCGATAACGTCGCCCATGTATTCCTTGGGCGCCACGACTTCGACGGACATGATCGGTTCAAGGAGAATCGGGTGGGCCCTGCGGGCGCCGTTCTTGAACCCCATCGAGCCCGCGATCTTGAAGGCCATTTCCGAGGAGTCCACCTCATGATAAGAGCCGTCCACCAGACTGACCGAAATATCTACCATCGGGAAACCCCCGAGAACGCCTTCCTCGGTCGCCTCCCGGACTCCTCTTTCCACGGCGGGGATGAATTCCCTCGGGACCACTCCGCCGATGATCTTGTTCTTGAACTCGAACCCTTTACCCGGTTCGCCCGGCCCGATCTCCAGCCAGACATGCCCGTACTGGCCGCGGCCGCCGGACTGCTTTACGAATCTCCCTTCCGAGCGGACGCTTTTGCGGATCGTCTCCTTGTACGCGACCTGCGGCTGGCCGATATTGGCTCCCAGGCTGAACTCCCGGGAGAGCCGGTCCACGATGATCTCCAGATGGAGCTCGCCCATGCCGGAGATGAGCGTCTGTCCCGTTTCCCTGTCCTGCCTGACCCGGAACGAAGGATCTTCCAGGGCTATCTTTCCCAGCGCCGTCACGAGTTTTTCTTCATCCGCCTTCGTCTTCGGCTCGATGGCGATCGCGATCACCGGCTCGGGGAATTCGAGCATTTCGAGCTTGAGAGGATGCTCCAGGTCGCACAGCGAATCCCCCGTGGACGTGGCGTTGAGCCCGACCGCCGCCGCAATATCGCCGGTCTGGACCTCCTTGATATCCTCCCGCTTGTCCGCGTGCATCTTCAGAAGGCGCCCGATCCGCTCCCGCTTGCCTTTCGTGGCGTTCAGGATGTAGGAGCCCGCCTTGAGTTCGCCCGCGTAAACACGGAAATATGTCAGCTGCCCCACATAAGGGTCCGTCATGATCTTGAACGCGAGCGCCAGGAACGGGTTTTCATCGCTTGCCCCGACCATCACGTCGCCGCCCTTCGGATCTTTGCCGCAAACCGGCGGCATGTCGGAAGGCGCGGGGAGAAAATCAACTATCCCGTCCAGCAGCTGCTGCACGCCCTTGTTCTTAAAGGCGGAGCCGCACAATACGGGGACCACCCGGAGCGACAGGGTCGCCTCTCTGAGCACCTTTTTTATTTCTTCCTGAGAAAGAGCCTCGCCTTCAATATAGCGGCTCATCAGATCCTCGTCATAATCAGCAAGGGCCTCGATGAGAGTTTCTCTTGCACGGGCCGCCTCTTCCGCTGCCTCCGGGGGGATTTCCCCGATGCTGAACTCGGCCCCGAGGGAATCCCTGCCGAAATTGATGGACTTCATTGCAATGAGGTCGATGACGCCCCGGAATTTTTCCTCGGAACCTATCGGAATCTGAACCGGAACGGGATGAGCCCCCAACCGTTCCCGGATCGCTTTCACCACACGGCAGAAATCCGCGCCCATGCGGTCCATCTTGTTTACAAAGGCGATCCTCGGGACTCCGTACTTATCGGCCTGTCTCCACACCGCCTCCGACTGCGGCTCCACGCCGCCGACCGCACAGAAAAGGGCGACCGACCCGTCCAGGACCCGGAGCGACCTCTCGACCTCTATCGTGAAGTCGACGTGTCCCGGCGTGTCGATGATATTGATCCGGTTGTCCTTCCAGAAGCACGTCGTCGCGGCCGAGGTTATCGTTATGCCGCGCTCCTGCTCCTGCTCCATCCAGTCCATGACGGCCGTGCCGTCGTGAACCTCCCCCATGCGGCGGGAGACCTTGGTATAGAAGAGAATTCTCTCCGTCGTGGTGGTCTTCCCCGCATCGATATGGGCCATGATGCCGATATTGCGGACCTTATGTAAAGGAACAGTTCTTGCCAATTTTCTTCACCAAAAAAACCGGGAGACGGGACTCTCAGAACCTGTAGTGTGCGAACGCTCTGTTCGCTTCAGCCATCTTGTGGACGTCCTCTCTCTTCTTCACGGACGCACCCCTGTTGTTCGCGGCATCGATCAGCTCGCCCGCAAGCTTCTCCCTCATGGTCTTTTCAGCGCGTTTTCTCGAATTACCGATGATCCACTTGATCCCGAGCGCGAGCCTGCGGTCGGGAAGGATTTCCGTGGGAACCTGGTAGGTGGAGCCGCCGACCCTGCGGGACTTCACCTCTATAACCGGTTTTACGTTGTCAACCGCCTTTTCAAACACCTGCGTCGGGGATTCTTTCGTTTTCCTGGCGATCACTTCAAAAGCGCCGTAAAGGATCGATTCCGCCGTGCTCTTTTTCCCTTTCAGGATAAGATTGTTGATGAACTTCGCCACGAGCCGGCTGTTGTGAACGGGGTCCGGAAGGATCTCCCGCTTCTGGATGTCTCTTCTTCTCGGCATATATGAATCTCCCGCCTAACTTGGCCTTTTTGAGCCGTATTTGGATCTGCCCTGTTTTCTGTCCTGGACTCCCAGGGTGTCCAGCGTGCCCCGGACGATATGATACCGGACGCCCGGCAGGTCTTTAACGCGCCCCCCCCTGACGAGGACGACCGAATGCTCCTGAAGATTGTGCCCGACGCCGGGTATGTAAGCCGTTACCTCAAATCCGCTCGTAAGTCTCACCCTGGCGACTTTCCTCAGGGCCGAGTTCGGCTTCTTCGGGGTCGTGGTATAGACCCGGACGCAGACGCCGCGCCGCTGGGGAGAGCCTCCCAGGGCCGGAGTTGCTGATTTTTTTACGATATCCGCTCTCCCGATTCTTATTAACTGGTTAATTGTCGGCATGAAACCTCCAGAACATTCTGCCCCTTTTGCCAGGGTATGAAAGCAGAATTAGCTATCAGCTAACGGCCTGAATGTCAAGATTTTTCTCATCAGGCGTTTCTCCTCCGGGCCCCTGCTCGATGGCGGGAGTTTCCCCTCCCTCCACCTGAATGCCCAGCTTCTTGTACACGGTCAGCCCCGTTCCCGCCGGAATGAGCCTGCCCATGATGACGTTTTCCTTCAGCCCGCGCAGGTGGTCCACTTTCCCGGCGATGCTTGCTTCCGTCAGGACCCTCGTCGTTTCCTGGAAGGAAGCCGCCGAGATGAAGCTCTGGGTGCTGAGCGAAGCCTTGGTTATGCCGAGGAGAACCGGCTCACCGGTCGCGGGGCGCCCGCCTTTGGCCACGACCCGCTCGTTCTCCTCCTGGAAGATGTTCCTCTCGATCTGTTCGTCGGAAAGGAACGTAGTATCGCCGGAATCGACGATCTTTACCCTCCGGAGCATCTGGCGGACGATGATCTCGATGTGCTTGTCGTTGATCTTGACGCCCTGGAGACGATAGACTTCCTGGACCTCATCCACCAGGTAGCGCGCAAGCTCCTTCTCTCCCTTGATGTTAAGGATATCGTGGGGATTGCTCGCGCCGTCCATGAGCGCCTGGCCTGCGGACACGCGATCGCCCTCCTGGACGCTCACGTGCTTGCCCTTCGGAATGAGGTATTCCTTCTCGTCGCCGATTTCCGGCGTGATGATGATCTTCCTCTTTCCTTTCACGTCCTTGCCGTATGATACGATGCCGTCAATCTCGGAAATAACCGCGAATTCCTTGGGTTTCCTCGCTTCGAACAGCTCCGCGACGCGGGGCAGACCGCCCGTGATGTCCTTCGTCTTAGTCGTTTCCCGCGGTATCTTGGCAATGATTTCGCCTGCTTCTACCGCATCTCCCTCAGAAACCACGATATTGGTGCCCACCGAAAGCAGATAGCGGGCCATCGAGTTCGTGGAGGGCGCGCGCAGGGTCATCTTGCCGTCCTTGCTCTTGATTGAAACGCGGGGCCGCAGATCGGAGTCCGTCGACTCGATTATAACCTTTCTCGAGAGGCCCGTAACCTCGTCGACCTGCTCCTGCATGGTCTTGCCTTCGATAATGTCCCCGAACTTGACGATACCGCTTACTTCCGAGAGTATAGGAATCGAGAACGGATCCCATTCCGCGATCAGGCTTCCCTTCTTGACGGACTCGCCGTCCCCGATCTTGAGATGGGCGCCGTACGGGACGGGGTATTTCCCGCGGCTGCGGTGCTCTTCGTCAAGGATGTGGATCTCCATGACGCGGTTCATGACGACCATGTCGCCTTCCCTTCCCTTGACGACGTTGGGGTTGATGTACTTGATCGTCCCGTCGTGCCGCGATTCGAGCGTGGAATGCTCCTCGAATTTGGCCGTACCGCCGATATGGAAGGTCCTCATTGTAAGCTGGGTCCCGGGTTCGCCGATGGACTGGGCCGCGATTATCCCGACGGCCTCGCCGATGTTCACCAGGTGCCCGTGCGCCAGGTCGCGTCCGTAACACTTGGAGCAGATCCCGTGGCGGGAGCGGCAGGTGAGGACCGACCGTATGCGGACCCGCTCGACGCCGGCCCTGTCGATTTTCTCCGCCACCGCTTCGTCAATCTCCTGGTTCGCGTACACGAGCGTTTCGTTCGTGAACGGGTCGACGGTGTCTTCGAGGGCCACCCTCCCGAGGACGCGCTCGCCCGCGGTCTCGATGATCTCTCCTCCCTCCATCAGGGCGGAAACGTAGATGCCGTCGATAGTGCCGCAGTCGTCTTCGGTGATGATGCAGTCCTGCGCGACGTCGACCAGGCGCCTGGTAAGGTATCCCGAATTGGCCGTCTTGAGGGCCGTATCGGCGAGCCCCTTGCGCGCGCCGTGCGTGGAGATGAAGTACTGGAGGACCGTCAGTCCCTCCCGGAAATTCGCGGTGATCGGCGTCTCGATGATCTCCCCGGAGGGCTTAGCCATGAGCCCGCGCATGCCGGCGAGCTGCCGGATCTGCGCCGCGCTTCCCCTGGCGCCCGAATCGGCCATCATGAAGATCGGATTGAAGCTCTCGGTCTTTTTGGCGTCGGCCGCGCTCATTTCCTCGGCGCTGATGTCCTTGAGCATCTCGTTGGCGACCTTCTCCGTCGCGTGCGCCCAGATGTCGATGACCTTGTTGTAGCGCTCGCCGTCGGTGATGAGCCCGTCCATGTACTGCTTCTGTATCTCGAGAACGTCGCTGTCGGCCTGGGCCACTATTTCCCTCTTGGTGGCGGGGATTACCATGTCCTTGATGGCGATCGAAATCCCCGCGCTGGTCGCATACGAGAATCCCAGGTCCTTAAGCCTGTCGGCAAGCAGGACCGTCGTCTTGTCCCCGCACACGCGGTAGCAGTAGTCGATCAGGTTCGCCAGTTCCTTTTTGTTCATCACGCGGTTGATCAGATCGAAAGGGATCTCCTGCGGAATAATTTCCGACAGGAGGATGCGGCCCGCGGTTGTTTCCTTGATCTCGCCGTTTATTCTCACCCTTATCCTGGCATGGAGGTCGAGAACGCCGGCGTCCCTCGCCCGGCGGACTTCATCCGGCCCGGACAGGACCATTCCCTCGCCCTGCACGTTCGATTTGGGCCGCGTCAGATAGTAGATCCCGAGCACGATATCCTGGTTGGGCACGATGATCGGCTTGCCGTGGGCCGGGGAAAGAATGTTGTTGGTGGACATCATCAGCACCCGGGCCTCGATCTGGGCCTCGATGGACAGCGGAACGTGAACCGCCATCTGGTCGCCGTCAAAGTCCGCGTTGAACGCGGTGCAGACCAGGGGATGGAGCTGGATGGCCTTCCCTTCCACGAGCACCGGCTCGAACGCCTGGATGCCGAGGCGGTGGAGGGTCGGCGCGCGGTTCAGCATTATCGGGTACTCGCGCACTACTTCGTCAAGCGCGTCCCAGACTTCCGGCGATTCGCGCTCGACCATCTTCTTGGCGCTCTTCACCGTCGTGACGTACCCCTTCGCCTCAAGACGGTTGTAGATGAACGGCTTGAAGAGCTCGAGGGCCATCTTCTTGGGAAGGCCGCACTGGTGAAGCCTCAGGTCCGGACCGACCGTGATGACCGAGCGGCCGGAATAGTCCACGCGCTTGCCGAGGAGGTTCTGGCGGAAGCGGCCCTGCTTTCCCTTGAGCATGTCGGAAAGGGAACGAAGCGGCCTCTTGTTCGACCCGGTGATCGCCTTCCCGCGCCGCCCGTTGTCGAACAGAACGTCCACGGCTTCCTGCAGCATTCTCTTCTCATTGCGGATGATGATCTCCGGCGCATTGAGCTCCTGCAGCCTTTTGAGCCGGTTGTTCCTGTTTATCACGCGCCGGTAAAGGTCGTTCAGGTCCGAGGTGGCGAATCTTCCGCCGTCCAGAGGAACGAGCGGCCGGAGATCGGGCGGGATTACGGGGAGAATCGTCAGGATCATCCACTCGGGGCGGTTGCCCGACTTTTTCAGCGCCTCTACCACCTTCAGCCGCTTGACCAGCTTCTTTCTTTTCGTGTCGGACGAGATCTTTCCAAGCTCGCCGCGGATTTCGCTGATAAGCCCGTCCAGGTCGACCTCCTCCAGCAGCACGCGGACGGCTTCGGCTCCTATTCCGGCCACGAATCCGTCCGGGCCGTATTTCTCCCTTTCGTCCTGGTATCTTTCCTCCGAAAGAAGCTCCAGCTTTTTGAGCGGGGTTCCCTTCGGGTCCATGACGATCCAGGACTCGAAATAGAGCACCTTCTCCACTTCCTTGAGCGTCAGGTCCAGGATGCTGCCGATCCTGCTCGGAAGGCTTTTCAGGAACCAGATGTGCGCGACGGGGGCCGCGAGCGTGATATGCCCCATCCTCTCCCGGCGCACCTTGGACTGGATGACTTCGACTCCGCACTTCTCGCAGACGACGCCCCGGTGCTTCATTCTTTTATACCGGCCGCAAAGGCATTCGTAATCCTTTACGGGACCGAAAATTTTCGCGCAGAAAAGTCCGTCACGCTCCGGCTTGAAAGTCCGGTAATTGATCGTCTCCGGTTTTTTTACCTCGCCGTGAGACCAGGACAGAACCTTGTCCGGCGATGCGATCGATATGCGGATCGCGTTGAATCGGATCGGGTCCTTTGGCTTTTCAAAAAAGCTGAATATATCTTCCACGGCTTTATTTCTCCTTTTTCTGAACAGCGCCTGCAGCTTCAGGCTTGAGGCGCCGTATCCCCCTATTCCTTCTCGACCAGTTCCACGTCCAGACCGAGGCTCTGGAGCTCTTTCACCAGAACGTTGAACGACTCCGGCAATCCGGGCTCGAGCGTGTGCTCTCCTTTAACGATCGCCTCGTAGATTCTCGTCCTGCCCGCGACATCGTCGGACTTGACCGTTAAAAATTCCTGGAGCGAGTAAGCGGCGCCATAGGCCTCCATCGCCCAGACTTCCATTTCCCCGAGTCTCTGTCCGCCGAACTGGGCCTTTCCGCCCAGCGGCTGCTGCGTGACGAGCGAATACGGACCGATCGACCTGGCGTGTATTTTGTTGTCCACCAGGTGATGAAGCTTCAGCATGTAAATGACGCCGACGGTGATCTGGCGGTCGAAGGGCTCGCCCGTGCGGCCGTCGAAGAGCAGGGCCTGCCCGAACTGCGGCAGGTCGGCCATCTTGAGCATATCCCGGATTTCGTTCTCCTTCGCCCCGTCGAAAACGGGAGAGGAGACCGGGATGCCCCTGTTCAACCTGCCGACCAGCTTGGCAAGCTCCTCGTCGGAAGACTTTTCAAGAAACTGGTCGAAATCCCTGGATGAGTATACCTTCTTCAATTCCTTCCTGAGCAGGTCATAATCGCAGCACCGGTTATAGAGTTCGCCGACCTTCTCCCCGAGCCCCTTTGCCGCCCATCCGAGATGGGTTTCCAGGATCTGCCCGACGTTCATGCGGGAAGGGACGCCGAGAGGGTTCAGGATGATGTCCACCGGCGTTCCGTCCTTGAAGAACGGCATGTCCTCTTCAGGCAGGATCCGGGACAGGACGCCTTTGTTGCCGTGCCTTCCGGCCATCTTGTCGCCGACCGAGAGCTTCCGCTTGATGGCGATATAGACCTTCACGAGTTTTATCACCCCCGGAGGCAGCTCGTCGCCGGCCTTGAGCCTTTCGATCCGCTCGGCGAAGTACGCCTCGATCAGGTCTATCTTCCGTTCGAGATTCGAAATGATCTCCCGGATCTTTTCCTCCAGGGCCTCTTCCCCGACCAGGGTGATGCCGCTCCAGGAACTGAAGGGGAGAATGTTGAGCGCCTCATCGTTGATGATCTCGTTTTTCTTCAGGATGATTTTCTTCTTTTTCGGATCCATGATCTTCGAAGCGGAAGTCTTGCCCCTGATCATGTCCGCTATCTTGCTTTTCACGCTTTCCGTGATTATCCGGACCTCGTCATCCCGGTCCTTCATCAGGCTCTGGATGTCTTCCTCTTCGATGATCTGGGATCTCCGGTCTTTCTCCGCCCCCTTGCGGGTGAAGATCTTGGCGTCGATGACCACGCCTTCAACTCCCGGCGGGACCCGGAGCGACGTATCCCGGACGTCGCCGGCCTTTTCGCCGAAGATCGCCCGGAGGAGCTTCTCCTCCGGCGAAAGCTGGGTCTCGCCCTTGGGCGTGATCTTGCCTACCAGGATGTCTCCCGGCTTCACGGCCACTCCCATCCGCACGATCCCGCTCTCGTCAAGGTTCTTGAGCACTTCTTCCCCGACATTGGGGATGTCCCGCGTGATCTCCTCTTTTCCGAGCTTGGTGTCGCGGGCCATCGTCTCGAATTCCTCGATATGGACCGAGGTGTAGATATCGTCCTTTACGATCCTCTCGCTCACGAGGATCGAATCTTCGTAATTATATCCTCCCCAGGACATGAACGCGACCATGACGTTCCTGCCGAGGGCAAGCTCGCCGTTGTCCGTGGCGGGGCCGTCCGCGATGACGTCGCCCTTTTTCACCCTGTCTCCGATATTCACGGTGGGCTTGTGGTTGAAACAGGTATCCTGGTTGGAGCGCTGATATTTTGTGAGGCTGTATATATCCACGCCGGTGTCGAAGCCGTCCCCCTGTTCTTCCGTGTCGCACTTGACCACGATCCGGGCGGCATCCACGCTCTCCACCATCCCGGAGCGTTTAGCCACGATCACCGCGCCTGAATCCCTGGCGACAACGTTCTCCATGCCGGTGCCTACGATCGGCGCTTCCGGCCGGAGGAGCGGAACGGCCTGGCGCTGCATGTTGGATCCCATGAGCGCCCGGTTGGCGTCATCGTGCTCGAGGAACGGAATGAGCCCCGCCGCAACGCTGACGAGCTGGTTGGGCGACACGTCCATCAGGTCGACCTCGTTCGGGACGACGGTGACGAAATCGCCCCCCCTGCGCGACGAGACAAGCGCGTCCGTAAATTTCCCCTGCGCATTCAAAGGCGCATTCGCCTGGGCGATGATGAAATTCTCCTCCTCTATCGCCGTCAGGTAGCGTATCTCGTTCAATACCCGGCCGTTTTCGACCACCCGGTAAGGGGTTTCGATGAAGCCGAACTCATTCACCCGCGCGTAAGTGCTGAGCGATACGATAAGGCCGATATTCGGGCCTTCAGGAGTTTCCACCGGACAGATCCGCCCGTAATGGGTGGGGTGCACGTCCCGGACTTCAAATCCGGCCCTCTCGCGCGTGAGCCCGCCCGGACCGAGCGCCGAGAGCCTTCTCTTGTGCGTAACCTCGGAAAGGGGATTTGTCTGGTCCATGAACTGCGACAGCTGGCTCGACCCGAAGAACTCGTTGACCACTGCGGATACCGGCTTCGCGTTCACCAGGTCGTGGGGCATCATGGTCTCCACGTCCTGGATGTTCATCTTTTCCTTGATGGCCCGCTCCATCCGGACCAGGCCGACGCGGTACTGATTCTCAATGAGCTCTCCCACCGAGCGGACACGCCTGTTCCCGAGATGGTCGATGTCGTCGATGCTGCACTCGGGCGCCCCGTTTTTCAGGTCGATCAGGTACTTGACCGCCGCCAGGACGTCATCGTTGGTAAGAGTCGTCAGGTCGACGGGGGCGGTCAGACGCAGCTTGTAATTCATCTTGACCCTGCCCACGTCCGAAAGATCGTACGTCTCGGCATCGAAAAAGAGGCTTTTGAAGAATCTGCGCGCCGTCTCCGGCGTCGGAGGGTTGCTGGGGCGAAGCCTCCGGTAGATCTCCATGATCGCGTCCTCTTCGCCCTGGACATTGTCGATCAGGAGGGTATCCCTGATCGAGGCGTTCGTGCCCTCCTCGTCCAGAACGATGAACTTCAGCTCGCGGATCCCTTTTTGCTGCAGGACTTCCAGCGTTTCGGCGGAGAGCTCCGAGTTGCAGCGGACGATGACCTCTCCGGTTTCGGGGTCGGCCACATCCGAAGCCAGTATTTTCCCGGCGAGGTAGTCGGCGTTGACCAGAATCCGGTTCACCTTCAGCTCCGCCAGCCTTTTCAGGACGGTTTTCGTGAACTTCTTTCCTTTCTTAAGAAGGACCTCCTGCTTCTTCTCGTCGCGGATGTCTTCGGGCGACTTCTCCCCGATTATGGAATCGTCGATGGACATGTAGATCTTGCCGCCTTCGAGAATGGCGGTTTCCACGTTGTAGAAATAGCGGAGAAGCTGTTCGGCGGTATTCCCCATAGCTTTGAGGAGAATAGATACGGGCATTTTTCTGCGGCGGTCGATTCGCACGAAAATGAGGTCCTTCGGATCGAATTCGAGATCGAGCCATGAGCCCCGGATCGGGATGATCCGCGCCGAATAGAGGAGTCTTCCGCCGGCGTGCGTCTTCCCCTTGTCGTGGTCGTAGAAAATTCCCGGGGAACGATGGAGCTGGCTGACAATGACCCTCTCCGTCCCGTTGACCACGAAAGTCCCGCTCTCCGTCATCAGGGGGATCTCTCCGAAATAGATCTCCTGCTCCTTGATGTCGCGGATGGTCCTCTGTTCGCCGCTCCGGTCCTGGTCAAAGACCACGAGCCGCACCACGATCTTCAAAGGGGCCGCATACGTAAGCCCCTTCTCGATGCACTCCTTTACGTCGTACTTGACTTCGCCGATCTTGTAGCTGACGAATTCCAGCGAACATTTCCCGCTGAAATCCCGGATCGGGAAAACCGAGTGGAACGCGCTCTGCAGTCCCGTATTGGCGCGCCGCTCCGGACTTAAATCCATCTGCAGAAATTTGTCATATGACTTCTTCTGTATCTCGATGAGATTCGGAATCTCGACGATCTTTTTAATATGCCCGAAATTTTTTCTCATGTGAGCTCCTGTGAGCCGACTTCCCGCCGTTCAAGCTGGAACGGGATTACTTTATCTCTACGGTCGCACCGACTTCTTCCAGCTTCTTCTTCATTTCCGCGGCCTCGTTCTTCGCGACCCCTTCCTTCACCGGCTTGGGAACGCCCTCGACGAGGTCCTTTGCCTCTTTCAGCCCGAGACCGGTAATGGCGCGAACAACCTTGATTACCTGGATCTTCTCGGCCCCGAAGCTTGTCAGAATGACGTCAAACTCCGTTTTCTCTTCTTCCTGCGCTGCCTGCGCCGGCCCTGCTGCAGGCCCCGCAGCGGCCACGGCTACCGGGGCGGCCGCGGACACGCCGAACTTGTTCTCCAGTTCCTTTACGAGCTCGGAAAGCTCGAGAACGGTCATGGACTCAATGAAACTGACTACGTCTTCCTTCGTGATTTTCTTTGCATCTGCCATTTTTCAATCCCTTCCTGTATGTTTATGCTGGGTTTTCTTTCTTCTGGCTGTACGCGTGCAGCACCTGAACGAGACCTCTCGGCACGGCGGCGAGCACGTTGACGAGTCCTGCCTGGGTTGCGATAAGCACGGAAAGCAGCTTTGCAACAAGCACTTCCTTGCCCGGCAGATCCGAAAGGGCGTCGATCTGCGCCTTCGTCAGTATCTTGCCGTTGAGGACCCCGAACTTTATTTCGAGCTCGGCGTTCTTCTTGGCGAAATCGACCAGAACCTTGGCCGGCTCCACTATATCTCCGCCAGTGAGAGCGATCGCCAGGGGTCCCTTGAGCTGCCCTTCCATGACCCCGAAAGAGGTGTCGCGGGAAGCGATCTCCAGAAGCGTGTTTTTGACCACCCTGAACTCCGATTTGGACTTCCGGAGCTCACCCCTCAGGGCGGTGATCTTGGCAACGCTCATGCCGCTGTAATTCGAGAGGATCGCAATCTTGGCTTCCTTCAGCTTGTCATGAAGCTCGGCAACCAGTTCCTTTTTTTCGCTTTGATTCAAACCATACCCTCCTTTCAACTGATCTCATCCGAAATCAGCGCATACAGGAAGAGAACACACAAATTCTTGCGATTTGCAGTCTCGGCAGGCCGACGCAAAGTCGATTAAACCGTTCCGTACCCGCTGTCTCGGACGAAAAAAACAGGCGTTGGACACAAGACGTCAGACGTCAGGAAAAACGTCTTCGTTCCTCCACCTTTCAATGCCTAAAGAACCATTGCACCTGGAATAAGCTGTGCCTTACGTCTAATGTCCAACGTCTAACGTCTAACGTCTGACGTCTAACGAAGCGCGTTCCGTATATCTACCGGATCGATCTTCACGCCCGGACCCATCGTCGTCGAAATGCAGACCGACCGCATATATGTTCCCTTGCTCGACGCCGGCTTCAATTTGATAATCGTCTCGAAAAGCGCGACCAGGTTCTCGTAAAGCTTGTCCGAGCCGAAAGAAACCTTGCCGACCGGCGAGTGGACGATTCCCGCCTTTTCCACCCGGAATTCCACCCGGCCCGCCTTCAGCTCCTTCACCGCGCGGCCGACATCGAACGTGACGGTCCCGACCTTCGGGTTGGGCATGAGGCCCCTCGGCCCGAGAATCTTGCCAAGCTTCCCGACGCTTCCCATCATGTCCGGAGTCGCAATCACCTTGTCGAAATCGAGCCATCCTCCCTTGATTTTCTCGATGAGATCGTCGGAGCCGGTGAGATCGGCGCCCGCTTCGAGGGCTTCCTTCTCTTTCTCGCCCTTCGCGAAAACGAGAACCTTCACGGACTTGCCGAGGCCGTTCGGCAGAACGACGCTGCCCCGGACCATCTGGTCCGCGTGCTTGGGGTTGACGCCGAGCCTGATGGCCGCATCGACAGTCTCGTCGAATTTCGCGCGGCCCGTCCCGACCAGAATATCGACAGCCTCCTTGAGGTTATAGCGCCTCCCGGGCTGAACTTTCTCTTTTACCGCCAGATATGTCTTTCCTCTTTTGGGCATCTTTAGAACCTCTGCCTGTTTAACCCTGGATTTCTATTCCCATGGACCTTGCCGTTCCCGAGATGATCCGGATCGCACCGTCCAGGTCCACGGTGTTAAGGTCCTTCAGTTTCAATTCGGCGATTTCCCGCACCTGTTTCGCCGTGACGGCGCCGACTTTCTCGCGCTTTGGATTACCTGAGCCCTTGGCGATTTTCGCCGCCTGCTTTAACAGCACCGAAGCCGGAGGCGTTTTCGTCACAAACGAAAACGACCGGTCGGCATACACCGTAATGAGCACCGGAATGATCGTCCCTTCCTGGCTCTGCGTCATTGCATTGTATGCCTTGCAGAACTCCATTATATTCACCCCGTGCTGGCCCAGCGCCGGACCGATCGGGGGGGATGGAGTCGCTTTGCCCGCCTGAATCTGCAGCTTGATGTTCGCGATTACCTTTTTTGCCATAATGATCCACCTTCCGAAATATCTTGTTTCGCCAAGCGCCCGGCTAACTGTGAATAACCTGAATGAAATCCAGCTCAACCGGAGTCGATCTGCCGAAGATGCTTACGATGACCCGCAGCTTTCCTTTTTCCGGTTTCACCTCGTCCACAACGCCGTCGAAGTTCGTAAACGGCCCGTCAATGATCCTTACATGGTCCCCCGTCTCGTACTTGAACTTGGGCTTCGGTTTCAGGGTCCCCTCGTCTATTCTCGTCCTGAGGGCTTCCACCTCATTGTCCGGAATCGGCGACGGCTTGTCCTTGCTGCCGATGAACCCCGTTACTTTCGGGGTGTTTTTGACTATGTGCCAGGTATCGTCATTCATCTCCATCCGGATCAGCACGTATCCGGGGAAGAACTTCCTTTTTGAGGTCTTTTTCTCCCCCTTGATCAGCTCGACAATGTCCTCTTCGGGAATGAGGATCTCGGCGAATTTTTCTTTCATCGGCGAGGACTCTATTCTCTCCTCGAGGGACCTTTTGACCTTATTCTCGAAACCGGAATACGTATGAATGATGTACCACTTTAAAGCCATAATTTAGTCCAGGATCAGTCGGATGAGTTTCGTCAGACCAAAATCAACTATGCCGAGAAAGAGAGAGACGATGAGGACGACAACAAGTACGACCGAAGTGGAGGCGACCGTACCCTTCCAGTTGGGCCAAGTTACTTTCCTGAGTTCGGCCCTGACCTCTATCAGGAAACTCTTGACTGTCACAAAAGCTGCTTTGATCTTATCCATGGATATAGAGGAGACCTTCCGCTGAAATAAATAAAACAGTTCATGTTTTTCAGTTCGCAGTTCCCTATTCCCGGCTGAACTGAGCTTAACCGAGAACTGCGAACTAATTAAAATGGCAGGCCAGGAGGGATTCGAACCCCCAGCATCCGGATTTGGAGTCCGGCGCTCTATCCGTTAGAGCTACTGGCCTGTAATCAAAAATCAGTTGCGAATTCAGAGTCCAGAGTCCGGAGTTCTCTTCGAACTCTGAACTCTGGACCCGGAACTCTGGACTCCTTTTTATTTCGTTTCCCGGTGCAGCCTCTGCGCACGGCAGAACTTGCAATACTTTTTCAGTTCGAGCCTGTCCTGCATGGTTCTCTTGTTTTTAGTCGTCGTATAGTTGCGCTGCTTACACTCAGTACAGGCCAGGGTGATGATCGTTCTCATTATTTACTC
>JAQTPK010000027.1:11092-39202 GCA_028712885.1 Syntrophales bacterium | reverse complement strand
TTCCTGTTGGTCGCCGCAATGAGCCGCACGTCAACCTTGATGGTGCGCAGGCCCCCGACCCTTTCGAATTCCTGGTCCTGCAAAACCTGGAGGAGCTTGACCTGCATCGCCCTGGGGATCTCTCCGATCTCATCCAGAAAGAGAGATCCTTTGTTCGCCAGCTCGAAGCGGCCCGGCTTTTTTGAGACGGCGCCGGTGAAAGCGCCCTTCTCGAAGCCGAAGAGCTCGCTTTCCATCAGATGCTCAGGAATCGCCGCGCAATTGATCTTGATGAACGGGTTGTCCTTCCGGGGACTGTTCCTGTGGATGGCATGGGCGATCAGTTCCTTCCCCGTGCCGGTCTCTCCTGTGACGAGCACGGTCATCATCGTGGGCGCCACCTGCCGTATGGATTCGCCGATCCGGACCATCGCCCCGCTTTCCCCGACGATTCTCTCCCAGTCCACGTCGCTTCCCGCGGGAAGGTCCGCGCTCCGCAGCGCCCTTGTCTTTACAGCCTTTTCGATTACGTTGCGCAGGTCTTCCTGTTCGAAAGGTTTTGTAACGTAATCGAAGGCCCCTTTCTTCAGGGCCTCCACGGCGGTCGTTACCGTGCCGTGGGCGGTGATCATGATGACGGGCACGGAAGGATAATCCGCGGCCGCTTTCTCCAGGAGGGCCATTCCGTCCATCTTCGGCATCCGGAGGTCCGTCACCACGGCCGAGATGCCGCCCCGCTGCAACGATTCGAGCGCCTCGACGCCGTCGCCGGCGGTGACGACATCATAGCCCTCTTTGCGCAGCATGGCCTCGAGGACGATCCGGATGTTCTGCTCGTCATCTACGATCAGTATCTTATCCATTCGACTCGCTGTCTCCGCGGATCAGAAAAGCCGGACGGCCGTTTCCGCCGCGGAGTAACTTTATGACGGGGGGGCTTCCCCTGTCAAGGCCCGGCAGTTTGTCACGGGGAAATCCCGAGCCTGATGAAAAAAATGGTCCCCTGGTCCGGTATGGACTTGACCCGGATAACACCCCCGTGCTGCCGGACTATCCTCTGGCAGATGGACAGCCCCAGTCCCACGCCCCTTTCCTTCGTGGTGAAGAACGGCTTGAAGATATTCTTCAGGTCCTCGTTTCGCATTCCTTTCCCGGTGTCCCTGATCATAAGGCCGATCGCATCCCCCGTATCGCTGCCTATCCGGAATGTCCGGAGACTGAGGACGCCTCCCTCCGGCATGGCGTCGATCGCGTTGAACGCGATATTCAGAATAACCTGGATCATCTGCTCCGGATCCACGTTCGCCTGCGGAAGGCCCGGCGGCAGGTCCGTCTCGATCATGATTCTGTCCGACGGCCGGCTTGCCCGGATGATCGCGACAGCCTTTTGGATTATCTGATTTATATCGTGCGGCCTTACATTGGGCGTATAGGGCTTGGCGTAGTTGAGGAATTGCGAGACAACCGCGTTAAGGCGGTCGACCTCCTCGATGATGACGTTTAAAAAACGGGCGCCGTCTCCCGCGATCCCGTCCTCCCTCAGATATTGCGCCGCTCCTTTGATGGCTCCGAGCGGATTCCGGATCTCATGGGCCAGGCCCGTCGCCATTTCATCCAGCAGGGCGGATTTTTCCTTTTCCAGCTCCTTGTCGAAGCCGTAGATGGAGGCGGAAAGCTCGGGGCTTTCCGGAAAGAAGTGGTCGAAGATCTTCTTCAGAATCATTTTTATCGGCTCCAGCGAGACGACGATGATCAGCGCGGCGACAAGAATTGTGT
This sequence comes from Syntrophales bacterium, assembly GCA_028712885.1. Taxonomy (GTDB): domain Bacteria; phylum Desulfobacterota; class Syntrophia; order Syntrophales; family UBA4778; genus JAQTPK01. The sequence goes on along the minus strand of JAQTPK010000027.1, from coordinate 37,447 downwards.
TGACCGGAGGAAGCATCCCTTTCCGGAAAATGCCGACGGTGATGAGGAAGACAAGCGTGGTAAACAGTATCAGAATCAGCTCGAGGAGCCCCCGCGCCATGAGTTCGTACAATTCCGGGAGTTCGGTGTGCGTGATGACGATCAGGATGAAATACAGGAGCCCGGCGATCACCATGTCGTAAAAGGAGGGTATGCCGAAACGCCCGAGGAACTCCGTCGTGCCGACGACAGCCGTAACGCCGCAGGCAATCAGGATGTACACCATTCGTTTGCGGTCCGTCTCGTTCGATTCCCTTTTTACGTAAAGCAGCAGCATGGCGCCGCAATACAGGACGACAAGGCCGGTCCATATTTCGGGAACCCTTTCCAGCAGGATAAAGTCGGCAGCAAACCCGGACAGGAACGAAGCCATGACAAGAATGCTTCCGATCGAGACCAGAAGGAAGGCGCGGCGGGGGATCAGCTCCGCGCTGCCGGTCAGGTGGCGGCTGAAGAATACAAGGCCCGGGGCAATGGAGAGCATGCCTGTATAATGGACGGCTTTCCAGATCCCCCCGGGGAAATAGCCGGAAAAAAAAGCTCCGGACTTCTGAACGAAAAGGGAGAAGCAGACGATGGAAAAGGCGACGTGGACGGGTCCCTTTTTCTTCCGGATCCAGATCGAGACCGCTATTATGAGACTGATCGCCGCCAGGGCAAAAGTTTCCATGCTCAAAGGCTCGGGGCTTTTATTTCTGCCAGCTCTGCAGGGCTCATTTAAGTTCCCGGCTCACAGTTCGCAGTTCACAGTTCTTCAAGGAGCCGACCGCGGCCGGATAACTGCGAACCGGGAACGTGAACTATCCCTTCCGGGCGAGGACCTCTTCGGCCGCGGAAACGATATCCCGGGAAGTAAGCCCGTAATAATCGAGAAGCTCGGGCGCGGTGCCGGAGGTCCCGAACCGGTCTTTCACTCCCACCATCCTTACCGGCACGGGATACGTCTCCGAAAGTATCTCCGCCACGGCGCTGCCGAGCCCGCCGATCACGGAATGTTCTTCCGCCGTCACGACGGCCCCCGTTTCCCGCGCACACCCGGCAATAAGCTCCCTGTCGATCGGCTTCAGGCACGACATATTGACGACGCGGGCGGATATGCCTTTCCGCGCCAGGACCTCGGCGGCGGCCTTTGCTTCCGACACCATGAGGCCCAGGGCGATGACGGTCAGATCCTTTCCCTCGCGCACAACGTCTCCCTTGCCGATCCGGAACGAAGCGCCGTTCGAGTATATAACGGGAAATTTCATCCGCGAGGTGCGGATGAAGAACGGCCCCGCCGTTTCCACCGCCGTCTGCATGATGCTTCGCATCTCTACTCCGTCGGCGGGAACGATCACGGTCATGTTCGGAATAATCCGCATCAGCCCCAGGTCTTCCACCGTCTGATGGGAGGCGCCGTCCTCCCCGACGCAGATCCCCCCATGGCTGGCTACAATTTTAACGTTCAGTCGCGGATACGCGATCGCTTGCCGGACCTGCTCCCATGCCCGCCCCGAGGCAAAGATCGCAAAGCTGCTCACGAACGGTATCTTCCCCGCCAGCGCCAGGCCGGCCGCCGTTCCCGTCATGTCCTGCTCCGCAACCCCGATATTGAAAAAACGCTCCGGGAATTCTTTCGCAAAGAGTTTTGTCATGGTGGAACCGGAAAGATCCGCGTCCAGCGCCACTATGTTCCTGTTTTTCCGCCCCAGCTCAAGCAGAACCTCGCCGTATACGTCTCTCGTCCCCAGAAGTTCCATTTTCAAACCTCCCCCAGTTCCTGCAGGGCCGCCTCGAGCTCCTGGTCCGACGGCGCGACTCCGTGGTATTTTGCCTTTCCTTCGAAAACCGACGCTCCCTTGCCTTTGATCGTCCTGGCGATCACGACCGAAGGCCTGTCATGCAGCCCCTTTTTTCTGACGCGGAGCAGCGCCGGGATAATCCGGCCGAAGTCATGGCCGTCGACGGTTTCAACGTCCCAGCCGAATGAATCCCACTTCTGCGCCAGCGGCTCTATTCCCATAACGTCCTTCACGGCCCCGTCGATCTGGAGGCCGTTGTTATCCACAATGGCCAGGACTTTCCCCAACCTGAAATGCGCCGCCGTCATGGCCGCTTCCCACACCTGGCCTTCCTGGTTTTCGCCGTCCCCGAGCATGACGAAAACCGCCGCTTCGTTGCCGTCCAGCCGGAGTCCCATCGCCATGCCGTTTGCAATCGAGAGTCCCTGTCCCAGCGAGCCGGATGAAGCATTTACGCCCCTGGTGCGCAGCATGTCGGGGTGGCCCTGAAGGCGGCTGTTCAGGCGCCGCAGGGTCATGAGCTCTTTCGCGTCGAAGTACCCGCGCATGGCCAGCGCCGAATAGAGGGCCGGCGCGGCATGTCCTTTAGACAGAACGAACCGGTCCCGGCCCGGCCACTCCGGCTCCCCGGGACGATGCTCCATGACATGGAAATAGAGCGCCGTCATCAGGTCGGCCGCCGAAAGAGAGCCCCCCGTGTGCCCCGATTTAGCGCAGTGAATCATCCGCAATATGTTTATTCTCATTTCCCGCGCCGTCTCGCGCAAACCTTCGTAATCCATCTCGCCTCCGCTGCCGTAAATGACTATTTCTTATCGTAAATAACGCAAAAAGGTAAGATGTAAAGCGTAAGGCGTAAACTGTTGCCTGAAGAACACATTACCCCTTACGCCTCACCCTTCGCGAACCCGGCTATTTCCCGATGCAGAAACGGGAGAATATCCTGTCCAAAACATCCTCCCGCGCGGTTTCCCCGATAATCTCGCCGAGAGCGTCCGCAGCCTCCCTCAGGTCGAGGGCGACGAATTCCGGCGAGGCCTTCTGCGACAATCCTTCCATTGCCCCCGACAGGAGATCCCGAGCCTTTTCCAGCAGCGCCTTGTGGCGGGCATTCGTCAGGATCGCCTCCGCCTTTCTTTCCGCCGCCTCGCCCATGCAGAGGGTTATTATTCTGTCCTCCAGCTCCTCCATCCCGTCCCCCCGCACAGCCGATATCCTTACGGGATCGCCGTCCGGCAGCCGCTTGCGCATCTCCTCCGCGGCGAACCTTTCGGCGAGATCGCTTTTATTGATGACGGGCACCACCGGCCTGCCCGCCGCCGCGGACATTATTCTTATATCCTCTTCGCCGCACGGCTCGCTTCCGTCCACCATGACGAGGACGGCGTCAGCCGAGGCTATTCTGTCCCAGACCATTTCCATTCCCCTGCGCTCGATCGCGTCCGACGAATCCCGGATCCCGGCCGTGTCCGTTATGCGCACGGGAATTCCCCGGATCGTAACGGTTTCCTCTATGAAATCCCGGGTCGTTCCCGGCAGGGGCGTCACGATGACCCTTTCCCTGCCCACAAGGCGGTTCAGGAGGCTGGACTTTCCCACGTTGGTTCTGCCGGCAATGACAATATCAAGCCCCTCCCGGACAATCCTGCCCTCATTATATGTATTCAGGAGGGAGCGGATTTTCCCCGAGATCGATTCTATGGAATTCGCGGCGGCGGAAAGATCGGTCTCAATTTCCTCATCCGGAAAATCCACGAGGGCCTCGACGGGCGCGAGGGCGTCCAGGACTGCGTCCCTGAGCGAGCGGATCCCGGAAGAAAGCGTTCCCTGGAGCTGCGAAAGGGCGAGGTCGGCCGCCCGGCTCGAGGAAGCGGAAATCAGGTCGATGACGGCCTCCGCCTGGGCAAGGTCGATACGTCCGTTGAGAAAGGCCCGCGCCGTGAATTCCCCCGGTCCCGCCGGCCGCGCGCCCGCGCGGATTACCTCGTCCAGGACCGATTGGAGGACCACCGGGCCGCCATGGCAGTATATCTCGAGCGTATCCTCTCCCGTGTACGACCGCGGCGCGCGCATGAGGGACACCATGACTTCGTCCACCGTACGGCCCGTCCGGGGCGAAACAATCCTGCCGTGATACATCCTGCAGCTTTCAAAAGAAGGAACCGGACGCCCGGCCTGGAAGACCATGCCGGCGATTTTATCCGCGGCCGGTCCCGACAGGCGCACGATTCCTATCGCGCCCCGTCCGGGCGGCGTAGAAATCGCGGCTATGGTTTCATTGGATTGCACGATAACTCTTTCCCGGGCGGAGTCCGCGGCGTCCCCGTTTCGACCGCCGCCCGTTAGAGAGCAGATCGGAAGGAATCAGTGCTTGTCGCCTCTTCTCGCCGGCAGGATGACTATTTTGCGATATGATCCCTCGCCCCGGCTCTTCGTGACCAGGGATTCATCGCCTTTGAGGGCAAGATGGATTATCCTGCGGTCGCGGGCGCTCATGTAGCTCACTGTAACAGGTTTCTTCGTCCTCTTGACCTTCTCGGCCAGTTTCTCCGCCAGAGAGACCAGATACTCCTCCCGCCTTCCCCTGTATTCTTCCGTATCCAGAACTATCCTCTTGCGATCGCGGCCGCCCTGGCCGTGCGCCTTGTTCACGATATACTGGATTGCGTCGAGGGTCTGCCCGCTCTTGCCGATGAGAATCCCGCTTCCGTCCCCGGTGATCTTCAGCGTGATCGTTTCCTCGTCTTCCTCAACGTCGACCGGAAAGTCGAGCCCCATCTTCGCCAGCAGTCCTTCGAGGAATTCCCTGGCGCGCCCGGCCGCCGGGCCGTCCGGCTCCGCTTCTTTTGTCGCCTCTATCCGGGGTTCCTTTCCGGCTGCCTCTCTGACCTCTTCCGGCGCGGCCTCGCGGCTGTTTTTCGCCTCTTTTCCCGGTCCCTTTCCCAGAGAAGCCTGGAACTCCGCATCCAGGGACAGGAGGCTTGCACGGATCCTGGCTTTTTTGGCCCCGAGACCCAGTATTCCGGACGACCCTTCCGAAAGGATTTCTATATTCAATTTTTCTCTCGGCTGCCCCAACTCCCGGCAGGCCTTTTCAATGGCTTCGTCGATCGATTTGGCTTCTATCTCCACAGCCTTCATCTGATACCTCTTACATCACATTTTCTTGTTAATGTAATACTGCTGCGCAATGCTTAGAATATTGTTGAACAGCCAGTAAATGACAAGACCGGAAGGGAAGTTCAGGAACAGGAAAGTGAAAATTATCGGCATCAGCAGCATTACTTTCTGCTGCATCGGATCCCCGACCTGCGGGCTTATTTTCTGCTGCCAGAACATGGTGGCTCCCATGATGATCGGGGTAATATAATAGGGGTCCTTCTCCGAGAGGTCCTGGATCCAGAAAACAAAAGGAGAATGCCTCAATTCGATGGAGTACAGAAGGGCCTTGTACAGTCCGAAAAACACGGGTATCTGGATAACCACCGGAAGGCAGCCCCCGAGGGGGTTGATCTTGTGCAGGCGATACAGCTGCATGACTTCCTGATTCAGCTTCTGCTTGTCGTTCTTGTACCGCTCGCGCAGCTCGGTTATTTTCGGCTGGAGCTGCTGCATCTGCCTCATGGACTTGTAACTCTTGTTCCCCAGGGGCCAGAAAATGATCTTGATGATCACTGTCAGGATGATGATGGCGAGGCCGTAATTGTGGACATACTGGTAAAGAAATTTGATGGCGAGCAGAAGGGGAAGAGCAAGCCATTTTATCCACGATCCGAAATCCACCGATTCCTCGAGCCCTGCTTTCTGGGCCTGAAGAATGCTGAATTCCTTCGGGCCGAGGAACAGCGCATACTGGAAAGATCCTGCCTGTCCCGGCGGGATCAGGTTGACGGGCCCCTCCAGACCCACGAAAATGATGTCGCCCGCCGCCCTGGACAGGACCAGATTGGTCAGCGACGGCTGTTTCGGAATCATGGCCGAAATAAAATATTTGCTCTCGTAACCCGCCCAGGACGTATCCGGTCCGAGTGTCTTTTTTTCGACTTTATTGGGGCTTTCCGTCGTGACATCTTTCTTGACCGAAAAGATCGGGCCCTGGTGGCCGTAGCTGTCCTCTTCCGCTTTAGGGTCGGCATACTGCGACCAGATCAGGAGCGGTTTCTGGCTGAGGTTCACCCCCGAGGAATTGACGACCCTGACTTCCAGGTCGAAATTGTAACGATCCCCGTAAAACGTAAATATTTTTTCGATCTTTATGCCCCCCTTCAGGGGAAGCGAAAAGGCGAGTTGCTGCGAATCCGAGCCCTGGAGCGAGATCCGGCGCCGGTCCGCCGAATAAATCTCATCGGCTGATACGTTTACACTCGACCCCGGAAAAGAAACGGACAGCGGCCCGGTAATTCCTTCCTTGATATCGACGAGCTCGATGAGAGGCGATCCGGGCTTCAGCGTCTGGTTGTAGTGATTGAGCTTGAACGATTTCAGGGATGCGCCCCGCGTGTTGAAAACCGCGCTGAAAAACGGGGTCTCCACCGCGATATCCTGGCCCGGCCCCTGCGCGCGCGCCGGAGCCGCTGCGGCCTGGGTTGCAGCGGGGGCGGCCTTCGACGCCGGGGAGGTCTGTACAGGAGGGGTTTCCTTTGCTTCGGTCTTCTGTGCGGGAGCCGGCGCGGTCTGCTGGGGAGTCTCCGGCTTGAAGACGAACGTCTGAAACAGATATATAATAAGAAAGGACAAGATAATGGCCAGGATAGCCCTTTTTTCCATTTTCAACCTCTCACTCCGATCGATTATCTCACGGGATCATAGCCGCCTTCGCAGAAGGGGTGACAGCGGCACAGTCTTTTCAAACCCATCCGGATTCCTTTGCATGCCCCGTAACGGTCGACGGCCTGGATCATGTATTCCGAGCATGTCGGATAGAAACGGCAGCAGGGGGAAAAAAGGGGGGATATTATGGCCTGATATATACGGATAAATCCGATGACCGGTATTTTCAGCTTCTTCATGCTGCTATGACGACCCGCCGCCCTCTTTCAGGAGACCTTCCAGCTCGGCAAAGATATCCGGGTAAGATCGGGATGATACATCTTTCCGGACGATGATGACCACGTCGGTCGAAGAGGGCAGTCGGCCTTTATTCAGCCTGAAATATTCTCTCAACAGGCGTTTGATCCTGTTACGGGCAACTGCTTTTTTTGCTGCTTTTTTCCCGATCGAGATTCCCAGCCTATTTCCGCCGGTATTGTTCCTGCTTAAAATAAGAGTAAAATTCCTTGTTTCGAGCCTTTTACCCTTTCGATAAATCTCAAGGAATTCTTTTCTTCTCGATATCCGTTCCGCTTTCCTGAAGGTGGCTCTTTCCTCGATAGATGTCATAACCGGAGGCAGAACGGGCTGATAAAAAAAGCAATTGGCCTTATGCACTCAGGCGCTTTCTTCCCTTGGCCCTTCTCCTGCTGAGCACCAGCCTTCCGCCCTTTGTGGCCATTCTGGCCCTGAATCCGTGCGTCCTTTTTCTCTTGGTCAAAGTGATATTGGTCAGTGTCTTTTTCATGATGGGTTCCCGATCGAATTTATTGAAGCTGTCTTTTTAATCATAAATACGCCTGCTTGTCAAGGTTATTCCCTTGATTTCCCTTCGCTGCTTCAGGGTATTCCTCCCCAGCCGGACTCTTTCTACTGCATTTCGAACCTGAAAATCATCCCGACCGCGATGGTTTAATGAGAAAGTTCTTCTATTATAAACTTAAAACACGTGGAGGTGATCGAAAATGAAAGCAATTGCTTTCCTTGCAGCAGCTTTTGCCCTGTTCTGCATTTCCGCCCCACCATGCTATGCAGGACCGTTTGATGAAAACATGTGCATCGCCCAGCAGAATTCCGGAACGACACCCGGACAGCTTGACCCCCGTGACCTGAGCCCCCCCGGTACTGTGCGCGAAGGGGAAAGACCCGTAATGCCTGAATCCCGGCCCCCCGCCCAGAGGACTCCCCGGGAGCTCCAGCCCAGGGATGTCAGCCCCCCGGGATCCGTGCTCGAGGGGGAAAAACCTGTAATGCCCGAATCACAGCCCCAAACTACTCCCCGGGAGCTCCAGCCCAGGGATGTCAGCCCCCCGGGATCCGTGCTCGAAGGGGAAAAACCTGTAATGCCCGAATCACAGCCCCAAACTACTCCCCGGGAGCTCCAGCCCAGGGATGTCAGCCCCCCGGGATCCGTGCTCGAAGGGGAAAAACCTGTAATGCCCGAATCACAAGCTCCCTCCGGACAGAAAAGAATGCCGCAGCGGCATATGAGCCCGTCCCCGGACGTGAAATAAGGGAAAAGCGCCGGGCATTTCCGGAGAACCCGCCTCTGGAACGGGTTCTCCGGATTTTTTTGTTGAATTAACTTTCTTTTTTTCAGAGAATTCCCCGCGGAGATCGCCATGTCGGAAATAAAAAGCACCCTGGACCTGGTCATGGAAAGGACCCGGAGCCTTACCATGACCCCTGAGGAGAAAGAAGAAGCGCGCAAAAAGGAACTGACGGGCCGTATTCGCGGACTCTTTCAAAAAAGAAAGAACGGCTCCATCAGCCTGGAAACAATGAAGTCTGAGCTCGAAAAACTGGGGGACCGTAAGCTGGCCGGCGAAGTCCTGGCGGACGAGCTTGCGGGGGATTTTATCCCTGACGCCCCGAACGCGACCTGGATGGACATCGTGGAGGCATTTTTTCCTTCGCGACTGAAAAAGGCCGATCTTGTCATGGGCCGGTGCCGGAAGGAACTGGATGAGATCAACCGGCGCGAAATCGAAGCCGCAAAGAATTCCTGGCAAAAAAAGGGCATCGAGGGCCCGGCGCTCGTCCCCAATCCGGAACGAAGCGATTCATGGAGAAGGGGCCTTGAGGAAGCGCTCTCCCGCTGCCGGCAGGAAATTAAGGCTGTACTGAACAAGTCAGATTAATCTAACCCCATTACCCGCAGTTCAGAACATCGAGAACTGTTCGATGATCCGGCAGTTCGTCTCGATATCTTTTTTGCCGGCCACGATCTCTCCGTGGCCCGGAAGAATGTACTCCAGATCGAGCCCGGCTATTTTCCGGATGCTTTTCTTCAGATCCGCCGTATTCCCTCCCGGCAGATCCGTTCGCCCGACGCCGCGGGAGAAGACGAGATCCCCGGAGAAAAGCGCCTTGCGGTCCGGCCAGTAGATACAGATTGATCCGGGAGTATGCCCGGGAGTGGAAACGATCTGCAGCGCGACGTCGCCGATGCGGATTTCTCCCTCTTTCAAAAAGAATGCGGGAACGTATGCCTCCGCGTACGCCCCTGCCGCCTTGCGGAAATAATCATATTCCCGATGGGACATGGTCATATCGGCCCGGGGGAATTCCAGCACTGCGGCTTCCATATGGTCCGGATGGGCGTGCGTGACTATTACCACATCAATATCATCCGGACTGAATCCCTTCTCTGTCAGGCCTGCCCGGACGTGACTGACCAGCCTGGCGTGGCCGGGGTCGATCAGAATGCGGCTGCTTCCCGCAATCAAATAACAATTACAGTTGTTTATCTGAAAATCCTTCCAGAAAAAGGCCTCCAGGCCGGGAAAAACTTCCATCACATTCTTCCTCTCTCTTGGTAACATGTGGAAATGCAACAGCTTTCGATAGCCTGCGTTGCTCTCTTCACTATCTGTCTCTACCCGCGACGCCGGAATACCTGGACCGATGCCGTCCGTTAATAATAATAAAAAAAGGGAAAGAAATGAAGAATCATCTACAATTTTTGATGAAAGCAGGCCGTCAATTCACCCCGGCGGCGCCGCTTCCCCGCGGCGGGGATGTTTTTCGGATTCGGCCTCAATAAACCTTCCTGAATGAAATTGACGTCCTCTAATTCTGAAGGAGTATATTCTCCTCTTCCTACATACAACGTCGGATGATCCTGGCACAAATGCTGCTCTTTCATGACACCGGCAGGCTATTCATCTGCTCCTGGAGCCCAGCAGAAAGGAGGACGGAAGTGGTGGTCAAATCAGAAATAAACAAGCAGATAGGCAAGGCCCTGGGGTTTACGCCGCTCAGGGTAGTCACAATCCTCGGGGCGGAAATCGTTTCGACCGAATCCAAATGGAAGTATCCGGACCAGTATTCGGATATAGCCAACGGCGCCCCCCAGTATCTGCCGGATTTCGTCAGCATGTTTGAAAAATTTTGTGAAGCATCCCGAAGCAAGAGATTCGATATCCGGAAAGATGAAAACTCTCGTCCTGTGGACACGGATTTCTGAGGAGCAACCCCTCCGAACAGCCGCTTGCTTGTGAAACCATCTCAAATCAGTTTCCTGACCCGAATCAAGCCGGTCCGGAAGCAGCAGCCCGATAAATTAAAGGAGCACACCTTTGCCCGCAAAAAGAACAACGGATCGTCTCTCCTCTCCCGGAGGGGAGAGTTGCCTTCCCTGCCGCAGGCAAACCGCCTCCTTGCTTTATCTCGCCGGCATGATTTTCATGACAGGATTTTTCGCCACTGCTCAAATTCCGGCGCTTTCCTCCCCGGATCCTGTCCCATCGGAGAAAAAGTCCGGGAAACAGGCTCCGGGTTCCATGAAGCGTTCCCTTACTGGGAAAAAAGGGGCGGCTTACGGGCCGCAAAGCTATGCGCATATCGTGCGGGCCGTTTCCGCCAGGCATGGATTGAAACCGGAATGGGTCCAGGCAATCATAGATGTTGAATCGGGAGGAGACCCTTTCATCGTAAGCCGTAGCGGCGCCATGGGGCTGATGCAGCTTATGCCGCATGTCTGCCGGGAATACAATGTTGCAGACCCCTTCAACGCCAGGGAAAACATCCGTGCCGGAGCCGCATATTTCGCCGGACTTTTCCGGCGGGCGGAGGGCAACCTGGAGATGGCGCTTGCCGCATATCACGGCGGCCCGGGCAGGATTTTCGAGTTGAAGCTGGAGCCCCGGGGGCCGACGCTGAATTTCATCCGGAAAATATTCTCCCGTCTCCCGGAGGAGAATAAGAAAGAAATATCAGTTCCCGCTTCATGCAAAATCTCAGACCCAAATGAGGAATTGCGAGAGGGGAAATCAGGCGGTCCCGGATAGAAAAGATCAACGGACCTTACATATAAATTAGCTCGTAAAACCTTGTGGCTGAACCATCCGCTTCAAATACGGCAGGTCGGGACACGGGTAAATTTAGTTGATGGAGAAAGGAGAAGAGAAAATGTCAGAAGGTATTGTTAAGTGGTTCGATGAGAAGAAGGGGTTCGGGTTTATTGAAAGCGACGAGGGCCGGGATCTGTTCGTTCACTACAGTTCCATCCAGAAAGAGGGCTTCAAAACCCTTTACGAGGGCCAGCGCGTCCGCTTCGATACCCAGACGGGTCCCAAAGGGCCTGCTGCTTTTAATGTAAGAATTCTCTAAGCGCACGGTAGAATAAAAGGCGTCCCGAAGAAAGCTTTCCTCCGGCTTCTTCGGGACGTCTTTTATTGTAAGGCCGGCCGTTTAAAATCACCCGTCTGCGGCGTTTCCCTTGCCCCTCGGTGCTCACGTACGAAAAAGTACGCTGCGCGCCTCGGGGCTGCGGGGGCCTTGCATCCGGGCAATTAAACAGCCTCCAATAAATATAATAAATTAATCCTCTGGTCCCAGAAAAATCTCCCCATCCATTATCCGTTCATTTGACATTTCTAAATAATTTTGCCTGTCCTTTTTTTGAGAGATAAGGTTAATTCGAAGAGGGCGACGGGATCGGCGCCGGATTTTTCGGGGACCGTGGCCGTGACGCGTATCGGCCGGGAGACCCTCTCCCCCGAAGAAACGGTGTCCTCCACCATTTTCCGGATAAGCGCTCCGTCCTCACAAGTGAACCACGTTTCCCCCTCCGCCCGCCGGAGGAAGTCCGCCTTGAAGTCCTTGAAAACCAGAGAAACCTGTTGCCCCTCCTTCTGAATCAGCCGCATGGCGAGCAGTCCGCAGGCGCAATCGGCGGCCGACGCAAGCGCGCCGAAGTACATCGAATTGAGGTGGTTTTTGGTCCGTCGGTACAGCGGCAGCCTCACGATGCAGCGTTCCGCCGATAATTCCTCGATGACCGGGGCTATGTAAAAGAGGAGGGGTATCTTCCAGAACGTGTACAGGCGCAGCTCAAGCGTCCTTTTTATCTTGGCGAAAAAACCCGCGGCGGGAGATCTTTCCTGCGCCGGGGCGCTATTTTCTGTCTTCTCCACTGTCGGTCCCTCCCGTTTTCTCAAGGCGCAGCAGCCGCAATATGTTCTCCCCGGAAACCCGGTCGAAATCGTCCGGATCCAGCCTCAACCGCGCGATCTTTTCTATCTCTTCATAAGGAAAGCCGAATGGAAAATCGCTGCCGAAGAGCAGGCGATCGCTTCCGTACCGGTCCAGGAAGGCGGATATCTCCCCACTCGAGGCAAGCGCGGTATCGGCGTATACTGTCCTGCTTTCCCACATCCCCGATCGCAGTATTGCCTGGAACCCCCCGTTCAGCCCGCCTAAATGCGGGACGATCACCGGCGTGCGCCCGTCGATGCGCTTCACCATGTACTTCGTATTCTCGAACGATTCCTCGAGCACGATCGGAAGACCCAGGCGATATACTTCCTGGAGAAACTCCTCGCAGCGCGGGTCGTCGTAATGATAGACGGGCTCGCTTTCGTGGCGGTGCCATTTGACGCCCCGGTATCCCTGCGACAGCTCCTCCCTGCGAAAGTCGTTCCAGACGAAATAATAGGCGTGGAAATTCGGGTTCGTCTTCTGGATATCCAGGACGTAGCGGTTGGCGCGCTGCCGGCACCGGATCCATCCCGCGTTGTCCCGGAAATTCCAGTCGTACCGGTCGTAGATGTCTTCCACGGGCGCGTACAGGCAAGCCCCGTCTATCCCCGCGCGGCCGAGATACTCCCGGATCGTCTCGATGGGCAGGTCGGAGTTCTGCACCCCGCAATGCATGTGGGAATCGATAATCATAAGCTTCCAGTCTCGAGGTCTCGCGTTAAAAGATAATTACAGGACTGCTGCTTCAGCCGCCACGTCATGGTGAGCCTGTCGAACCATGACACTTTTGACGCTGATTCAAGTTCCCTTTCCTTCGATGATGCGGCGGACGCGTTCGAGCTCTTCGGGCGAGTCCACTTCCACCGAGTCGTAGGCGGACTCTACAACTTTTATCCGGATTCCGTTTTCCAGCGCGCGCAGCTGCTCGAGAGCCTCGAGGCGCTCGAGACGGCTCTGTTCGAGCGCCGCGAACTCGGCAAGGAAATTCCTGCGGTAGGCGTAAATGCCGTGATGTTTGTAGTAGTCGACCTTTTCCTCCGGGTCGCGGACGTACGGTATCTGCGCACGGGAGAAATAGAGGGCGAACCCTTCCCGGTCGAAAACGACCTTTACGGCATGGGGATGGGAAATCTCTTCCCGCCGCCGGATCCGGTAAATGAGGGTGGAGAACGCAAGGTTCTCTTCCTGAACCAGCGGCTCTATTACTTCCACTATCTGCTCCGGCTCGAACAGCGGCTGGTCTCCCTGCACGTTGACCACGATGTCGCGGCCGTCCAGATCCAGGGTAGCCGCCGCTTCCGCAATCCGGTCGGTTCCGGAGCGGTGGCGGGACGAGGTCATGATCGCGTTTCCCCCGAATCCCCGCACGGCGCGGAAGATGCGCTCGTCGTCGGTGACGACGGCGGCGAACGAAACCCTCCCGGAACGCAGCACCCTGTCGTAAACGTGCTGCACCATCGGCCGGCCGCACAGGTCCGCCAGCGGTTTTCCTTCGAACCGGGATGACGAATAGCGGGCGGGTATCAGGCAGACGACCCGCGCGGAATATCCGTTACAGGAAGGGGTCTGTTTTCCGGAGGTAGTTGACGACATAATCCCGGATTCCCTCCTCGAGGGTGTGGAAAGCAAGGGGACATCCGGAAGCGCGGAGCTTCTCCATCCGGGCCTCCGTGAAATACTGGTATTGATCGCGCACTGCTTCCGGCATGTCGATGTATTCGATCCGCGGCTCGAGCTCCAGCGCCGCAAATACGGACCGGGCCAAGTCTTTCCATGTCCTGGCCTGCCCGGTGCCCAGATTGTAAATACCGTTCGCTTCGGGCCGGTTCAGGAACCACCACAGGACCTCCACGCAGTCCTTGACGTAAATGAAATCCCGCAGCTGTTCCCCGTCCTTGTATCCCTCGCGGTGCGACCGGAAGAGCCTCACCTTCCCCGTGTCCCTGACCTGCCCGTACGCCTTGTGGACGACGCTCCGCATGTCTTCCTTGTGGTACTCGTTGGGTCCGTAGACGTTGAAAAACTTTATGCCCGCAACGCGGTTCTGCATCTCGTTCCGCAGAACGCCGAGATCGAAGACGTGCTTGGAGTAGCCGTACATGTTGATGGGGCGGAGCTTGAGAGTTACCGCGTCTTCGTCGGAAAACCCGAGTGACCCGTCTCCGTAAGTGGCGGCGCTGCTCGCGTAGATGAACCTGACGTCTTTCCGGACCGCCCATGCGGCCAGGGCGCGGGTGTAGAAATAATTATTCCGCATCAGGTAATCTGCATCGCGTTCCGTCGTGGAGGAGCATGCGCCCATGTGGACGACCGCCTTCACTTCGAAGGAGATGCGGTCGCCGAGGACCATCTCGAGGAATGTGTCCTTGTGAACGAAATCGTAATAACGCCTGCCGGCCAGGTTTTTCCATTTGTCGCCCCGGCCGAGATGGTCGACGATGAGTATATTGTCGATCCCCTCTTCGTTCAGCTTCCAGACAAAGGCGCTGCCGATAAATCCCGCGCCGCCGGTTACTATTATCATTTTACAGTACCTTCGCCGCCTTTTTCACTCCGGCCGCGATCTGTTCCAGCCGCTCGGGGGACATCCTGATCGGGATCGGCATCACGAGGGTCCGCGACAGGATTTTCTCCGCGTTGGGGATCCGGTTCGTCCCGTAAGTCTGTTTCCCCTTGTACCCCGGGTCCTTGAACGGGTACTTCTTCGAGTTCGCCGTCGACCGGGCCAGGAAGTGCTCCCAGTTCGGGAGGTAATGCCAGAGATTGTCTTTGTAATAAATGGCATCGATTCCCGCGGCGGCCATCTCCTTCTGGAAACGCCGGGCGGCGTTCCGATCGGGAAGGTTATAGGCGAGAAACGTCGCCGAATCGCCTTCAGGGTCGTGGAGGAGCCGGAAACCCACGCCTTTCACTTCCCCGAGTATCCGTTTCAAGGCCGCTTTGTTCTTTTTCTGCTCGGCGATGATGTATTCGAGCTTGCGCAACTGCGCGAGCCCCATTGCTCCCTGGAACTCGTTCATCCGGTAATTGAATCCGAGAATGGTCCTCCCCTCCAGCGCCCTGCTCACCTTCGGGTTATGGTCATGTCCGTGATCGTGATACCAGTCGGCCCGGTCGTAACGCTTCTTTCTGTTCGTCACGATCATCCCCCCTTCGCCGGTGGTGATCGTCTTGTAATAATCGAAGCTGAAAATCCCCATCTCGCCGAAGGTGCCCAGTTTTCTTCCCTTGAAGCTTGCCCCGGCGGCCTGGGCCGTATCTTCGAGCACCAGGAGTCCGTTTTTCCGGGCGGATTTCAGAATCCGGTCGATCCGCGCCGGCGCCCCGCACATGTGCACGGGAATCACAGCCCTGGTATGCTTCGTGAGCTTCGCTTCGATATCGTCGGGATCGAGATTGAGGGACTCGTCGATGTCGGCGGGAACGGGAATGGCTCCGGCCTCGAGCACGGCCTCCCACGTCGCAATAAAAGTAAAAGCCGGCACGATAACCTCGTCGCCCGGACCGACGTCCAGCGCGGCCAGGGAGACTTTCAGGGCGGCCGACCCGGAGGTGACACCGAGCGCGTGCCGCGCCCCGCAGTACGCGGCGAAGGCCTGCTCGAATTCCCGGACCTTGAAGACGCCCCTTCTTTCCCGGTCGAACCCGTACCGCATCAGGACGCCCGTATCCATGACGTCCATTACTTCTTTTCGTTCCTCATCTCCGATCAGTTCAAATCCCGGCATCTTTATCTCCTGCCGTGTCATTCTGAGCCAGTCGAAGAATGACACTTATCTATGTTGCCATCCTTCGACTGGCTCAGGATGACGCTCCACCCCCCCCTTAGCAAAGGGGGGCAGGGGGGATTTTAAAGGATTTCTTTATATATATCGATCGCTTCCTGGATGCTCACCTTGCGCGGGTTGTTCTCCAGCGGACGCTGCACCGTCATGGCGATGCGCGCCAGCGTGGGCAGGTCTTCCTCCGAAACGCCCAGCGCCGAAAGACAGGTCTTGATCCCGCAATCATCGATCAGCAGCTCCACTGCGTCCACGGCCAGTCCGGCGGCATCCCTGATGGAGAGCCCCTCCGTGATCTCTCCCATCATCTCCGCGACTACGGCGAACTTTTCGAGGGCGCTCGGAAGGTTGAACTCCATTATGGGCGGAAGCATCAGCGTGTTCGCCAGGCCGTGCGATATGCCGTATTTGCCGCCGAGCGGGTAAGAGAGAGAGTGCGCCGCGCCCACCCCGGCGTTGACCAGTCCCAGTCCCGCGTACAGGCTCCCGAGGAGCATGCTCTTTCTTGCTTCCATATCGGATCCGCTGTGCACGCAAACCCGGAGATTGTCCGCAATGAGCCGGATCGCTTCCAGCGAGAACAGCTCGCTCATCGGATTGGCCTGGACGGATGTATAAGATTCTATCGCATGGCAGAGGGCGTCCAGGCCCGTCGTGGCGGTGACTTCCGGCGGGAGGCCGAGGGTCAGCTCCGGATCGAGGAGCGCGACTTCGGGGAAAAGAAACGGACTGTTCATTCCCTCCTTTTTCATCAGGTCCTTCCGGAGGAAAACCGCCGTGAATGTCACTTCGCTGCCCGTTCCCGCCGTGGTGGGCACCATGATCTTGGGAAGGCCGGCTTTCGGGACCCTGTTCAGGCCGAGACATTCCGCGGCCGTTGCATTGCCGGCGGCCAGAACGGAAACCGCCTTGGCCGTGTCCATCGCGCTTCCGCCTCCGATCCCCACGACGACGTCGTTTTTATTCTTCCGGGCAAACCTCGCCGCCTCGTCTCCGATCTCCAGTTCCGGCTCTCCGTTAACCCCGTCGAAAATGGAAAAGCGCAACCCGCTGGCTTTCAGCACCGACGAAACCTGATCCTTCATTCCCCTGGCTGATACGGCCTGGTCGATAACGATCAGCGGCTTGCCGCCGAGCTCCCGGACCAGCTCGGGTAGCCGCGCGAACGACCCGCATCCGAAGATGATCTTCCTGGCGCCGGTGAAGGAAAAGATCCTTTCCATAATTTCTTCCCTTTCTCCCTTCCGATAATCCAGCCGATTCTCTTTATCCCCCCTTTGGATAAGGGGGGCAGGGGCGGTTTTTACCATCGCAATTTCCCTTAATCCCTTTTTCAAAGGGGGAAAAAGCTATGATCAGCGTCTGGAAATTATGTTTACGCCGGACTGTAAGTCAAGCTTTTTTATTGGAGGTATACCAGTCGATCTGGCGGCAGATGCCGCGTATTATCTGCACCTCCTTCGAATAGAGCATCAGCCGGGAAAAGAAGCGCCTGACGTGGGACATCCAGTACTCGGGGTTTTCCGGCCGGATGTAGTCTATTCTGACAAACATCTCCCGGAGCTGGCGGTACATTCCCTCCAGCTCGGAGGAATCGGCGAGGCGGGGAGTGAACCCTTCCGTAACGGCGGCGGATGCCGTAAAGACCTCGTAACAGAGGATCATCACCGCATGCGAGAGGTTGATGGACTTGAATTCCTTTGCCGTCGGAACCGAAACGAAGGCATGGCAGAGCCTCAGCTCTTCGTTGGTAAGACCGATATCTTCCGGCCCGAAGAGAAGGGCGATCCGGTTGTTCGCGGAAAGATCGACCAGCCGGCCCGCGAGCTCGCGGGGTCCGATGAGCGGTCCGCGCATCCCCCCCGCCCGGGAAGTCGTCCCGGCGATAAACTGAAAACCGGAGAGGGCCTCTTCCAGGCTGCCGCAGTACCGTATACGCTCGACCACGTCCGCGGCGAGGTGCGTCGCCATCCGCCTGACATCTTCCATGTCGGGCGGTTCGGGGCAGACGACGATCAGGTCCCTGACGCCCATGTTCTTCGCCGAACGCGCCGCGGCGCCGATATTGCCGGCGTATTTAGGGTTATGGAGCACGACGGCGATATTCTCCATCCTTGCCCTGTGCTTTACCGCCTGCTGATTCTCCCGTTCTTTCATTGTGCTGACCTCGCCTGAAACCGGCGCCTGTCGACCGATTGGCTGGACTGTGGTAATAAACCCGTTACCTGCTTTGAATAGGGGTGCTGAGTACTGACCGGTTGTAAAAAACTTTTCTGAAAATTTACGCATGACCCAATACCAATAACCCATAAGTTAATAGTTCATTGCCGTTGTTCCGTAAACGAAAAAAAGACCCGTCATGAGGAACGATTTTTCCGCCATCCTGCGCAGGGCGACGGGGGAGATGGGAATTCCCCTCGGCCCTGACGAAACAGCGAAGCTCGATATATACCGGCGCGAGCTTCTCTTCTGGAACGGCAAAATGAATCTTGTTTCGCTGAAAGCCCCGGAAGACCTGCCGGTCAAGCATATCGCCGATTCCCTCTCCGCGCTCCCGTTCATCCCGGAAGCCGCCGTCGGCCTTCTCGATCTCGGCGCGGGAGCCGGCTTCCCGGGGATTCCCCTCAAGATCGTCCGGCCTCGTCTCCATCTGCTCCTGCTCGAGTCGTCCCGCCGGAAGGTATCCTTTCTCAAGACGGTCATTCGAGTCCTTGCCCTGGAGAATGCCGAGGCGATCAATGCCCGGGCGGAGGAACTTTCCGCGGATTTCCGGGAAAGGTTCGACGTCGTGATCTCGCGCGCCGCGCTCAAGCTTCCGGAATACATCAGTATAGCAGCCCCCCTCGTCCGGCCCGGGGGTATCCTTATCGCCATGAAGGGAAAAAATCCGCGGGCGGAGGTGGAGGAGGCCGTCCGCCTTGAAAACCGGACGGGGACCCGCCTCGACACGGTGCGCGGATGGAGGCTTCCGATCCTGGGTAATGAGAGAAATATTATAGTTCTTTCGAAGCGTTAGGATAAGGCAACTTCGTCAAAATATCGCTTCTAAAAGCCCTTTTATTGTGTTACATTCGCCGCGAATCCGTGCTGGAACAAAGCGGAGGAATTTTTTTACACTTCTCCTGAAGTACTCACGCCGGCCTGAAATATTTTACTTGCCTCGGAGCCTGCAGCCCGATGCCGGAAGCCCGGACATGAAAATAATCTGTATAGCCAACCAGAAGGGTGGGGTGGGAAAGACCACGACCGCCATCAATCTTTCCGCCTCCCTGGCGGTGGCGGAAAAGCGCACCCTCCTGATCGACTGCGATTCCCAGGGAAACGCCAGCAGCGGGCTCGGCGTGGAGAAAGCCGTCATTCGCGAAAAGAGCCTGTACCGCGCCCTGACCGGACAGATGGCCTTTGCGGAAGCCGTCGTGGGAAGTCCCCTTCCCAACCTGGACGTGGTTCCCTCCGACCAGGACCTGATCGGCGTGGAGCTTGAATTCATCAACATCGCGGACCGCGAGAAGCAGCTTCGGATGCAGCTGTCCGGATTCCCGGGGATTTCGAAGTACGATTACGTGATCATAGATTGCCCGCCTTCGCTCGGACTTCTCACCATCAACTCCCTTGTCGCCGCAGACAGCCTGCTGGTCCCGCTCCAGTGCGAATATTTTGCAATGGAGGGACTGGGCATGCTGCTGAACACCGTCCGGATCGTAAAAGCGAGGCTAAACCCCCCGCTCAACCTCGCCGGCATTCTCCTCACCATGTTCGACTCGAGGAACCGGCTCTCGCATCTCGTCGCCGAAGACGTCCGGAAGCATTTCGGCTCCAGGGTTTTTCACACCGTGGTCCAGAGAAACGTCAGGCTTTCCGAAAGCCCGAGTCACGGCCTCCCCGTTCTTCTTTACGACGTGAAGTCCCGGGGGGCAATCTGCTATCTGGAGCTGGCACGCGAAATAATGTCCAACGGGAGGATCTGATGCCGCCGCCCAAAAATCTCCTCGGAAAAGGCCTCGGGGCAATCTTCCCCGATCTGGCCGCGGATCTCGCCGCGGACCTTACCGGCGCCCGTCCCGCCTATATCCAATGCGGGATCGAGGAGCTTGTACCCAACCGTTACCAGTCGAGAAAGATCTTTGCCGCGGAGGACCTGGATTCGCTGGTCGCCTCGATCCGGGAAAGCGGGATTATCCAGCCGATCGTCGTCCGGAGGACCCAGCGCGGATTCGAGATCATCGCGGGAGAGCGCCGCTGGCGCGCCGCCCAGAAAGCGGGCCTGAAACAGGTACCCGTTGTCGTCCGCGAGGCGGGGGACATGGAGACGGCCGCCATTTCGCTGATAGAGAACGTTCAGCGTTCCGATCTGAACCCGATGGAAGAAGCGGAGGCATACGAGGCCCTTGCCCGCGAGTTCGATTTGACCCAGGAGGATATTTCCGCGCGCGTCGGCAAGGACCGGTCCACCGTGGCCAACGCTCTGAGGCTCCTTCGCCTCCCCGAAGAGGTAAAGAAGGCGCTCAGGGACCGGCGGCTTTCCGCGGGTCACGCCCGCGCTCTCCTCGCCCTCGGGACGAGGGACGAACAGCTCCGGGCGGCCCGGGAGGTGCTGAAGAAATCCCTCAGCGTGCGGGAAACGGAGGAGCTGATACGCAAGGCGCGGAAAAAAGCCCCGGTACGGCGCCCGAAGCCAAAGGATCTGCACATGACCGAGCTGGAAAAGAAGCTTTCCGCGCGGATGATGACCAGGGTCTCCGTTAAAGGGTCGGGAAAGGGGGGGACAATCCAGGTCAGGTATACTTCAAACAACGATCTGGACCGGATCGTGCGGATAATCCTGGAAGGGGATTAATTCTCGTTATTGTGTCCCCGCTCACAAAAGACCGCTTGCATTTTTTGCCGTATGTAATATGTTAAACCGCGCCTGTCGAGGAGCGCTCTGAAAATATAAAATCACCTTAACAATTCGGTATTATTAATTTTTTTCTCTTTCGTCGTTCTCAGGAAATTCCGGTGGGCCAGTAATGGATGCGAAGAGATTCGGCGCAGCTATCAACAAATGTTGACAGGCTGTTTATAAAGGTCGGTTGTTTTGGAAATTATCTGGGAAAAAAGCCTTAAAATTATTAAGGAAAAAGTCACACAGCAGAATTTCGATACGTGGATACAACCTCTTAAGATCCACTCCATCGAAGGTGAAAACATCCAACTCGCCGTGCCCAATAAATTTTTTCGCGACTGGCTGTCCGATAACTATCAGGCCGTCCTCCGGGATGCCATTTCCGCCGTTACAGGCTTCAAGCCCAATATTCACTTCCTGATCGACGGGCGGGTGCAGGCGCCGTTGCCGGCCGCCGCGGAGAAAACGGCCGAGCCCCCCCAGAGGAGAAACTCCAGCAGCATTCCTTCGAACCTGAATCCTCAATACAGTTTCGAGAGGTTTGTGGTCGGCCCCAGCAACCAGTTCGCTCACGCTGCCTGTGTTGCGGTCGCCGAACAGCCGGCAAAAAACTATAATCCCCTTTTCCTTTACGGCGGCGTCGGCCTGGGCAAGACCCATCTGCTCAATGCGATCGGCCTGAATACGTACCCCGCTTCAGCCAAGAGCGTGCTCTTCGTCTCGGCCGAGGAATTCATGAACGAGCTGATAAGCTGTATCCGCTACGACAAAATGCCGAAGTTCCGGGAGAAATACCGGAACACCAATATCGATTACCTCCTCATCGACGACATCCAGTTCATCGCGGGAAAAGAGCGGACCCAGGAAGAATTCTTTCATACTTTCAACACATTGCACGATGCCGGAAAGCAGATCGTCGTCACGAGCGACAAGTTCCCCCGGGATATCCCAAACCTGGAAAGCCGGCTGAGATCGAGGTTCGAGTGGGGCCTTGTCGCCGATATTCAGCCGCCCGAAATGGAGACGAAAATAGCTATTCTGGTCAAAAAGGCCCAGGAGAACGGCTTATCACTCCCGAATACCGTGGCCCATTTCATCGCCTCCAAGGCCGAATCCAGCATCCGCGAGCTGGAGGGATACCTTGTCCGGATCGCTGCGTACGCATCCCTTACCAACAGGGAAATCAACATGGATCTGGTCAAGGAAGTACTGAATAAAATTATTAAAAAGGGAGACGCCAGGGAGCTTACTGTTGATGAAATCGTCAAGACCGTCGCCGGCCGGTTCGGAATTAAGCTGAGCGACCTTAAATCGGAAAAAAAGAATAAAAATCTTGTCTTACCGCGCCAGATCACCATGTATCTCTCCCGCAAGCTGACGTCCGATTCCTTCCCGGACATAGGCGCCAGGATCGGCGGAAAAGACCATTCGACGGTTATTTACGCGTACAACAAAATCAAAAAACAGATCGCGGAAGACGTAAAACTGAAGAAAATGGTCGAGGAGATCGAGGAACTCCTGCTCAAGAATGGTTGATAACTCGATTAATAGGTTATCCACAGGAGGGATGGGAATAAAAATGTGATATAATTAGTGATTCTCAGTTATCCACATAATCGACAGGAACTACTGCTATCTACTTTATTATTACATATACAAAAAGGATATTAGAATATGGACTTCAAGATCCGCAGAGACGTTTTACTCGACGGGGTGCAGAAGACCTTGGGGATCGTGGAAAAGAGAACAACGATGCCCATCCTGAACAATATCCTGCTTAAGGCCGGAGAAGGACGGATCCGGATAATCGCGACGAACAGGGAGATAGTCCTGATCGCCGATTATGAGGCGGAAATTGCCGTACCGGGGGACATCACTGTTTCGGCGAGAAAGCTTTACGAGATGATCCGGGAAGTGCCGGCCGAGACGCTCCATTTCACGCTGAACGATACAAACTGGATAACGATGAGCTCCGGAAGGATCAGGTACAGGATGCCGGGTATTTCTGCGGAAGATTTTCCTAAGGTGGACGAAATGGAGGCCGTTCCGTTCTACAGGCTGAGCGCTGAGATGATCCGCGACCTGATCAACAAGACGTATTTTGCGATGTCGACGGAAGAGATGAGGGTCAACCTGAACGGTACCCTGATCGAGACGGAGAAAGACGGAGACCGGAGCCGTCTCAAGCTTATCGCCACGGACGGATACAGGCTCTCTGTGGCGGCGGCCGATGCGGGATCCGCGGAGTTCCTTCAGCTCGAAAAGGGGATTATCGTGCCGAGGAAGGCAGTCGGCGAGATCCGGAAGCTGGTCGAGGACGAGGGGAAGGAAGTGGAAATAGGCGCCAGGAAAGGGCAGTGCCTGATCAGGAGCGGCAACGTCCTCCTCAAGGTGAACCTGATAGAGTCGGATTTTCCGGATTACAGGAAAGTTGTGTCCATGGACAGGGGAACGGCCGTCGAGCTCGACAGGGCTGTTTTCATCCAGTCGCTCCGTAGAATGGGAGTCATCTCCAACGAGAAATACAGCGGCGCCGTGCTCCGGCTTACGAAGGGGAAAATGCTTCTGACCTCCACCAACCCCGACATAGGCGAGGCAAGCGATGAGATAGAGATCGACTATAACGGAAAAGAGGTGGAGGCCGCCTATAATGTGCACTATCTGATCGACGCCGTGGAGGCCATCGACGACGAAAAGATAGTTTTCGAGATGCGCGACGCGCTGAAGCCGGGCACCGTGCGTCCCGCGGGCCCGGACGGCTATCTTTGTGTAATAGTAGCCTTAAAAGTTTAAAAACTGGATATAATTTAGTCTCAAATTTCAGGTTTCAGGTCTGGCAGTTGTTGAAAAACCCTAACCTGCTGGTGTTGTGTCCTGATATAAACTGAATAAATATCATTTCGAGTGAAACGAGAAATCTTGATAACTGCAAAGAAATTGCAGGATATCTCCCTTCGGTCGATATGACGCTTATTCAGAGACAGCACACCATTCAGGTAGTTTTCTGAACTTGAGGCTTGAGACCTGAAACTATTTTAATGAGGTAATATTTTGGCGAAGGAAGAAATAAAAAACAACAACAGGAACGGCGCGGAAAGCTACAGCGCCGACAGTATAAAAGTACTGGAAGGACTCGAGGCGGTCCGCAAACGGCCCGCCATGTATATCGGCTCGACCGGGAAAGAGGGCCTGCACCACCTTGTGTACGAAGTCGTGGACAACAGCGTGGACGAGGCCTCCGCCGGATTCTGCGATACGATCGACGTCAGGATACGCGTGGACAACAGCGTTCTCGTGGACGACAACGGCCGCGGTATCCCGGTGGACATGCATAAGACGGGGGTTTCGGCCGCCCAGGTCGTCCTCACCAAGCTCCATTCCGGCGCGAAATTCACGAGCGACAATTACAAGATCTCCGGCGGCCTGCACGGCGTCGGCGTATCCGTCGTGAACGCCCTCTCCGAGACGCTGGAGCTTGAAGTCCGCAGGGACGGCAAGCTTTATCACCAGTCGTACCAGCGCGGGATCCCCACGTCGAAGCTGGAGATCGTCGGGAAGACCCGCGGCCGGGGAACGAAGGTCATCTTCAAACCTGACGCCGAGATCTTCGACGATCTCGAATTCAGCTTCGACGTCCTGGCCAACCGGCTCCGCGAGCTCGCCTTCCTCAACAAGGGAATAAAGATAACGCTCACCGACGAGCGCGAAGAGAAGAAGAGCGAGTTCTTCTACAAGGGCGGGATCGTCTCCTTCGTGGAATACATCAACCGCCACAAGGGCGTGCTGCACAAAAAGCCGATATATTTCGAGGGGGCGAAAGAGGACTGCTCGGTGGAGGTAGCCCTCCAGTACAACGACACCTACGGCGAGAATATCTTCTCCTTCGCCAACAGCATCAACACCACGGAGGGCGGAACGCATCTGAGCGGCTTCAAGTCGGCGCTCACGCGCGTCATCAATAATTACGCCTCCGCCAACAAAATGATCAAGAACGACAAGGAGCAGCTGAAGGGCGAGGACGTCCGCGAAGGGCTCTCCGCCGTGATCAGCGTGCGCCTGCGCGATCCGCAGTTCGAGGGTCAGACCAAGACGAAGCTCGGCAACAGCGAGATCAAGGGGCTGGTGGAGGGGATCGTCTACGACAGGTTCGGGAGCTTCCTCGAGGAGAATCCCTCGATCTCGAAGCAGGTCCTGTCGAAGGCGCTCGACGCCGCCCGCGCCCGCGACGCCGCCCGGCGCGCGAAAGAGCTGACGCGCAGGAAGAGCGCGCTCGAGGTGAGCGCCCTCCCCGGAAAGCTCGCCGACTGCCAGGAGAAAGACCCCTCCCACAGCGAGCTGTACCTGGTGGAAGGGGACAGCGCCGGCGGATCGGCCAAACAGGGGCGCGACCGGAAGAACCAGGCGATCCTGCCTCTGCGCGGAAAGATCCTCAACGTAGAGAAGGCGCGGTTCGACAAGATGCTCCAGAACGAGGAGATCAAGACGATCGTCACCGCGCTCGGGACGGGGATCGGCAAGGAAGAGGACTTCGACATCGCGAAGCTCCGCTACCACAAGGTGATCATCATGACGGACGCGGACGTGGACGGGCTGCACATCCGCACGCTCCTCCTCACGTTCTTCTTCCGGCAGATGAAGGGGCTGATCGAGCGGGGTTATCTCTACATCGCCCAGCCGCCGCTGTTCAAGATCGCGGAGAAAAAGAAGGAGACATACCTCCACACCGAGGAGGACATGAGGAATTTCGTCCTCCAGAACGGCGTCGGCAAGATATCCCTTTCCATCGAAAACGGGAGCGCCGTCTCCGGCAAGCGGCTTCTTGATCTGATTCAGAAAGCGGTAAGGATCGAGGCCAAGCTCGACAAGTTCGAAAAGGAGGAAAAGGACCGCGACGTCATCCGCATCCTGGCGGGCGATCCCGCGTTCGGGCAGAACGACTTCAAGTCGGAAGCATCGCTCACGAAGCTCGCCAGGCGCACGCAGAAGGCGGTCGGTGCGAAAGTAGCGGCGTTTACAGTGGAAGCCGATCCGGAGCAGGCCGGGTACCGCCTGCGCTTCTCCATCCGCCGCAACGGCCACACCTCCTCGACCTGCGTCGACCGCGACCTCCTCAAAAAGCCGCTGTTCAGCGAGATCAGGAGCCTCCTGTCGCAGGTGAGCGTGCTGGGCGAAAGCCCCTACAAGGTTTCGATCGGCGATAACCCGGAGGACGCGGAGACAAAGACGCTCGACAGCATGGCGGCCCTGGTCGAGTTCGTGCTCCAGTCCGGCCAGAAGGGGATCTCCGTCCAGCGCTACAAAGGCCTCGGAGAAATGAACCCGGAGCAGCTCTGGGAGACGACGATGAATCCGGAGAAGAGGACTCTTCTCCAGGTCAAGGTCGAGGACGCCGTCATCGCCGACGAGATATTCACGACGCTGATGGGCGACGCCGTGGAGCCGAGGAAAAATTTCATATACGAAAACGCCTTGTACGCCCAGAATCTGGATGTATAGACCCGTCATCCTGAGCCGGTCGAGGATGACGGGTCTTTTCTGAAGACTCATGGAAAAGATCGTCCGAAAAAGAGATCTG
>JAQTPK010000027.1:0-10992 GCA_028712885.1 Syntrophales bacterium | reverse complement strand
AGAGATCTGTTCGCGTTATTCAACGCCCATAAGGTAGATTACATTGTTATTGGAGCTTATGCGCTCGCGCATTACGGCGTCCCGAGATATACGGGAGATATGGACGATTGACAGTCCTTCTTACGGCCCGCCCTCTCCCCGGGAGAAGCTCCGTCACGCGCCCTTGAAATCGGGCTGACGTTTTTCCTTGAAGGCGGCTATTCCCTCTTTATTGTCGTCCGTTTCGAGGCAGAGGAGCTGAGCGCCCGTCTCCATCTCCATGCTCGCCTGAAGGTCGATCCTGTCGCTCTGGTTCAGGATCTTTTTCAGCAGGCCCAGGGCGATCGGCGCGCCCCGGGACAGCCTCTCCGCGAGCTGGTATGTGACTTCCCGCAATTGCGCGTCGTCGACCACGCGGTTCACCAGGCCGATGCGGCCCGCGGTTTCCGCATCGATCACGTCCGCGGTGAACATCAGTTCCTTGGCCTTGTGCAGGCCGACTGCCCGCGGAAGGAAGTAGGTCCCCCCTCCATCGGGGATAAGTCCCACCCTGACAAAGCTCTGGGCGAACCGCGCCGACCTGGCGCAATAGATCAGGTCGCAGGCCAGGACCCAGTTGAAGCCCGCCCCGGCCGCAACGCCGTTTACCATGGCGATCACCGGTTTGGGCATGTTGACGACGGCGGCGGTTACCCGCGCGATGTCCTGGATGTACTTTCTCGAGATCTTGTTGTTGGTGAAGGTATCTATGTACGGCAGGTCGCCGCCTGCGCTGAAGGCTTTGCCGGCCCCGGTCAGGACGACGACCCTGATCGCGGGGTCTTTTTCCGCGTCGGCCAGGGCCTGGTACGTGTCTGCGATAAGCTCCGCCGTCATGGAGTTATAGCTCGCCGGATTGTTCAGGATAACCGTAGCGACTCCGTTTTTCTTTTCGAGCAACGCCTTTTTTTCCATTCCGCTCCCTCCTGCTCACTTCCGGTCCGTTCCGGAGAGAAGTT
This sequence comes from Syntrophales bacterium, assembly GCA_028712885.1. GTDB lineage: Bacteria > Desulfobacterota > Syntrophia > Syntrophales > UBA4778 > JAQTPK01. The sequence goes on along the minus strand of JAQTPK010000027.1, from coordinate 10,015 downwards.
CCCGGACTTGCCCCTCGGTCAGGATCCCTTCACGCAGCGGATCCGCCAGGACTCCGGCGGGGTCCGCCTCGAGGAGTTCGAGCTTCTCCGGCCCGATGAGCCGCATGTAGTCCTGATGGTCGCTCCATGAATAAACGTACTTCTCCATGTAATCCCGGAGGGCGGCCCTGTCGTGCGAAGTCTTTATGAAATACGCCATGTGCTCCAGATCCTGGCCGTAGACGCCCGGGGAATTGGTCGGCCAGGCCCCCATGTAACAGGGTATGACCCCGCTCACCATGGGGGCGGGAATGGCAACCAGGTTCGGAAACCGGCGGCAGACGTCCGTATCGACGATATAATCGGCGATCAGGAGGATATTCCGCCCGCAGCGCCCGAACCAGTAGTCGTAGTAGATGGACCCGAGGATAATGCCGTTCCCGCGGGCGTCGGCCATCTGCACGTGGACGACCGTGAGATCGGGAGTGAGCGCCTGGAGCAGCGCGGTCTTTTTTCCCGAGCCGTACGGATCGTCCATGAGAATGTTTTTACAGTAGGACAGCTTCCCGTCCCATAGCTGCGTCGCCCGTATGTCCCCCCAGATGCCGGAATTGGACGGGATGAACGGCAGGTTCAGGGCGCCGGCCATGATCTTCATATTGAGCGACAGGTTCGTCTCGTCTTCCCATTTGATTTTCCGGGGGAGGCCCTTTTCCAGGGCGTCGCGCGTGATCTTGCTGAGCCCCGGCCGTTCGTGCCCCGCATAGGTCGAAATAATGGAGTCGATCACCCCCTCGGCGATCAGCAGACTGCCGCCGAACCCGATCCCCGGCTCAACCCAGAAGAGGTCCTGGACTTTGATCGCGCCCGCTCTCCTGCTGCGCAGGATTTCCTTGCAGAAGGAGTTGATCTGTCTCGCCATGGGAAAGCCTCCCCCGGCGATCATCATCCTGTCCTTTACATATTTCGCGACGGCGTCGCTGAGAGAGATTAGTTTTGTCGTCACGGCTTCTCCTCCCGGTTTTTGACCAGTTTTTTCCATCCCGTGAAATCGCCCGTCATGTCGAGATCTTCCCGTATTATTCTGATTTCGTCCTCCGTCGGAAGCGCGGTCTCCTTCAGGTCCGGGCTCGGCTTGATGCGGTAACCGGTATTCTTCTTCACTTCCTCGAGAGTCGCGAAGGGATGGATTTCGGCGATCTCCAGCTCGAATGTCACCGGGTTGGGCTTGAGAACCGCCAGATCGGTGATGATGGCGGCCGGTCCGCCCCCCGGGAGGCGCCAGACGTCCCACCGGGATTTTCCTCCCTCGCAGAATCCCGGACTGGTCCGATAATCGATCTTGTCGACTATCCGGTCCGCCCGGTGGTTCATGATGACCAGGAAGCGTTTTGATCCGACGGCCAGGTCGTGGGCGCCGCCGCTGCCGGATACCCGGGCCGCCGGTCTCGTGAAGTCCGTTCCGCGGAGGGTCGTGTTCAGGTTTCCGAACCGGTCGCACTGCGCCGCGCCGAGGTAGGTCAGATCGACGCGGCCCCCCTGCGCCATGCAGCCGAGCGTCGTGATGACGTCCGTCTCGCATTCGGCGTTGACCTGGATCACGGTATCGTCGATTCCCCAGGGCACGCGCCCTGCGGGGGTGGCCCCGATTGAGCCGCCCTCATAAACAATAGCTATGTCCGGCGATTTCGTTTTCTGCGCCAGTTGCGCCGGAAGGAGGCTCAGGCCTACTCCCACGAAGACGGTCATCCCGTTTTCGCAGTAATGGGAAGCCGCGCAGGCCGCTGTTTCCATCGGGGTTACTTTCCTGAGTATTTCTTTGTCTCCCTTCATGATCTTGTCTCCTCCGTTCTTGCAGCTTGCCTTTTCATAATAGAATCCGCCTGGGCCGGCGTATATCGGGGGAAGGCCCTATTTCCGGCGGCTTGAAACCTTAGGAGCGCAAAGAAGGGGACAGGCAATGTGATGTTGCGACGAAAATAAGGGAAGAGAGGAAGGAGAGAAAAATCTGATTATTTGAACATCATTTTGAGTTCCGTCAGCCCGGCGATCGTCCGCCTCTCCGTCTCGAAGCCGCCCTTCTCGAATACCCTGAGCATCGGCTGGTTGTCGGCGAGGACGTCGGCCGTGAAGCCGAGGACGCCCTGGCGCTTAGCCAGGTACGTGAGATACGCCAGCAGTTCCGTTCCGATTCCTTGCCCCTGGTAGTCGTCGCGGACGGCGAAGGCCACTTCCGCCATGTGGCTGCCGGGGTCTATATAATAGCGGCCCACCCCGGCAAATATCTCCCGGTCTTTCTGGTATGTGACGGCGACAATGGCCATTTCCCGGGTGTAATCTATGACGACGAGCTCCTGCAGCCTGTCGTGCGGCATGTCCTTCCGCTTCGAAATGAACCTCCTGTAGAGGCTGAGGTCGGACATCGCATGGATGAATTCCCTCAGGTGCGGCTCGTCGCTCGCCTTGATCGGCCGGAAGAAGAGCTCGAATCCCGTCTTCGTCGTTCTGTATGCCTCGAATTCCTCCGGGTAGCGACCTTCCTCGCCCGAGATGAATGCCTGGTCGGGATACACCAGGCCGCTCTTTTTTGCCTCCTCCACCAGCCATGGCTGGAAATCCGGATGGGCTATCTGGATGAGCTCCATCGCCCGCTCGCGGATGCTTTTCCCCCGCAGGTAGGCGATGCCGTACTCAGTGACCACATACTGTATATCCCCCCTGATCAGGGCGGCCGAGGCCCCCTCTTTGAGCGAGGGGACGATCCTCGACACCTTCCCGCCCTCGGTGGTCGACTCCAGGGCGAGGATGCTTCTTCCGCCCCGCGACAGGGCGGCTCCCCGCATGAAATCCGCCTGCCCGCCCGTGCCGCTGTAGAAAAGCTTCCCGATGGATTCCACCGTGGTCTGTCCCGTCAGATCGATTTCCAGCGCCGTGTTGATGGCAACCATGTTATCGTGCCCGGCGATGACCAGGGGGTTGTTCGTATAGTCCACCTGGCGGAACTCGAACTCGGGATTGTCGTCGAGATAATCGTACGCCTGCCGGCGGCCCATGCAGAAAGTCGCCACGGCCTTTCCCCGGTTGATCGTTTTCCGGGAATTGTTGATGACGCCGGACCTCATCAGGGCGACTGCCTCGTCGCCGATCAGCTCCGTGTGCAGGCCAAGGTCTTTCTTCCCGGACAGGCTGGACAGGATCGCGTTGGGGATGCTCCCGTATCCCGCCTGGATGGTGTCTCCGTCCTGGATGAGGCCTGCGACGTGGCTCCCGATGCGGCGGGCGATCTCGGTATCCGCTTCCCGGGAGAACTCGATCAGCTCCTCGTCGTGCGGGATCACGTAATCGACTTCGTTCAGGTGGATGAAGGTGTCGCCGTGCACGCGGGGCATGCGACTGTTTGCCTGGACGATCACCATGCCGGCCTGTTCGACCGCGGCCTTCACGACGTCGATGCTGATGCCGAGGCTCATGTATCCGAGGTGGTCGGGCGGAGACGCCTGGACGAGCGCGGCGTCCACCCGGACGAGACCCCGCCGGAGGAGCCGGGGCGCTTGCGAGAGAAAGAGAGGATTGTATTCCGCGTCCCCCCTGTTAACCGCCTTCCTGATATTGTCGTCGATGAAGAAAGATTCGCCCCGGAATTTCCCGCGCAGCTTCTTCTCCGCGTACGGTGAGATCCCGAGCCGGATGATGCCGAGCGATTTCCGGAATTTTTCGGGCAGGGCGGAGGCATGCTCCAGGAACGAGTCGACAAGGAACTTCGGCTCCGCGCAGGCGGTCGCGATAAAGATGGTGTCGCCCCGGCGGATGCGGCGGAGGGCCTCGCCGGCGTCCCTGTACTTGAGGGGGAATCTCTTTTCCCAGTTTTCAGCGCTCATGGCGGTTGCTTCCCGTTCTCAAAAAAGCAAGGCGTAAGGTGTCAGTTGTTGTATGGGCGTTTGGCATTGGGCAGGGCTTCGGCATCAGGATGTTTTGTAATTTTCTTTGCCTGTTCAATTCTGTCGGCACGCGCCATAAAGGAGGAAAGATTTCTCGTCGCTCCGCTCCTCGAAATGACATTGAGGGAATTCAATGACATCTAAGGGTCTCACACCACTGCCCCACGTATAATTTCAATTCTTTTTGTCATAGCGATCTTTTTTTGTCATTTCGACCGCATGGGAGAAATCTTTCGGACTGCTGCAGCTGAAAAGAGCCCTCTCGTCCCGCTTTTCCCGCTAATATCCAAGACCCAAGACCCAATATCTTATAAATTACCACAATTTCCGGAACGACCCAGGCATTTATTTTTAACGAAACTTTTCAGGAGGTTAAGTACGCAAGCGCCGTTTGATAATGGATATTGAGTTTTACATTTGTTATAAGATTAAGGTGATCTCTTTGAGCCTGATTCCAAATTCAAGGAGGAAGGATCATGGAAAAGAGAACGGCCCCTTCCCTCGACAAGATCGTGGAAGAGCAGATAAAGAAATGGCAGGTCAGCCAGAGAAAAAAGTACAAGAACCCGATCCGGCCCGTTATCACCCTCTCCCGGCTGTTCGGCTCCGGGGGAGACGCTCTCGCCCGGAAGGTAGCCGACGAGCTGAAGATAGATTTCTTCGATCACGAGATCATAAACGAAATCGCCCAGAACGCGAAAGTCAGCAAGCGCATTGTCGAATCTCTCGACGAGCAGGACCGGTCGGTCCTCGACGAATGGGTGGGCGCCCTCGGCGAAGACCACATGTGGTCCTACGAATATCTCAAGCATCTGACAAACGTCATCTGCGCCATCTCCGCCCACGGATATGCGATCATCGTCGGCCGCGGCGCGAGCTACATCCTGCCCAAGGAGGTTAGCCTGCGCGTCCTGGTTGTCGCGCCGCTTGAGGTGCGGGTCCGGAATACCATGGAGGAGATGAAGGTAGACGAAAAGGAAGCGAGGAGGCAGGTCCTGAGGGCGGACGCCGACCGCCGCGCCTTTGTCCAGAAGTATTACCGCGCCGAGCTGACGGAGCCGACCAACTACGACCTGGTCATAAACACGGAAAACACCGACCTGGACCTCGCCGCCAGGATCATCAAGGAGGAGTTCAATTCCCGGCACTGGTACGACTACAACGTGAGGAAATAAAAAGACAGAAGTTGGGAAGATGAGAGGTTAGGAGGCATTTACCTTTACGGTATATAGTCACCTATCTTCGCAACCTCGTAAATTCGCAGCTTCGTTCTTCATGACCACAGAGACACAGAGGACAAAGAGAAATACAGGTGTGTCATGGTGAGCCTGTCGAACCATGACGCCGTTAGAAACAGACCCCTCGTGTGCGCAAGGATCAATCAGGCATGCATGTCCAGAAAGACTTCGCGGACCTTTTCGCGCTGCTCAATGCCCATAAAGCGGATTTCATCATCATCGGCGCCGCTGCCCTTAATGTTTACGGAGTGCCGAGATACGACATCCTGGTCCGGCCGGACGGGGACAACGCCCGGGGAGTTCTGGCAGCGCTGGCGGAATTCGGGTTTGATGCTCCGGATTTGACTCCCGCCGATTTCTCCGTGCCCGGTAAAACGGTGTCGCTCGGCGAGCCGCCGGTGCGCGTGAAAATTACGACCTCACACACCGGGATGTCCTGGGAAGAGGCCTCGGCCGCCACGGTCGAAGGAGACTACCAGGGAATAAAGGTATTCTACCTGAGAGGCAACCAGCTGCGCTTTCACCGTTTATAAAAAGAAGATGCGAAGTTGCGAAGAGCAGAGGACAGAAATGAGGTAAGCGATCCCCGCCCGGAAAGAAAGGCGGGGTTTTCTGTTTTCAGCCCCGGAGGTAGCCGCAGGCTTCAGCCTGCGCCGCAGAAAGGGCCGCCAACTATAAAGGCACTTTATAAGCGAATAAATCGGGCCGGCCGGCGGAAGGAGCGCTAAGCATTTGAAATAACGAACTTTTTAAGTTCATGTCGCCGTGGCACGCACTTTGCTCAAATAAGTCAGCGCAATGAAATGAACACACCATTTTTCAGAAAGGAATCGTCCCCATGAAGAAACTCTTTTTTCTGATGATCGTTTTGCTGTTCGCGCTCCCCGGTGCGGCCGCGGCGGAAACGTATACCCTCACTTTCAAGCTGGACCTCTCGGCCGTGAGTATGTATCCAAACGAGACTATCAAGTTTGTCTATTATTCAAGGTCGGTTACCACTCCTCCCGGGTGGCAGTATACGGAGCGGGGGTTCGTGGAAATAAAAAACATTACGATGAATGATGTGGTCCTTGGAGGGAAACAACCGGAAGTCAAAACCGCCACCCTTACCCTCGGCCACGGCGAGTGCATCGGCAAGGTCCAGGCCTACCATAACGGGGCATACAGCGTTAAGGCCGAGGGATGCTGGAGCAGAAACGCCGTTTTCCGGCTCGTTGCCGTGATCGGCTCCAGCATTTACATCAGCGTGGAATGAAGCAGGGAAGAGGGACCTTGAATCGGAGGACATTATGGACAGAGCTGAACGTACTGCAGCGGCAATTATAATAGTGCTTATCCTGCTCTCGGCCGCTCCGCAGGCGGAAGCGGCCGGCCAGTTCAGCCAGACATGCATGAATATCGCTCTGGAGGGCACATGCCTGAAGGCGGATTGTTTAATGCCTAACGGCGGAACCGTTCCGGCAAAAATTTATCTGAGCGATTTTATCGGGCTCCTCATGGGCCGGTTGACGTGGGGCGGCAGCGGTTTCCAGAGATTCTGCAGAGATTTGGCGCTCATACCAAAGCCGGAGGGAGGAAAAACATCCACATGGCTGCGGGCATACTGCGAGACGGAAAGATATCGCGGCACTACGGAGATCAATCTCGACGAGCGGATCGGAAACAATAACGGAGTATTGACATTTCAATGATGGAGAAGGGGGGATTTTTAAGTTCAAATTCCGGCCGAATTATGATAGCAATTTTTTGTCTGAGGAGTATTTTTATTTGAGCTTTTCATAAACTGAAGCACGGCGTCCCGAAGCAGAGGACAGAAATGAAGGAAGCGAGCCCCGCCGGTCGAAAGATGGCGGGGTTTATTTTTTAGTGAAAAGTTATCAAAAGTTCAGATTAATCTGCAATGTTATGGTTCGACAGGCTCACCATGACATTGCAGAGATTCTGAGGTTTGTATCTCTGCGTGGAGAAAACCAGACCTGTCATCCCAATGAGGGCAGGCCGATCGCAAGAGACATTGCGGGGATTCCGGTTTAGATTATTGCTTAGTATCTTTGTGTGAGGAAATCCAGGTTCTCCCATTAGCCGAAGGTAAAAAGACGTGGCTGAAGGCTCCGTGGATACCGTCAAAATCACCGCCTCTCTCCTCTACAACTATGTCCGGTGCCCGCACCGGGTCGCGATGGACCTGTTCGAGGACCCCGAGAAGAGAGACCCGGTCAACCCGTTTGTCCAGCTCCTGTGGGACAGGGGCCACTCCTTCGAAAAAGAAGTAGTCGAGCAGCTGGACCTCCCCTATACGGACCTCAAGGAGTACCGCGGCTTCGAAAAAGAGCGGCTCACGCTCGAGGCGATGGCGCGGGGCGACGGGCTGATCTACGGCGGCAGGATCGCGGCGGACGACCTCGCGGGCGAGCCGGATATCCTGCGGCGGGACGGAAACGGTTACATCGCGGGCGACATAAAGAGCGGCGCCGGCCTGGAGGGCGCGAACGAAGACTCGGACGGAAAGCCGAAGCTCCATTACGCGGTCCAGCTTTCCCTCTACACGGACATCCTCGAGCGGAACGGCCTCTCCGCCGGACGGAACCCATTCGTCTGGGACGTGCACGGGGAGGAGGTTGCCTACGGCCTGGACGATCCCCAGGGTCCGAGGAAGAAAACCACCCTGTGGGAAGAGTACGGGCGCGCCCTCGACCGGGTCCGCGATATCGCGGCGCGCCGCGCGCACACGCTTCCCGCCCATTCCTCCGGCTGTTCCTTATGCCACTGGCGGACCGCCTGCCGCCGGCGGCTCGAAGGGATGGACGACCTTTCGCTCATTCCCGACCTGGGCCGCACCGCCCGCGACGCCCTCCTCGCGCGGGTCAAATGCCGGGAGGAACTGGCCGCCGCCGACCTGGGCGCGTTCCTGAGCGGGGATAAAACCTGCTTCCGCGGGATCGGCCCCGACACCCTCCGGAAATTCCAGGAGCGCGCCCGGCTCCAGCTCGCTACCGGCGCGAGGCCGTACCTGAAAGGGCCCGTATCCTTCCCGCAGGCGGAATGCGAGCTCTTCTTCGACGTCGAGACCGACCCGATGCGCGACGTCTGCTATCTCCACGGCTTCCTGGAGCGGCGGGGGGAGAACGAAAGGTACGTTTACTTCTTCGCCGGGGAGCCGACCGCGGAGGAGGAGAAGAGGGCGTTCGCCCACGCGCTCGGCTTCATCCGGGGGAGCGCCCCCTGCATGGTCTATTATTACTCCGCCTACGAGCGGACCGTATGGAAGAGGCTCCAGGAGAAGTACCCGGACGTCACGGATGAAGAAGAGATCTTCGCGCTCTTCAATCCGGACCGGGCGGTGGACCTGTATCACCATGTCGTCCGGCCGAAGACCGAGTGGCCGACCTGCGACCATTCCATCAAGACGCTCGCGACATGGCTCGGCTTCGCCTGGCGCGATCCGAACCCTTCCGGCGCGGCGTCGATCGAGTGGTACCACCGGTGGACGCAGTCCCGCGAGCCGTCGGTCCGGCAGAGGATCTTCGAGTACAACGAGGATGACTGCGTGGCGATGCGGGTGCTTCTGGACGGTATTAAAAAATTGTCATGCTGAGCCTGCCGAAGCATGACACCGAGTAGACCGAAGGTGAGAACGTGAGAGGGTGAGAAAAAGATTGAAGTTGGGATGGTAAGATGGTGAGAAGGTGAGATAAAAAACGCTGATTTTCATTTACTTGCACGGCGGTAAAGGTAATTTCGGGTCTTCACTCGAAATATATTCTTGCTGGCAGGGTAGCCGCAGGCAGCAGCCTGCGCGTGTCATTCCGGCGCCAAGCCGGAATCCAGAAATATAAAAGAAAACTAACCTCAGGGGCACAGAGTTAACGCAAAAAAAGAAGCTGAGAGGCTGAGAAAAGATCGAAGGTGAGAGGTTGAGAAGCTGAGAAGTTAGGCGGGCGTTATCTTCAAAGCGAGGCAATCACCTATCCTCGCAACCTCGCATCTTCGCAACCTCGTTCCTTAACTCGGGACTCACAGAGCGGTTCCGGGAAGCCGTAAAGGTTTGCCCATGCTTTTCCTCTGATTGCAACTATGAACTCCTGATCTCATATACCGAGGAAGTATTTGCAATGTCTGAGGCCCCCAATAGGATTTATCTTTCGTATGGTCAATTAAAAGCTCCCGACGATGAAGAACTTGAAGCCGATAAAAAGGCTGTCGAGGTCATGGAGAACTGCCTTCATATTCCTCATGAAAGAATCATCAAGCTGTTCGAGTCCTACCGTAACTGCTCCGGTGGCGGTTTCTGGTCAACTCATCCTTCATGGGATGACAGGATCGAGAATATATCAAAACCTGAATGGAAAGATCTCCGCCTATAGAGACAGCCAGGTTGCAGCCTATCCTCGGAACCTCGCATCGCAATTTCGTTCTTAGACTCGGGAATTGTTCCAGGCTTGACAAACAATGTAAAATTCGCATAAATGAAGTCCATCCAACATTCATCTTTTCACATAACGTAATTTCAACCGGGTAATCCTGGAAATATATAGCCCGAATGAAATGGCGTCCTTCGAATCTGGGGAGGTACGAAGCCGCTGTAGAGGGGTCGTGTCTCTTTTTTATTTTAGGCCAAAAAGTAAACTAATTGAGATAAAAAAGACAAAGAATATCTGCCCTATCTCGACCCGAACAAGTCGGGCGCGGTGTCGATCGAATGTACAGATGCATTACAAAGGGCCATTTCTGAGGCAAGGATAAAGCACGGAAGAAGAATAATAAATGAGATTTTTACAAAGATAGGTAGGACTTATTAGCTCCTGAAATTCTTTTTTTCACCTGGAATGGACTGTGACAAGATTTCAACTCTTTAGATTG
>JAQTPK010000026.1 GCA_028712885.1 Syntrophales bacterium | reverse complement strand
CCCGGCACCCCGGTGGCAATACTCCATACCAGCCGGGACGGCCGGTGGCATTACGCCACGGCTCCGCATGGAGAAGGCTGGGTTGATTCGGATGCGGTCTCGCACTGTCCCGTTGAGCTCCTCCGGAAAAATCTGTCGCGGCCCGGATTCATCGTGGTGACCGCGCCGAAAGCGGATATCTTCACCGATCCCGGATTGACGGCTTACCGGGACAGGGCCCGTATGGGCACCCGCCTGCCGCTCCTGAAGGAGTCCCGGGACAGCGTGGAGGTCCTCCTCCCGTCCAGGGATAAGGCCGGCCGGTGCTCTTTCTCCTCCGGATTTATCCGTAAGAAAGACGTCCACAACGGCTATCTGCCGTATACTCCGCGCAACATTCTTCTTCAGGCTTTCGAGTTTCTCAACGAGCCCTACGGCTGGGGCGACTTGAACGGGGAGCAGGACTGCTCCACTTTCATCCGGAACGTCTTCGCCACCGTCGGAATCGAGCTCCCCCGAAACTCGCTTTTTCAGTCCAGGACAGGCCGGCCGATGGAACTTGCCGGACGCGGAGCGGCGGCGGACAAGAACTCGCTCCTGGCGCTCAAGGGAGTGGGCGGAATTACCCTGCTCCGGATGAAAGGCCATATCATGCTCTACCTGGGGTCCGCGAACGGCGTTCCATACGCGATTCACGCGATCTGGGGATACAGGCAGAAGGACAAGCGCCGTGAGGTGATGCGGGTGGTTAACCGGGTGGTCGTCACCAGCCTTTCTCTCGGAAAGGATACCCGCGCGGGGTCGTTTCTGGACAGAATTGATACGGCCCGCGTGATGGGCAGGTAAAATCTACCGCTCGCGGTCGCTGAACCAGCGGTCGACCTCCTCATTGGCCCGGTCTTTCGAATAACCGTACCTTTCCTGCAGTATCCCCGCCAGCTTATCGCTGTCCCCTTCGATTCTGTCTAAATCGTCGTCGGTCAGGTCCCCCCACTTCTTCTTCAGGTCCCCTTTAAGCTGTTTCCATTTTCCCAAAAAGATGTCCTTGTTCATTCTCGTCTCCTTTGTTTTTATGGAATACTGTAACGGGAAAGAACGATTTCGGGCAATCGGGGAAAAACCTATTCCTCATCTTCCCTGGGATGATAATAAGATCAGGCCCGCCAGTTCATGGTTTTTTCACCGGACCTGTAAGCTTCTTGCTCTGTAAAAGCTCCGGCAGTATCGGCGTTCAGGGATTCTGGACCTGGCCTACATCAAGCCATTCGGCCAGCATCTCGGCATGCCCCGTTTCCAGGTGCGCCCTGGAATAAAGAAAGACTACGGAAGCGGAAGTGGAAGCGACGGCAATATCTTCCCATCCCTCCGTTCGGGACATCTCTGCCAGAGAATCCAGGACCTCCTGGCGGGTGAGATTGAAGGGGGGTTGCGTAAACAGGTCCAACGGCACCGGCCTCCGGCAGGCGCAGGAGTTCCTGCGGACTGTTTCCGCAATGAGCCGGAGGGGGCCCTCCAGCTTGAGGAGAAGGAGCCGCGCATAGATCTCCGTCATATGGCGCGAAGAGTAATAAAAATGTGAGCCCGCTCCGGAGAGCCTGTGCACGTCTTCGTTTTCATCCGGCAATCGGGTGAAAAGAGAATCCGGACACTTCCGGCGCTCCTCTTCCAACAGGCTGATTATCTCCGATTCAGAAACGAGACGGCCGGCGGAGCTTTTTTCCCTGATCAGCGCCGCCGCTCTTTCCGCCGCGGCATCCTCCCGGCCTGTCCGATCATTTTTTTCAGATCTTCCCTTCATGGCAGGTGATTTCACTCCGGCACCAGGTTTCTCTTTGCCAGCGCTTCGGCGATGCTTCCCAGACCGAATTTGCGGTAAGTCCCGCGCGTCGGCGCTCCGGTCGCTCTGTCCCAGCCAAGTTCATCGTAAAACATATCGAGGGCGGTCTGAACGTCGTTTCGATCCAGATGGGTGGTTCCTTTTGTATAGGGAGGCCTGCCGGATTTATCCGTAAAGACCCATTCGGGTATCTTATCGTGGCGGACCCGCATCTCCTTCGTCCCCATTGCGCGGATCGTCAAAGCCCGGTGGAGGAGAAATATGCGCTCCGCGATCTGATCCAGTTCCCCGCGGTCTTTGTCGTCCCCGGTTGCCAGCTTGTAGAGCATCGATTCAATGGAAACGTCGCCCCGGTATTCGCGCTCCCGGAGAGGAGAGGCCGCCCAAGGGGCCATCCAACTGCACAGGGAGAGCGAATCGTGCAGCTCCTTTCGCAGGAGGGACCATTTGGCCATCCGCGCCTTCGACGGGTGCATGGGCTTATATTCCCCCACGGCATCGACTGCTTCGGCAGAGCCCCAGATCTCGGCGGCGATTTTTTTCTGAACCGGCAGCGGCAGTCCGTTCCGCAGGAAATTGGTATGGGCGTGACACGTTGGGTCGCGATTGTACACCAGGTTGATGAGAAGGCCGCATTGCCCCGAATCTTCCGACGCATGGTGTCTGGGATGTCCCATTTTCCAGTAGGCCAGGTCCTTGTCCTTTCCCCACTCCTCCTCGGAGAGGCTCCAGCGCTCCAACATATAACCCGTGCCCTGGCCCAGGGCCGTACCCAGCTCTCCCTTCTTCTCAGCGATCCGGGGCAACAGCTCGAAAAGAAATGCCGGGTCCCCCTGCTCATACTTTTTCCAGGAATAGCTGCGGAACTCCCGGGCGTCGAGTTTCTTTTCAACCACGCCTCCATAGTAGAGCTTCTTGAAATCGCGCTGTACCTGCATGTAATTGCACCAGATGCCGAGGTCGTCGGCCAGGTTCATGCCGACCATACAGGCCTCCAGGCGTGCCATTCCCCTGGGTCCGTCGGGAAATTCCTTGAAGAAAGCGGCTCCGAAAAGGAGCCCTGTACAGGTATTCTGCCCCACAGCGGAAATGCCGTATTTCGCTGTAACCGGGGGAACCTTGAGCATCGTGTGACAGCGGATGGGACAACTCGTGCAGCCGTTTCCACGGACCGTATAGCGCCAGGCGATGTCGCCCAGAAAAAAAGCGGCGTTGTTCGAACGGTAGGCGATCCGGTTGGTATCGCGGGGATCGCAGGTCCCCGTATCTACGGGATAGGCAGAGGCTCCCCAGCTCCTTCCCGGTGACGCATTCCACCGCGAGGTCGGGTTGTCGAACTCCGCCCAGGGCTGCGGGGAGTTGGGGACAACATGCTGGTTGTTCGCTCCTAAAAGCGTGAGGTGATATTTGATCAGTTTTTCCCAGTCTTCCTTCCTGCCCTCAATACGGATGCTGCCCGAGCCGCGGACGCCGATGGCCTTGAGCTTCTTGGATCCCATTACCGATCCGACGCCGCCGGCGGAGTGGGATACGGAACTCATCACGACGGACATGGGAACCAGGTTCTCGCCGGCCTGCCCGATCGCGGCCACCACCGCGTCCGTACCCATTATCCCGGAGATGGCCGCCGTTGCCCCGCGAATGCCCTGTCCCCAGATCCCGCGGGCATCGCGGATCTCGACTTTCTGATCCGCAATCATGAGCCATACGGGGTGTGCCGCCTTCCCCTGGATGACGACGGCGTCATAGCCGGCGTACTTGAGCTTGGCGGCAAATTGCCCGCCCATGTGCCCGGACGCCACGAGCGGTTCGGGCCAGCAGGTGGGCCAGAGGGTGGTTACGGCCGTCCGGCCGTTACAGGGGGCGCCCGTCCCCGCCAGCGGACCCACGGCAAAAATAATCCGGTTTTCGGGATCGAAAGGTTTGGTCCCGGCCGGGACTTCATCCCACATCACCTTGTAGCCGATCCCGGTGCCGCCGAGATACGCCTTATAGCGCTCGATCGTGTCCTCCGTCCAGCACCGGCCTGTCGATAGATCAACCCGAAGGACTTTGCCGGCCCACCCTCCATAGCCCCTCATCCCCATTCTCTTCATGCGGGTCCGGCCTCCTCTTCTTTCACTCCGCGGCCCTGCTCTTCATACCCGACGATCATCGCCTGTGTATGGGAGAAGAACGTCTCGCCCAGCGTTGCCATATAAAGATGAAAGATCAGGTAGAGGACGAATAGATAGGCGAAAAGCACGTGCAGCGCGCCCAGAGGCCCCACGAGTTTTGCGGAAAGGAAATAGTCCCGCAGCAAAGGTATATCCATGAAGGGAAGGCCCGTAAATGTCAGCACCGGGATGAAAACAAACATGACTGCACCGTAGGCCATTTTCTGCAGGGGATTGTACTTCTCGGCTGCGGAGGCCTGGAACGGGTTCTCTTCCCCCTTGAACATGGAAAAAAGGTAATACCGGGCCTGGGGATAGGCACCTTTTAAATCGCTTTTCTTGATTTTGAGCCGGCGCCTCAGATCCTCGCTTGAAATCGTGTATATAAGCCAAAATGCTGTCGCAACCATCATCGCAATGCCCGCCAACTTGTGCCACAGCAGGACCGGATCATGGGGGTTGAGGGATGCCACACCGCGGAGCCGCATATACAGGCCGGTCGCGATCAGGACGATAACGATCAATGCATTCAACCAGTGCCATATTCTGAGCGGGAGCGGATGGAGACATATTTGCTTCATTTTTTCCTGATCTTCCTCAATAAGGCATGGACAAGTACGGATCCGATCGCCGCCGGGACAAGGATCGCTCCTGCCATGTCGATCCATTTGAACCCGATCCCGCCTGCAGAGGCGGACCGGCCTCCACCGAGCGCCGTAAGGATCGACGGTCCGATCCGGCGGATATTATGCGGCTGTCCCGGCATGTGGCATTCCTGACAGCTGAGAGCTTTCTGCTGCGGAAGGGGAGCCGTGCTCAGATTGCGCGGGGGAATTTTTCCCGTCAGATCAGTCCAGGCAATATAACTCAATGACCCGGCCGGACAGGCTTCCACGCATTTGGGCTTCCCCTCGCAAAGGTTGCACTTGGTTGCCTTGCCGTTCTCCGGATCGAAGGAAATCATCTCCCAGGGGCAGGCCTGCAGGCAGACCTTGCAGCCCGTACACCTTTCCGGATCGATCATGCGGGCATTGTCCGCGGGCGACAGGATAATCGCATTTTCGGGACAGATATCGGCGCAGGGCACCGGATGAGGACATTGCCTGCAGAGGTCCTGCACGATGAGTCCATCTCCCATGTTGCCGCGCCCTTCACGCCAGGTTGCGGCGCCAAGAGGACCAAAATTCAGATTGCGGTCCACCTTGATTCGCGACATCGAAGGGGCCGCCTTGCCGTCATTGAATTCCGTGCAGGCCAGTTCGCACCGGCCGCATCCGACACATCGGACCGGATCGGCGACAATCACACCACGAGCCTTCTCCATTATGATGAGAGGCCTGTAATCTTCCTGTGCAACACAAAAGCGAAGGGCCGTCAATCCAATGATCGAAGTCCCGCCCCAGATCAGGACCTGCCTGCGCGTGCACGAACACTTTGAATGATTGGTTTTCATCCTGATTGCGGATAATTAGCACATAAGAGGAATGAACAAAACCATTATTGAAGTCTGAATCATAATCAGTTGCGGACGGGCTGCCCCCGCAGCGAGTAGATGAAAAATCCGATAACCAGCATGATCGCCAGTATAAGCGCCCCGGACATGAGATAGACGGCTTCGAGCGACCACATTTTATTCGCCAGGGCAACGGCATAGATTCCCAGCGAGCCGACCCCGAAGACAAGCACGGAGGTGATGCCGTAACCGGTGCTGCGGCGGCGGGCAGGGGTGAATTTGGCAATAAGGCTGTTTTCGATCGGCTGGGTGCCGATGGCGAAAAAGACGTAAACGGCCGCGGCCGCGGCAAGCACCTGATTTCCATAAAACGCCATCATCAGCACAAAGGGGAAGCTGACGGTATAAAATCCGAGGTACAGCCATTTCAGGTCGAAGCGGTCGGAAAGCCTTCCGCCCGCAAGCTGTCCGAAAAGGCCGATAACGTATATCGCGGAAGTGAGCGCGGTCGCAGCTACCGTCGAGATGCCCTCTTCCCTTAAATTTCCCAACCCGCGGAGCACGTCGCCGAAGAAACCCGCCTTGAATTCCAGATAAGCCGGCAGCACCACGATGTTGATCCTGTACGCCAGCCCGCCGAGCGCGATGATCAGGCCGAGGACGAGAAAACGCCGGAGGTCTTCCCGGGAAAAGGCCCCGGACCTGATATCCTCCTCGCGCACCGGGGTCTCGTCGATCGGGCAGGCGGCAAGAAGCAGGCCCCATACTATCCCGAAGATTCCGATCAGCGCATAGCTCATTCTCCAGCCCACGAGCCAGTTAAGCAGGCCGGTTACGAAGGGGGCCGCGGCGAGCCCGATGCTCCCCGCCGTTCCGTTGATGCCGAGGGCCATTCCCCTGTTCTTCATCCCGATCGAAATCAGCCCCATCCCGGCGGGATGGTATATGCCCGCAAAAAACCCGATGACGGCGAGGGAGAAAACGATGCCGCCGCTCGATTCCGAAAAGGCCGTGAGGAAAGCGCCGGCGCTGCACCCGAAGAAAAAGATTATCAGGCTCAGCCGGTTGCCGAACCTGTCCGCAAACATCCCCCACGGGAGAGAGGTGACTCCGAAGAGCAGGTACATCAAAAACCCGAGCTTCAGCACGTCTTCCAGGGGAAGCTGGAGCGAAAACATGAGCGGGACGGCCATCGCCGGAAATGCGATCTCGTAGAAATGGAACAGGAAGTGGGCCGAGAAGGTGAATACGGTAATCCGCCTTTCGTTATTCATCGCAGTTTACTATCAGTATAAACGCTCAATTTCAATACTGAAAAAAGAAAAACGGGATTGACTTTGGCATCCTCCCTGAAATAATAATGGGCCGCGCCTTTATCCATCTGACGGCGTCTCGTCCGGGATGAAGATAAAAGCGAACCGGTGAAAAAATGGATCGTGAAATTTTTCTGATCGAAATAAGCAATATTGTGGAAATGGCGCGGTTCGTAAAGTGCTTCGACCGGATCGAAGCGCGGAAGGGGGGCAGGTGAACGGAAAGATCCTCCCCGTGACGGACCTGCGGGAAGAAGAAGAAGGGATTATTCACTCCATCGCAGGCGGAAGGGCCCTGGCCAGCCGCTTTGCGGGGATGGGCATATCGGTCGGCGCCGGCGTAAAAGTGCTGAGAAGCCGCAGGGGACCGCTGATCCTGCTGGTTTCCGACACCCGCGTCGCGCTCGGGAGAGGAGAGGCGGAGCATATTCTCGTCTTCCGGACGAAGTCGCGCCGGCCGGAAGCAGCAGTACCGGAAAAGCCGCCGGAAAGGATTCTGGCCGCACTTCTGGGACAGCCTAACGTCGGTAAATCTACGGTGTTCAATATCCTGACAGGACTCTCCCAGCATGTCGGAAACTGGCCGGGAAAGACGGTGGAGAAGAAAGAGGGAATCCACGTCTCGGGGGACCGCGAGATCAGGATTGTCGACCTGCCCGGCACGTACGGGCTGACCGCCTTTTCCGAAGAAGAAAAGGTGGCCCGTGATTTCATTATCGGAGAATATCCCGACGTCATCGTCCTGATCGTCAACGCCGCCGCCCTTGAAAGGAGCCTTTATCTCCTCTCGGAACTCCTGCTGCTGGGTCCTCCCGTGATCGTGGCCGTGAACATGATCGACCTGGCGGAATCCCAGGGAATCCACGTGGACATAAATGCGCTGCAGAAGTCCCTCGGCATTCCCGTCATCCCGATGGTCGCAAAGAGAAATACAGGCATCAGGGAGCTGGTCACCGATATCGTCCGCCTGGCGGAAGGCAAGCTCGATTATCATCCGCACATCCCGGAGGTGAGGAGCGACCACGAGGACGTCTTTCTCGATATAAGCAGGGAGATTCGCGATGCGCTCCCCGGATCCTACATGATCCCCTGGATAACGACCAAGATCATGGAAGGGGACGCGGAAGTATCGAAAAAAATGGAAGAGGTGCTTGCGCCCGAGGCATGGTCCCGCATTCAGTCCGTCCTGATCAAGCATGAAGACTCGCATCAGGCCGTGGTCGGCGGACGCTACGGCTGGATCGAGAACGTCACCCGCGCGTCCATCCGCCGCTTCAAAAGGGGGCAGGTCCTCAAGACCGACCGGATAGACCGGTTCCTGACGAGGCCCCTCTTCGGCATCCCCGCGCTGATCGGAATCCTTGCCGTCGTCTTCTTTCTCACTTACAGGATCGGCTTTCCCGTCCAGAGCCTGCTCGAGAGCGTGCTGAGCGACATCAGCAGGCTCGCGGAATCAGCGCTGGGGGCGGCGCCCTCCTGGCTCAAGGGCCTCCTGCTGGACGGCATTATTGCGGGAGTCGGCTCGGTCCTGACCTTTCTTCCCGTGCTCATTATCTTCTTCACCGCACTGGCGATTCTCGAGGACGTGGGATATATGGCCCGCGCCGCCTTCGTCATGGACAGATTCATGCACCTGGTCGGCCTCCACGGAAAGAGTTTTATCCCGATGTGCCTCGGATTCGGGTGCAACGTGCCCGCGGTCCTCGGCGCCCGGATAGTGGAGTCGCCGAAAGCCCGCCTTCTGACCGTCATACTGGCGCCGTTCGTCCCCTGCACGGCGCGGCTCGCCGTCCTCGCCGTCGTGACGGCGGCGGTTTTCGGCCGGCAGGGAGGAATAATTTCCTGGTCTCTGGTAGCGCTCAATATCATCATCCTGGGGCTGGGCGGGACCCTGATCAGCCGCTGGGCGCTGAAGGGCGAATCCATGCCGTTCATCATGGAACTGCCCCTCTACCAGCCGCCGGATCTCCGCACGATAGGACGGGCGGTCTGGAGCCGGACCTGCGCCTTCATCCGGAAGGCGGGAACGGTGATCCTGGCCGTCTCGATCGCCCTCTGGCTGCTGTCGAGCTTCCCCGGACCGGGGATCGAAGAGAGTTTTCTCGGACGGATCGGAAAGATACTCGAGCCTGTCGGAAGCCCCATCGGCCTCGACTGGAAGATGCTGGTAGCCCTTTTTACAAGCCTGATTGCCAAGGAAAACGCGGTAGCCTCTCTCGGCGTTCTTTACGGAGTCGGCAGGGAGGGGCTGAGGACGGTGCTCGCCCAAGCCGTTACGCCTGCGTCCGCCTTGTCCTTTCTGGTCGTCCTGATGCTGTTTGTCCCCTGCGCCGCCACCCTCGCCGTCATGAGGCAGGAAGTAACAGACCGGAAATGGTTTTACGGAACGATTGCCGGAATGCTCCTGATCTCTTACGCAGCCGGGTTTGCGGCTTATCGTTTGGCTTCCCTCCTCTTTCAGTAAGGCTTATGGACAAATGAAGTTATTCGAAGTAAAGTAAATTATTCTGCCCTTCACGTACATTTCCGAATTTATCACCCCGGCGTTTTCCAGGACATATACTGCCGTTCTTCTGGAAAGACCGCAGGTAACCGGCCTTCCGGACATGTCGGGAAGCTCCCCAGCCACTGAGAATTGATGCCTTTTCCGCTGTTTTGTGATAGATAATCCGGAGAGTTTCCGAGAGGTGAAACATATGCTTATAATCGAAGACCTGAAGGTAACGCTGGGGGACAAAGAGATCCTCCGGCACATCGACCTGGAGATATTTCCGGGCGAAACGCATATCCTGTTCGGACCGAACGGGTCCGGCAAGACGACCCTCCTGATGACGATTATGGGGTATCCGCAATACCGGGTTACAGGGGGAAAGATCTACTTCAAGGGTGTCGACATTACACACATGCCTATCAACGAACGCGCCCGCCTGGGCATAGGAATGTCTTTCCAGCGGCCCCCCACTATACACGGCCTCAAAACGAGACAAATGGTGCGGATCTGCTCCCGCAACGGGGCCGATGCGGAAGCAATGGCCGAAAAAATGAAATTTTCCGATTTCCTCGACCGGGATATAAACGCAGGTTTTTCCGGCGGAGAGATCAAGCGTTCGGAACTGCTGCAGCTGATGGCGCAGAACCCGGATCTGATGCTGTTCGACGAGCCGGAGTCGGGAGTGGACCTGGAGAATATTTCCCTGATCGGCAATACCATCAGCGAGCTGCTTGAGCGGGATATCCATGTCCATACGTCCCCCAACCAGCCGAGAAATAAGGCCCTGCAGGAGCGGAAGAAGATGGGCCTGATCATCACCCATACCGGTTTCATTCTGGATTACGTCACTGCGGACAAGGGACAGGTCCTCTATGAAGGCATGCTCTCCTGCAAGAGCAATCCCCAGGAAATCTTCCGGTGTATAAAAAGAATCGGCTACGAGGAGTGCGTCAGATGCGCGACCTGAACGAAAAGGCAAAGCAGGCAAAAGAAAAGAAAGCGGCTCTCGGCCCGGACATCGACCTCACAACCTTTGACGCGGAGCCTGTCGGGATCCCCCGCCTGGATTCCCCATCCCAACTCCCGGAGAAGGACAGGGAGCGGATGCTCCAGGCCGGTGTCGACGCCTCCGAAGAAGGCCGGTCGGGAACGTACATACAGAAAGATACGGCGGTGGTTTATTCCCATTCATCCCAGGACGGACTCCTGGTCCTGCCGATAAAGCAGGCCCTGGAAGAGCACCAGTGGGCGCGGGATTATTACTGGAAACTCGTCAACGTGGACGCGGACAAATACACGGCGGGGGCGCAGCTGAATCTGCATGACGGCTACGTGATCAGGGCGCTGCCCGGAAGCAGGGTTTTTCTGCCCGTTCAGGCCTGCCTTTACCTGGACAGGAACAACATAAGCCAGTACGTGCATAACCTGATCATCGCCGAGGAGGACTCGGAACTTCATGTGATCACCGGCTGCGCGACTTCGCCCCACTTGAAAAGGGGACTGCACGTAGGCATCTCCGAGTTCTTCGTCAAGAAGAACGCCAAGCTGAGCTTCACCATGATCCACCATTGGGCGGAGGAAATGATGGTCCGGCCGCGCTCAGTGGGCGTTGTGGAAGAGGGCGGCCTTTTTCTGAACAATTACATCTGCATGAAACCGGTCAAGTCGCTCCAGATGTTTCCTGTCACGCGCCTCACCGGCAGGGGGGCGGTCTCGCGCTTTTACAGCCTGCTCGCGGGCAACCCCGGAACGACCCTCGACGTAGGCGGCCGCATTTTTCTTTCCGCGGCGGAAACCCGCGCCGAAATAATCGCCAGGGCCATCAGCAACGGCGGGACCATCGTCTCCCGCGGCGACCTTGTCGGCGAAGTGCCGGGAATCCGGGCTCACCTCGAGTGCCGCGGACTCATTCTGAGAGGCGGGATCATTCACGCCATACCCGAGCTCCAGGGAAAGGTGGACGGAGTGGAGATGTCCCACGAGGCCGCCGTCGGAAAGATCGCGCAGGAGGAGATCCTGTACCTCATGTCCCGCGGTCTCAGCGAAGATGAAGCCACTTCGACCATCGTGAGGGGCTTCATGAGCGTCGATATCCCCGGACTGCCGGCCCCGCTCAAGGCGGAGATAGACAGGGCGGTAGAGCAAAGCAATAAAGATATGATGTAAAAAACGGGTTGAAAACGCCCATCTGCGGTGTTGCGCTTCGGCTCTCGCTGCTCACGTACGTAATTAGTACGCTGCGCTGCTCGAACCTCGCGCGCCTTGCATCTGGGCTTTTTGAACCCGTTTTTTGCATTTCCAAGCGCGTCGAAGGGGGCGTTGCATCTGGATAATTCCGGCTGCAGTTGCTTTTTGCCTAGTTTCCAAGATCGTTAATTCCGCACTGGATATCTATTCTTGCTTTAATTCTGCTCTTGAATTTCAAAAATCCCGACCTCGCATATTCGCAACTTCGATTTTCCGCCCCGAAGCCTCATGCCCGAAGCCGGAAGCCATCCGCTATTTCCCTCATTTTCTGCAGCGCTCTTTCATTGTCGCCGGGCGCTGCCTCAACCGGTTTAATCCCGTCCGTCAAAAGAAATCCCTCAGCGAATGGATATCGGATTCTGCTTTCGTCTACCGGTTCTTACAAGGTAGTAGATCTGGTCCTGAATTCAAGTCAAAACTCGATTGAATGGACCGTTAAACGGCGAGGCCGTTCTTGACTGCGGAACACCGGCCGTCTATAGTAAAATAAGTTCAGAGTTCAGAGTTCAGAGTTCAGAGTTCAGAGTTCAGAGTTCAGAGTTCAGAGTTCAGAGTTCAGCCGGGGTATAGAATGAAGGGGCGGGTTCTGCTCGCAATTATTTTTCTTGTCTTCATATCCTCATCGGCATCGGCCGAGAGCCGCGATATCGTGAAATTCGGAAGCGATCTGATGATCGAAGAGGGAATGAACATCAGGGATGCCGTGGTCTTCGCCGGGGACATAACCGTGGACGGCCCGGTTGAAAGGGATGTGACCGCCATCGGCGGCAGCGTTGTCCTGACGAACAGGGCCGTCGTGGGCAGAAACGTCGTCTCCATCGGCGGCGCTATTGAGGGATCCGAGGAAGCCGCCGTGAACGGAAATTTGACCGAGGTAAACCTCCCGGGATTGTACACCCTGATAACAACCTTTTCCGGCGGGGACTGGACCGGACCTTTTCTGCTGCTCGGCATCTGGTCTCTTCTGACGTTTGCCGGCTTCATTGTCCTGGCCGTCATCTTTGCGGCAATCTTTCCCGGACTCATCCGATCGCTTTCCGATAAGATCGAAGCCCGGCCGATCGGGTCTTTTCTTTCCGGCCTGGGGGCCTCCCTGCTGATCGTCCCCCTCGGAATACTGCTTGCCATAACCATCGTCGGCCTTCTGCTTATACCTGTCGAGATTTTTCTGGTTTCCGCCGGTTTTCTGCTGGGCTATATCGGGACCGCGCGCCTGATCGGAAAGCGCCTCTCAGCGGCGGTACGCAAGACCGAGCCGCCGATCGTCTGGGAGACATTCTGGGGTGTCATTGCCCTTGGTATGATAGGCCTCATTCCCGTCCTCGGATGGGCTGTCAACTTCCTTGCCGCCCTGTTCGGTTTCGGCGGCGCCGTTTTGCTTACCGCCGGACTGCTCTTTCCAGACCGGAAAATATAGAGTGAGCTGTCTCTGAAATAAGTGTCATATTTCTCGTTTTACTCGAAATGACATTTATTCAGCTCATTTTCAGGACACAACACTAGTTCGCAGTTCTCAGCTGGTTCTCAAGCACAGAATGGAATAAAAGCTAAGCGGCAAAAGAATAAGCAGACTCTTCCCTTATGGAACTGAGAACGTGAACTACAAAAAGGAGATAATGACATGGAGCTCAATCTTCTGATCGGAGGCGAAGCCGGACAGGGACTGGCGTCTTTCGAAAATACCCTGGTCGATATCCTTTCGAAGCTCCGTTTTCGCTTTTTTGCCACAAAGAACTACATGTCCCGGGTGCGCGGCGGCCATAATTACCACATGTTCAGGATTTCGGAGAACCCCGTCCACGCGCTTTCCGGAGACGGATGGGATATAGTCGTCGCTCTCGATCGGGAATCGGAGCAGAGACACAAGCCCGATTTGAAAAAGGGGGGGCTGTTCATATCCCTGGAAATGACGGAGGAGCTTAACAAACAGGCCAGGGAAAAATACGGCCGCATCACCGCGGCGAATGAAATCCTTTCCGGGGTGGTGCTGTCCGCAATGGGATGCGGAGACGGAGATATCGCCCGGATCGAAGGAGATTCTCTCGATCCGGTGCGAACCGGTTTCTCCCTCGCGAACAAATGGGACGTCGCGGACAGATACCCTCTGTCCACGCGGGCGGGCAACCATTACCGCCTTGACGGAAACCAGGCTCTCGCCATAGGCGCCCTCCTCGGCGGGTGCCAGTTCATGGCCGGTTACCCCATGACCCCTTCCACTTCCATAATGGTATATTTCGCGGCGGCCGCCCTCGAATTGACTGTTCATTTCGAACAGGCCGAAGATGAAATCGCGGCCCTGAACATGGCCCTCGGGGCCTCTTATGCGGGACTTCGATCAATGGTCGCCACCTCGGGCGGCGGTTTCGCCCTGATGCAGGAGGCCGTTTCTCTCTCCGGAATGACGGAAACGCCGGTCGTCATCATCGTAGGCCAGCGCCCCGGTCCGTCCACCGGACTGCCCACCCGGACGGAACAGGCCGACCTCAACTTCGTCCTCCATGCCGGCCACGGCGAATTCCCGCGGATAGTATTCGCACCGGGGAGCCCCGCGGAAGCCGTACTGCTCGCCCGCAAGAGCTTCGAGCTGGCGGACCGGTTCCAGATCCCCGTCTTCATTCTTTCGGACCAGTATTTCGCCGACTCCCAGCAGATTATCGAAGAGCCTCTCGATACGGGGATAATCGCTCGGGAATACAATGTATACGGCTCCGATTACCGCAGGTACGCCATTACTGAAAACGGAGTCTCGCCTGTTACGTATCCCGGGCTCGGCGACGCTCTCGTGCGCGTAGATTCCGACGAGCATGACGAATCGGGTTCGATCACGGAAGACCTGAACCTGCGCGTCCGCATGGTGGATAAGAGGCTCGCGAAATTCAGGGGGATCCGCGATGAGGCGATCGCCCCCACCCCGATGGGAGAGGCCGATGCGGATGTTTTCCTCGTTTGCTGGGGATCAAACGGACCCATTGTCAAGGAAGCGGTCGAGAGGCTCGGCGGAGAAGGAATCCGGGTCGGAGGTCTTCACTTCGGACAGGTATTTCCACTCACTCCCGGCATGATCGACAGGTACGGCCTGCATCGGAGGAAAGTGGTTGCCGTAGAGAACAATGCGACCGGCCAGTTCGCGAGTCTTCTCAAGCGGGAACTGGACATAACCGTATCCGGGCGCATCCTGAAATACGACGGGACCTGCTTTACCGTCAACGAGCTGTGCAATGAAATGCGAACTTATTTTCGTAAGGTGTAAACAGTAAGGAGCAAGGTGTTAAATACTTAGTAAACCCCTTCACGCCTTACGCTTTACGCATTGCGCCTTACGACTCACTCCTTACGCCTCACGGTTTTGGATGGATCTATTTGGGATTTGGTGCTTGGAGCTTGGAATTTATATTCGCAACACCTTACCCCTTACTCCTTACACCTTACGCTTAGAAGGAGGGAATATGGTCTGGGTAGGCAACAGAGAGATTGCGTGGTGTCCGGGGTGCGGAAATTTTCCGATCCGGACGGCGCTCGAATCCGTTTTGAAGGAACTTCCGGTTCCGCCGCAGAAGATTGTCCTGACTTCCGGCATCGGCCAGGCGGCAAAAATGCCGCACTATCTTGACACAAACTTTTTCAACGGCCTGCACGGGCGGGCGCTGCCGCTCGCAGTAGGGATAAAGATCGCCCGCCCGGATCTGACCGTTATCGCCGTTTCGGGTGACGGCTGCAATTACGGAGAGGGCGGGAACCATTTCATCCACACGATAAGGAAAAACCTTGACCTGACCATTCTCACCCACGACAACAAGGTCTATGCCCTTACGAAAGGCCAGTCCGCTCCGACGACGGACCGGGGGACCATGAACAATCTCGATCCGCAGGGGAATGAAAACCGCCCCTTCAACCCCCTGGCCGCGGCGATCGTCATGGGGGCGCCTTTTGTCGCCAGGGGATCCGCCGGCGACCCCGATCACCTTAAAGAGGTCCTGAAGGAAGCCATCCTTTTCAAGGGCACCGCCGTTGTGGACATATTTCAGCCGTGCGTGACCTTCAATCACATCAACACTTACCAATGGTATAAAGACCGGGTTTACCGCCTGGGAAAACCTCTGCCCGACCGGTACGAGGCCCTGAAAACCGCAGAAATATGGGGGGAACGGATCCCGATCGGGGTCATTTTCCGGGACGAGGGGGTCATGCCGAGGCAAAGCGACAGGATCATTTTCCGGGAGCCTCCCGAAGACAAGGCCCTTGGGGCGATGCTGAGCCAGCAGCACTTCAAATAAAAAAACCGCCCCGAAGGGCGGTTTGCAGGACTGCGGGTCCGATCAGGGCCGGCTCACTCCAACCTTTTCTCCCGGCACGGGCCGCGAAAGCTTCGGAACGATAATGGCCAGCGCTACTATCGCCGCGATGCCTACGAGAGCATAGACAATTCGCGACAGCGCGGTCATGTCGCCCAGAAGCGCCGCAACCAGATCAAACCGGAAAAAACCGATCAGTCCCCAGTTCAGGCCGCCGATGATGATCAGGATAATGGCGATCCAGTCCAGTGTATTAAACCTCCTCATCTTTTCACCTCCACTGCTTATTTCGGGCATCGGTGCCGATCCCGATTATGTCGCCCATTTTTGTCCGAAACCGGGCGCGACTCTATCAAGCAGCGGCTGAATTTTGCTGTCGCAGCTCCTGATTTTAGACTGCGGATGCGGCCTATGGCGCATCCCTCCCCCTAAAAGCGTTCTTGATCGTTACTGAACAATCCTGATATATTTCAGAATAACATAAGGTTATTCTTTTCAGGGAGGGTTGATGAACAAGGCCCTTGCAGATGCCCATTCCCGGCCATGGCAGGACATCGTTCAATCCCTGCAGGTTTCGCCGGAAACCGGGCTGAGCCGGACGGAAGCGGAAGAGCGGAAAAATATCTACGGGAGCAATGTCCTGGCGGCCATCAGGCGCAAAAGCGCCTGGAAAATTCTGACGGACCAGTTCAAAAGCCTCATCGTTCTGCTGCTGGTCACGGCGGCGGGGCTTTCTTTCGTCTTTGGTGAATACCTGGACGGATTCGCCATACTTGTCGTGCTGATTATAAATACCCTGATCGGCTTTTTTACGGAATTGAAGGCGGTCCGCTCAATGGAGGCCCTCCGCAAACTCGGAAGCGTGATTACGCGCGTCCTGAGGGAGGGCCGGTCACAGGAAGTCCCCGCGGAAGACCTCGTGCCCGGGGACATCGTTCTCTTTGAAGGGGGGGACGTAGTTTCAGCGGACATGAGAATAGTCGATTCGTCGCGGGCGGAAGCTGACGAATCGACGCTGACCGGGGAATCGTTCCCGGTCGAGAAAACGGAAGAACCCGTCCCCGCCGGCGCCGACCTGGCGGAGCGGTTCAGCATGCTGTTCAAAGGCACTTCCGTAACGAAGGGATCGGGACGGGCGGTTGTAACCGCGACCGGCATGGAAACCGAGGTCGGCCGGATATCCGCTCTCGTCCAGGAAGCGAAGGAGGAGACGACACCCCTTGAAAAGAGGCTGGACGAACTGGGGCGCCGGCTCATCCACGTAACCCTGATCGTGGCGGCCGTCGTGGCGGCGGCCGGGATCGTGACCGGGAAAGACCCGCTCCTGATGATCGAGATGGCCATTGCGCTGGCCGTGGCCGCCATTCCCGAAGGTCTTCCCATTGTAGCGACTCTCACCCTGGCGAGAGGAATGCTGCGCATGGCGCGCCGGAATGCCCTCGTAAACCGCCTCTCGGCCGTGGAGACGCTGGGAGCCACGACCGTGATCTGCACGGATAAAACCGGCACGCTCACGGAGAACCGGATGACGGTGACCAGGATCGTCCCCGATCGGGGCGAAATCCGGGTGGATCCTTCCGCACGGGAAGAAGCCGGCTTCTTTTTCCGCAACGGAGACGCGGTTTCTCCGGAGCGGGACCCCGTGCTCCGCAAGGCCCTCGCCGTCGGCGTACTATGCAATAATGCCGCGCTGCCGGATAATCCGGAAGGCGCCCCGATCGGAGACCCGATGGAAGTAGCCCTCCTCCGCGCCGGGGCCCTGGCGGGCATCTCCCGGCCCGACCTGCTGCGGGAATACCGGGAGGTGCGCCAGGAGGCTTTTGACCCGGAAATAAAAATGATGGCCACTGTCCACCGGCGCGAGAACCTGCATATTGCCGCCGTAAAAGGCGCGGCCGAATCGGTTCTCGATTCCTGCTCGGCCGTATACGGAGAGAACGGGGAAAGGCCGCTCGGGGCCGGCGACAAAGAGGAATGGCTCGAAAAGAACAACGAACTGGCCGCCCGGGGACTCCGGATCATCGCCGTGGCTTTCAAGAACCTCCGCCGTCCGGAAGAAGACCCCTATTCCGATCTCTGTTTCATCGGGCTGGTCGGCCTCCTCGATCCCCCCCGGGGGGACGTGAAGGAAGCGCTGACCCGGTGCCGCAGCGCCGGGATCAGGGTCGTCATGATAACCGGCGACCAGGCAATAACGGCGCGAACGATCGCTCTGGATACCGGCCTTGTGGACCGGCATCATGCAGAAGTCCTGCAGGGAAAGGAAATCCGCGAGCCGGGCGCGCTGTCTCCGGAAGAAGTGAAGCGGATCCGGGGGGTCTCGATTTTCGCCCGGGTAAGTCCCGGTGAGAAACTTAATCTTATCGCCATTCACCAGAAAGAAGGCGAAATCGTCGCCATGACGGGAGATGGAGTAAACGACGCGCCCGCGCTGAAAAAAGCGGATATCGGGATAGCCATGGGGTTGCGGGGGACCCAGGTCGCCCGGGAAGCCGCCGATATGGTGCTGCGGGACGATTCCTTTGCAACCATTGTAGCGGCCGTGGAACAGGGGAGGATTATTTTCGGGAATCTCCGGAAATTCGTCGTATATCTCTTATCCTGCAATGTAAGTGAAATCCTGGTCGTGGGGCTCGCCTCCCTCATCAATGCGCCGCTCCCCATTCTCCCCCTCCAGATACTCTTCCTGAACATCGTGACCGACGTATTCCCGGCGCTGGCGCTCGGAGCGGGAGAGGGCGACCCGTCCATAATGGCCAGAAATCCGCGCGACCCCCGCGAGCCCGTTCTGGCGCGCCGGCACTGGCGATCGATCAGCGGAAACGGATTCCTCATCTCCGCGTCCGTTCTGGGCGCCTTCGCCGTTTCCCTGCTGCGGCTGGAGCTGGACCTCGCGCGCGCAGTAACGATTTCCTTTCTGGTCATGGCTTTCAGCCAGCTCTGGCTTGTATTCAACATGCGGGAGCCCGGAACAGGCATCCTGAAGAACGACATCACGCGCAACCGCTTCATCTGGGGCGCCCTGCTCCTCTGCTCCGTTATCCTGGTCGCATCCGTTTACGTTCCGGTTCTGAGCTCCGCGCTGAGACTGGCGGACCCGGGACCGGAGGGATGGCTGCTGGTCGTATCTGCCAGCATCCTCCCGCTCGCAGCCGGCCAGGCCGCAATAGCGCGGAAAAGCCGCCGGAAAGGGAATCATCATGGAAAGAGATAGTTTTGTCGTGCATTGCCCTTATTGCGGCAGGAGGAACAGGGTTCCCGTCCGCAAGCTGCGCGAAAATCCCCTGTGCGGGAACTGCCGTAAGCCGCTGGACATCCGGCCGGAGTTCCTGAAGCCGGTGGACGTGGGAGACGCGGATTTTTCCAGGGAAGTGCTCCACTCTTCCGGCCCCGTCCTGGCGGCATTCTGGTCCCCCCGCTGTCCCTATTGCCGGCAGCTCCTCCCCCTTCTTGACGAAACGGCGGCCGGATACGGCGGCCGGATCAAGGTCGCGCGGATCGATACCGACCGGAATCCCGCGACCGCGTCTCTTTTCTCCATTGAGGGGGTGCCGACAGTTATTCTTTTCCGGGAAGGGAGAGCGGTCAAGCGAATGGTCGGGGTATTGTCGCTGGACGAGATTGACAGGAATATCAAAGCGGTCCTCAATCCGTGAAAAGTAAAAGTCAAAAGTGAAAAGAATACCTGCCGACATTGAAAGGAGGATCTTTATGGATCTTTTTACCGCGATCAGAGAGAGAGCAAGCTGCAGAACGTATTCCAACGAACCTGTCGGAGAGGAGACCCTCATGAAAATAATCGAGGCGGGAATGCAGGCGCCGTCTCCCGCCAACAACCAGCCCTGGGATTTCTTCATCATCACCCGGAAAGAAACCAAGATGAAGATCTATGAGGAATCTCTCCGCTGCAAAAAAGGCCTGTTCGAGAAAAGCGGATGGAAGTGGCTTGATTCATACCAGGTAGGATTTCTTACCGACGTGCCGGTCCTGATCGCCGTGACCGGCGATCCCGCGAAAAGCGGCGCGGATATATTTCTCGAACAGGGGGGTCTCGGCTATCAGCACGCCTGCGCGGCAGCGATCCAGAACATGCTGCTGGCGGCGCACGCCCTCGGATTAGGGAGTCTCTGGTATACTCTCTTCGGCCAGGAGGAAATTAAAAAGATCCTCGGAATTGACGATAAAAGGGCCGTCGTGGCGATCATCTGCATCGGGAAACCCGCCCGGGGTCCTTTTAAAACCAAGCGGGCGAAAATAGAAGAAAAGATATTTCGCATCAGCTGATCCCTTGCGCAGCAGGGGAGCGCCGCGCCCGGTTCTCCGTGGAGATTGAAACCGGGGAGAAAATGCGGTATGAATGCGGCAGTGAGCGCTCTCCCGCAGCTTGTTGCGGGGCAAGCGAGCGAATCATGCGTAAGCATCTTTGCTAAGGACGGAGACTCTCCGGAGACGGCTTCGGAGGGCGGACCATGTTTAAGAATTTCCCCTGGGGATCGAAGGTTCTCCGGAGCTTGCTCCGGAGGTCTTCAATCCCCTTCACAATGAAGGAGTTTTGTTGCGATGTGGCCTCCGATTTACCAGGTGAATTCCTTTACCGCCCGCCCCTTTACGGGGAATCCGGCGGGTGTATGCATTCTGACGGGCAGAAAAAGTGATCGCTGGATGCAGAACGCAGCCCGGGAGATGAATGTCTCCGAGACGGCCTTTTTGCGGGAGCAGGATGACGGTTACAGCCTCCGCTGGTTCACTCCCGTGGTGGAAGTGGAGCTCTGCGGCCACGCCACGCTTGCGGCCGCGCATATTTTGTGGGAAACAGGCCGGCTGAAGCGGAACGATACCGCCAGGTTCCATACGCGGAGCGGTCTCCTGACCGCCGAGCGCGACGGGGCCTGGATAAGAATGGACTTTCCGGCGGAACCGGAAAAGGAAACCGCTCCTCCCCCGGGTCTCGCCGAAGCTCTCGGCGTCAGGCCCGTTTACGTCGGGAGAAACCGGTTCGATTATCTTGTGCAGGTCGAGACAGAACGCGAAATCCGCGACATGAAACCCGATTTCACGCGGCTCGCGGCCGTGCCTTCCCGCGGTTTCATTGTGACCAGCCGCTCCCGAAGCCGCGAGTTCGATTTCGTATCAAGGTTTTTCGCCCCTTCCGTGGGCGTCCCTGAAGACCCCGTTACGGGATCGGCGCATTGCTGCCTCGCGCCTTTCTGGGAAAAGAAACTCGGAAAGAGCAGGATGAATTCTTTCCAGGCGTCCGCCCGCAGCGGCATCGTGCTGGTCGAAACGGCCGGCGACAGGGTAGTCATCGCCGGTCAGGCGGTTACGATTCTTAAGGGCGAGATAATAGAGACAAGCGCCGGAAAATAGATGTGAGGAAGGCAAATGGTGTTGACGCCGGCTGAAGCAATCGAAAAGATATGCCCGCTGACGAGGGGGGGAGCGGGTGCCCTGTGCATAGGAGACAAGTGCATGGGCTGGAGATGGGCGGAGCCGATGCCGGGCCAGCTCCGTATCGAGCACCGCAGCGACTGCAACAGGCAGCAGGTCAGCATTCTGGGCGCCACGGATGAATGCCCGTTCTGCGGGGCGAAGCCTTTCCGGATAGAGCTTGCGGAAATACGGCGGGGATACTGCGGTCTGGCAGGCATCCCCGAATTCTGAAGCAGCTCTGATTGAACCGAACCGGGAGCTGGAACCGGATGGTTGTTTCGAAAAGCTACCCTTTATACCACCTTCCGCCTTCCTTGATGAAAATGAATCCGTAATTCACTTCCATCTGCTGGTTGGAATTCTCAAAGCGGATGACGACGTCGGTGTCGACCTGGGCGATTTTCTCCACGTTGGGAAACTCCCTCGCGTCCAGGTTGGAATCAATCCGGGAAATCCCGACGATGCGGTAAGACACTATTTTCATATGGGACGAGGCTGCTTCCGCCAGATAGGAGTCATAGCCCGTCGTCGAGCGGTACGAGGAAGAGGGCGCAAGCGAGCGATAGATTTTCTCGTAGTCCCGGTTCACCTCCGCTTCGAGATACTCCTTCGCCGCGTCGCGCACGGAATTCTCTTCAAAGACATTCCGCCAGGAATCCGGCAGAACCGAGCAGGCCTGGAGAATCAGAACGATAAGGGGAACGGCAACAAGAAACGGCAGGTAAGCGGTCAGGGGAATACGCGGCGACGTGCTCTCGAAGAGCTGGATCTCCTCCTTTTGATTCCGCCTCCTGTCCATAGGATCTCCGCGGTCGAGGAACGAATCCGTTCGGCGATTTTTTTTATTTACATGTGAGTATCCGGCGGGCTTTCGGTTGTCAAGAGAAAACACTGGAAAGAACAAAAAAATCCGCTGCAGAGGATGCGGGTCAGTCCATAGGCCGAATCCGCAGCCATTCGTATGGGAAGTTTTTTAACTCTGAACTCTGAACCCGGAACCCTGAACTTATCCTTTGAGGCAGGCCAGCGGACGGAGCCTGGCTACTTTTTTCGAAATACCCGCCCCGTGCACTATATTTACCACTTCGTCGATGTCCTTGTAGGCTTCCGGGATTTCCTCCTGGAGCGTAGCCTTGCCGGTGGACATCACCAGGACGCCCCGCTCCTCCATCTCCTTCCGGATCTGCCTGCCCCGGCTCGATTTAACCGCCTGGGCCCGGCTCATTAATCTCCCGGCGCCGTGGCAGGTGCTTCCGAAAGTCTCGGCCAGCGCCTTGCTCGTGCCGGCCAGCACATAAGAGCCCGTCCCCATGTCGCCGGGGATGAGGACCGGCTGGCCCGTCCGCCGGAAACGTTCCGGCAGGGCCGGGTGGCCGGGAGGAAAGGCGCGCGTCGCGCCTTTGCGGTGGACACAGAGATCCTTCTCCCTTCCCTCCTCCCCAAGGGGAATTTTCTCGAACTTGGCGATATTGTGGCAGACGTCGTATATCAGCTTCATCCCCAGCTCGCGAGGCGATTTGCGGAGCGTTTTCTCGAAGCACTCTCTCGTCCAGTGCATGAGCATCTGGCGGTTCGCCCAGGCATAGTTCGCGGCGCAGCACATGGCCGCGTAATAATCTTCTCCTTCACGGGAGGAGATGTAGGCGCACGCGAGCTGGCGGTCGGGAAGATTGAGTCCCATTTTCTGATCGAGCCGGACCATTTTTGCGATGAAATCGTCGCACACCTGATGCCCGAGGCCCCTCGAACCCGAATGGATCATCACGGCCGCCTGCCCTTTCCAAAGCCCGAGCGCCTGCGCCGTATCCCCGTCGAAAATTTCTTCTACCTTCTCGATCTCGAGGAAATGGTTTCCCGACCCGAGGGTCCCGAGCTGATCGCGCCCCCGTTCCAGCGCGCGGTCGCTGACCTTGTCCGGGTCGGCTCCCTCCATCCGTCCCCCGTCTTCCGTGGCTTCCAGGTCTTCCGCCGACCCGTACCCGTTTCTGACGGCCCAGGCGGCGCCTTCCCTCAATACCTTTTTTTCCTCCTGGATACGGAGACGGATGGAGCCCGTCGATCCCACGCCCGAAGGAATGTCCCGGTACAGGGCGGATATGAGGTCATGGAGCCTGGGCTTGATCTCTTCGGCAGCGAGGCCGGTCGCCAGAAGCCGGCAGCCGCAGTTTATATCGTAGCCTACCCCACCGGGAGAGATTACCCCTTCTGCAGGGTCGAATGCCGCCACGCCGCCAATGGGAAAACCGTAGCCCCAGTGCATGTCAGGCATGGCCAGCGAACAGCGGACTATCCCCGGCAGATGGGCCACGTTTGCCACCTGGCGCAGGCTTTCATCTTTGCCCATTTCCCTCAGCATCTTTTCACTGGCGTAAATGATGCCCGGAACGCGCATCCCTCCGTGCATGGGCACCTTCCACCGGTATGCGTCCAGTCTCTCCAGTCGAAGCTCAGACATCGAAAATAATCCTTGCCTTCCAGCCGCCTTTACCCCGCCGCAGGTCGGCCTGATGGTGAGTGACGGCTTTGATTTCCTTTTTCAGCGCGTGCCGCTCCCGGTCAAATATCTCTCCGCGCAGCTCGGCCTTAACCCTCTCCCCGTCCATCTCCAGGATTGTGCAGTTCGCCGCAAGCATCCGCTCGCCATTGAACAGATAAAGAACTTCCCGGAGAAAGTTGACCAGGAGATCGTTGCTGTCTATCCCGGAGACGGAAATTACGCGGGATTCCCGCGGGCGCACTGTGCGGGTATCGGCGATAAGGTCGTGAACGGCGAGGGCCGCGTTCGCGAAGAGATCTCTTTCTGTTTCACCGCGGACCTCAATGCCCAGATCCGCCGTATGGTCGATAAAACGGTAACGGGGCTTCAGGTTTCGATCGTCAGGCATGGGATCTTCAGGTATCGGGTATCGGGTATCGGGTATCGGGCAAACGGCAGGAGTTCGCTACCCGGGGTCCTGATTCAACTGCTCAGCCTCTCCATTTCTCAGCTTCTTTCTTTAGAGCAGGCCATCTTCGTCGGGCTCGCCGCCTTCATCCGGCAGGTCCGCATCTTCATCGCGGACCTCGCTCTTCCGCTCCGTCCTGGCCAGGCTTACGACCTGTTCATCGGGACCGAGGTCGATCAGGCGGACGCCCTGCGTCACCCGGTGGTGGACCGGTATCTCGTCCACCCGCATGCGGATGATGTTCCCGGTGTTGCTGATCAGCATCAGGTCCTCTTCCCCCGTCACCTGCCGGATTCCGGACACGAAGCCCACTTTCGGAACGGTGCGGAGGTTCATCAATCCCCGCCCCCCGCGGGCCTGCGGGCGGTACTCATCGATGTTCGTCCTCTTTCCGAATCCCCGTTCGGAGACGGTGATGATGGTATTGCCGTTGCCTTCGCCGAGGATTTCCATGCCAACGATCTCGTCGTCCTCGTCCATCCTGATGCCGATCACGCCGCGCGCAACCCTGCCCATGTCGCGGACGTCGGTCTCCTTAAACCGGATCGCCATCCCCTTGCGGGTGCCGAGGAAAATGTCCTGATCGCCCAGCGTCTGTCGCACGTCGATCAGCTCGTCGCCTTCGTCGATCGAAAGGGCGATGATCCCTCCCGTGCGCGGACGCGAATACTCGATCAGGTCCGTTTTTTTCAGGATCCCCTTCTTCGTCGCCATCACGACATAGCGGTTCGACGCAAATTCGCGTATCGGCAGGATGGCCGCCACCCGCTCTCCCTCGGAGATCTGGATCAGATTCACGATGGCCTTGCCCTTGGCGGCGCGCCCGGCCTGCGGCACCTGGTACACTTTGAGCCAGTATACCCGCCCTTTGTTCGTGAAGATGAGGATATAGCTGTGCGTGGAGGCGACGAAGATGTGCTCCACGAAATCCTCATCCCGGGTGGCCATGCCGACCTTTCCGCGGCCGCCGCGGCGCTGGCTCCGGTAGAGGCTGACGGCATTGCGCTTGATGTAGCCGGTATGCGATACCGTCACCACCATGTCCTCTTCGACGATCATATCCTCTATATCGATATCCTCGCTGCTGTGGACGATCTCCGTCCGCCTCTCGTCGCCGTAGCGCGACAGGATTTCTTCGAGCTCGCGGACGATCACGTCCAGCACCTTCCGGGGGTCGTCCAGGATAGCCTGGAGCTCCCCGATGAGCCGCACCAGCTCGGCGTATTCGTCTTCTATCTTCCCCCGCTCGAGGGCCGTCAGGCGCTGCAGGCGCATATCGAGGATCGCCTTCGCCTGGATCTCGCTCAAGCCGAACCTGCTGCACAGGGCCGCCGCCGCCTCGGCAGGGCTTCCCGACTTCTTTATCACGGCGATCACTGCATCGATCTGCTCCAGGGCCCGTATCAGGCCCTCGAGGATATGGGCCCGCTCCCTGGCCTTCGTCAGTTCGAAGAAGGTCCGGCGCGTCACCACCTCGCGGCGGAAATCCACGAATTTCTGAAGGATGTCCTTGAGATTCATCACCCTGGGCTGGCCGCGGTCAATCGCCAGCATGATGATCCCGAAGGAGCTTTCCATCTGGGTAAACTTGTACAGCTGGTTCAGCAGCACCCCGGGAATTTCATCCTTCTTGAGATCGATCACGATCCTGATGCCGTCCCGGTCCGATTCGTCCCTCAGGTCGGTTATGCCGTTGACCTTCTTATCCTTGACAAGCTCGGAAATCTTTTCAATCAGGTTCGCCTTGTTAACGAGGTAAGGCAGTTCGGTGATGATGATGCTCTCCCTGTCGTTCCGGGCGTTCCTCTCGATGAAGGCCTTGGCCCGTATCCGGATCGATCCCCTCCCCGTCGTATAGGCGGAGACAATGCCTTCCCGCCCGTTGATAAATCCCGCCGTCGGAAAATCGGGGCCTTTGATATGCTTCATCAGCCCCTCGACGGTTATTTCGGGATTGCGGATCAGCGCGATCGTACCGTGGATCACCTCCGAAATATTGTGGGGCGGAATATTCGTCGCCACGCCGACGGCTATCCCCGAGGAGCCGTTCAGGAGGAGCAGGGGAATCTTCGCGGGAAGAACCGTCGGCTCTTCCAGGGAGGAATCGTAATTGGGAAGGAAGTCCACGGTATTCTTGTCCAGATCGGCAAGAAGCTCCTCGGCGATTCTCGCCATCCTTACTTCCGTGTACCTCATCGCTGCCGGCGGGTCGCCATCGATGGAGCCGAAGTTCCCCTGGCCGTCAATCAGGGGATATCGCATCGAAAAATCCTGGGCCATGCGGACGATTGTGTCGTAAGCCGCCGCGTCTCCGTGCGGATGGTACTTACCGATGATGTCCCCGACGATCCTTGCCGCTTTTTTATACGGCCTGTTCCAGACGTTCCCCATCTCGGACATGGCGAACAGCACGCGGCGGTGCACCGGTTTCAGGCCGTCCCGGCAGTCCGGGATGGCCCTCCCAATGATCACGCTCATCGCGTAATCCATGTAGGATTTTTTCATCTCGTCTTCTATATTGATGGGTACGTTTCGCTGGAATAACTGTTCCATTTTCTGTCCTTCCGTCCTGCGGCGCATTTTTAAATCGCAGGCTAAAAGAGGGGCTTTTCAGGTAAGAAAAAAGCCTTGTGTTTTCGGCAGCTTGTAATTATAACCCTTTACTTCCCGAAAGTGGTTTAGTATACCATTTATGGTCAATTTTTTCTATCCGAAAGCAGGTTTCCGGGCGGATAATTTTGGAGACTCTCCGGACAATGACCGGCGGCTGACGGGGAATGCGCGCGCTGCCGGATTCAAGTAAAAAAGAGGGCGGAAAACGGGCAGATGAGAGTAAAAAGGGTCATAATCGCCAACCTTGGAAAAGAAGAACACTGGAGCGGAATGTTCTGCGCACGCACTCTGCGCGATGCCGGCGTGGAAGTGATATACCTCGGCAGTACGCCTCCGGAAAGCATCGCCGATGCTGCCGTCCAGGAAGACGTCGACATGATATTGCTGGAAACGACTTCCGTCCATCACCAGGCGGCGCCGGAAATTGTAAAGATCCTGAGAGGACAGGAAGCGGGAGATATCCCCGTCGTCCTTGGGGGCGAAGTGCCGCCGGAGGACGTCCCGAAGCTCATGAAGGCGGGAATCGTCAGGATCTTCGGCCCCGGAACATCGCTTCAGGGGATAATCGAAATTATTTCCGCCCACGCCCGCTGATCCCGCTGAAGGCGCCGGTTGGAACGGAAAAAAGCCGATATGGGATGAGCATCGGAACTTCGCGGCGGTAATTAAGGTACTCTTCGCCGAACTCCCATGGGATATTTGTCAACAGTTTTTATTCCGAGAGCGCCCCGGCAACCGCCTCCAGGAGACCCCGCGCCGACAATTTCGGAGAGCCGCATCCGGCCGCTTCTGCTTTTTTAATCAATGATATTATGGACTTGTTTACCGGCGCCGCAACACCGCAACTGTCCGCCAATGCGGTTATCTCACCGTTCAGGCAATCTATCTCTGTCGGCCTCTTTTTCTCCAGGTCCTCCCACATGGAGGTGCGCGCATGGGGATCGATTCTCAACATGCCCCGTGCCGCGGAAAGAAAGATCATGTTGGGCATCCGGAGCAGGAGGGGAACAAGGGAAAGCCGGACTTTTCCGATCTTCTCCGGCCGAATGCCTGCCTTGTCCAGCGCATGCAGGCCTTCCTGAATGCAGGCGGCCAGGACCTTCTGGTAAAGCGGCTGCCGGAGCTCATCCGCCAGCGGAACGCCGGCAAGCGCGTTGATCGCGTTATTCAGATTGAGCAGCAGCTTCGACCAGAGCACCCCCTCCATTCTCTCGTGCAGAAGCACGCGAAGACCGGCCCCGGAAAAGACCGCGGCGATCTGATTCTCGAACCCGCTGCCGCTTTCCAGGATTATATCGCCTTCCGTGCCGCAGTGGAATTTCCCATCTTTTCCGTGGATGATGTTAAAGGGGATCATGGCCGCCAGGATGGGGCGTCCGGGGAGATCCTCCAGGAGAACGGCGGGATTGCGTATGCCGTTTTGCAGGCTGATGACGGGAATCCCGGCCGGAGTGTAAGCCGCTATCTGTCGCGCGGCGTTCGCCGTATCCCGGCACTTGACGGCAAGCAGGACGGCTTCGGCGCCACTCAGAAAGGACGGCTCCGTCTCGAAAGGAACCTTTTCCGGCTCGATAAAAGCCCGGTAGCCCCGCCAGTCGGTTACCGTAAGACCGTGTTTTTTCGCTTCATTCCTGAGGGAGGGGCGGCCGACCAGCAGAACGTCCGCGCCCGCCGCGATGAGCCTTCCGCCCAGATAACACCCGACAGAGCCCGCGCCGAATACGGCTATCCTGTTCATCTGCTTCTATCTCGGGGCTTTATGATATCCCGCCGCGATCGCGTCTTCCTCGGAATCGAACTCCACGCGATGATAGGCGTCCACTTCATAATAGTATTTCATCCCGGGGAGGTGGTATCTCTTGCTGTCGCTGTTGCCGATTACTTTGGGCTTCGGAACGGGTTGGGGCGGTATCGTCGCCAGGTCCTGGACCGGCCGCGGGAGCTCCTCGGCCGGCGGCTTTGCCGGGTCCTGAACCGGCTTCGGCAGGGCGCCGGCCTCCTGCGTTGCAGCGGGCGGAACCGCCTGCGGGACAGCCGGGGGAGCAACCGGCTGAGATGCCGAAACAACCGCTTCTTCAGCCTGTTTCGGAGCTTCCGAAACACGCCGGTTGCTGTAAAGGGAGGTCCCCACGAAAAGGGTGACGAAAAGCACCACTACCGTCGAACCGGCTATTATGTTGCGCCCGTGTGTCTGAATGAAAATGCGGCCCCGCTGCGATTTCAGATGAGGGAGGAATTCCTGGCCGGCGACAGGCACGCTGAGGCCTTCCGGGGGGGCCAGCGGAACCACTGTTTTCCGGCCTTCATAAAACCTCGTCAGCTCGTCCGGATCGTTGAGAACGTACCTTGCGTAATGGTCGTAGTATTTTCGCATCTCCTCGGAAGACGAATCGGACTCTTCAATCACCGAGATAAGAGCGGGACCTACATTAAGAGCCCGGGAAATTTCCCTGACAGAAATCCCGCGGGCTTCCCTTTTGCGCTTAAGGTACTGCCCGACGGTTTCCTTCTGCTCGCCCATGAAGCATTTTGCCCCCCTGTATGAATTCCCCTCGACGCTGCTTCATACCCGCCGATTGGAGATTTTTCTTATTATATTTCTGGAAGAAAGGAAAGATGATTAAATGCGCCCGTCTCGCTTTCCCCGCTTTTTAAATATCCAGAATCACAAACGCCCTCCACCCCTCTCCCGTCTCCTTCAGGGAGAACCGGTGGAACGTAACCGCCTTGACGTCCACCAGGGGATGGTGCCGCTCCGCCCCGGATTTCCCTCTTGAAGTTCCGCTTTTCTCTTTCTCTCTCATCCCTTGATGTTTCCAATGGGAGTAAACCGGGCCACTCTCCTGCTCAGGCCCGCCTGCTCCGTGGCCGCTATCACCTCGTCGATGTCCTTGTAGGCCCCTCCTGCCTCCTCGGCGAGGCCGCTCCAGGATGCCGTACGCACATAGATGCCCCGCTCTTCCATCTGTTTCTGGAGATCCCGGCCGCGCCAGGTCTTCCTCGCCTTCGAACGGCTCATGGTGCGGCCGCTCCCGTGGGCGGTGCTGAAGAAGGAGTCCGCCCCGCCCTCTGCGCCGGCGAGCAGATATGAGCCTGATTCCATGCTTCCCCCGATTATGACCGGCTGGCCGGTCTCGCGGTACCTCTCCGGAAGCTCCCCCCTGCCGGGTCCGAACGCCCGCGTAGCACCCTTGCGGTGAACGAGCAGCGTACGCTCCTCTCCTGCGACGGCATGCTTTTCCAGCCGGGCCGTGTTATGGGCTACATCGTATACCACCCGCATCCCGAGTTCTTCGGACGTTCGGCCGAAAACCCGGGCAAACACCTCTCTCACCCGGTGGAGAATTATCTGGTCCGCCGGAAAAGGATGTCTACGAGCTGCTTCAGGTGCGGCCGAACTTCCTCGGAATGACGGTTTGTGGCCACAAGGCGCATGCCGCAATTTATATCGAAACCGATTCCGCCCGGCGAGATCACCCCCTGTTCGGGGTCCATTTCATCATCCTGAAGTTCCGCTTTTTATGAAACCGAGCTTCAAATTACCGGTGAAGCGCGCTTCGCCGGTATCATGGATATCCTGATTCGCCCGGGGGCAAAGGAAGAATTGGCGACGTTCTCATTCCGGAGAATCCCCCTCCGTCCGGTATTCCGGTTTAGGGTTTATTGCGGAGCTAATTCATGAATGCCGCAATGGCCTTTTCCGGCCCGCCCGCATAAATATATCTTGAGACTTTACGAGGGTTGAAACAAACTCCAACAGAGGAGGAAGCCATGTCGGATATCGTTTACTTCGAAATTCCCGCCGATGACCTGGCGAGGGCCACCAAATTCTATTCGGACGTATTCGGATGGGAAATAGACGAGGGCCATGACAAGGATTACATGATGATCAGGACGGGCAGCGAAGAAGCCGTCGGCGGCGGCCTCATGAAGAGAAGACATCCCCAGCAGACCATCACGGACTATATCGACGTGGAATCGATAGACGAATGCGCCCCCGAGATCGAAAATGCAGGCGGAAAGCTTATTGTACCCAAAACGCCGGTGGCCGGAATGGGCTATTTTTCCATATTCCAGGACACGGAGAAAAACGTCTTCGGAATCTGGGAAACCGACGAGAGCGCAAGATAAACCTCATTCGGCGAAA
The DNA here is from genome assembly GCA_028712885.1 of Syntrophales bacterium. Lineage (GTDB taxonomy): Bacteria > Desulfobacterota > Syntrophia > Syntrophales > UBA4778 > JAQTPK01. The sequence continues at coordinate 8,330 of JAQTPK010000026.1, read as the reverse complement.
GGGGAAGCCCCGGCAAACGGCTCCCTTTTTCAGTCATTCCACGACTTCCAGGACGCCCTCCATTCCCTTCTCCCGGTGGCTTTTCGAGAAGGGCGGCTTCTTGCTGCAGTATATCGCGTAGCTGCCGGTTTTTGTGGGCGTGAACCTTATGGCCTTCGGTTCCCTGCCGATTTCCTCCGCGACGTCTATCCCCGCTTCCGGGGCCTTGATGATTATGTCATGCGGAACAACCCTTGATTCCTTTCTGACCCGCATCTCCACCGGCTTATTCACTTTCACGACGATGTGGCCGGGCCTGAAGAAATACTCCCCCGCCACGATCTCGAGCTGCTGAACACCGTCGGGCCCCGGAGTCGCCGCTGCCTTTTGGGAATTTTCGGCGGCGGCCGGCCCGCATAGACATATCAGGATCAGGACGGAAACCCGGCAGTAAAGAGCTTTCCTCATAGACTCCTCCTTTGCTCCGTAATCATGGCTCCCCTTCTCTTTTTTAAAAAGATAGGGGAAATGAAAACAAACAACAATAAGCCGAAACCCGGCGGACATCGGCCGAATGCGTCCCCCCTTTTCAGGGGGAGGAGAGGAGCCCCGGCCCGGCCCTCTCCGCCCATGAATTTCATGTTGAACGAAATGACGAAGCTGGCCTATGACGGCCTGGGGCCGGAAGAAATCGACGCGTTCGAAAACATCCTGAAAAGAATCTTTTACAATCTCAAAGCACCTAATTTCCCGATGATAACGGCAGCGAAATGCCTTCAGGACCTTGATTCTCTGGCGCTGGATGAGGACGTCCGAAAGCTCTTCCTGCGCGATAACGCCAGGCGCGTTTTCGGCCTTCCCTGAGCAGTTTTTTTGTCCCCTCGTTGAAATATCTCCCGATTTCTCCCCGTTTCCCGGCCCGATTGTCTTATTATGTGACCGGGATCACATTATCCCCCCGGCGGATGCCGATCTTTTTTCATGTAATCACCGGAATTCAGCCCGGAAGGGGTGTTCCCTCCCGGCAAATACCCGGGGGACCAAGGAGGGAAAAGTGAATATCCAGAAACTGAATGACTGCATGGAGGTCCTGAAGAAGGACCTCGGCGACGGACTCGTCGCGTCCAGCATCGTTTCCACGGCCGATGCGCAGACGCTGATCGCCACGGAGCAATCGAAACCGGGAGCGGCCACCCTGTTCAGCGAGCTGACGGCTCAGATCCAGAACGCCCTGTCGCACGGCTATCCCGGCCTGGGAAAATACTATTATCTGGATCTGGCCGGGAACAGGGGGCTCCTTTTCATTCCGTTCGGCGACTACCAGTGGGGGATCGCCATCGACACCCAGAAGGCGAAGCTCGGACTGCTGTTGAACATCATTTTACCCAAAATCGTAAATGCTTTTGAAGATGCCGTCGTTGCGTGAAGGAGAAGCCGATGGGTGAAAAACTTGTGCGCATATTCGAGATCGTGACGGAGCAGACCGGCCTCAAGGGAAGACTGGAGCTTGCCAGCAGGACCGGTATTTCCATGAAAGAGGCCATGGCGCTCAAGGATACGGAGGAGTTGGTGGAAAAATTCAAATACGCGGCCACGGACATTTACGACAGCCATTACGGCAGATCAAAGTAAACGCGGGCGGCGGAGCTGTGGGTCATGCAGGCAACGAAGACCATCAAATTGATCGTCGATAACGCAGGAGATAAACGCCCTCCCCGGCCTGAAACGAAGCGGCCGGAAGAGGAACCCGATCACTGGCCTCTGGCGGGGCTGTCGCTGAGCAGTGTCCTGCAGGTTATAGCCATGGACCAGCAGACGTGTCTTGTGGAGGTTCACAAGGGAGCCGGCGGCCCTGCCGGCGGGGCCTTTTATTTCATCGCGGGCGAGCTCTGCGATGCTGAGTGCGGCGATCTGGACGGTGAAGAAGCCGCAATGGAGATGCTGTCCTGGAAAAATCCCCGGTTCGCAATGGGCCTCCTGCCGGACGCGGCCTCCGTCGTGAATAAGATAGACCGGAGCCTCATGCTGCTTCTGCTGGAAAGCTCCCGGCGAGGAGATGAAAAGGAAACGGCATGCAGCCATGCGGGAGAGGCGCCCGTGAATTCCGCCCCGGGCGGACAGCGGGACGCCGAAGGAGCCCCGGACTCCTTCGCCGCCAGGTCCGGGCGGCTCATCGAGTCCTTAAAAAAGGATATGGGCCCGGCCCTCGTCAGCACAGCCGTCACGGACATCGCGGGAAACGTCCTCTCCGGCTGGAATGCAGATCCGGAAGCGGCGCGTCTTTTTCATGAGCTGGATTCCCTCTTCCGGCAGAGAAACCCGGGCGGCTCCCCCCTGGAGTCGGTGCGGTATTATCTGGTGGATGTCGAGAGGAACCGGACGATTTTTTCCCTTCTGTTTGAGGGGCATAACTGGGGCACTGTTTTCAACAACGAAAAACTGAAACTGGGCCTTTTCCTCCACGCGATCGCCCCCGGGATGATCAGATCCTTCGAGGATGCGGTTGCTTCAGGAAAAAAAGGTTGAGAGGCGGTCGCCGGAGCCGGAATCCGCGCCTGATACCGGTACGGCCGGATCGGGGCGGCTCCGGGCGTTTCGCCGGGGGGAAGCGATGGGCGAGAAAATGGCGCACATATTTGAGCTGGTGACGGAGCAGGCCGGCCTGCGGGGAAGGCTGGAGCTCGCCGGAAAAACAGGGATCTCCCTGAAAGAGGCGCTGGCGGTCAGGGATTCGGAAGAGCTCCTAGCCAAGCTCAGGGTCGCTGCAAACGAAATCTTGAACAGGAAAGCCTGATTTGCTTCAGGGCGGGACCGGAACAATGAACTTGATGCTGGGACAGAAAGAACTGGACAGAATACACCACTCCCTGAAGAAAAACCTGATCGACATCGGCGCCCAGAGCTCCATGCTGATCGATACGGCGGGGAATATCATCGCCGTCGTCAATAACGGGAGCGACATTCGGGACGTCTACTCGCTGGCGGCGCTCGCGGCGGCCAACTTCGGCGCGATGAACAGCATGGCGAAAATCGTGGGGGAAGACGAGTTCTCCCTTCTGTTCCACAAGGGCCGCACGGAAAACATTCATCTGAGCAAGGTCAACCGGGATTTTCTCCTGATAAATATTTTCACCAATCAGCTCTCTCTGGGGTTCCTCCGGATGAAAGTGGCCGAGGTGATCAAGGATCTGCTGGGAATCCTGGTGGCGAAGAAACCCGCAAACTGATGGCGGAAGAAGGACTCAGGAATTGGCGTTCATCAATCTGAAGGAAAAAATCATCCAGGCCAAGATAGTATATTACGGCCCGGGAAGATGCGGCAAAACGACCAACCTGGAATACATTTTCAGCCAGTGCCGGGGCCAGGTCCAGTCGGAGATGGTTTCCGTGAAGACGGACGGCGACCGGACCCTTTTCTTCGATTTCTTCCCGTTCGATATGGGCAAGATCAACGAATACGACGTCAAGATCCAGTTGTACACCGTCCCGGGGCAGGTCAAGTACAACTCGACGCGGCGCCTCGTCCTGAAAGGGGTCGACGGACTCGTATTCGTCGCCGACTCTGCCTCGGACCGGCGGGCCTCGAATGTGAACTCCCTGGAAAACCTCCAGGAGAACCTCGCCCTGTACGGCAGGGATATCTGCAGCATCCCGCTGGTCATGCAGTACAACAAGAGGGATCTGGCGCAGCAGGGAACGGAAGTTCTGGAATTGGAAACCCTCGAGGAGGATCTGAACAGGCGCCTGAAGGCCCCCTTCTTTGAAGCCAGCGCCGTCGAGGGACTCAACATCGTCCCTACTCTGAAAAAAATAGTCTCATCCACAATGGCCGCGCTGGAGGAAGAGCTCAGGTGAAAAATGGAAACCAATAAAGAATCCCCTTTCGTTCGTGAAATCGAAAACCGCCTTAACGCCCTGTTCGGGGAAGAAGCGGGACGCGCCGCCCCGAAACCCGCTGAAATCAAAATTGCCGCCGGGAATGCCGGGAACGACGATGCGGGCGGCGGGAAGGAGGACCGGGTAGCCGGCTTTGCTGAAAAAGGCGGTTCCCCTGTTACGGAAACCGCCGGTCCGGACCGGAATGCCGACGTGCTCCAGGAGGCTGCCGATGAGAGGGGGGGAAAAGAGGATCGCTTCGAAAAAATATTCGGGGCATTGACGCCGTCCCGTCCCGCCCCCGTTTCGCCGCTCAAGGATCTGAAAAGCATTATCCTGTCCCTGGAATGGGAAATAGATGATTCCATCCTGTCGAAGTTCGACGAGGAGCTGGTCAGGCTGGACGGGACCTTTTCCAACGATCAGGTCGTCCTCGGCTTTCTCCGGATTCTTCGTTTCCTGGGACGGTACGTCCGGGTAAGGGGCACGGAAGCCGACCCCGGGTCGGTGCTCCTGCTCATGTCCGCATATGACGACCTCGAGCGCATCTTGCTTTCGCTCGACATGACCGTGGCGGAAAGGCGCTCCATTTTCCTTGAATGCATACGCAAATACAGGGAGTGGGCGGACGGGATCGATCTGGACAAAGGTGGGGAAAAGGCGAACAGAGCCGGCGCTGCGGCGGAGCCGCGGCATGACGCCGCCGCGCCCGCGCCGGCATCGGACGAAAAAGCCGAGGGCGCCGGGGAACACCTCCCCGCCGCCGATTCGGAAGATAAGCCCGCAGCCGCGCTTCCTCCGGCAAAGGAATACGCCGCGGGAATGGAGGAAATCCTGGCCGCAATCAGGGGCATGACTCCTCATGAGGCTATTGCTTACGCCGTGGCGGATATGAAGAAGACCCTCAGAGAGGAAATGGAATCCCTGCGCGGGGAATTGAATGTCCGTAAATGATCATATTCTGCGAAGAGTGCGGAGAACGGTACGTCGTCGAATTGGGGCCGATCGAGACAAGCGTGATCACGCTTTTTATCGTGTTCACCTGCGGCACCTGCGGAGATGCCATTGAGGCATCTTTTCCGGCGGCGGTACACGACCTCAGAGAGGAAATTGAAGACAAGGCTGCGCCATGAATACACCTGTTGAAGAAATCGATCTGGTCCGGGAAAAAGAGGAGCTCGAAATCTTTCTGTCGAGGTACACCGGCGCGGGTCAGGCTCCCGAAGCGCAGAAAAAGGCGCCGGCCGCTGCGGCCGCCGAGGAACAGCCTGCCGCTGGCCGCAGGTCCGAGGGGGAGGAAAACGAATCGCCGGTTCCGGATTACGTCACTGAGGCGTTCGGAGAGGACAAAGACAAGGACAAACCCAAGCCCTCCGCCGGGCGGCATCCCCGGAGCAGCGCCGGCATCTTCGCCCGTAACGGCCTGAAAGCGGCGGGAGTCCTGATTTTTGCCCTGGCCGTCTTCGCCCAGGGCTATTTATGGATGGATCCGGAAGCGGGCCACAGGTCCTTTGACTGGCTTGCGGCGAACACGTCCCTTCTCGACCCGTTCCTCCCGGAGGGCAGCGCTCAGCGCGACGACATCGCCGGGCAGGTCAGATTGACCGATCTCCGGCAGCACCTGATACATAATCCTGCTTTGGGGACGATCAGGACGATAGAGGGCAATGCCGTAAATACCGGTTCCTCTCCGCTTTCTAAAATAAGGGTCATGGGAGTTCTTTACAACGTCCGCGGTGAGACGGTATCCGCCCGTGTCTCAGCCTGCGGAAACATTGTCTCCCAGGAACAGCTGGGAAGCATGGGCGAGGAAGATATCCGGGCCGCGCTGTCCAACCCCTCCGCAGGCGCCGCAACCGGCATACCGCCGGAGGGCCGCGTACCCTTCATGATCGTCTTTATCCGGGAGCCGGAGGGCGTGGAATCCGCCGCGGTCATGCCGGTGAGCGCCGAAAAAACCTCTCCCTGACGATCCCGGAGCCGTCCGGAAGCGGGCGGCTTCGTCCGCCCGGCGGAGATCCCTCCCCAGAACCCGCCCTCTTAAGCACAAATGCGGTGACGAAGGCGCTTGTCGTGAATTCGCGGAAACAGGAAGAACAGATCGACGATTTCCAGGAAATCCTGCGCCTGCAGAAAGCGCTGCAGAACGTCACCGATTCCATCCAGGCGGCCCGCGGAATCAGACAGATTCTTCTCCAGGCCAGGGCGCCCGTACTCCGACTTTTCGAAGCGGAGTCCGTGCGGATTTTCATCCGCGATTCCGCGAAAAACGACCTCTGGACGATCGTTCCGGCCGGAAACAGGGAGGAAGAAATCAGACTGCCCGTCGACGGCAGAAGCATTCCCGGATTCGTCGCGCAGGCGCGGACCGCGGTTAATATCGCCGACGCCGGCGACAGGAAAGAGCTGGAGGCAATCCATCCGGAGCTCCGTCATGACCTGTCCGCCGGCGGGAAACACCGCATCCGGTCAAAACAGGTCATGGCCGCTCCGATCCTGCATGACGGGGAAGTTCTGGGCGTAATCGAAATAGCAGGCCGAAAGGGGCGCTCCGGCCGGTTTGCGGATGAGGAGCCTGTTCTCCTCCAGGAAATCGCGGAGACGCTGGGCATTGCCTTCGGCAGCCATCTCAAGCCGGCGAGGAGCCTTTCTTCCCGCTTCAGTCTGCTTGTGGAAGAGGGCCTGATCAGCGAAACGGATCTGAAAAACTCCCTGGAAGAGGCACAGCGGTCGAACGAATCCCCCGAAGAATATCTGATGAAGAAAATGCGGATATCCAGGACCGACATCGGCAGGTCCCTGGAGCAATTCTACGGCTGTCCGTTTGTCGCTTTTCAGGAGCGTCCGTCCCCGCAGGAAGGCATTCTGGATAAGCTCCGCCCGGAGTACCTCCGCCGCGAATCATGGATCCCCCTGGAGAAAGCGGGGGGGAAGATCAGGGTCCTTGTGGATGACCCGGGGGACATCCTGAAGAAGGATACCATCCAGGGTCTCCTGAAGACCGCCGCCGTCGAATATTGCGTGGCGCTGAAAGACGACATCCTGAAATACATCGACTGGTTCTACCGCGACGTCCAGGGCGGGAAGTCCATTTCCGAGATGCTCGGCCGGCTCGGCCTCTCCCCGGAAGATGAAGACGAGGAAGAAGACCTCGTATCGGAGTCGGACAGCGTCATCATGCAGCTCGTCAATAAAATCATCATCGACGCTGCGTCGCGGCGGGCTTCCGATATCCATATAGAGCCCAGCATCAGGAAAAAATCGGTGGACGTCAGGTTCCGGATCGACGGGGAATGCGTGCACTACCAGAGCGTCCCCTTCAGTTACCGCGCCGCCATCGTCTCGCGCTTGAAAATAATGTCCAACCTGGACATAACGGAACGCCGCCTGCCTCAGGACGGAAAGATCCGGTTCAGGAAAACGGGCGGGGAGGAGATGGAGCTCCGGGTGGCGACCCTTCCCACCCAAGGGTCCGTCGAAGACGTCGTCCTGCGCATCCTGGCCAAGGGGGAGACGATGCCCCTCGAGCAGATGGGGCTTTCTCCCAGGAACAGCGATGAGTTCCTCAAGATACTGGCCAAGCCGTACGGTATCGTGCTGGTCGTAGGTCCCACGGGGTCGGGGAAGACCACGACGCTCCACGCCGCCCTGCGCCACATCAATACCCCGGACATGAAGATCTGGACCGCCGAAGACCCGGTGGAAATAACCCAGGAAGGACTGCGGCAGGTCCAGATCAACCCGAAGATCGGATACGACTTCAGCCACGCCATGCGCGCTTTTCTCCGGTCCGACCCGGACGTGATCATGGTGGGCGAGATGAGGGATTTCGAGACGGCGAAAATCGGCGTGGAGGCTTCCCTTACCGGCCATCTCGTCTTCAGCACTCTTCACACGAACAGCGCGCCGGAAACGATAATAAGGCTCCTCGATATGGGAATCGATCCTTTCAATTTCGCCGATTCGCTCCTCGGCATCCTCGCCCAGCGCCTGGTCAGGATGCTGTGTAAAAAGTGCCGGGAGCCCTACTCTCCTCCGCCGGAAGAAATTGAAGGGCTGATCCACCATTACGGAGAGCACCTCTCCTCCGAACTGAATGCCGCTGGTCAAGGGGATTTCCGTTTATACCGGCCCCGCGGCTGCAGCGAGTGCGACAATACCGGCTTCCGCGGCCGGATGGGGATTCACGAGCTCCTTGTCGCGTCGGAGCGGATCAAAACGCTGGTGGCGCGGCGCGAGCCGGTGGAGGCGATCAGGGAAGCGGCCGTTGAGGAAGGTATGCGGACCCTGCTGCAGGACGGAATCCGGAAGGTCCTGGGCGGGTACACTGATTTTAAGCAGGTATTGAGCGTCAGCATGCGGTGACAGGCGTGTCACAAATCAACCATCTGCCGCGTTTCCCTTGCATCCGGGCAATTGTGACACGCCTGACGCCGCAATCCGAATATTTATGCCTTTGCCCAGGAGCGGATTTT
>JAQTPK010000025.1 GCA_028712885.1 Syntrophales bacterium | reverse complement strand
TTTCCCGACATGTGCCACGGCTGCGGCGGGTGCACCCTTGTGTGCCCCCTCGGAGCCATTCGCGAGATCGGCAGGCCGATCGGCGTGGTAGAGACGTTTCAGTCCGGGAATGTAACTCTTATCCACGGGCGGCTGAATATAGGGGCCGCTATGGCTCCCCCCCTTATCCGTGCGGTAAAGTCGCGCCTCCGCAACGGAACGGATGCTATCCTGGACGCTCCCCCCGGCACGTCATGTCCGGTAATAACGACGCTCCGGGGCGCGGACCTTGCGATTCTGGTTACCGAGCCGACACCGTTCGGGCTCCACGATCTGAAGCTCGCGGTGGAGGTCGTCCGCGAGATCGCCGTTCCTTTCGGGGTTGTAGTAAACCGGTCCGGGATCGGGGACGACAGGGTCCAGGCTTTCTGCGCAAGGGAAGAAATACCTGTCCTGCTGGAGATCCCCGATGACAGAAGGATCGCCGAGGCCTATTCAAGGGGGGAGATGATCGTCGAGGCCCTCCCGGAGTACAGGAAGCATTTCGAGCGGCTGCTTCGCAACGTCCAGGCCCTCGATCGGAAAAAAGGGACCCGGACATGAGAGAAGTGAAAGAGGTTGTCGTTATCAGCGGAAAGGGAGGGACCGGAAAGACCAGCCTGGCCGCGTCTTTCGCCGTGCTTGCGGACAGGCCTGTAATCGCCGACTGCGACGTGGACGCGGCTGACCTCCATCTTATCCTGAAGCCCCGCATCAGGGAGCGCCGCGAATTCCGGTGCGGCAACGAGGCGGTCATACGGCGGGAAGACTGCATCGGCTGCGGCGCATGCCTGGACTACTGCCGTTTCGGGGCTGTAGCCCGAAGCGCCGATGATCCGGCGCTGTTCGTCATCGATCCGGTCGCCTGCGAAGGATGCGGGGTATGCGTCAGGTTCTGCCCGGTCGAGGCGATCGATTTTCCCGAAAGGATCTGCGGCGAATGGATGATTTCGGATACGCGCTGCGGGCCGATGGTCCACGCGCGGCTGGCGGCGGCCGCCGAGAACTCGGGAAAACTGGTTTCTACCGTACGCACTGAGGCCCGCCGCCTTGCGGAAGAGGGGAATCGCTCGCTGATAATCGTGGACGGCCCTCCCGGGATAGGATGCCCGGTGATCGCCTCGGTAACGGGCGCATCGTTTGTAGTGGTCGTCACCGAACCCACGGTCGCGGGCGAGCACGACCTCAAACGGGTTCTTGCCCTGGCCCGGCATTTCGGGATCCCCGCCCATGTCTGCATCAACAAATGGGACCTGAACCCGGAAGCGGCCGACCGCATTGAAGAGGGGGTCCGGAAAGAAGGCGCGTTCATGGCCGGCCGTATCCGCTACGACCGGTCGGTCACCCTGGCTCAGATGCAGGAAAAAGCGGCAGTCGAAACGGATGCGCCCTCTGCGGAAGATATCCGCAGGATCTGGAAAAAAATGATGGAAGATGGAGGAATCAATGAAAGAAAAAGAATCGGCTGAAAAGACCTTTTCGTGCCGGTCTGAGGAAGAGCTGGAAGAAGAAAGAAAACTCGAACAGCGCCTGTCGCGGATCCGCCGGAAGATAGTGGTGCTGTCGGGAAAAGGGGGCGTGGGCAAGAGCACGGTCGCCGTGAACCTTGCGGTAGCCCTGATGAAATCGGGCAAGAGGGTAGGTCTTCTGGACGTCGACATACACGGCCCCAGCATTCCGACCATGCTCGGCCTGGAGCAGGAATCCGTTCAGGGCTCCGAGGGCGAGATCTTCCCGGTCGCTCTGGGGAATCTCAAGATACTGTCCATGGGTTTCTTCCTGGCCGACCGGGACGATGCCGTCATCTGGCGGGGACCGATGAAAATGGGGGTAATCAAGCAGTTTCTGAAAGATGTCGCCTGGGGAGATCTGGATTACCTGATAGTCGATTCCCCTCCCGGAACAGGCGATGAGCCGCTGTCGGTCATCCAATTGCTGGGCAAGGTGGATGGCGCAGTCATCGTGACGACGCCGCAAAAAGTGGCGGCGGTGGATGTGCGCAAGTCGATTTCGTTCTGCAGGCGGCTCGGGGTCCCGGTGATCGGGGTCATCGAGAACATGAGCGGTTTCGCCTGTCCGCACTGCGGCAAGGTTACGCCGGTCCTGTCTTCCGGCGGCGGGCGCGAGATTGCCAGGGACATGAAGGTGCCTTTTCTCGGCGCAATACCGATGGACCCGAAGATTGTGGAATCCGGCGACAGGGGTTTGGCGTTTATCGACGCGTTTGCGGACGCCCCCGCTGCGGAGTCGATGCGGGAGATCATCAGCCGTGTTGAGGCCGCGGACGGAGGCGGGGGATCCCCGGTGGAGGGAGAGAAAACGGCAAAGGAGGACGGGAAGATGCGAGTCGCCATTCCCCTGGCGGACGGCAGGCTGGCAATGCATTTCGGCCATTGCGAACGGTTCGCCATAATCGATGTGGACGTGAAGGGGAAAAAGATATTGATGCGCGAAGACGTCAATGCGCCGCCCCATGAGCCCGGCCTGCTGCCCCGGTGGCTCGGGGAGCGGGGGGCCGAGCTGATCATAGCGGGTGGAATGGGATCCCGCGCGCAGGGCCTCTTCGCCGAGCGCGGGATCCGCGTTATGACCGGAGCCCCTGCGGACACGCCCGAAAAAGTGGTGCATGCCTGGCTGGATGGAACCCTTGTGCAGGGCGAGAACGTTTGCGACCATTGAGGGCGCCGTGAAAGTATCGGTTCCGCGGGAATTTTTTCTGACCAAAGGCGTCGGCGTTCATAAGGAGGAGCTTCACTCTTTCGAACTGGCCCTCCGTGATGCCGGCATAGAGAAGTGCAATCTCGTACAGGTATCGAGTATTCTGCCGCCGGGGTGCAGGATGGTTTCAAGGGCGCACGGGATGAAAAGTCTCGAGTCCGGCGCCGTAACTTATTGCGTCATGAGCCGATGCTGCAGCAACGAACCGCGGAGGCTCCTGGCGGCCTCCGTCGGGTGCGCGATCCCGGCCGACAAAAAGGCTTACGGCTACATCAGCGAGCACCATGCGTACGGACAGACCGAGAAGCAGGCCGGGGACTACGCCGAAGATCTGGCGGCGGCCATGCTTGCATCCACGCTCGGGATAGATTTCAACGTGGATGAAAGCTGGGACGAAAAAAAAGAGATATTCCGGATCAGCGGAAAAATAGTAAGAACGAGAAACATCACTCAATCCAGCATCGCGAAAAATTCGGGAGACACGACCGTCCTGGCGGCGGCTGTTTTCATCCTGTAATATTTAGAGGCTTGATGAAAAGAGATTTCAAATACGTTTACGGCCCCGTGGATTCATGGCGGCTCGGCGTCTCCCTGGGCATTGACCTTCTGTCGCAGGATGCGAAGGTCTGCACTTTCGATTGCAGCTATTGCCAACTCGGCAGGACGCCCGCTTACACGACGGAGAGAAGGCTCTATGTTTCCACTGAAGAGATCCTGGAAGAAATGGCGGGCCTGCCGGAAGTCGAGGAGGATCACATTACATTTTCCGGAATAGGCGAGCCTACCCTGGCGCGGAACCTGGGGGAAGCGATAAGCGCCGTTCGACGCATCCGGCGCAGGCCGGTCGCCGTCCTGACGAATGCCTCTCTTATGTTCCGGGAAGACGTAAGAGAGGATCTCCTCTCCGCGAATTACGTCATCGCCAAGCTGGACGCCTGTTCCCCGGACTCGTTCGAGGAGATCAACCGGCCTGCGCCGGGGATCGCGTACAGGGATGTTCTGGAAGGGCAAATCAAATAAAAGGAGCTCACAATGAAAAACGGCATTCGCCTTCAGGAGGCGGAGAAGGTCGAAATCCTGACGCTTCAGGATAATCTCATCGATGTGACGGCCACGGACAACAGCGCGATCATATCCCGGGCCCTGCCGCTGAAGAACCGGGAATTTCGGAATTCCATTATCGCGGAACACGGGTATTCCGCCGTTGTCAAAATCACCCTTGGCGGCCGGACCAGGTCGCTGCTGTTCGACTTCGGGTTCTCGGAGTTCGGGGCGGCATACAATGCGAAGGCGCTGGGAGAAGATTTAAGCGGGGTGGAGGCGCTTGCCCTTTCCCATGGGCATACGGATCACCTGGGGGGATTTGGAAAGCTCGTCGCGATGATAGGCCGGAAGGGCGTGGAAATGTATCTTCACCCCGCCGTCTATAAGACTCCCAGATATTTAAAAGTGGGCGGGGAGCGAAAGATCTGTTTTCTCCCGTTCACCAGGGCCATGGCGGAACGGGAAGGTGTAAACGTAATCGAATCCAGGACGCCCCGGCTCCTTCTGGACGGCGCGGCCCTTTTCCTGGGCGAAGTTTCACGCCGGACGGACTTTGAGCGGGGATTCCCCATTGCTCATTTCCAGGAGGACGGCGTGGAGAAATGGGATCCCATCGAGGACGACACCTCGATCGTGATGAACCTGAAAGGGAAAGGCCTTCTGGTGCTGTCGGGCTGCGCGCATTCGGGAATAGTCAATACCGTCCAGTATGCCCGCGAAGTGACGGGAGTCGATCAGGTACATGTAATTATGGGAGGGTTCCACCTTTCCGGCCCGGCTTTCGAACCCATTATCGGCAGGACGACCGAGGAGCTGAAAAAATTAAAGCCCGCCTATATCGTTCCGACCCACTGCACCGGCAGGAAAGCGATCATGCACATGGAACGGGAGATGCCGGAGAGATTTATCCTCAACATGTCGGGGACGAAACTTACTTTTTCCGCTTGAACCCGGGCCGGACTGCAACTCCTCATGTCCTTGCCGCGGGGGATTATGAGGCCGCCGCCTTAGAGCCCCGGCCGGACTGAACCATTTCGCAGCATCCGTTGATCCCGGACGCGCAGGCGTTTCCCTTCTCGACCTGAATGGCTGTATGGGAAATGCCGAATTTCTGCCTCAGCATGGAATTAAGACGGCCGATGATTTCATTGTTGTCATACTGCCTGCGCCCCGGGTCCATGCACACATGGCAGGAAAGAAAAATTTCCGACGAGTTGACGGACCATATATGCAGCCCATGGACCCCATCGGCCCCCGCCGTTTCCTGAATGCACCGCTGGACGCGGTCGGCATCGATGCTCCGCGGCGCCATCTGCAGGAAGATCCTGAGAGCTTCCGAAAGAATGCTGCTGGAACTGACGATCATCATGACGGATATCGCAATGCTGATGAAGAGGTCCAGCCAGAGCGCCCCGGTAAAATAAATCGCCAGACCGGCCGCGATGACCGCAGCGGAAGTGATCGCATCATAGAGCAGATGCAGAAAAGCCGCCCGGGCGTTCATGCTTTTCTGGTGCCTGCCCAGGACGAAAATTGAAAGGGTGTTTCCGATGAGCCCTGTCGCGGCGATGGGCAGCATGATCGAGAGATTGATCTCTACCGGGTTCCGCCACCGCAGGAAAGCTTCGTAGATTATAAAAATGCCGATCCCCCACAACGCGACCGCATTGACGACCGCGGTAACGACCTCGAATCGCCTCAGGCCGAACGAGTATTCGAGGTCCGCCTTTTTCTCCGAGACCTTTTCTCCGACATACCCGAAGATCAGGGAGACCACATCCGAAAGGTTGTGGGTGGCATCCGACAAAAGCGCGAGGCTTCCCGAGAGAAAACCGCCTATGTACTCGGTTACAGTGATGATTACGTTGAAGATTATTGTGAATATAAATCGGGCTTTGAGAGAATAGCCGCGTTTCTCCTGATTATCGGGGCCGTGTTCATGGAAATGATGATGGCTCAATCTTCGCTTCCTTTGTATGTTTTCGACCGGAGAGAGATGGATGTCCTCAGCATAACCGGTTCGACGGTAAAACCTTATAGATTATTGTTGATAAGTCAATACTCGTGAGCCGATGGATTAAAAGTTCACAGTTTTCAGTTCCCGGCCCGGTTCTTTCCCTTCGCATGGTCCCGTGCTCAAGTATTTTCAGTTCGATTCCAAGTTTGCCGGATTAACCTGGAAACTTAAGGAACTCCCCTATAACGCACGTTGGACTGCACCGCAGCCCCAAGGTACCAGGTGCTTTTGGTTCATACAGTTTTGAATATTTTACGCCTGGATAATACTGTTTGTCCCGATGGGAACCTCCGCGCCTTTACGGTATAAACCCGTACAAAGGGGATGATCCGGCAGGCATAAGCTTGGGAGAAGCTCAAACATCCCGGGATCGATATGCCCGGGAATAAAACCGGAGGGCAAACAGGCATGAAATACGGAGAATTCATAGATCAGATCAAACAGCGAGGGCGGTTCGGATCGAGGAAGACAGCCGAAAGCGCCGCGCGGGCGACCCTGGAAACGCTCGGCCGCAGGCTCGGGCAGACGGGGAAAAAGTATATACGTTACCCTCTCCCCGCCACGATCTCCTCGTTTTTCGAGGAAAAGAAGACGGAAAATTTCGGGCTCGAAAAGTTTCTGAAGTTTGTCGCCGAGCGCGAGGGAATATCTCTCCAGGAGGCGGAACATTATGCGGGAACGGTCGTTACCGTATTGCAGGAGGATGCAGACGAACAGGATATGGAGGACATGCTCTCCTCCCTGACGGACGACTACAGGAAATTCTTTCAGAAGAGCCGGACGCAATCGGCCAAGGTATAGACAGCGTTTTTGCCTGCAGCGCAAAAAAGGGGGGCGCCGCTTCACGGGAGCCCTCCTTTTTGTGTTTTCCGTCTCCCGCGCCCGGTTAGATTATTTGAACCGATGCATGCCTTGTGGTATGAATAGCACGTTTGTCCTCGCGGGGGCGGGAGAACCGGAGCCGGAAGCGGTCAACACATGCCGGGAAAGAAAACAGAAGGGGTAACGGGCCGCGGGCCTTCATCCGGGCGGGCGGATGTATCGCGGGCCAAGCTGCGGGAGCGGGTGAAAGAACTCACCTGCCTGTATGGGATTTCGCAGGCGGCCTCTGATCCGGACCTGCCGCTGGAGCGCAAGCTCGCCGCTATTGTGCGGCTTCTCCCCCCGGCATGGCAGTACCCCGGCCGGGCATGCGCCAGGATCGTGATTGGCGAACAGGTATTCGAAACCCCCGGATTCAGGGAAGGCGCGCACCGGCAGACCGCCCCGATATGCATCGGGGGCAGGAGCCGGGGAGCGGTGGAGATTCATTACCGCAGCGGATGCGGTCTGCCGCCGGGACACCCCTTTCTCGAGGAAGAAAGGAGCCTGATCGAAAATATCGCAGGACAGGTCGCGCTTATGATCGAGAATGAGGAGGCCGAAGCGGCGAAATCCGAGCTCCGGAAGCAGCTTATCAGGGCCGACCGCCTGGCCGCCATCGGCCAGCTTGCCGCCGGTGTGGCCCATGAGCTCAATGAGCCGCTTAACACGATTCTCGGCTTCTCCCAACTCGCCCGGAAAACGCCGGGCTTGCCCGCGCAGGCGTACAACGATATCAAAAAAATTGAGGAAGCCTCCCTGCACGCCCGCAACATCATCCGGGAACTGCTGATTTTCGCCCGGAAGGGCAAGCCCGGCAGCGCCCCGGTGAATATCAACCGGGTCGTCATGGACGAACTGAGCCTGTTTGATGCCCTGTGCGCCAAATCCTGCGTGGAACTCAGGCGCGTGATCGATCCTGACCTGCCCGAGATCACCGCCGACAGATCGCAGATCCTGCAGGTGGTCTCCAACCTGATCGTCAACGCCCTGCAGGCAATGCCCGACGGGGGATTACTCACGCTCACGACTTCGTTCGACGCATCATCGGTTTTTCTCGAGGTTGAGGACACCGGGGCCGGCATGAGCGAGGAGGTCAGAGAGAGGTTATTCCTGCCTTTTTTTACAACGAAGGATGTCGACCAGGGTACGGGGCTGGGTCTTCCCGTCGTGCACGGCATCGTGACCTCGCATGGAGGGGAAATACGCGTCAGGAGCGAGATGGGGAAGGGAACGTGCTTCTCCGTGGCCTTCCCTGTCAGGCGGAAAAACAACCAGGAGGAGTGCGTCGATGAAAGCCGCCCGAAACAGTGTCATTCTCGTCGTGGATGACGCGCCTTCCGCTCTGGATATCCTGCAGCGCAACCTCGCTTCGAAAGAATACCGGGTCGTTGCGGCTTCCAACGTGGAGGATGCCGTAAAGGTCCTGGAAGTCTCGCCCGTCGACCTCGTCATCACGGATTACAAGATGCCCAGAATCAGCGGCCTCGACCTGATCCGGCACGTACGGGAGAACTATTTCGGCACCGAGGTGATCATGATCACCGGCTACGCCTCGGTGAGGGGCGCCGTCGAGGCCGTAAAGATGGGGGCGGATGAATACCTTCCCAAACCCTTCACCGACGAGGAGTTATTCTCCGCCGTGGAAAGGGCGCTCAAAAAGCGGGAACTGCGCAGGATTGTGCAGGACGAAAGGCCGCGCCGGAAGCCCGACACTTACGGCATTATCGGCCGGTCGAAACCCGTCCGAAATATGCTCGCCCAGATCGAAAGAGCTTCCCGATCCGCCGCGACGGTGCTTATTCTCGGCGAGAGCGGCACGGGCAAGGAACTTGTCGCGCGCGCCGTTCATTACGGCAGCAGCCGGGCGGCGGCTCCGTTTGTTCCAGTGAATTGCGGCGCCATTCCGGAGAAGCTCCTGGAAAGCGAGCTGTTCGGCTATGTCAAAGGAGCCTTCACCGGCGCGAATGAGTCGCGCGCGGGATTTTTCCAGACGGCCGACGGCGGGACCATTCTGCTGGACGAGGTCAACGAGATGAGCCCCGCCATGCAGGTGAAGCTCCTGAGGGTGCTGCAGGACAAGCAGGTATGCATGGTCGGCGCCAGAAAGGCCCAGAAGATCGATATCCGCATCATCGCATCGAGCAATAAGGATCTGGGAGCGCTGGTCGCCAAAGGGGGCTTCCGCGAGGACCTTTTTTTCAGGTTGAATGTCGTTACCATAACGGTGCCCACGCTCAGGGAAAGAAAAGCGGATATAGCCGACCTGATCGCGCATTTCTCGCGGAAATTCGCCGCCGAGCTCGGGAAAACTCCCCCGCGGTTTTCCGACGAGACCGTGCGGGCGTTCATGAATTACGCGTGGCCCGGCAATGTGCGGGAGCTCGAAAATGCCGTCCAGCGCCTCGTAATCATGACGGATGACGAAAAGATCGAAATTTCCGAGCTGCCCGCAGCCATGCGCTTTACCGTTCCATCGGCGGCCGGATCGTTGCCGTTCCGTTCCCTGGCGGAGGAGGAGACCGCCTATATCCGGAAGGTCCTGGCCAGTGTGGGCGGCAACAAATCGCGCGCGGCGGAAATCCTGCGCATAGACCGCAAGACCCTCCGTGATAAGCTCAAACCGGTTGACGGCGAGACTGTCTGAACAGCCTATAAACCCTCCCCCTGAATCTTGGCCCCTTTGCCGATCCGGGGAATATCTCTCCGGTTGAGGAATTTCTCCCCGCCTGTTTGCCCTTTCCCCGGAGTGAAAGTCCTCTCTCAACGCTCCCCTGATTCGCCTTTCCTGATTAAAGAGCATGAAACCATGAGGTTTTTTGACGTGATACCGTCCGGCTCTCCCCGCCGGGCGCCGTGGCATGCCCTTTGCCCTTATCCCGCAGTGAAGCGGGCAGGTGAAAAATGCAGAGGGACGTCATGACAAAATCGATCGGCTTGTGTTCGACTTGCGTGTATTCCGGAAATTGCGCTCTCAGGAGAAATTCTTCTCACGGCGTGCAGTTCTGCGAAGAATACGAAGTCGAGAATCGCCCTGCGGCCCCGCCGCCGCCCCCCGCCAACCCTTTCAGGCGGCGGGTTGAGCGGCCCCCTGTCAGGGTTCTGGGGCTTTGCAGCAACTGCGACAATTATCCGACGTGCAGCTTCCCCAAGCCGGAGGCGGGCGTCTGGCATTGCGAAGAATACCGCTAGGCGAAAGAGGTATTTAAAGGGAATTCTTTGCCGTGAAAGGAACAGAAATGACGCCGGAAGCCATTGAAAAAATCATTGCGGTGCATGCGGGAAACCAGGGGTCCCTCATCTCCATCCTGGAAGACATCCAGGACAGGTGCCGCTATCTGTCGGAAGATGCATTAAGAACCGTGGCCAGCCTTACGGGGAGGAGCCTGGTCGATGTTTACGGCGTAGCCACGTTCTACAAGGCCTTCAGTCTTAAACCGCGCGGCAGGCACCTGGTTTCCGTGTGTCTGGGCACGGCCTGCCATGTCCGTTCGGCGCCGGACATCGTCGATGAATTCAAGCGGCAACTGGGGCTGGAACCCGGCGAAACGAGCCGGGACGGGGAATTCACGCTCGAAACGGTCAACTGCCTGGGAACGTGCGCTCTTGGTCCCATCGTGGCCGTCGACGGCCGATATTTTTCCAAGGTCGGCCGGAAAGACGTCACAAAAATCATCCGCGCCGCAAAGGCGGACTTCATGGAAGACAGATCTCCGGAGGAGCGGGCAGGGCTGCCCGCAAAAGTCGTCTGTCCCCATTGCGGCGTTTCCCTGACTGTCCCGGAAAAGGGCGCCGGAAGAGAGGCCTCCCTGCTGCTCGAAGCTTCCGGCGGCGGCAAGCGGGCTCAGGTGCGGATATCCGGCGTGCTCGGGGCGGGGATGAGCCGCTCGGGGAATGATTTTCAGCCGGATACCCGTGTGCGCTACTCCTGTCCGAACTGCAGGGCCGGCCTGGACGGGGCGGCATTGTGTCCGGAGTGCGGCGCCGAAATGGCGTCCCTCGCTTTCGAAGGAGGGGGATCGCTCCTCATCTGTTCGTGCTGGGGCTGCGCGAACTGCATGGTCCGGCTGAACGTGCCTGCCGCTCCGGCGGGACCGGATAGAAAAAGGGTGACGGGTTGAGGGCCGGAGACCTCCCGCCGGAACAGTTTCGGACCATCTCACTGGATCATAAAATGGAAAAAATCCTGACCGTGAAAGAATTCAAGTCGCTGCGGGAGCGGATCGAGCATGAACGCCGCTCCGATGTCCCGGCGATCGTCATACCGTCCGGCACCTGCGGCCGGGCAAGCGGGGCGCTCGACCTCGTCAGGGCGGCCGAGCATGAGATCCTCACGCGGAGGCTCCAGGGCGCGGTTTGCCTGAAGGCCACGGGATGCCACGGCTTTTGCCAGATGGAGCCCTCGGTGCTGGTAAATCCGGCGGGTACATTTTACCCCAAAGTCCGGCCTGAGAACATGCGCGCGATAATCGACGCCCTGCTGGCCGGCCGGACGGCCGCAGAGCTTCTTTTCACGGATGAAAAAGGAAACAGGATCGAAAGGCAGAAAGACATCCCTTTTTTCCGGGGCCAGAAAAGGCTTCTCCTTTCCCGCAACGAGGCGGTCGACCCGCTCGATGTCGAAGACTATATCGGGAACGGCGGTTACACATCTCTGATTTCCGTTATTTCGCGGGGAGATCCCCGCGCGGTTATCGAAGCGGTAAAGGCGTCCGGGTTGAAAGGCAGGGGCGGCGCCGGTTTTCCCACCGGGACCAAATGGGAGTTTCTCGCTGCGCGCCGGGAAGAAAACGGCAAATTCATCGTGTGCAACGGAGACGAAGGAGACCCCGGCGCATACATGGACCGCAGCATCCTTGAAGGCAACCCCCACAGCATTATCGAGGGGATGCTTATCGGGGCTTTTGCCACCGGCGCCGGCCAGGGAGTTATTTACGTGCGCACCGAATATCCCCTGGCGATCAAGCATCTGGACAATGCCCTCAGGCAGGCCCGGCGGATGGGTCTTCTGGGCAAAGACATCCTCGGTTCCGGCATGGATTTCGAGATCTCTCTGGTCAAAGGCGCGGGCGCCTTCGTGTGCGGTGAAGAGACGGCGCTCATGCGCTCCATCGAAGGCCGGATGGGCGAGCCCCGCCAGCGGCCGCCTTTCCCGGTGCGGAGCGGGATCAACGGCCGGCCGACCCTTATCAACAATGTAGAGACGTGGGCCAACATTCCCGTGATTTTCGAAATGGGACCGGAAAAGTACGCCGTCGTAGGGGCCGACGACGCCGGCACCAAGATATTCAGCCTCGTCGGCAAGATCAGGAACACGGGACTCGTGGAAGTGCCGATGGGCGTTACCGTTCGAAAAATCGTTGACGAAATCGGCGGAGGCCCCTCGGGAACGGCGGCCGTGAAGGCCGTGCAGACGGGCGGCCCCTCGGGCGGCTGCATTCCGGCCCGGATGTTCGATCTGCCGATCGGATACGCAAGCCTTTCGCGGGCCGGGTCCATCATGGGATCGGGCGGCATGATCGTGATGGACGAAAAGACCTGCATGATCGATGTCGCACGCTATTTCATGAAATTCCTCAAGAGCGAATCATGCGGCAAGTGCTTTTCCTGCCGCAAGGGCACGCAGCGGATGCACGAACTGCTTGATGACATATCGGCCGGGAAGGCGGGGCCGGGGCATCTCGACCTGCTCGAAGAGCTCGCTCTCGTGCTCAAGGATGTGGCGATGTGCGGCCTGGGGCAGACGGCATCCAATCCCGTCCTTTCCACTCTCAAGCACTTCCGGGAAGAGTACATGGAGCACATCGAGAAGAAGCGCTGTTCCGCCGGCGTGTGCAAGGCGCTCATCAGTTTTACGATCAACGAGCGCTGCACCGGGTGCGGGGCCTGCCTCAAGGCCTGCCCGGAAGAGGCGATTACGGGAGAAAAGAAATCGCGCCACGAGATAAACCGGGAACGCTGCAGCCGGTGCGGGGCCTGCAGGGAGGCGTGCAAATTCGAAGCGATCGATGTGCGGTAAACGTATGCACGAGGCAATGAGATGATTAAAATTACGATTAACGGTCTGGAAGCGGGCGTGGAAGAGGGTATGACGATTCTGGAAGCGGCCCGCTTTCTGGGTTTCCCCATTCCGACGCTGTGCCATCACGACGGGCTCTCTCCTTACGGCGCCTGCCGGCTCTGTGTAGTGGAGATCGGGGAGGGGCCGCGGGCCAGGCTGGTATCATCGTGCACCTATCCGGCGGAGGAGGGTCTTCGCGTAAGAACCTCCTCAAAGCGGGTGGTGCGCGCCCGCCGGATGATGATCGAGCTCCTGCTGGGGTCCTGTCCGCAGTCCAAGGTCATCCAGGACCTGGCCTCCGCGTACGGCGTTACCCGGCAGCGGTTCAGGCAGGAGTACGAGAACTGCATCCTGTGCGGCCTGTGCGTACGGATCTGCAAAGAGCAGATGATGGCCGGGGCCGTGGGCTTCCGGGGCCGGGGTGAGGAGCGCAGCGTGGGAGCGCCGTTCGACGTTCAGTCCGACGTGTGCCGGCTCTGCGGCGCCTGCATGTACATCTGTCCGGCATGCCGGCTCAGGTGCACCTTCAACGAGCCGGAAAAAGCGGTGTGCAACGCTTGCGCCAATCTGAGCCCGCCCTGCATCGGCAAGGAAAAATTTGACGACATGATGTGCTACATGGAACCGTGTGTCGCCTGTGAAATAAAATGAGAACCCTATGACAAGGAGTGCGATAAATGATCATTTCCAAGGTTAACGCGTCGGCCGCCACACTGACCAAGAACAGGACCGAAGGCTCGATCGTGCCCACCTCGGGCATGTGCGTGACCTGCGTGGACGGGTGCATCGGTATGTGCGAAATCGGCAAATCCGCATACCGGGGCCACGAGGTTATCTATCCTCAGCCTTTCGGCGTGATTACCACCGCGGCCGAGAAGCGCTATCCCGTCGACTACTCACATTTCAACATCATGGGGACATGCACGGGAGCGCACGGGATCGAGGCCGACAGCGACAAGGCCATTTTTCCGAACGTGGATCTTACCGTAGCATTCGGGGGGGATAAAAAAATCAGGTTCCGCCGCCCCTGGATCATCCCGGGTATCGGCTCTACCGCCATCGCCAAGAACAACTGGGAAGGGCTGGCGATCGGGTCCGCTCTGATGGGAACCGGGCTTACCATCGGCGAAAACGTAGTCGGCATGGACCCTGAGACCGTGTTGAATGACGGGCGCGTGAGGGATACCGTGGACCTCAAGCGGCGGGTGGAGCTGTACAGGAGGTATCAGCGCGAGGGGTACGGCGCCGTGATCGTCCAGGCTAATATCGAAGACACCCGCCTGGGAGCCCAGGAATACGCCATCGAGAAACTCGGGGTTGAATGCGTCGAGTTGAAATGGGGGCAGGGCGCGAAGGACATAGGAGGCGAAGTCAAGATACCCGACCTGATAAAGGCCCAGATGCTCTCGAAGCGAGGCTATATCGTGATGCCCGATCCCTTTGACCAGGATGTGATCAAGGCCTTTGAGCGGGGCGCCTTCAAGGAATTCGAGCGCCATTCCCGGGTGGGTATGGTGACCGAAGAGTCCTTCGCCGGGAGGATCGAGGAACTCCGCGCCGCGGGCGCCAGGTACATTTTCCTCAAAACCGGCGCCTACCGGCCCGCCGACCTCGCCAGGGCGCTTGCCTTTGCGTCGAAATACCGGCTGGACCTCCTTACTGTCGACGGCGCGGGGGGAGGAACCGGGATGAGCCCCTGGCGGATGATGAACGAATGGGGGGTGCCTCCCGTCGAACTGCATTCCCTGCTGCATCAGTTTGCATCCCGGCTTTCCGCCAAAGGCGCGCATGTGCCGGCCCTGGCCCTGGCCGGAGGGTTCGCCTTTGAGGACCAGATATTCAAGGGCCTTGCCATGGGCGCGCCTTTTGTCAGGCTCATCGGGATGGCCCGCGGCCCCATCGCCGCCGCAATGGTCGGGAAAACCATCGGGCGGACCATAGAAGCCATGCAGGTCCCCGTATATATCGAGCGCTTCGGAAACTCCAAGGACGAGATCTTCGTCACCGCCGCAGAGCTGCGGCGGGAACTGGGACGGGAGACGTTTGACAAACTGCCCACCGGGGCTCTGGGACTCTACACCTATTACGAGCGCCTGACTCAGGGATTGCGCCAGATCATGGCCGGAAGCAGGAAGTTTTCTCTCGGGCATATAAGCCGGAGCGATATAGCCGCCCTCACCCCCGAAGCGGCGCGCATCAGCGGAATCTCATATATCATGGACGTCGATAATGAGGAGGCGGCCCGGATCCTCGACACCTGAGCCTGCGGGTTACTCTTGAATCGATGGCGGAGAAAGGGGAAGGACCACCGGATGCCGGACAGGAGAAATCCGCGCTCAAGAGCGCCCGTCCGAGCTGAGGCTGCGATCCTGATTCTCTTGACTCACGCTGCATTCCCCTATATAGTCCCACCGCTCAGGGGCTTCTTTTCCATATAGGATACGGCAACCTGCCAAGCCCTGAGGAGAGCCGCCGAGAGCATTACCTGCGAATAATCCTCACAGTCGCTCTTTCCATCACGCCAATGCAATGAAAGCCGAGGATACTTTCCACGTTTGTCCGACCGCATTTCTGAAAGGAGAGATGCGATATATATATAACCCTGAACAGGATTGCTCCCGCTCGCGCCGCAGAGACTCAGACGGCGGCCCGCTGGAGCGAAAATCGAGTTGCATGCCGGAGGGAATGGGATGAAAAGATCATGGGTTGCGGCTGCGGTTTTATTGTCAACGCTCTTTTTTGCGGCGGGATGCGGCACGGGGGAGAGCGGAGGGAAGACGGAGAAGAAGGCCGAGGCGCAGGAATTCTCGGCTACGGTCGTAAGCACCTCCGCCGGGCAGTCCTTTACAAGTAAGGTCTACATGAAACCGGGCAAATTCCGGACGGATAACGAAGCGGCGGGAACATCCGTCGTTGCCAGGAAGGATCTCGGCAAGGTCTGGATGATTATGAAGTCGCAGAATACTTATATGGAAACGCCGGAGGCGGCGGATGAACAGATCAGCGCGGCCGGAGACAAGGTCAAGGGAGAGGTAAGCCGGAAAAAAATCGGCAGCGAAACCGTCGGAGGCCATCCTTCGGCCAAATATGAAGTGACCGCCAAGGTCGACGGCAAGGCGGTACAAATCTACCAGTGGTGGGCGACGGACGTCAACTTGCCGGTCAGAACGGCGGCTGCGGACGGAAGCTGGGTAATGGAATACCGGGATGTCAGGCTCGGCAGCCAGCCGGACAGCCTTTTCGAAATTCCTTCAGGCTACAAGAGAGTTGCCGTGCCGGGAATGCCGAAGGGCATGAAGATCAATTTACCCGGCGCGGATAGTAAGTGAAATTCCCCTGCGGGGGATAATTAATGAATTTCCATTGGGGAGGGCTGAGAATGAAACGATTCGGGCTGATGATCCTGGCGATATTACTCTTGGCGATCGGGCCGACAACGGCGGGGGCTTTCAATCAAGCCGATGTTGACCGGATGCTGGCCGGGGACAAGAACATGCAGAATGCGGATCTGAGCGGCATAGTTCAGATCAACCTGATACAGCAGAAGTACGACCACGTCGATTTCAGCGGAGCGGATTTCCGGGGGAGCCGCATGCGGGGCCTTCAATTCAACGATGCCAGGCTGGTGGGCGCAAAGCTCGACAGCGGCCATTTCTTCAACGCGCACTTCCACAATGCGAATTTCCAGGGTGCCTCCCTGCGCAATGCCGATTTGTCCAGCGCGATGGTCGGAGGCGCCGATTTCTCAGGGGCGGATCTCTCGGGAGCGAAACTGCTCTCGGCCGGGCTGCATGTCTGCAAATTTAATCAGGCCGACCTGCGCGGCGCCGACCTGACGGGCGGCATGCTTTTCCGCGCGGACCTGACCGGGGCGAAGCTGAATGGCGCAAAATTCGCCAATGCCGACCTTCAGAACGCCAGAATAGACGCGTCCTGGAAGAATTACATCCGGAGCCAGAATGCGCGCAACTTCGACCAGATCCAGTGGGTGCAGCCGGCGCCTTTGCAGAAGAGCGACCTCAAGTCGCGGGTCCGGGGTCTTAAAACCCCGCTCAGGCCCAAAGGCGCCGCCGTGCAAAAGCCGAACTGAAACGTGCGACTACAAAGAACATTCAAGGGAGGCAGTCGCTATTTTTGACTTTCTGGTCTGAGACTCCTGTTCTCTTTCCTGGGGCAACTCGAAACCCGAGACTCGAAACTCGGAACTCCAAAATAGAAAAGGCTGCCGAAAGCAGCCTTTTTTATTTTGGTAGTCCCACGGAGAGTTGAACTCCGGTTTCCGGCGTGAGAGGCTAACCGGAAAGATATCTAAGTCACCTGTTTTATTGTAAGTTTTTTATTTTATTGAAGCGTGTGTGTCCTCCCGGGTAGTTGTGCAATCATTTTACCCCGATTTTGGAGAAAAGGACACACACTTTTCAAACCTTCAGCTTTTCCAAAAGCGCAGTTATCCGCTCAAATGCATCACGGATAATCCGTTCCCTATCTTCAGCGTCTTCCGGCATCTCAAAATCTGCAACGAATTTGGGGCCGATTGATGTGATTCCGGCGAAGTGTTTTCCGATTTTTGTAAGGCCTTCCTGAATCAAGCCGTGCGATAAGTGAGGACGGAATTCCTCAGCCAAAGTATCAACCCCGCCGGGATAGGAACGGATGCAGAAATAGATGTCCCAAGCATCTTTTTCTTTCAGCCGATCGTCTAATGCCATCCCTTTCATTATTATGAATGGGACGATCGAAGCAACCCTGACAGTAACGCGGTCTTGACCGCCCCCAGGGATTTCTCCATCAATAGAAATCTCTTCAGCCATGTCAAAGGCAATGTCACAACCGCGTACTTTACGGGCTTTCATTCCTTGTACAACCTGATGCCGGCGGCCTTTTCCAGTTCCCTCATACTCTCCTGATAAAAGATCCACCTGCACCTTGATGGTCTGTCCTTTAACAGGAAGATCCCTGAAGAAGATGAAAGGCTGCTTGCCTTCTTCCTGATAGTACCCACGGGAGATGAGAAGTTCTTCAATCATCTTGTATCCGTCCTGAATCTTCAAGTGGTTCAGGGCAAGGTCAATATCCATGCTTCCTACATGGGGGTAGGGTTCCTGCGGTAATAACAATTCCGGCACCCACCCTCCAATCACGACGATATCGTCTCTGTACTCACCAAGCAGATGCATCAGCTCAATCAGGACGGATTTGGCTGCCTGTACCGCGTCGGCAGTATAATCCCTTCGGGTTACCATTGCTTCTTAATCACCTCGTCCAGCAAAATTGCGGCTGCTTCTTCCCCTCTGCCTTTCATCGATAAGAGATCAAGATACACTTGGACCGGCATTGCCACCTGTATTCTATCAATCAATCGTGAACCGTATATGACGCCTTCGTCATAAGGGTAAAGGAGTGTCATATTGGCCCCGCTGGAAACTTCTTTCAGTGAAAGAGACTCGGTCACCTTGTCAGCTTTTTCCCCGACATAGGCCATTGCCCGCTGGTAGCGCACAGCAGGTGCGTATCTTGCCGCCGCAGAAAAACCGGTCAGGGCGTAGCTGATTCCCTTTTTCATGCAGCACTCAGCCAGATCGGCCTCGATCTCTGCCATGGTTTTCAGGGTGTAGTAATTCCGCGTTATGTTCCTGCTAAAGTTGTAGTTTTCCGACCATTCGGTCAAAAGTTGATCAGGGGCGTTGAGCACCAGGCCAGCGTCAGTACTTATGAGCCATTCACGGTTTTCAAGCAAGCGCTTTACATTGGAAACCTGTCCGAGGCTTACAACGGCCTCTGCTGATAGAGACTGGACCCGCCATGCTTTTTTGGGATCGTTCAGAAGTACGCGAAGTACCCGCTCGCCCTTTGGGGAATAAAGGGATCGCAAATCCCTCTTTACGGCAAAGGGATTAGCCTTCCCTTCCTGTTCTATATATACCTTGTCAAAGGTTAGCCGGCAGTTGCCGGCGAGGTCTATGTATCCGATATCCTCCTTTGCACATATCGCCGCTGATTGTGGAGAAATGTAAGGCGCGATAACCACGCAGTACGCATCGGGATTTTTTTCGCGATATCGCAGGAGCTGGAAAATGGCTGAACGAACTATCCTGGGCTGGCCATTCCCTTTCACTTCCACAGCAATATTCTGCCATTCTTGGGCGATACGCACTCTTGCCAGGATATCGAACTGTGCATCATTAGTACGAGGCTCTTGCTCTACAGATTCCACCGTCAAAAAAGGAACCCGCTTCAGGCAGGTCTTGAGAGCCTCCAATGCTTGGATCTCTATTTCATTGCCAAGTTTTTTCATTAAAAATAAACCTTTCAGCATTCGCTGAAAATTGACAATAGGGTGAAATATTACAAATGTCAAGACCAATTATCACCATTTATGCTGTTTTCAACGATTGCTGAAATATTACCATACAGTGAAAAATAATATAAAGTTCGCAACTCACAGTAATTCTTTGGTGATCCCTCCGGGATTTGGACCCAGGTTTCCGGCGGGGGTCGGCCGGCGTCCTGACCACTAGACGCGGATGCCCAAAATCACTCATCTACTTCGTTTCCCTTGGCCCTCGGTGCTCACGTACGTAAAAAGTACGCTGCGCGCCTCGGGCCGGAGCCTGTCCTGAGCGCAGTCGAAGGATGGGCCTCGTATCTGAGCAATTTTGGACAGCCTGAGTGAAAGGTCTTCCTTATTTCTGGTCCAACACTACCTGGAAGTAACTAGAAACCAGAAACTCGAAACTAGAAACCCCAAAATAAAAAGAGCCGCATGAAGCGGCCCTTTTTATTTTGGTAGTCCCACGGAGAGTTGAACTCCGGTTTCCGGCGTGAGAGGCCAGCGTCCTAACCACTAGACGATGGGACCGTAACCTTTAAATTTGCTTTTTATCCTACTGCCGAGAGATCCTCGACCTAAATTTATATACAACGCCGATATTGGCTGGGGGACTAGGCTTCGAACCTAGATTGCAAGATCCAGAATCTTGCGTCCTGCCGGTTAGACGATCCCCCAAAATTCTTTGGGAAGCGGAAATTTAAACGAACGATTCCGCGATGTCAATAAAAAAGGGCGTAAAGCGTGAATCGTAAGGTGTAAGGAGTACTATTCCTGACAGACCAAAAGATTTTTCCCGCATTTCGCGCCTTTCCCCGCCTTTCCCGCTTCTTCACCTCACCCCGACCCTCTCCCGTCAAGGGAGAGGGAGAATAAAGGATATGTTTTTCACAGGCCCAATACCCAATGCCTAATGCCGGAATTCATCCGGAACGGATGAATTCCAAGGCGTTGTCGAGCCGCCGCATGACGCCTTCCTTCCCGAGAGTGACCATTACCTCGTCTATACCCGGGCTTACGGTCTTTCCCGTCAGGGCGACCCGTATCGGCTGGACGACGTTTTTGAGTTTGGTTCCGTTCTCTTCGGCAATCTTGCGCAGGAGGTTTTCAATTCCCTCCTTTTTATATTCCCCAAGTCCGGGGAGCGCCTCCCGGACGCTCTGGATGTATATGGCCCCCGTGGAATCGAAATATTTCTCCGCCAGCTGAAGATCGTAGTCCCGGATCTCATTGAAATAGAACCGGGCGGATTCAGCCATTTCCACGAGAGTCTTCGACCTGGTCTGCAGGTCCGCGGCCACCCTGGCGAGAAAGTCGGGGTCCGGGTTCGTGATGCCGAGATCCTCCAGGAAAGGCGCGAGCTCCCGCGCCAGCCGGTCCGGGGCGGCGCCCTTGATATAATGCTGGTTCAGCCAGAGGAGCTTGTCCGGGTTGAAGACGGCAGCCGACTTCCCGACCGCCTCCAGCGTGAACAGCCGGATCAGGTCGTCCAGCGAGAATATTTCCTGGTCGCCGTGCGACCAGCCGAGGCGGACGAGATAGTTGACCAGGGCCTCGGGCAGATAGCCCATGTCCCTGTAAGCGGTGACGGAGGTGGCCCCATGTCGCTTGCTCAGCCGCGCCTTGTCCGATCCGAGAATCATGGGGACATGGCCGAATGCCGGTACGTCATGACCGAGGGCCTTGTAAAGAAGGATCTGGCGGGGGGTATTGTTCACGTGGTCGTCGCCGCGGATCACGTGGGTTATTCCCATCAGGGCGTCATCCACTACAACGGCGAAGTTGTATGTGGGGAAGCCGTCGCTCCGTTCTATTACCAGATCGTCCAATTCATCGTTTTCAAAGGAAATTCTGCCTTTGACAAGGTCTTCGAAAGCGGTCGTCCCCCTATCGGGGCACCTGAACCGGACGACCGTATTGGGATTGGGGCCTATGTTCCTGTGCCGGCAGGTGCCGTCGTATTTAGGTTTCCGGCGCTCGGCAAGGGCCTTTTTCCTTTTGCGTTCAAGCTCTTCCGGAGGGCACGCGCAGCGGTAGGCCTTTCCTTCATCAATAAGTTTCCGGACGGCGTCGCGGTAAATCCCGGCCCTTTCCGTCTGGAATAAGGGTCCTTCGTCCCAGTTAAGGCCCAGCCAGCTCATGGAATCGAGTATCCCACGGGTGGATTCGTCCGTGGACCGCAGCTGGTCGGTATCCTCAATGCGCAGAATGAATTTACCTCCCGCATGCCTGGCGTAGAGCCAGTTGAAAAGGGCCGTCCTGACCCCGCCGATATGGAGCGCCCCCGTGGGGGAAGGCGCAAACCTCGTCCTGACGATCCTCTGCTCGCTCATGCTTTCCTTTCATCCTGCGGATGTTTTTAACAAAAATCTATCATGTTATAATACGTTCTGATTGTCAATCTCAAGCCTGCATTTTCGGTGCGGGCCGCTTCCCCGTCGGTTCCCTGAGGTCACAAGGATTCAATTTCAGGGTCTTTTTTCGCCGGGCAAAAAGAGCTTGACATTATTACTGCATTTTCATTAACAATAACAATTTCTTTGGGCCCTCTCGCGGTCCGAGGAGGTCTCTTTGAAAATCAAGGTCCAGCAGATCGGGGAAGAAAGTTCGGTTTTCCACTTTACAGCCGACGCCAAGTGGCTTGCCGGAATCTTTCCGGAACTGGCGGAAGCGGAGTTTTCTCTCAAGCGGCTGAGCGCGACCGGCAGCGCCGTCAGGATCGGGGAAACGGTGACGCTCGATATCAGCATGGACGCCGATATCATCCTGGAATGCGGCCGGTGCCTCAAAGAGGTGGAAAAGCCGATCCGGGCCGAATTCCGCTACGTCCTCGTCCCTTATGAGCCCGGCGAAGATGAAGATCCCGACAGCGAGGATGAGCTCTATTTCGGCCGGTACCAGGATGAGGAGATAGAAATCGACCCGATCATCCTGGAACAGCTT
The DNA here is from genome assembly GCA_028712885.1 of Syntrophales bacterium. Lineage (GTDB taxonomy): Bacteria > Desulfobacterota > Syntrophia > Syntrophales > UBA4778 > JAQTPK01. The sequence goes on along the minus strand of JAQTPK010000025.1, from coordinate 17,839 downwards.
ATTCTGCGGATACCGGTCAGGGCCGTATGCGACGAGGCCTGCAGGGGGCTGTGTCCCCAATGCGGAGCGAATCTCAACGAGGAGCAGTGCCGGTGCGAAAGGCCCGCGGGACACCCCGGGTTCGGCCCCTTGAAGAATTTCAAAGTAAAACGGAAATGATCTGGTGTCCGGTCTCAGGTATCGGGTATCAGGAGCAGTCTGAAGGTCTGGACCAGAGGCCCGAAACTTGAAGACTTGAAAATAGAGGAGAAGATCCATGCCAAATCCCGTAAAACGACATTCAAAATCGCGAAGAGACAGCCGCAGGGCTCATGACGCCCTGACGTCTCCGGCCTCTTCGGTCTGCCCCCAGTGCAACGAGCCGAAGCTGCCGCATCGCGCGTGCCCTCATTGCGGCACGTATAAAGGCAGAGAGGTCCGCAGTTTACACAAGGAATCCTGAGGTAAGCCGTGCGGAAGCTGGGCCTCGTTTTCCCCGGCCAGGGAACGCAGTACGTCGGGATGGGCCGGGAGCTGTATAACGCATACAGTGTTGCAAGGGAGGCGTTCGAGACAGCCGGCGATCTGCTCGATTGTGATCTTGCCGGGCTCTGCTTCGGGGGCCCGCAGGAGGAGCTGGATCGGACGGTAAATACCCAGGTTTCCGTCCTTACCGTAAATTTTGCGATATACAGGGTATACGAACAGGAAATAGGAATCCGGCCCGTAATTGCGGCCGGACACAGCCTCGGGGAGTACAATGCGCTCCTCGCGGCAGGTGCGCTCGGCTTCGGAGAGGCCCTGCGGCTGGTACATGCAAGAGGGGTCTTTCAGCAGGAAGCGGCCCCGGCCGGATCGGGGGCGATGGCGGCGATCATCGGCCTCGGTCGGGCGGCGGTGGAAGAAATCTGCGCCCGCGTGCGAGAGATGGACGGTACCGTGGAGACGTCCATCGTCAACACCGATGAGCAGATTGTCGTCTCGGGCTCGGCCCGAGCCGTCGCAACGGCCGTTGCAGCCGCAAAAGACAGGGGCGCCAGGGCGAAAGAATTGCCGATCAGCGTTCCGTGCCATTGCAGCATGATGAATCCTGCAGCCGATCGCTTCCGGTCCTTTCTGGACGGGTTCGAATTCGGGGATTTCCGGTTTCCGGTCATTCCCAACGCGGACCCCGATCTCCTTTATTCAAAGGAGAACGCCAGGGGACTTCTTTACCGGCAGATCCGCACCGCCGTATATTGGCGGGAGACCATCCTCAAAATGATCGCTCAGGGGGCGGATACGTTTGTGGAGCTCGGCCCCCGGCGAACCCTATCCGGCCTGATCCGGCGGATCAATCCCGGCGTCCGGACGCACAGCGTCGAAGACGCGGGATCCCTGGAGAAGACCGCCGCATTTCTTAAGGGACACGGAAAAGAATGGCGCTCAGCGGCAGAGTAGCCCTGGTGACGGGCGGTTCGAGGGGGATTGGAAGGGCGGTCTCCCTCAAGCTGGCCGGAGAGGGCGCTTATACAATAGTGAATTACATGAACTGCCGGGAAGCAGCCCGCGAGACCCTGCGCCTGATCCGCGAGCGGGGGGGAGACGGCGAGGTTGCGCCGTTCGACGTCGCCGACGCCGCGGCGGCTGCGGAGGAGATGGGCCGGATTATAAAGGAAAAGGGGCGGCTGGACATTCTGGTGAACAACGCGGGAATCAGCAGGGACGGCCTTATTGTCCGGATGAAAGAGCAAGACTGGGACCGGACGATCGATACGAACCTGAAAGGCGCGTTCAACTGCTGCCGGGTCGCGGCCAGGCAGATGATCCGGCAGCGCTGGGGAAGAATCGTCAATGTCGCTTCGGTCGTAGCGGAGGCCGGGAACCCCGGACAGGTTAATTACTGCGCTTCCAAGGCGGGAGTAATAGGTCTTACAAAGGCGCTGGCGCGGGAGCTCGCCTCCAGGAACATCCGCGTGAACGCTGTCTCTCCGGGATTGATTGAAACGGACATGACGGCGTCGCTGGAGGAGAGAAAAGAGGAGATCAGGGACAGCATTCCCCTGCTGCGGCTGGGAAATCCGGACGACGTGGCCGGAGCGGTCCTGTTCCTGGTGTCCCCGGAGTCGGATTATATAACCGGCCAGGTCATCCGCGTGGACGGCGGGCTGTATATGTGAATTTTCGACTTCGGAGAAAATCGAAGTTGAGAAGCTGACAAGTTGAGAAGATAGGAGGCTTGAATCTAAGCAAAACACCTGAATCCGGGTTCGAATTCAGGATTGTAATTCCGATGAGTTGGAAAAAATACCCCCGCCTTCGAGAGGGACGGGGGAAACAATAGCATCTGCGGCCGGCGGTAATAAGGCCGGAAAAAGGAGGAAAGATAATGTCGATTGAAGAACGGGTCATCGAAATCATCACCGAACAGCTGGGAGTTACGAAAGAGGAATGCGTCCCGGAAGCGTCTTTCATGGACGATCTCGGGGCGGATTCCCTGGACATAGTTGAGCTCATTATGGCCATGGAGGAAAACTTCGGCGTTGAGATTTCTGATGAAGAGCTGATGAAGATTCGAACCATCCAGGATGCGATCGACTTTATCAAGAAAAAGAGGGGAATGGTAAACTGATTTACAATGGTTTCTCATATATCAAGAAGACGGGTGGTCGTAACCGGGATGGGAACGGTGAACCCCGTGGGAAACACCGCTCGGGAGACCTGGGAGGGTCTCTGCGCGGGTAAATCCGGAATAGCCGCGGTTACCCGGTTCGATACATCCAAGTGCAAGACAAAAATAGGGGGCGAGCTGAAGGGGTTCGATCCCCTGCGATTCGTTTCGGCGAAGGAGCAGCGGCGGACGGATGAATTTATCATCTACGCGCTGGCGGCCGCCGAAATGGCGCTGGAAGACGCCGGTCTGAAGATCGGAAAGGACAACGCGGAGAGGACAGGAACGATTATCGGGTCGGGCATCGGCGGCCTTGCCACTGTTGAAAAGGCCAAGATTCTGCTGATGGAGCGGGGTCCGCAGGCGCTGTCGCCGTTCATGATCCCGGCGGTGCTCGCCAACCTGGCGGCGGGACAGATTGCAATAAGGTCCGGGGCAAAAGGACCGATAAACTGCACGGTAACGGCGTGCGCTTCCGGCGCCGGCGCCATCGGAGACGCGTTCCGGCTGATCCGGGAAGGCTATGCCGACGCGATGATCGCGGGAGGATCCGAAGCGGTCGTCACTCCGCTGGCATTTGCGGGCTTCAACGCAATGCGGGCGCTTTCCGTCCGCAACGACCGGCCGGAGGCGGCGAGCAGGCCTTTCGACCGCGACCGCGACGGTTTTGTCATCGGAGAGGGCTCCGGGATAGTAATCCTGGAGGAGCTTTCGTCGGCGCTCGACAGGGGCGCCCATGTTTATGCGGAGATTTCCGGGATCGGCATGTCGAGCGACGCTTACCACGTCGCCATACCTCCGCCCGGGCATGAAGGGGCGGCCAGGTGCATGAGGCTGGCCCTTGAGGACGCGGGGTGGGAGCCTTCGCAGATCGACTACATAAACGCGCACGGGACGTCGACGCCGCCGAACGACATATATGAAACGCAGGCGATCAAGGCGGTTTTCGGAAAGGATACCCGGGTGGCCGTGAGCTCCACCAAATCCATGACCGGCCATCTGCTCGGCGCTGCCGGCGGGCTGGAGACTATAATAACCGCGATGGCGGTGGAGAAGGGAACAATGCCGCCGACGATCAATCTGGACAATCCCGATCCCGAATGCGATCTGGATTATGTTCCCGGGAAGGCCAGGGCAAGGGACATCAGAGCGGCACTGTCCAACAGTTTCGGGTTCGGAGGGGTTAATGTCGTACTGGCCTTTCGGAAATTTGAATGATCGTAAAGAGTAAATCGTGAGGCGTAAGGTGTTCCTTAAAAGAAAATCACCTCACTCCTTACTTCTCACGCTTTACGACGGAACGAGAAAATGATGAAGGAAATAATTATCGGTTCCGACCATGCGGGATTTGAGCTGAAAGAGGAGCTGAAACAGCTGCTGGCCGCGAGAGGGCTGGTAGTAACAGATGCGGGAGCTTTCTGCGGGGACTCCGTTGACTACCCGGATTTCGGCGTGCCGGTTGCAGAAGGCGTCTCCTCGGGGCGCTACGACAGGGGAATCCTGGTCTGCGGGTCCGGCATCGGAATGTCCATTGTGGCGAACAGGTTCCCCGGCGTCAGGGCGGCGCTCTGTGCGGATGAAGAGACGGCGCGGCTGAGCAGGCTTCATAACGATTCCAATATCCTTGTCCTGGCCGGAAGGCGCCTGAGCGGTGCGGAGGCGAAGATTATAATGGATGCATGGCTGGCCGCGGATTTTGAAGGGGGCCGGCACGCGCGGCGGCTGGATAAAATACGCGAGCTGGAAAAGAAGTTGTGTAAGTAAAGGCTAAGGGCAAGAGGCTAATGGCTAAAGGCGCAAAGAACTGGAAGAGGTCACTCCTCTCTTTACCTTTGGCCCTTTGCCTTTTGCCGTGCGCCCAATGAGGAGGAAATCATGTCGTTGCTGAAGAAGGTTGACCCCGAGATCTATGACGCTATCCTGAGGGAAACAAAGCGGGAAGCGGGAAAGCTGGAGCTGATCCCGTCGGAAAATTTCGTGGACGAAGCGGTCCTGGAGGCGCAGGGCAGCGTCATGACCAACAAGTACGCCGAGGGGTATCCCGGAAAGAGATACTACTACGGCTGCGAGTACGTAGACATCGTCGAGGCCCTGGCGATCGAGCGGACGAAAAAACTCTTCGGGGCCGACCACGCCAATGTCCAGCCGCACTCCGGGACGCAGGCGAACATGGCCGTGTATTTCGCCCTGCTTCAGCCCGGGGATACGATCCTCGGCATGAACCTGGCGCACGGCGGACACCTCTCGCACGGGAGCCCGGCCAATTTTTCGGGCAAGCTCTATAAAATAGTCGCTTACGGGGTGGACCGCAAAACGGAAACCATCGATTTCGAGGAGGTCGCGGCCCAGGCGGAAAAGCACCGGCCGAAGATCATCGTCGTCGGGGCCAGCGCGTATCCCCGGACGATCGATTTCGGAAAATTCCGGGAAGTGGCGGACTCAGTTGGCGCGGTCGTCATGGCCGATATCGCCCATATCGCCGGAATGGTCGCCGCAGGCGTCCATCCCTCCCCGGTTCCCGTCTGCGAGTTCGTCACCACAACGACGCACAAGACGCTGCGCGGGCCCCGCGGCGGCATTATAATGTGCAGGCGGGATTTCGCCAAGACGCTCGACAGCCGCGTCTTTCCAGGAAGCCAGGGCGGACCGCTGATGCACGTGATCGCGGCCAAGGCGGTCGCCCTGAAAGAGGCCCTCTCGGAAGAATTCAGGGCATACCAGCGGCAGATCGTCGCAAACGCGAAGGCGCTGGCGACGGAGCTGATGGCGGAAGGTTTCCGGCTCGTTTCCGGCGGGACGGACAATCACCTGATGCTCATCGATCTTACGGACAAGGGGATAACGGGAGCGGAAGCGGGAGAAGCCCTGGACCGGGCCGGCCTCACCACCAATAAGAACATGATCCCGTTCGACACCAGAAGCCCGATGATCACCAGCGGTATCCGTCTCGGCACGCCCGCCGTGACCACGCGCGGCATGAAGGAAAACGAGATGAAAACGATCGGGCGGATGATTTCGCACATTCTCAAGAATATAAAGGACGAGAGCCGCATCACGGAGGTCAGGAAAGAGGTGAGGACGCTCTGCGAAAAATTCCCTCTGTATGCCGATCGGATCAAAAGAGGATAGGTTTCTGGTTTCCGGTTTCCGGTCCGGTTAACCGCAGGTGAAGGGTAAGGCGTAAGGTAATTTTACCGGAAACACCTTACACCTCACGCTTTACGACTTACGGCATTTAAATTTCCGGCGCAACAGCAGAGCCGATCTGAATGGAAGAGGAAAAAGAAAAGCGCGCGTACGACAGACCCTCGTGGGATGAATACTTCATGGGAATCGTCGACCTCGTCTCGAAGCGGTCTACCTGCCTGCGGCGCAGCGTCGGTGCGGTGATTGTCACCGATAAGCGCATTCTCGCCACGGGGTACAATGGGGCGCCGAGCGGCATCAGGCATTGCCTGGACACGGGCTGCCTGCGGGAGCGCCTCCAGGTGGCTTCCGGGGAGCGGCACGAGCTCTGCCGGGGCCTGCATGCGGAGCAGAACGCGATCATCCAGTCCGCGCTGCACGGGGTCAGCATCAAGGGGGCAACGCTCTACTGCAGCAACCATCCGTGCGTCATCTGCGCGAAAATGATAATAAATGCCGGAATCGTGCGCGTGTTGTACCGCGACGGTTATCGTGATAATATGGCGCGGGAAATGTTCTCGGAAGCCGGGGTCGAGGTTGCGGCGATATGAAGTGCCCCTTCTGTGCCAGCGTTGAAAACAAAGTCATAGATTCAAGGATAAGCAAGGACGGTTTTGCGATCCGCAGAAGGCGTGAATGCAATGCATGCGGGAAACGGTTCACGACTTATGAATCCGTCGAGGAAGTGCTTCCGATGGTGGTCAAAAAGGACGGACGCCGGGAGCTCTTCGACAGGGGAAAGATCCTGGCCGGCATAAAGAAGGCCTGCGAAAAACGCCCCGTCAGCATGGACAGCATCGAAGCGGTGGTGGACCGGATCGAGCGCGCCTGCCAGGAAGTCCAGGCCCGGGAAGTCCCCTCGGCTTTCGTCGGGGAGAGGGTCATGTCCGAGCTCCATTCGCTGGACGAGGTCGCCTATGTCCGTTTCGCGTCGGTATACCGCCAGTTCCGGGATGTGAACGAATTTCTCGAAGAACTGGAGGATCTGAAACGGAAGCGGCGAACTCACAGCACATAATAGTCAAGGACGTTCGAGAATGTTTACCGGGATCATAGAGAGCGTCGGAAGAGTGCGGAAACTGACGGTCCGCGGGGATTCCGCCCGTCTCGAAATCGAAACGGAGATGGGCCTGGCGGATGTCAGGACGGGGGACAGCATCTCGGTTGACGGCGCCTGCCTGACCGCGGTAGAGGTGGCGGACAAAAGCTTCGCGGCGGATGTTTCCGTGGAGACGCTTTCGCGCACGACGCTCAGGGGATTGAAACCGGGGAACCGGGTGAATCTGGAGAAGGCCCTGCGGGCTGACGGTTTTCTGGGCGGGCATATCGTCCTGGGACATGTGGACGGCGTAGGCAGGATAATAAAAAAGGAGGCGTCTTCCGGGTCGATTCTGGTCGGCATAGAAACCGACGCGCAGGTCTCCCGCTTCGTCGTGGAAAAAGGATCCATAGCGGTCGACGGCATCAGCCTGACAGTCAATCGGGTGGAGAAGAACCGGTTTTTCGTGCAGATTATCCCGCACACGGCCGGAGCCACGACGCTGGACATGAAAAAGGTTTCCGACCCTGTTAACATAGAGACGGACATCATCGGCAAATATGTCGCCCGTTTCATGGAAGGAAAGGGAAAAATAGACCGCAAATTTCTGGCGGAATATGGTTTTATAAAGTAAATCCTAAGCACTAAATCCTAAATCCTAAAAATTCAAAAGTTAAGGGCCGGGTTCCTGTTTTTGAGATTTGAGTTTGGGATTTTGGATTTGTTTAGGATTTAGAAATTCGAATTTGGGATTTTCGAACCGAAGGTGAGATATGGTTAGTTCAATACAGGAAGCTATTGACGACATAAAAAAAGGGAAAATGATCATTCTCGTGGACGATGAGGACCGCGAAAACGAGGGCGATCTCTTCATGGCGGCGGAGCATGTCACCGCCGATGATATAAATTTCATGGCCAGATTCGGCAGGGGATTGATATGTCTGACCCTGGACGATGCGACGGCGGACCGCCTGGACCTTCCGCTGATGGTCCGCGACAACCGCTCGCGGTTCGGGACCGCGTTTACGGTCTCCATTGAAGCAAGAAAAGGAGTCACCACCGGCATCTCGGCCCAGGACCGGGCGACCACGATCCGGACGGCCGTGGACGATAAAGCGACCCCGGACGATATCGTAAGCCCCGGCCACGTGTTTCCGATCCGGGCGCGAAAAGGCGGCGTCCTCGTCCGGACCGGCCAGACGGAAGGTTCCGTGGATCTGGCTCGTCTTGCGGGCCTCAAGCCCGCCGGAGTCATCTGCGAGATCATGAAGGACGACGGAACAATGGCGAGAATGCCGGACCTGGAGATATTTTCCCGCGAACACGGATTGAAAATAGTCACTATCGCCGATCTCATACAGTTCCGCATGAAAACGGAATGCCTGGTGCACAGGGCGGCGACCGCAACGATCCCCAGCAGGTTCGGCGGCGAGTTCAAAATCATCGTCTACGAGAATGAGGTCGACAAATCGAGACATGTGGCCCTTGTGAAGGGCGAGATCAAGCCCGAGGACGAAGTCCTTGTCCGCGTGCACTCCGAATGCCTTACCGGAGACGTCTTCGGTTCCGAGCGCTGCGACTGCGGCGACCAGCTTCATCAGGCGATGAAGATGGTGGAGGAGGAAGGCAAGGGAGTGATCGTTTACATGCACCAGGAGGGGCGCGGCATCGGCCTGGTAAACAAGATTAAGGCATATGCCCTTCAGGAGCAGGGACGGGATACGGTCGAGGCGAATCTGGAGCTGGGTTTCAAGCCGGACCTCAGGGATTACGGGATCGGCGCCCAGATTCTCGTCAATCTCGGAGTCCGCAAGATGAGACTCATGACCAACAATCCGAAAAAAATAGTGGGCCTGTCGGGATACGGAATCGCCATCACCGACCGCGTTCCCATCATCATCGAGCCGAACGAAAGCAACATTCACTACCTCGAGACGAAGCGGAAGAAAATGGGACATATGCTGGATAAGTAGGCATCGGGCTTCCGGCTTTCAGGCTTCAGGCCGGAACGTAAGGCATCCAGCATAAGGTATAATAGCAGAAGACTTGGACGACGGGTTGCGTTGAGAGCAGAAACTGTATTGAATGGGGGAAAAATGCCGAAGTTCATTGAAGGTAAAATAAGCGCGAAGGGGATGCGGTTCGGCATCGTGGCCAGCAGGTTCAACGACTTCATCAGCGGTCGCCTGATCGAAGGGGCGCTCGATGCCCTCACCCGCTCGGGGGCCGATGCGAAGGAAATCGAGGTGGTCAAAGTGCCGGGGGCTTTCGAGATTCCGCTTGCAGCCAAGAGGCTGGCGAAGTCCGGCAAGTATGACGCCGTTATCTGCCTGGGAACGGTGATCCGGGGCGCTACTCCGCATTTTGAGTACATCAGCGCGGAGGTATCGAAAGGCATTGCAGCCGTCGGCCTGGAAACCGAAATCCCGGTTATCTTCGGAGTGATAACGACCGACAGCATCGAGCAGGCGATCGAGCGGGCCGGCTCGAAGTCCGGCAACAAGGGATGGGACGCCGCCCTGGCCGCGATCGAAATGGTGGATCTTTTCAGAAAAATTTAGTCTTGTTCTCTTTTCATGGGCCGCAGAAGAAAAGCAAGAGAAATAGCCCTCCAGGTTCTCTTTGAGATTGACGCTTTGGAGATTGATGCGAAAGCCGCGATCGATCTCTTCTGGAATAATTTCGAAGCGCCGGATGACGTGAAGGATTTTTCTTCAAAACTGGTGAACGGCACACGGGACCACGTTGGAGAGATAGACAGCCTGATCGTCAGCTGTTCCGAAAACTGGTCGATCCAGAGGATGTCCAGGGTGGACAGGAATATTCTGCGGCTTGCCGTGTACGAGCTCCTGTATTGTTCCGATATCCCGCCGAAGGTGGCTCTCAACGAGGCGATCGATCTCGGCAAATCTTACGGATCCGAGAATTCCGGCTCATTCATCAACGGCATTCTCGATGCCCTCCACTCAAAGCTGAAGAAGGAAGATGGCCCCACTCAGGATCGAAACGGCGAAGCTGGACAGTCTTGACAGTGAACGCCTCGCCCTCGGATGTTTTGCCGACGAGAGGCCTCCCCGGGGGTACTGCGGTTTCCTCGATTGGAGGCTGAATGGGTTGATCTCCAGACAGATCGTGCAGGGCAGAATATCCGGCGCCCGCCTGGAAAAAGTGCTTCTCTCTCCCCCCCGAAGGGTACCCTCCGGTCAGATCATGCTGATCGGTCTGGGCAACATCGCCGACCTTGATTACGACGTTCTTTATTCCGGAGGATACGCGCTTGCGGAAACCACTTCCGGTCTGGACTGGGACGCTTACGCTTTCGAGATCCCGGCGGCGGGCCGGTGCGGTCTCGAGCTGCCCGTCATGACCGAGGCGTTCATGACGGGCCTGTACGATTACTACGAGCGCAAAGCAGGAAAATGGGACCGGATCAGGCTGGTGCTGATCGGGGACCGGGGACAAATCGAGGAGATCCTCGGAGGACTGGAGCGCTTTATAAAGAATACGAAAGACAGCATGGATATAGACGCTTTAAGGAAGGAAGTGGGACCGCTCACACTTTTCTGAAAAGAACGGGGTTATAGGTAATTGGTAATGGGTTATAGGATTCTGTGGCCCAATACCCAATACCTATAACCCATTACCCCTGAACTTATGGAGAAAAAAATGAGTAAGCGATACGAACCGGGGCGCATCGAGGAGAAGTGGCAGAAGATCTGGGAGGAGAAAAAGGTCTTCAATGTCGGTGAGGACCCGCAGAGGAAGAAGTACTACCTTCTTGAAATGTTCCCCTATCCCTCCGGGAAAATCCACATGGGGCACGTCCGCAATTACACTATCGGAGACGTCGTCGCTCGCTTCAAACGGATGCGCGGGTTCAATGTCTTGCATCCCATGGGCTGGGACTCTTTCGGGATGCCGGCGGAAAACGCCGCCATCGCCAAGGGGGTCCATCCCGCCGTCTGGACCAACGAAAACATAGAAACCATGAAGAAACAGCTCCGCAGGATGGGTTTCAGCTACGACTGGGACCGGGAGATTTCCACCTGCGAGCCGAAGTATTATAAGTGGGAGCAGCTCTTTTTCGTCTGGATGTACGAGAAGGGCCTGGCGTACAAGAAAACCTCTTCCGTGAACTGGTGCGACAGGTGCATGACGGTTCTGGCAAACGAGCAGGTGGAAGCCGGCCTCTGCTGGCGCTGCGGAACGGACGTGCAGGAAAAATTCCTGGACCAGTGGTTCTTCCGCATCACGGACTACGTGGAGGAACTGCTGAGCGGCGCGGACGGCCTGAGCGAGGGCTGGCCGGAACGGGTTCTCACCATGCAGAGGAACTGGATCGGCAAGAGCCACGGACTGGAAATAAGCTTCCCGATGGAGAACTCGGACGAACCGATCCGGGTGTTCACGACGCGTCAGGACACCATCTACGGCGCGACCTTCATGCTGATCGCGGCGGAGCACGAGCTGGTCCTCAAGCTCGTCAGGGGAAAAGGCATCGAACGGGACGTTCTGGCCTTTGTGGAGAAGATCAAGAAGCAGGACCGCATGATACGCACCTCGGAGTACTACGAGAAGGAGGGAATCTTTCTCAATGCCTGGTGCCTCAACCCGGTGACGGGCAAGAGGATGCCGATCTACGCCGCCAATTTTGTCCTCGCCGACTACGGCACGGGCTGCGTCATGGCCGTCCCCACCCATGACCAGCGCGATTTCGAGTTCGCCGAAAAATACAATCTCCCCCTGATCGTCGTGATCCAGAACCCGGATAACCCGATCGACGCCGAGACGATGACCGGGGCTTACGTGGACGAAGGCATCCTCGTCAATTCCGGGCCGTTCAACGGGATGAGGAACCTGGCAGCGCTCGATGCCATTGCGGATCACTTCGAGAAGATCGGACGGGGAAAAAGGGTGGTGCAGTACCGGCTGCGCGACTGGGGCATTTCGCGGCAGCGTTACTGGGGAGCTCCGATTCCGATCATCTATTGCGATAAGTGCGGAACGGTACCGGTGCCGGAATCCGATCTGCCCGTCGTTTTGCCCCTGGACGTGGAGATAACCGGCAAGGGCGAATCGCCGCTCGCACGTCTGGACAGGTTTGCAAAGACGGACTGCCCCCGGTGCAAAGGCCCGGCCCGGAGGGAAACCGACACGATGGATACCTTTGTCGAGTCTTCCTGGTACTTCGACCGCTTCTGCTCTCCCGACTTCGACAGAAAACCGGGGCTTGACCGGGCAAGAATGGATTACTGGCTGCCGGTCGACCAGTATATCGGCGGGATCGAGCACGCCATTCTGCACCTCCTGTATTCACGGTTTTATACGCGGGTCCTGCGCGATTTCGGCGTCCTGGGGATCGACGAGCCTTTCGCAAACCTCCTTACGCAGGGGATGGTCTGCAAGGAATCCGTCAAATGCCCGACGCACGGCTATCTATATCCGGAAGAGGTCCGCGAAGGGCTCTGCACGCAGTGCGACAAGCCTGTCGCCGTCGGAAAAACGGAGAAGATGTCAAAGTCGCTCAAGAACGTCGTCGACCCCGACTACCTGATCCGGAAATACGGGGCTGATACCGCCCGTATGTTCTGCCTTTTCGCCGCGCCCCCGGAAAAGGATCTGGAATGGAGCGATCAGGGCGTAGAAGGCTCGTTCCGTTTTATCGGCAGGGTCTGGCGGCTTGTTGACGACTATCTGGAAGACATCCGGGGGATAAAGGCCTTCGACGGGAAGAAGCAGCTGGAAGGGGACCTGAAGGACCTGAGAAAGAAGACCCACCAGACAATCAAAAAGGTTACCTCCGATATCGAGGACCGCTTTCATTTCAATACGGCGATCAGCGCGGTGATGGAGCTGGTCAATGCGCTTTATCAGTTGAAGCGCCCGCCGAAAGAGGACTCGCTTTCGCTTTCCGTGGTGCGGGAAGCCGTCGAAGCGGTGATCATCCTCCTCTCCCCGGTTGTACCGCACGTGACGGATGAACTGTGGGGAATGCTCGGAGAAAAGAAGCTGCTCCTGGACGTGCCCTGGCCGGCCTTCGACCCGGCGGTTGCCTCCGAAGAGGAGATCACCATTGTCATCCAGGTGAACGGAAAAGTCAGGGGAAGGGTGGTCGTCGGAGTGGGCGAGACGGAAGAGAACATCAAGAAAGAAGCGCTCGCCGAAGAGAAGGTCTCGAAGATGATCGAGGGGAAGCAGGTCGTCAAAGTGATCTATGTGCCGAAGAAACTGGTTAATATAGTAATAAAATAGACGTTAGACATTGGACATTGCCGCGCAGCGGATTTAGGGCGCGAAAAGATCCCTTAAAACGGCAGTCGCAGGCTTCAGCCTGCGTCAGGATGGGCGGAAAAAATGCTGAGAAGAAAAGTTCTGGTTTTTGGCGTTATGTCGTTTCTGGTTCTGCTCGGGAGCTCCTGCGGGTACAGGTTTTCACCCGGCGGGGAACACATCGATCCCGTGATCAAGAGGGTATATGTGGACAATTTCTCCAACCGGACGAGCGAAGCCGAGCTGGAAGTGATCTTCAGGAATGCGTTCCTCGACCAGTTCCGCAGGAGCACCCGGTTCCGGCTGGCGGAAAGCCGCGATCAGGCCGATGCCGTCCTGCGGGGCGGAATGAACAGCGTTTCCACCGGCCACCTTTCTTATACGAGGGCGGATATCGCCACCGAAGAGCGCCTGACCGTTGTGATGGACGTCAGCTTCGAGGCCAACCCGGAGCTTGTGGAAAGAGGGAAACCCGTCATCATCTGGAAGGATCCGGGATTCAGCGGCTACAGGGATTACCGGGTGAGCCAGGGCAACCCCTTCGTAACGGATCAGAACCGCCGAGCCGCCCTCCAGCTGCTGGCGGAGGATATGGCGCAGAGGGCGTTCCGCGCTCTCATGTCGGGATTTTAGGCAGGCTGTTGATAAACGCCCGTCTGCGGAGCCTGTCCTGAGCTTGTCGAAGGGCGCCTTGCAGCCGGGCATTCTGAACAGCCTGCCTGAAAATTCGGACAAGAGGTACGCAAAATCTAGCAATTTTAACTATTCGGGCAACTCTGGACTCTGAACTCCGGACTCTGAACTTTCCTTTTCTTGAGACTTTAGTAAAACCGGAATAGAGACAGTCAGTACCGTGCCTTTGCCCGCCTTTCCCTGAATATCGAATTCCCCGCCCAGCTTTTTGATCCGTTCCTCGATTCCGACCAGCCCGAAAGAGTGCTGCTTTTTCAGATCTGATTTACGTATGCCTTTTCCGTTATCGGCCACCATCAGGACCAAATCTCCATTTTTTTGGGAAAGACTCACATTCACTTCCGACGCTTTGGCGTGCTTGAATACATTTGTCAGGCTCTCCTGGATGATGCGGAACAGAGTCGTGATCTGGTCGGTGTTCAATATCCTCTCATCAATATGAGTCTCAAGTATCGTGAGAATGCCGGATTTTTCCTGGAAGCTTGAAATGTGGGATTCGATCGCCGCCGAGAGTCCCATTTCATCCAGCAGACCCGGACGGAGCTGCGTGTATACCATTCTCAGCCGCTGCAGGGCCGTCCGGACATATTTCCGTATGTTTTCCACTTTGCGTTTGACTTCCCCGTCATGATTGGACATCCGTTTATTAATCCATGCGAGGTCGAATCCCAGGCCGGCGAGGACCTGGCCCAGATCGTCATGGAGCTCCCGCGCCAGGGCGGCCCGCTCTTCCTCTCTGACCTGTTCGAGCCTGAGGGCCAATTGCCTGTACCGCGATTCCCGATCGCGCAAAGCCTCCTCGGCCAGCTTGCGATCGGTGATTTCGTGGCCTACTCCGATGAGACCGAGGATCTGTCCCCGGGCGTCGTAAAACGGGGCTTTACTGGAAATGTAGAAGCGCTTCGATCCGTCGGGATTAGACAAGGATTCTTCGACAATTTCACTCTGGCGGGAATCCATGATCCTCCGGTCGTTCTCCATTATAGCGCGGCCATCGGCTGTATTGACATAGAAGTCTTCGTCCGTTTTGCCTATGACATCATCGATTGTCTTGCCGATCATTCGCAGGGTCGCCGGGTTCGCATACACAAGACGGCCTCTGCTGTCTTTCATGAAAATAGGGTCAGGATTATTATCAGTGACGGCGCGAAGGAGCGTCTCGTTCTTGCGCAACGCTTCTTCCGCCCGCTTGCGCTCTCTTATTTCCCCTTCAAGGGCCGCCGTTCTTTCCTTGACCTTTGCCTCAAGCTCAGCGTGGGCCTGACGCAGTTCCTCTTCCGTTCGCTTTTTTTCGGTAATGTCCAGACCCACCTCAAGGATGGAATCGGCGCCATTGACGTCGGTGAAGGGGAAATCGAAAATGTAGTAATTGCGTCCATCCGGGCCCGTCCACTCCCACTCGTGGCTCTGCCTGGTCTTCAGAACGGAGTAAGTTTCGCATATCTCACAGGGCTCGGTTCGTCCGAAAAGATACTCGAAGCAACGGCGGCCTTCGGCTTTTCCGAAACGAGTTTCAAAAAAGCGATTCGCGAAAGGCACATGGTAATCCGGCGTCAACAGTACGACATAAGCGGGCAGAATGTCCAAAACATCGTGGAACCGCTGCCGCTCCGCCATCAAGGCTTCTTCCGTCCGTCTGAAGGCGGTGATGTCGGTATTCATTTCCAGGATCATCGGAGAGCCGTCCACGTCGGTAAAGGGGATGCCATACACGTCAATAACGCTGCCGTTCGGCCACTTCATTTCCCATCGATGCGATTTTCCGGTTTTCAACACCCGGTGGCTCTCGCAAAAATTGCAGGGTTTGCTGCGTCCGAAACAGTATTCGTAGCAGCGCCGACCATCAGCCTCGCCGAATTTCTCGCGGAAACTCCGATTTGCGTACGCCACGTGATGATCCGGGGTCAGCAGACAAATCATTGCCGGTAACGCTTCCAGAACGTCAAAAAGCCGTTGCCTTTCTTCCCCGACGGCCTCCGCAACTCTCCGGCGCTCGGCGCTCTTGCGCAGGACCTCTTCCGTCTGCTTTTGGGCGGTGATGTCAACCGGCGTTGACAAGATGACTTCTTCATTGCCGATGGATTGAGCAGTCCTGGGCTCTTTTGAAAGGGCTTCTTCCGTGTGCAGCTCCAGAGATTTGACCGGCATCACTGTCCTCCTGGGAGAAGTCCATCTATGAAGTTTGTCATATAGAACAAAAAATAACGTAATTAGCAATTGTAATTGTATGTAAGAAAATATCCTACAGGAAGGCAAAGGCTAAGTATTTTCAATTTAATTTTGACGGGAGGACTTAGGAAACCAGCTCTGAACCCTGAACTCCGAACTTGAACTTTCTTTCTTGAAACTTGAGACTAAAATAAAAGCCCCGGCTTTAAACCGGGGCTTATCTGTCTTTTAACTCTGAACTCCGGACTCTGAACTACTATTATCCCAGTTTATTAATCTTTTTAGTAAGGCGGGAGACCTTCCGGGAGGCCGTGTTCTTGTGCAGGACGCCTTTCGAAGCGGCCTTTGTTATGGTCGAGATTGTTGATTTGAGAATGTTTTTGGCTTCGGCGTCTTTCTTTTCAACGGCGGCCAGGACCTTCTTGACGCTCGTTTTCACCTTTGATTTTATGGAGACGTTCCGCTCTCTCCGCTTCTTGCTCTGCCTGTTTCTCTTTTCCGCCGATTTGTGGGTCGCCAAAATCGAACCTCCTGATTTAATGAACTAAATCTCTTAGCTCAGATCTCATTAACTGTCAAGTATTTAAATGGGCTAAAGGCGAAAGGCTAAGGCAAAGCAAAGGCAAAGGAGCCCCTTTAGCCTTTAGCCCTTTACCTTACCCACAGCGGATGATTCCCAGCGTGATGAGATCATCGATTTCCGCCCCATCAAATCCGATCTCAGCGAGAATTTCCCGGGTGTGCTCGCCCAGGGCGGGAGGGTGGCTTCTCCAGCCCGGCCGGACTCCGGACAGCCGCACCGGAAGACCCTGCTGGGGGACTTCCCCGTCCCTCGGATGCTTCCCGCGGAACCACAGTCCGGTATGGATCGCATGTCTGTCCTGCAGGGCCTCTTCGGGCGAGTTTACGGGGGCGAAGCAGACCCCGTGGCTTTCGAAGAGCTCCATCCACTCCCTCTGATTTCTCTGCCGGATCAGCGCGCGGACTTCGTCGAGAAGGGCGCTGCGCCGGGGCTCCGGCGCAAACTGGTCCGGCGCGAGATCGTCCCGTCCCACGGCCCGGCAGAAGGCCTTCCAGAATTTCTCTTCCAGGCAGCCCAGGGTCAGGTATTTCCCGTCGCCGGTCTCATAGACGTTGTAGCAGGCATATGCGCCCCCCACGAGACTTTCTCGGTTGTCCCCCCCTCCCGTCATCCGCTGGGCCATCACCAGGCCGAGAAAAGGGACGAGACCGTCAAAAACGGCGGCATCCACCCTGCCTCCTTCACCCGTCCGCTCGCGGCGGACGACTGCAGCCAGGATCCCGAGGGCGGCCGAGATCCCGCCGCCCGCGCCCGCAATCTGGGATTCCGGCACCGGAGGGAGCTGCCCGTCCCTCTTCAGAATATGGAGCAGGCCCGAGAGCGCCATGAAATCCAGATCGTGGGCCGGCCTGTCCCGGTAAGGGCCGCCCGGACCGAACCCGGTCAGAGAGCAGTAGATAATTTGCGGGTTCACTTTCCTTATCTGCTCGTAGCCGAGACCCATCCCGTCCAGGGCTCCGGCCCGGAAATTTTCGAAGAGGATATCCGCCTTTTCGGCCAGCCGGAGGAAAACTTCACGGCCTCGCTGAATTTTCAGATCGAGGGCCAGTCCCCGTTTGTTTCTGTTGGTGATCTGAAAGAAACTCCCGGTCGATCCCGCAAGCGGAGGCGTTTGCCGGAACGGGTCTCCTCCCCCGGGGTCTTCCACCTTGACCACGTCCGCTCCGAGGTCGGCCAGGATCTGGGTGCACAAGGATCCCGGGAGCCTGAGAGAGAGGTCAAGAATTTTATAACCTGTCAGTGGAAGCATATATTCTCAATAAAAGGCAAA
>JAQTPK010000070.1:7505-9145 GCA_028712885.1 Syntrophales bacterium | reverse complement strand
CTGATCTCGGCCGGAGTTCCGCAGCAGACTACTTCCCCGCCGCTCACGCCCGCGCCGGGTCCCATGTCGATGATGTGGTCCGACGCCATCATCATTTCCGCGTCGTGCTCCACGACGAGCACCGTGTTGCCCATGTCGCGCAGCCGGAGCAGAGTCCGGATCAGCCGCGAGCCGTCCCGCGGATGAAGTCCGACCGTAGGCTCGTCCAGAACGTACAGTACTCCTACCAGGCCGGAGCCGATCTGGGTTGCCAGCCTGATGCGCTGCCATTCGCCCCCGGACAGGGTGCTGGAGGTCCTGTCCAGATTCAGGTAGTCCATTCCGACGTCGAGCATGAAACCGAGTCTCTGCTGTATCTCCCTGCGGATTCCTTCCGAGATAAGCATCTGCTGTCCGGAAAGCCGGAGAGAGGCGAAGAAGGCCATGCATTCGCTGACCGAAATCCGGCAGAGATCATGAATGTTGCGGCCGCTTACCAGCACGGACAGGCTCTCTTTGCGGAGACGCGCGCCCCTGCAGGTGGGACATTCCCGGATGTTCATGAATCTTGCGAGGTCCGTGCGTATATCGCCGGAGGAAGTCTCCCGGTAGCGGCGGTCAAGATTGTTTATGACGCCCTCGAAGGGGCGGCTGTCAAAGTAGCGCCGCCCGTCCTTGTCGAAATAGAACCGTATCTCGTCGCCGTTGGAGCCGTAAAGCAGAACCTTTTTTATCTCGGGAGGGAGCTGGCCGAACGGGACGTTTATGTCGAAACCGTAATGGGTCGAGAGCGCCTCCAGCATCTGGTAGAAATGGACGGAGTTTCTCTTCTCCCAGGGAATGATTGCGCCCTCGCGGATCGAAAGCCCCTGGTCCGGAACGATAAGGTCCTCGTCGAAATACATGCGCGTCCCCAGACCTCCGCAATCGGGACAGGCGCCGTAGGGGCTGTTGAACGAAAACATGCGGGGAGAAAGCTCCGAGATGCTGACGTTGCATTCGGGGCAGGAATAGCGCTCGCTGAAAGTCGCCGTTTTCGCGCCCGTATCGACCATCACCAGCCCGTCCGCAAGCTCGAGCGCGATTTCGAGCGAATCCCTGAGGCGCTTCCGTATGCCCTCGCGGACGACCAGGCGGTCAACGACGACGTCGATGTTATGCCGCTTTTTCCTGTCCAGAACGATTTCATCCGCCAGGTCCCTTGCTCCGCCGTCGACGCGGACGCGGACAAACCCGCTCTTGCGCAGCTTTCTCAATTCCCGCGAAAACTCTCCCTTCTTCCCCCGGATGACGGGCGCCAGGATCTGCAGGCGGGTCTCGGCGGCGAAGGAAAGTATCTGGTCGATCATTTCGTCCACCGTCTGCGATTTAATCTCCCTTTTGCAGACGTGGCAGTGCGGCGTGCCCACTCGCGAGAAAAAGAGGCGAAGATAGTCGTAGATCTCCGTTACGGTGCCGACGGTGGAGCGGGGATTCTGCGTCACGGTGCGCTGTTCGATGGCAATCGCGGGGGAAAGCCCCTCAATGGACTCCACCTCCGGCTTGTCCATCTGGCCGATGAACTGGCGGGCGTACGTGGAGAGAGACTCCACATACCGCCTCTGCCCTTCCGCGTAGACGGTATCGAAGGCAAGCGACGATTTTCCCGAGCCGCTCACCCC
>JAQTPK010000070.1:0-7405 GCA_028712885.1 Syntrophales bacterium | reverse complement strand
AGCCGGTTAAGAATCGCCGTCCTGGCCTGCTGCACGGCCTGGGCCCTTTCCTCTTTCGACACCGTCTTCGGGATTTTATCGAGAAACGGCGCCATGGCGTCGTCAAGCTCGCGTATTGTGATCACTTCGCGGTTGACGACCGCGGCGATCCCGTCGATTATGGGCCGGGCCGCTGCCGGCGCGCTCCACGCCGCCAGGACTAACAGCAAAAACCAGGTCGTAAACTTCTTCATCTCGTCCCTCGCTTGTTCATATCTCGGATCCTCGGTTCCGTCCTCTCCTATTTCCCGCCTGTCGCCTGTCTCCCCAAGGCCGTCTCGTTGACCTTAATCGAAGCTTTCGCCCTCAGACCCTCCAGCCATCTGGCGTACTCCGCTTCTTCCTTCCGGCTTTTCAGCTTGGACCGGATCTTCTCCTTCACTTCCGGAAATCCGGCCGTTCCCTTTTTCAAATGCTCCTGCACCTTGAAAAGGTGAAAACCGTAAGGCGTTTCCACCACGCGGCTCGTCATTCCGGGGCGAAGCGAAAAAATAACGCGGTCGAACGTTTCCGGAAGGATTCCCCTTTCAAAATACCCCAGGTCGCCGTCCCTCGCCCGTTCCGGCCCGATGGACATTTCCCTCGCCGTTTTCCCGAAGTCTTCCCCCGCTTTTATTTTCTCCAGCGCCTGTTCGGCTCTTTCCCTGTCGGGAAGAACGATCTGGCTCACGCGCACGCGCTCGGGAGCGGTCCTCTCTTCCGGATGACTCCGGTAGTAATCGAGAACCTCGTCGTCGCTCACCGAAACCCCGGCGTTGACTTCGCGCTCAATCAGCTTTTCGAGGAGAATCCTCTTCCGGAGATCTTCCTTCCATACTTTGAATTCGCCTTTTTCCCGGAATATCCCCTGGAATTCCTCGTTCCTGTAATCGGCCTTGATTTCTTCTATCCTTTTCTCCAGCTCGCCGTCGCTTACGCCCAGGCCGAGCTTTACCGCCCGGCCGAGCATGATCTTTTCATCTATCAGCTGGTTCAGGAATTCCATTTTCAGCCGGTCCGTCTCGGCGGCGCCGAGAGAGAGATTGCCCATCATGCTCAGGTTCACCCGGAATCGCTCGTTGAATTCGTCGAGATAGATTTTCTCCCCGTCAACGACGGCCGCGTATTCCCTCGGGGAATCCATGAAGCGGCAGCCGGCGACAAAGACCAGGAGGGCCGCGCCGAGCAGAACAGTTATCCGGCTTCTTTTCATGGGAGAGCTCCGCTGCAATCAGTGCACCAGCCGTTCCAGGAGATCCTTCGCCTCCTGGATGACCCCGGCCCCCGGCGCCGGGGCGGATAGCGTCAAAGTGAGATCCGGGGTCAGTCTCGCCCGGGAATCGGCCCGGACCATGCTCATGATCCGGGCCGGGTCTACTACGCTGTCTTTCTGAAACGCCAGCAGCATACGCCTGCCGTCGTATTCCATCCTTTTCACGCGGATCGCCTTGAGGGTATTGCGGATGCCGATCACTTCCAGCAGATTTTCCACCCGGGAATCCACTGATCCGCAGGTATCCGCCAGCTCCTCCCTGATCGCCTCGATCTCTTCCCGCGTTTCCGCGAGCGAGATGCGCTTGTACAGAGTGAGCCGGCGGCTCATATCCGGGATGTATTCCTCCGGGATGAACGCCGGGATGCCGAGGCGGATCTCGGGGCGTATTTCCTCCCGGTCGGCGGCGCCGCCCTTCAGCTCGCGGATGGTTTTCTCCATCAATTCGATATAAAGCTCGTAGCCGACCGCGGCGATGTGGCCCGACTGGGAGGAGCCCAGCAGGTTGCCCGCGCCGCGTATCTCCAGGTCCTGGGCCGCTATTTTGAAACCAGAGCCCGGCTCGGTGAAATCCCTGATCGCCTGGAGCCGTTTGCGCGCGTCCGCGGAAAGCGAAGCGCCGTCCGGGATGATCAGATACGCGTACGCCTCCGCATTGGACCGGCCCACCCTGCCCCGGAGCTGGTACAACTGCGAGAGTCCGAACCGATCCGCCCGGTTGATGATCATGGTATTCGCGTTCGCGATGTCTATACCGGAACCGATAATGGAGGTTGCGACGAGGACATTGTAATCCCCGCGGATGAATTTTATCATCACGTCTTCAAGCTCCCGCGGCGGCATCTGGCCGTGGGCCGAAACCACCTTCGCTTCCGGAACGAGCTCCCGCACGAGCTTTACCACGCCGCGCATGGAATTTATCCTGTTATGGACGAAAAACACCTGCCCCCCGCGGCCCAGCTCGAAGCGGATCGTGTCGCGGATCGCGTCCCGGTCGAATTCGATCAGGACCGTCCGGATCTCGCGTCTGTCCCGGGGCGGCGTATTAATTACGGAGAGATCCCTGATGCCGACCAGCGACAGTTCCAGCGTGCGCGGGATCGGCGTCGCCGTGAGCGTCAGCACGTCCACCAGCGTCCTCAGCTTCTTCAGTTTCTCCTTGTGCGTCACGCCGAATTTCTGCTCTTCGTCGATGATGACAAGCCCCAGATTGCGGAATTCGATATCCTTCTGAAGCAGGCGGTGCGTCCCGATGAGGATATCGACCTTTCCCTCCTTCAGATCTTCCAGGATCTTTTTCTGCTCCGCCCGGGAGCGGAAGCGGTTTATAACCTCCGCCCGGACCGGGTGGTCCTCCAGCCTGTGACTGAAGGTCTGGAAATGCTGCTCCGCGAGGATCGTCGTCGGGACCAGGACCGCAACCTGCCGGCCCTCCATGGCGGCCCGGAAGGCGGCGCGCACGGCCACCTCCGTTTTGCCGAAACCGGCGTCGCCGCAGACCAGGCGGTCCATGGGTTTCGCCTGGTCCATGTCCCCGTTTATCTCTTCGATCGCCCTGGCCTGATCGGGGGTTTCCTCGTACTCGAAGGCGGAGGCGAATTCCTCGTAATACTTGTCGAGCGGATGGAAAGGATTCCTTTCCATCACTTCCCTGGCTGCATACAGCGAAACCAGCTCCTCCGCAATCGCTTCGACTTCCTTCCTGACCTTCTTCTTCGCGTTCTCCCATGCCGTCCCGCCGAGCTTGTCCGGCCGGGGCACATGCCCTTCGGGGCCGATGTAGCGCTGGACCTGGTCCATGCGGTCCACCGGTATGTAAAGCTTATCGCCGTCCAGGTACTCGAGAATCAGGTAATCGTTCTCGATGTCCGCAATCGAAATCTTCTCCAGCCCCCTGTAGACGCCGATTCCGTGTTCGGTGTGGACGACCGGATCGCCCTCCTTCAATTCGCCGAAAGACCGGAGGAAAAAACTCTCGCGGGCGGCGCGGACCCTGCGGCGCTTTACTTTTTTCCCGAAGATTTCCTCGTCGCTGAAGACGACGAGGCCGAGCGACCGCGACCGGAATCCGCTCGAAAGTTTTCCGTCCTTCAGAACCAGACGCCCCCTGCCGCGATCGGGAGATCCGGCAATCTTTCCGGCAGCCAGCGGCCCCTCGGCCCGCGTCGCCGGAATATCATATCCCTCGAGGAGATGAATCATTCTCTGCAGCGATTCCTCCCCGGTGCAGATGCAGGCAACGAGATCTCCCCCGTCTATCCAGCCGCGGATCCGCTCGGCGAGCTGGGGCACGATTCCTTCGTCCCTGTCCTGAACGGGGGCCGTCCTCTTCAAGCCCGTAACGGACTCCATATCGAAACGGACGGGGATCGCCGGTCCGCCTGTCCCGAGCTCAAGTTCGTCTATCCTGACGGTCTGCATCCGCTCGAATGCCTCCGGGCCCTCCCGGTCGGGCGCCAGCAGGTGATCCATATCCAGGTGAAACTTGCCCTCGCGCTGCGCCTTCTCGACGGCCCGGCGCACATCCGTCTCGATGCGTTCGCGGGAGCGGTCGATATCTCCGGAGTCGTAGAAAAACACGACCGCATCGCGCGGGACATACGAAGAAAACGCCGACAGGCCGATCGACTCCGACCCGTTGCCCTCATTGATGTAAAACATGGACATAAACAGGGGATTAATCGATCCGCCGAAGCCGTTGTCGACTATTTCGATGAGCTTCTCCCGGACGGACCTCGGGAGGCCGAGATCGTTGGCCCGCATCGTTATGTTCCGGACGGCGCGGCGCCGGGTTTCGGCCCTCCGGATAAGCTCCCTGGCCGGGGTCAGGGTAAACTCCGCCAGCTCCTTCAGGGAGCGCTGGGAAACCGGATCGAAAGTCCGGATCGATTCGATCTCGTCCCCCATCAGGACCAGGCGGAACGGGTTCGGGGCAGCCGGCGTGAAGACGTCGACCACCTGCCCGCGGACGCTGTATTCTCCCTGCTCCTCGACCATCGGGACGCGCCCATAACCCGCTTCCTCGAGGAAACCCGTAAAGCCGTCCCGCTCCAGGGTATCTCCGATCGATACGGTGCGGATGCAGCTGCGTACGACCGATTCCGGCACGGCCCGCTGGAGAAGCGAGGCCGTCGTCGCTATATAAACCGCCTTTTCGCCCAGGGCGAGACGGCAGAGGGCGGATATCCTGCCGGTTTCCGTATCGCGCTGCGAGGCGAGGATGTCGAAGGAGAGGATGTCCCAGGGGGGGTAGAGGACCACCTTGTCAGGATCCATGAAGAGAGACAGGTCCCGGGCGAGGCGCTCGGCTTCGTCGAGCGTGGGGCAGGCCACGACAACGGATCTTCCGGCGGCAAACGCCTGGGAGAAAAGAAAGGCCTTGGCGGACCCGGGAAGGCCGCTTACGTTCATAATCTTCTCACCGGATTCGAGCATCCTGAGAAAGCTGCCCAGGGGTGAATCGGGAGGGATTTTCTTCTGCAGTGCTTCCATGACTTTCATTTGCATCGCCGGGCTGAAGGCGCCCGATATTCGGTTACGGGAGTATTCCCGGTATGCGCAAGGGGCAAAAATCAAGGGAACAAACCAGGGAAACAGGCAAAAGGAAAAGAGGTTTATTCCCCTGCGCATATGCTCGTAATTATATCATGCGTCCATATTCCGCGTGGGAACCAAACCCGTACAACCAGCCGTTTCGAAAGAGGTAGTTTATATTATCAACCCCGGATATTCAAGGGTGTTTTGTTGGTGAATGTGAGGCGTAAAGAGTAAGGCGTAAGGTGATCAAAGAGGGCGTACCCGGCACAAATCCCAAATCCCAAGCACCATCCTTTGACTGGCTCAGGATACCCAAACAAATCCGAAATTCAAAATCCAAACCCCAAAGCCGTAAGGCGTAAATCGTAATGCGTGAGGTGTCTCTGAAAACCCAAGACCTGATACCCAATACCCGAAACCCAACGCCTGACGCCTGATGCCCGATCATTTGACCCAATAGACGCAAGGGACGCAACGGACTCAATGGACCCAACGGACGCAATAGACGCAATGACCACCTTTTCCCGCTTATCGCCGCTTTTCCCGCTTTTCCCGCCCATTACCCATAACCGATTACCCATTACCCGCCTTTTATTGACACTCCCTTGTGTTTTCGGTAGGGTAGACGGCAGAAAGCGGAAGGAGAAAGTATGCTGGCAGTCGGAGAGGCCCTGCAGCGGATCCTTGGAACGGTTCGGGCGCTCGGTGCGGAACGGGTATTTCTGTTGGAGGCGCTGGGCAGGGTTAACACGGAAGATATTACCGCAGGACGCACTATCCCGCCCAGGGACAATTCCGCCATGGACGGATACGCCCTGAGGGCTGAGGATACTGCGGGCGCCGACCGGGAAAATCCGGTTGTGCTGGAAATAACGGAGGATATTCCTGCGGGAAAATCCCCTCTTTATCCGGTCAGGCGAGGCCAGGCGGCGCGGATCATGACCGGCGGGATTATCCCTGAGGGGGCCGACGCGGTCCTCAGGGTCGAAGACACCGAATCCGCGGAAAACCGGGTCAAGATATTTGTCCCCGTCCCCAAAAGTCAGGACGTCCGTTTCGCGGGGGAAGACGTCCGTTCGGGCCATACCGTGATCCCGCGGGGAAAAACGATCGGGGCGCCGGAGATCGGAATGCTGGCCGCGATCGGGTGCTCGATGGTTTCGGTTCACCGCCGGCCTTCGGTGGCGATCCTGGCGACCGGAAACGAGCTCGCCGAAATAGACGAGGAGCCCGGTCCCGGCATGATCGTCAACAGCAACAGCTACGCGCTTGCCGCCCAGGTCCTCGAATGCGGCGCAAGGCCGATCATACTGGGGATTGCGCGGGACAACCGCAGCGATCTCGTTGAAAAATTCGAGAACGCGGCCGGCGCCGACATGATCCTGTCCTCCGGCGGCGTATCCGTCGGTGACTACGACCTCGTCAAGGACATCATGGGGGAACTCGGAAAGATGGATTTCTGGCGGGTTGCGATGCGGCCGGGACGCCCGCTCGCCTTCGGGATGCTCCAGGGAAAGCCGATCTTCGGATTGCCCGGAAATCCGGTTTCATCAATGGTCTCTTTCGAGCAGTTCGTGCGGCCGGCCCTGCGCAAGATGATGGGACATAAAGAGCTCTTCCGCCGGACAGTAAAGGCCGAGCTCGCCGCCGAGATAAAAAAGAAGGAAGACCTGCGCTACTTCTACCGGGCCCGGCTGAGAAAAGAAGGAAACCGCGTCATAGCGGCGGTAACCGGGGACCAGGGGTCCGGCATCCTGAGCTCGATGGTCAAAGCGGACGGATTGATCATATTGCCGGAATCCGTCTCGACGTTCCCGGCGGGAACTGTTGTTGATGTACAGGTTCTGCGGGATTTTTAGGGTAAGCGGGTATTGGGTATTGGGTATTGGGTATTTGGCATTGGGCGTTGGGCATTGGGCGTTGGGTTTCGGGTATTGGGTATCAGGTCTTGGGTTTTTTCAGAGACACCTTACGCCTTACGATTTACGCCTCACGGCTTTTGGGGTATGCGTTCATTGAGGGTCTGCATAGTATTGCGACGTTCTCTGAAAACAACTCCTTACGCCCGGCGCTTCACGCTTTGCGGAATTTCGTTTTCCCGGAAGTGATTGACCTAACTGAGACATTCTGAGATACTTTGTGCGGAAGTGCGCAGGTCACTGGTGGGCCTCCCGGACTTCAAATCCGGTGTGGGGCGCTAAAACCGTCCCGGGTGGGTTCGATTCCCATGCACTTCCGCCATACTTTCCTGTAATATCAATCCCTTACAATTAAAAACCCGTACCGATGCCGTACCGATAGCATCAAATGGATACGTCCAGGAAGGCTCCCGGAATATTTTCATGCACTCTGATTTCCCATTTCCCATTTGTCTTAATAAGTACCCGGCTGCACTTATGACAGCGAAGGCTCAGGCCGCAGTGCCATGCCGGAGCAAAAGCATTGTACGTGCCGCAGTGCGGACAGTCCCATTGATAGAATGTTCCCGATTCGGATTGCTTTCGAGTTATAAAGACCATGCAAAATTATAGCATGTGCCTGAGATCAAATCCCCGAATCTTCCATCATCCGGAGCGT
>JAQTPK010000024.1 GCA_028712885.1 Syntrophales bacterium | reverse complement strand
AAAAGGCAAAAGGCAAAGGGCAAAAGGCAAAAGGCAAAAGGCTAAGGGCAAAGGGCGAAGGGCCAAAGAACAGGAGATTTACCTGTGCCGGTTGTCTTTCCGCAGTTGTGGATTCCTGTTTGGTTGTATTATCTATCTCCGGCCTTTTCCCTTTCGCCCCTTTTTATCGAGGCTGACAACTCGCACAAATTCCCTTTATTTTCAACCATTATCTTGCCCCGTGCATTTTGAAAGTGATATGATTCACAAAGATTTCAGGAGAAGTTGACTAATGACGGAAGACGATTTCCTGGAAAAACTCTTTTCCCGGCTGCCGGGAATGCCTCCGCAGTTGGCCGTTCCTCCCGGCGACGACTGCGCCGGGTTCCGCATCGGCCCGGACCTGCTCCTTCTCGCGGCCGTCGATCAGGTGGTCGCCGGGCGCCATTACGGGACGGGACCGGGGGGCCCGGCGCCGGAACTCGTCGGAAGAAAGCTCCTGGCGAGGAACCTGAGCGACATTGCGGCTATGGGAGGTACGGCCCGCTACTGCCTGGTGGCGGCGGGCTTTGCCCCGGAATGCGGCGAAGAGTGGCTCCGGAGATTTTTCGAGGGAATTCTCGGATTGGCTGCGGAGTACAAGGTGGCCATGATCGGCGGAGATCTCAGCTCGACATTGAGTGAATCCGTGTCCAGCCTGACGATTCTCGGAGAGGTGCGGGAATCGATTGTCCTGACCAGAGGAGGCGCGAGGCCGGGCGATCTCCTTTTTGCCACGGGTGCTTTCGGGCGCTCTCTGGCGACGGGCCATCACCTTACTTTTCGGCCCCGATGCTCCGAGGGTGCATGGATTGCGGAGCGGCGCTTTGCGGACGCCATGATCGACGTCAGCGACGGCCTCCTGCTGGATGCCTGGCGCATATGCCGTTCCTCCGGAACGGCGCTGAGGATCGACTTCGAGGCCGTCCCCCGGAGGACGGGGGAAACTGAGCTGCGGGAAGCACTGACCGACGGTGAAGATTACGAGCTGCTGTTCTCCGTGCCGGCGGAGAAGGCGGCCGCACTCGAACGGGAATGGCCCTTCCGGGAAACGACCATTTCCCATATAGGCGTTTTCGTGGCTGC
This sequence comes from Syntrophales bacterium, assembly GCA_028712885.1. GTDB lineage: Bacteria > Desulfobacterota > Syntrophia > Syntrophales > UBA4778 > JAQTPK01. Next base: position 40,507 of record JAQTPK010000024.1, on the reverse strand, counting down.
GGAAAGGAGCGAAGTGCAAGGTCCGGACGGAATCCCGATCCCGATGAAGGGGGCGGGATTCGATCACTTTGAGAGGCCGAAAAACAGATGAGAGCCAAAAGCTTTACCAGGACCGGAAAAAGGCCGAAACCGGGCGGGGATCTGAAAAAAGATATCGTCAGCTTCTGCATGGATCAGGGAGCGGATCTTGTCGGCTTCGCTTCCCCCGACCGGTGGGACGATTTCGGCGAAGTCCCCCCCGAGTTCCGCCCCCGCGCCGTCTGGCCTCCCGTCGAAACGGTGATAGTAATCGGAATGCAGATGCCGCTCCCGATCGTGGAGACCACCCCCTCGGTCCAGCACATGGAGCTTTACCGGACCGTCAACAGGGCGCTGGACAGGCTGGCGTACGGCCTTACCCGCTGTCTCAATCGCCGGGGACATGCCTCCATTTTCTTCAGCCGCGACGGATACGGTTCTTTGAAGGCGTTGCGGGATAAGCCGATCGCGGCTTTCAGCCACGTGATGGCGGCCCGGTACGCGGGCCTGGGTTCGGTGGGCCTGAGCCACTGCCTGCTTACGCCGGAGTTCGGTCCGCGCGTGCGGCTCGTGTCCGTCCTGACCGAGGCTAAAATCCCGCCGGATCCGATGCAGGAGGGGGACCTGTGCATCAAATGCGGCCTGTGCGTCCGCTGCTGTCCGGGTAGCGCGCTTTCCATGCGGAAGGATCGGATTGCCGGCGATTACGACAAACTGGCCTGCCTGGGAGTGGCGGAAGATCTGACGGAGAGGAGACGCTATCCATGCGGGGTCTGCATAAAAGTGTGTCCGATCGGGGAAGACCGCATTCTTTACGGCGCAAAAAAATCGTCCGGGAAATACATGAGCGAGAAGAAGAAGCTCGCTGCCGACCCCGACAGCCCGGAATATCGTGATTGGGAGCATATTCGAAAACACGGATAAAAGGAAAAATTCTAAATCCGAAATACTAAATTCTAAACAAATCCAAATTTCTAAAAAACGAAATTCAAAATCGATTTCAAGCTCAGACCTGTTTTGATATTTGTATTTTGATATTAGAATTTTTTAGGAATTAGAATTTAGGATTTAGAATTTTAGCCGCGGATTTCTCAAAAAGAGGTACGAATATGACATTACAGGAATTCTGCAAAGAATTTGAAGGTATATTAAAGAGCGGCGATCAGGGATGGATGGATCGCGGAAGGGATCTTGTCGGCCGGCTGGCTGCGGATAGCGGCTGGTTCGGTGAAGTCCTCGAAAGGATCATTCTGGACCCGGGCGCGTCGGATCAGAAACCATCGATCTGGCCGAACGAGATTGCCGTTTACCGGTGTCCCGAATTCACTCTCCTCGCTTATCTCTGGCAGGAGCGCCAGGCGGACATTATCCATGACCACGGCTCCTGGGGGATAATCGGCGCCATGAAAGGACCGATCCTGGAGCGGAAGTACGACCGGCTCGACGACGGCGGCAGGGAGAGCTATGCAGAGCTGAAAGAAACGGTTGCCCTTACCCTCCAGAAGGGACAGACCACGTCCGTTCTTCCCCTGGACGAGGGGATTCACCGGATGGAAAACCTCGGGACGGGAATTGGAATTACCACGAACGCTTACGGCAAAGGCCTGAAAAGGGGCTTTATCCGATTCTTCGACCCGGAGAGCAGGTCGTGCTGGAAAGCCTACCCGCCGTCCCGGCTGAAGCAGGTCCTCGCCATCCGGGTCATTCAGGATGTTTCCGGCGCCTCGGGGAACGGTGTTCTGAAAAAAGCCCTGGAGAAATCCGCCTCCCCCGTTCTCAAAAAAGAAATTGAATCAGTCCTCAATAGTGAAAAGTAAAAAGGGAAAAGAAAGAAATCAAAATTGGATTAAATTAACCGGCACACTTGTGTCACACCGGCGGCAGCCGGTGTCCGGAAACGATTCAAAAACGTTTCCAGCCGGACTGGATTCCGGCTTCCGCCGGAATGACGTTAGAAATTCAAGCTCATCACGCTTTTTACTTGTGGTATAAAGAGGGTTCAAGGATTCGAGTGTTCTTGTCAGTTCGCTTGAATACTTGAACCTTATCTGAGATTTTTACCCTGCACTTCTTTCGCCAGGTTTTCCGCTATTGGAATGTCAGCTTCAGTAAGCCGGAAATTCAGGAGCTCTTCGGGCCTGACCCAGCGTATTTCATCGTGGACCTGAAGAGTAATTTCGCCTGAAACGATTTCCGCCCGGTATGCTTTCAGATCAATTTCTCCATGCCTGTAAAGGAACCGGCTGGAGCAGTAAAAATCCCCTACGCTGACCTCGATGCCGAATTCCTCGTGCAGCTCGCGGGCCAGGCAGGCCTCGGGCGTTTCCTCGTGTTCCAGTTTCCCGCCCGGGAATTCCCAGAACCCCTCCATCGCCTCTCCCTTCCTCCGGCGGGCAATCAGGATTTTCCCTTCTTTCTCAATTACGGCCGCAGTGACGATTTGCATAAAATCTTAATAAATGATAAGGACTTGGGTATCATGTATCAGGTATCAGGTGTTGATAACATTTAATTCGACAAGGCATAGGCCCGATAGTCTTTATAACCCGGGGCAGCACGCCGACTCCGAACATCGACCATATATTCGAAACCCGAAACCCGAAACCAAATCTATATCTCAGATTGGTTCAATCGACAAGCCACCCGGGAGGACGAAATATGAAATCTAATCCCGATTACGACCGAGCAGAAAAGGCTGCGCGCGAGAAGTGCTACGATGAGGCGATAGCGATTTACCGGGAGCTGATTGAGCGCCATCCGGAAGAAGATTCCCTGAAAATGTCCCTGGCCTGGGTCTTCCGGGACAGCGGGAAGACGGATGAAGCTATCGAGCTTCTGCTCGTGATATTTAAAAAGGAGCTTGCCAGGGATGTCTTTACCGGGTTTGCATTTGACGAGTTGGTGCGGTTGTTCCGGGAAAAGGCCGATTTTGCCGGGTTGACGGGAGTCTGCGAAGAGGCCGTTTCCGTCTGGCCGCACGACAAGAGCCTGCTGTTTACGCTCGGAGAGGCTTACCGCGGCGCGGAGCGCTTCTCGGATGCCGCCCGGGTTTTCGAAAAGCTCGCGGCGAGGGAGCCTGATGCCCCGGAATATTTCAGCCGCCTGGGGAACGTGCTGGCGACGGCAGGCGAATTCGAGCGCGCGGAAAAGGCCTATGAAAAGGCTGCCGAAATAGATCCGGTAGGAGCGCCTTCTTATTATAACAGCCTCGGACACGTCCTGGCCGAAGCTGAAGAATACGGCCGGGCGGTTGCGGCATACAGGAAGTCGATCAAGAGAAACTGGAACCAGCCGCTGGTTTTCTGCCACCTCGCCGACATTTACGTGAAGGAAGGGCGGGTCGCTGAGGCGGAGGAAGCTTACGAAGAGGCGATCCGCATCGATCCGGGCCACAAGGCGGCTTATTATAACCGTTTCGGAAATATCCTGGCCAGGACGGGCTTGAACGGCAACGCCATCCTCATTTTCCGGAAGGCGATTGCGGAAGACCCGAATAATCCTTTCCTGTATGTATTCCTCGCCCAGGCCTGCCTGGCGGAAGGGCTGCACGAAGAGGCCCGCGAGGCCTACCTTACCGCTACCACTCTGGGGGCGGATTTTTAAGAAGGGCGGCGAACTTTTTCTTGTCCACGCACTTCTCGTAAGCCTCTTCCGGGCTGATCCATTTCCGCTGAAGCAGCTCCATGATCGAATCGTCAAGGGAGATCATGCCGAGTTTCCGCGAAGTCTGAATTACCGATAAGAGCTGATAAGTCTTTTCCTCCCGGATCAGGTTCGAGGCCGCAATGTTGCAGAACATTATCTCCAGGGCGGCAACCCTCCCTTTTTTGTCGATGCGCCGGAACAGCGCCTGCGAAATGATCGCCTTCAGGGACTCCGACAGGGACATCCGGATCTGCTGCTGCTGTTCGGCGGGAAACTGGTCGATGATGCGGTCCACGGTGCGGGTTGCCCCCATCGTGTGCAGGGTTGCGAACACGAGGTGGCCCGTATTCGCCGCCTCTATGGCGAGAGCCGTGGTTTCGAGGTCCCTCATTTCGCCGACGAGGATTATGTCGGGGTCCTCGCGCAGGGCGGCGCGCAGGGCGGCGGCAAAAGATCTGGTGTGAGTGCCTATCTCGCGATGATTTACCAGGCAACTTTTTCCCGGGTGGACGAATTCGATCGGGTCCTCGATCGTGATGATGTGACCCTTCCGTTTTTCGTTCGCCTGATCGATAATGGCGGCCAGCGTCGTCGACTTTCCGCTTCCGGTAGGCCCCGTGACCAGGATAAGCCCGCGGGGGAGCAAAGCCAGATCCTTGAGCACCGGAGGCAGGCCGAGCTGCTCGAAGGTCATTATTCTGCTCGGGATCTCGCGGAAGACGGCGCCTGACCCGAATTTCTGGCGCATGAAGTTGCACCGGTATCTCGCAATCCCGGCAACCTCGTAGCCAAAATCAAGATCCCCGGTGGCTTCGAAAAGGGCCAACTTGTCGGGGGGGGCGATTTCATGCAGCATCTCTTTGAGGGCTTCTTCCGTCAGGACTTCTTCTCCGAAACGCTCCATATCGCCGCGGATTCTCATTGCCGGTCGGGAACCCGCAAAAAGATGGAGGTCCGAAGCCCCCTCATTGTGCATTAGCTTGAAAAGCTGATCTATTTTCGCCATATCCCCTCCTGGTTATGCGGGTAATTCCCGTTGGAATTACGAATGCTATTTATTCATATCGACACAAAACCTGATCGCTTTAAGAAAACAGGATCAGGGGCTTCGTTTTTTCTCGTTTTCCGCGGCGAGACGAGACAGCGGACCGGCGGGAATCTGCTCCACCGCCTGGTTGAGGGCGGAGGTCAGCGCTTCGATTCCCGATCGCGCTCCGAGTACGTTGTATTCTTCGGCGGATCCCGTGACCCGGTAGCTCTTCAGCGGTTCCGTCCCGCTCCGCGTGCTGACGCGGACCACGAGATCAACCCTGGCAGACCAGTAGCTTTCGAAGCCCATCCATTTGTCGTTCTTATTCAGGTGCAGCAGGATAATATCGCCGTCCATCCGCAGGGGGCTCGCATCCCGGATTATCCGGAAGACCCTGAAACCGTTCTTCTCCAGGTGGGACTGGACGTGCCTGGCCACGACTTCCCCGACGGGCTCGTCCAGTTCTATTCTCCAGCCCGTGACCGAATACAGCAGTCCCTGGTATCCTTTCACCGAGCGGACAATTTTTTTTGATTGTCTCTTGTCGGTAAAGGAGGAAACAAATATCCGCGGCGAATCGCGTCCAGGCTCTCTTGAAGAGTCAGCCTTTTCCCTCTCCAGCGTGGCATGCGGGGGTGCGACCGCTGCCGCCGCGGCGCGCGTGGTCACCCCGGCAGCCAACCCGGCCCCGCATCCCGTCATGAACAGAAGCAACCCGAGCAGGCAGCCGAATCGGATAAATTCTGCTGCTGCTTTGCGCAAATTTTAAATTTCCCCCATGATATGGGAAGTGTCTACCAGATGCGGAGTCTTGAATCCAGAAATCATTTGCATTCATTGGGTCCTGCGCAGATTATCCATCTCCTCAGTCTGTCAGCGCAGGGTTTCTCAGGTTTAATGCATCAGGCGATGAAGAAAACGAATGGACAGGAAAAATTCGGGAATGAGTGGAAATGTTTCCCGCCTTTCGCGCCTTTCCCGCATCTATACCCAATGCCCAATACATAAGTCCGATGTCTGGTTACATAAGGCTTGACAGATAGGATTGCATTATCATATAAAACTCTTCTTCGGTGGGGATGTAGCTCAACTGGGAGAGCGCGGCGTTCGCAATGCCGAGGTCAGGGGTTCGAGCCCCCTCATCTCCACCATATATTTTCCCTTTCATCCTTTCCCCTATTGTAACGCCTGCATCCTTCCACTAACCTGAAGGTATTTTCCAGCCGGATTGGTTAAAGACCGTTCCCCGGCAAATCCACTGTTTCAGAAATTCGCCCTTGAGAATAGCCGCAATTATTCTGCTGATTCTTACTGCCGCGCCCGTCTGCGGTCAGGAGTTATTTTTGTACGGCGGCCTGAACAGCCACGCATCGTTCGAAAACCGAAGTTATTTCTGGGGAGTGGAATACTTTCAGGGCCTCGGCCCCCACGCTGCGTTCAGCCTGGCCTGGCAGAATGAAGGACATCTCACCCATCACCACCGCGACGGGCATGCCGCCCAGATCTGGCTTCGCACTGCCCGTTTGGGCGGAAAGCTCGCTCTCGCGGCCGGCATCGGCCCCTACATGTACTTCGACACCATGCCGGCGTCGGGAGACCGCTCCCAGGACGACCATGGAATAGCGGCCATGCTCAGCGTGTCCGCAACCTGGTATACGGACAGCCGCTTTCTTGTACAGCTCCGGTCGAACTGGATAGAAGCGCCGTCGGGAATAGATACATATTCATTCGTCCTGGGGCTGGGATACCAGCTCGATGCCCCTCCTTCACCGGGACCCCGGCCTTATGCGCCACGGCAGGGGTTCCGGTCCTCTAAAAACGAGATTACCGCGTATTACGGCCGGACGGTCGTGAACGATTACGGCACAGGCTCGGACAGGGCCATCGGCATAGAGTATCGCCGCGCCCTCGGAACTTATGTGGACTGGACGGTAGGCTGGCTGAAGGAGGGAGAGGACTCCCGCATATTCCGCGACGGCCCGCTCACGCAGCTCTGGCTTGTCAGGTCCTTTTTTGACGAACGCCTTACCCTCGGAGCAGGCGCCGGCCTTCACGCGGATTTCGGAAATAACGAGCCGTACCCGGACCAGGAAAAAAAATCCGCGTTCTCCCGGATTGTTTCCGTCACTGCCTCTTACCGGATTGCCCCGAACTGGGCAATAAGAGCTGTCTGGCATAGAATGATCACCAATTACGACCGGGATACGGATATTATCATGGGCGGCGTCTCCCGCCTCTTTTAATTATTCTCACCGGAGAAAAAAGAGGGAAGCGTCGCGGCTCGCTTCCCCCCGGGTTCCGTATTTTCAGCCGGCAACCGCATCCATCAGTTTACGGGCCGGAATCTTTCAAATTTGATGTGCTATTTGTAAAAACCGCAGACCAGTACGAATGTTTCATGCTTTTGGACAAAAGAGGACTTCTGTTCCACTCTTTTGGAGACGGGATTTGTCCACTTGTAATCCACCCAGCCGCTTCCTTTCGTATTCGCGATTCTGATGAATTCCCGGACCATGAACTTGCCTTCCGTATCCTTCAGATCGTAAAGATTCTTCCCGATAAGCTGTTTCGTCGCCCCATGCGCCATCATGTTCCCTTTTAAGTCCATCACCATTACATAGAGGTCCCTGTCTATGAAATTGCCTTTGGGATTGCTTATTTCTGAAAACGATGCGTCTTTTCCGTTTTGATTCCAATACTGGACCGCCCGACATCGGTAGTGTCAAAAATAATTTTCTTCAGTGGCATTTTCCTGATGAATCGTCTATTTTATTTCTTTAAAAAACCATCCAGAAACAGGAGATTCTCATGTCAAAGCAGATCCAAGGCCCCCGGTTTTCCGGAGGGTCCAGGTACGTCCTGGACGAAGAACTTGCCCGGATCGTGAACGTTACCATGGCGCTGGAAATGCCGCTCCTTCTCAAGGGGGAGCCGGGAACCGGAAAAACCATGCTGGCCCACGCCATCGCCGAAAGCCTCAAGATGCCCCTTATTGTCCTGAACGTCAAATCGAGCATGAAGCTCGTCGACGCGCTTTACCAGTACGACACGCTTACCCGCCTGAACGACAGCCGGTTCGGGGATTCCCGCCGCGACGTGAGCAATATCGAAGAATACATAAAAATGGGGAAAATCGGCCAGGCCTTCGTTTCGCCGGTCCGCACCGTCCTCCTGATAGACGAGATAGACAAAGCGGATACCGATTTTCAGGACGACATGCTTGACGTTCTCGACCAGATGCAGTTTGACATTATCGAGATAGACAAGAGGGTCGGCGCCGTGCACAGGCCGGTGATCGTCATCACCTCGAACGCCAAGAAAGATCTCTCGGATCCGTTTCTGGGGCGCTGCAACTTCCATCACATCGCCTTTCCCGATCATGAGATGATGCGCCGCATCGTAGATATCCACTTCCCGGGCCTGAACGGCAAACTGGCCGCAGCCTGCATAGAGGCTTTTTACAGATTGCGCGACCTCCGGGGCATCGAGAAGAAACCCGCCACCCGTGAACTGATCAACTGGATCCGCGCCCTGATGGCGGACCGGGACTTCGACCTGGCGGATCTGCAGAAAGAGAAAATGCCTTACCTGGGCGTGCTGTTTAAAAAAAGCGGGGACCTGAAATCCGCGGAACGTCAGCTTCAATCCGGGCAGTACGGGCGTACCAAATAAATCGTAAGGCTTAAAGCGTAAGGTGCAGTCTCAGGAAAACTCCTTACCCCTTGCTCTTCACTCCTTACGAATAGTTGAAAAATGTTCATCGATTTTTTCTACATATTGCGCGACCATGGGGTTCCCGTAAGCCCCACCTCTTTCCTGCGCCTCCAGCAGGCCCTGAACATGGGCGCTATCCGGACCCTCGAGGATTTTTATACCGGTGCCCGCTCCATCCTTGTGAAAAGCGAGCGGTATTTCGATGTCTACGACCAGGTATTCGCGCATCATTTCGAAGGCGTCGCCCTCCGGGAGCCGGAAGAACGGGAGCTGGCCGAACTGGCGCGCGCCCTGCTTGAGGAGTGGTTGAGGATCCCCGCAGACGTGGCCCGCGTGTTCGGGATCGATGAAGAGAAACTGAAGGGGATGACGCCGGACGAACTCATCAAATATTTCCTCGACCGCCTTAAGGAACAGACCGGGGCGCATCACGGAGGGAACAGGTGGATCGGGACCGGGGGAACCTCTCCTGTGGGCCATTCAGGCCGCCACCCCGGAGGCATGAGGGTCGGCGGAGAATCCCGCGGCAGATCGGCGGTCAAAGTTGCCATGGCGAGGCGCTACCGGGATTATTCCCAGGAGGGCCCTTTGACGGAATCGCAGATGGAGGAGGCGCTGAAAAGGCTCCGCCGCATGATCCCCGCCGGCCCCAGGGACTGCGTCAACGTGGACAAGACCATCCGCGAGACGATGCGCAACGCAGGGGAGATCGAGATCGTTTTCGACCGCCGTCTCAAGGACCGCCTGAAAGTCATTCTGATGATCGACAACGGCGGCTGGTCGATGGATCCTTACGTGAACCTCGTGCAGACCCTTTTCAATTACGCCAGGAACCAGTTCAAGGACCTGAAAATTTATTACTTTCACAATACCGTGTACGAGCGCGTGTGGCGCGATGCTCCCCGCCGCACCCAGCCGGAGGAAATCGGCGACTTCGCCCTGAAGGACCCGGAGACAAGGCTCATCGTCGTGGGCGATGCGAGCATGGCCCCGTACGAGCTTATCGGGTGGGAGGGGAATATCAACTACGGGGAAAGGAGCACCAGGCCGAGCATCGAGCGCTGGAAATTTCTGGCCGGCGCCTTCCGGCACAGCGTCTGGCTTAATCCGGTCGCCCGGAAAGAGTGGAACTATACGCGCACTATCAGCTTTCTCAGCCGGGTCTTTCCGATGTACGAGCTGACCCTCGACGGCCTGGAAAAGGCAGTGCAGCAGCTGGCCTCAAAAAATTGAAGTTCCGAGTCCCGAGTCCGGAGTTTCTTTATTCGAGCCGATTTGATTCCGGATTTTAACCGCTGAGGTAAGCCGGACTTCAGAATCAGAATTCCCGCTCCCGATTAAATGCTTCGGGGACAGGTTTCGCGGGAATGACGATTTTAAGCTCCGAAATAGTTTTTCAACAACCTGCAAGACTCGAGACTCGGGACTAGGAAGGTTTACCACCCCTTTTCCCACATATCCTTGTCGTCGAAGATCTTTTCTTCCGCGTCGGCCTGCTCCGCGTCTGCTTCGAAATCGCGCGCCTGGCGGGCCGCTTTCTCCTTGAAGTATTCGCGGCTCCATTCGTGGCCGACGATCATGGACATGACCTCGCTTGTTCCCGTCCAGATCGACGCGAGCCGGATGTCGCGATAGATGCGCTCGATGGGAAACACGTTCGTATAGCCGATTCCTCCCATTACCTGCATTGCGTTGTGCACCGCCTTCTGGCAGGACTCGGTGATGAACTTTTTGCTTTCAGAAACCATCCGCCGGATGCGGTCCATGTTGACATTTTCGTCCACCGCCCTTGCCGTGACGTATGCCATGGCGCGGGACGCATCGAGGAGCGTGGCTGCCTCGGCCACCTGGAAGCTGACGCCCTGGAAGCGGTTGATCACCTGTCCGAAAGCCTTGCGCCGGGAAGTGTAGTTCGTGGCGATTTCGAGCGCCGGACGGGCCGCGCCGATCGTCATGGCCGCCGTCCCCAGCCGCTCCGGAATCATCATGGTATTGAAAACGTCGTAGGCGCCGTTCAGTTTTCCGATAATGTTCTCCCTCGGTACTTTCACGTTCCGGAACACGAGGCGCCCGGTCCCTCCGCCGCGGCACCCGAGAAGACCGTACAGGTACTTTGTTTCGACCCCCGGTCCCCGGTCCACAATGAAGCAGGTGATTGATTCCTGCGGCTTTGCATCCGCCGCCGTGCGCGCATAAACGAGAAAGTAATCCGCTCCTTCGGCGCCGACGATGAAGCGCTTCTGACCGTTGAGGATGAAATGATCTCCCTTGTCCTCGGCCTTCGTCGTCGCCCCGAAGAAATCGGAGCCGCCCCTCGGCTCGGTAAGGCATTCCGCGGCGAACATCTCTCCCCGGAGCAGGGGCTTGACGTACTTTTCCTTCTGCGCGTCGGTGCCGTGTTTGACGATCGCATCGCAGACAAGCTCCGCTCCCACTCCGAAGACGCAGGCGAATTCGTATCCGAGTGTCCCGATCTCCTCCATCAGCATGCAGGTCGTCACCCAGTCCATCTCTCTGCCGCCCCATTTTTTCGGGTAGCGGCACCCGAGAAGGTTCCGCTTTCCCGCTTCGCTCAGGAACTCTTTCGGAAATTTTATTTTGTCCGTATCCATGTCCAGGATCATCTGCCGGGGCACCCACTTTACGAGGTCCCTCGCTTCGTCCCTGATCCTGATCTGTTCTTTCGTGAGCAGGTAATCAAACATCGCATTCTCCTCTGAGTTTCGGGTTCTGGTTTATTCCTCTTTCGGTTAAAAACTGATCCGGAAAAATTGTCATGGTGAGCAGCTCACCATTACAGGATGGGCAGTCCCTCGCTAATCGGCCTTTATGGAATCGATAATGAAGTCCACGATCCGGCCGACTCTCTCCTGGTCAAATACCTGGTCGAAGGACAGCAGCTTCGCCATGTTCATCGTGATCCCCATGCCGTTGTAAATCCATGCCGCCATCTGCACGTCGGCGTCCTTCCGGATTGTCCCCTGGCGGATCCCTTTTTCGATCACCCCGGAAATGAACCGGACGTATCTCGTGTGGTCGAGGCGGAGCTGCGCGACTATGTCGGGATCGTCGATTTCCGAAACCGCCTGGAAATGCACCTTAAGTTCCTGCGGGTGCTGCGCCATCCTTTTGAAATAGAGCGTGCCCATTTTATGGAGGAGCTTGAGCGCATCGGGTTCGCGGGAAGCCTCGTTCCGCCACATGAGTATGATCCGCTTCGACATGTGCATCAGGATATCGAGAAAGACGGCCTTTTTGGAAGGGAAGTACTTGTACAGCGCCGCTTCCGAAACGCCGGACGCCGCGGCAATCTCGGCGACCTTCGCCCCGCGGTAATTCGACTGCGCGAAGACCGCAACCGCCGACCGGAGGATCTGTTTTTTTCGCTCCTCTGCCGGGAGCCTTTTTTTCGGAATCATGTCCCTCTCTTCAAGTGAGTACTTACTAACTTACATTAAAAAGGCATTTAAAGAAAGAAAATTGAAATTGGATTATTTAAGGATCTTACGGATAGTATCGGAGAGGGTCTGCATATTGAAAGGTTTTTCCAGAAATGCGTCGCAGCCCCGCTCCATTATCTGCTTGGCCTGACCGTTTATGCTGTATCCGCTGCAAAGGATTATCTTCAGTTTCGGGTCGATGGCTTTCAGCCTGTCGAAGATCTGCCCCCCTCCTATGTCCGGCATGACCATGTCCAGAATTATGAAACGGATGGAATCCCAGAACTTATTATACAAATCCATGCACTCGGCGCCGCTCTTGGCGGCATAGACGCGGTACCCGAGCACGGAGAGCATTTCTCCCGTAACGTTGATCACGCGCTCGTCATCGTCGACGATCAGGACAGACCCTTCGCCCGAAAAGATTTGAGGGGCAGCGGAATCTTCGTCGATTTTATTTTCCTTCTGTGACGCCGGGAGGTAAATGTCGAAGGTAGTTCCTTCTCCCATCCTGCTGTTCACCTGGATGAAACCCTGATGCGCCCTTATTATCCCGTACACGGAAGCAAGCCCGAGGCCCGTTCCGCGGCCCATTTCCTTGGTCGTGAAGAACGGTTCAAAGATCCGGGACAGGGTCTCTTTGTCCATTCCGATCCCTGCATCCCGGACGGAAATCTTGACGAACATGCCGGGACAGACGCCCTGCGATTCGGAACGCTCCCTGTCCAGGGATTCGTTTGTGGTGCTGAGATAGAGTTCACCCCCCGCAGGCATGGCCTGGGCGGCATTGACGAACAGATTCATGAATACCTGCTCTATCTGCCCCCGGTCCGCCTCTACAAAATGCAGATTGCTGTCGAAGTCCGAATGGATCACGATTTCCCGGCGTGTGCGGCCGAAGAGAGAGGCCGTTTTACTCACCAGCTCATTTATATCTGTCGGCTGGACGTTGTAGCGGCCTTTTCTGGCGAAGCCAAGAAGCTGTTTCGTCAGATTCGACCCGTTAATCACCAGATTCTCGATGCTCCTGAGCCTTTCAAAGAACGGCTCGGATGCGCCCATTTTCGACAACATGATCGAGGTATGCCCCTGGATCCCCATCAGAAGATTGTTGAAGTCGTGCGCGATGCCTCCCGCCAGCGTTCCAACCGCTTCCAGTTTCTTGGCGTGCAGAAGCTGGTCGCGGAGCTCCTCCTGCTCCTTTTCCGCCTCCTTGCGCTTTGTTATATCGCGGGAAGTGAAAACCATTCCCTTCGGCACGCCGTTTTCAGCCGAAACGACATCCACGACCGTCTCCATCCAGAGGAGGCGGCCTTCTCCGCCGGTGTAGCGATGAATGGTTTTCCCGGGACTGCCGGTCAGAAATATGTCCTCCGCAGCCGCGCGAAAGGACTTCAGGTCGTCGGAAAGCATCCTGTCCAGAATATTTTTTCCCAGCCTCTCCTCGGGACTGAGCCCGAGGACCTTCATGTATGACGGACTGGCGTATTGAATCGTGTAATTCAGGTCAGTCATGGTAACCACGTCCGCCATATGGTCCGTAATGAGCCTGAGCCTTTCTTCATTCTGCTTCAGATTTTCTTCGGCTTTCAGCCGCTCGTTCACGTCGCGCGTCACCCCGAGCACGCTGATCGGCCTTCCCTCCTTGTCTCGGAGAAAAGAAGCGGTCAATTCTCCCCATCGGTAAGATCCGTCTTTGCAGATCTGCCGCACGTTGACGGTCTGGATCCGGTTCGGATCGGGCCCCTCCTCCCGCTCTTTCCTCAGCTCTTCGCCGAGGGCCGCAATGACCATCCGGTAAGAGTCGGGCGACAGCGTCTCCTCCACGCTCATGTTTATGGCCTCCTGCGGCGTGTAACCCCTGCTCCTCATCACCGAGGGGCTGACGTACGTCAGGCGCAGGTCTTCCAGGCTGAGCGTCCAGACGACGTCCGAAATGCTCTCCGCGAGCAGGCGGTATCTCGATTCCGAGGCCTCCAGGTCCTTCAGGTAGCTTTCCTTTCTGTTTTTTGCTTCCTCGAGCTCCCGGTTGATGGCCTGCAGGTCTGACGCGAGTTTCCTGACTTCATCGTACTTGTCCTGGATTTTCCGGTTGGCTTCGCGCAAATCCTCTATCGCCTTGATGTGCGAAGCGCGCCTCCTGATCCGGTTCATCAGGGACGGCTTCATTTTCGGATCCCATTGCACCCTGTACAGGCATCCTTGCGCCCCGTAGCGCGGGTTGTCTTTCCAGATCCTTTTCCCGTAGCGCTCGGCGGACACCTGGCACTCTATTTCCTCGACGAAGGCGGGAGGCATATCGAACATGGTAGGAATGCCCGTCAGGACGCCGCGCGTGTAATCGCAGTCGCGGCGGTGCTTCTGATCACTCGAATGGTAACGGTCCTCCAGGAGGCACCAGGAGCCGCCCCATTTGCGTATGAAAACGTCTCCGTTCATTTTGAGGAACTTGTTATAGTCAGGGGCCTGGGAATAGATGGTCTGGGGGCTGCCGAGGAGCCGCGCGATGCGGTTCAGCATTCCGACCGAATTCAGCCTGTCCGCCGAGAGCGCCATGTTGTACACGGCGTTATCGTCTTTAAGGATTTCCGCCATCCGGTCGTATAGAACGTGCAGAAGGGCGTGAGAGACCCAGTTATTCTGATCAAGAAGATAGGCCTCGTCCAGATCGAGGCCGTCGAGAAGGCCGCCGAGAGATCCGCGGTTATTCTCCCGGACATACAGGAGCAGGGTTCTGGTAATCCTGCAGCTTATTTCCCGTTTTTTGGAGGGAGTCAAGCGAGTTTCCTATCAGTGGGGCAAAAAGCCGCCGGCTTACCGGCCAGCCGGACGGAAGAAACCCACTCTTTTTAATCATTATCGGTAAAATGGTAAAAGAACTGAATTTTCGAAAATACATATAAACTAAGACTTGCGCCGTCAAGCGGAAAGATTTCCAGAGTTTGAATATGATTCGCCCTTTCAGCGCTCGCTGCCGAATTCAACTATCGTCTTGAAGCCGCCGTAGACCATTCGCTTGAAGTCAAAAGGCATGGACTTCATATCCATCTCCTCCATGCGCGTATCGTTGACGACTTTTTCATTGACCCGGTCGCGGTGCGCCCGCGATTTATAGACGACCCAGGAAAAGATTACCGTCTCATCGGGTTTGACCTTGAACGCGCGCGGAAACGGCTTCCCCATCCTTACATAGAGATCATCGCCGATGCACTCCATGTACTCCAGCGCACCGTGTTCGATCCAGATCTTTCCGGCAGCCTGCGCCATCCTGCGGTAAGCCTGTACTTTGTCCACAGGAACGGGTATCACAAATCCATCGACGTATTTCATGCGGCCTCCTGTTGAAAAGAGTTAAGGGAGAATAATAAATATGATCATATAATTGCATGAGCCGCCTGTAGTGTCAAACGGATACGTTCCTCTCCCTCCCGCAATAGCCGTATTCGATGCCGACGAGAAAAAGGAATCCGTATTCGTGCAGTTGTTCCGAGGATACGATTATGACTTGCGCTTTTTTCGCCGGCCGCTCGATCTGAGGACCGCAAGATCTATTGATGACGTGGAAGGCATCGCAATGTTCCTGCGGCCGAAAATCACATCCAAATTGCTGCATGAGCTGCCGCGGTTGAAGGTTATCTCGATCATGTCCTCCGGTTTTGATAATGTGGACCTTGACGCCTGTAAATCTCGAAACGTATCGGTCTGCAACGCGCCCGATTTCTGCATAAATTCGGTTGCCGGGTACTGACTAAGAGGGATCACCGATCCGGAGGAGAGGAGGCGGTTATTTCCAGATCTTCAAGCTGCCGGAGCGCCGATTCTTCTTCAACCGGGGAAATGGAAAACGCCCCCCGGCACGCCGCGGCCTGTTTCCCTGAGAGCATCCGGATGGCATCAATGAGTTCGGAGACAGGATTGCGGTCTCCGGGCCGTATCTCGAAAAAAGAAATACCGCCCCCGGCAATGTTTGCATCCAAGTCGCAATGAAAGCGGGAGCCGGGCATGCCCGCGGTCAATACGTGTTTGCCGGCGGGAATGTCAAAAACAACGAAACCGGCGTAAGCGCACCGGCCGGCGCTTTTCCCGTCAATACTCACTGTGGCCGGCGTGCTGCGGTGCTGCTGGTAGTCTTCCGTCCTGAAAACCACCAGCCGCGCCTTGTTTATCGGCAGAGGCGGCAGGCTCCGTTCGTACTCCCTGAACGACAGCCCGGACCCCGCACAGGCGGCCAGAGCGAAAACTGTTCCGATTATTAATAAACCTGTCACCTTCTTTTTTGCACATGTGTGAGGAAACATTTTTTAACCCGGCCTTAACTGTTCCGCTTCCGCCCAGGCCCTGACCCATTCGGGCAATTCCTTATCCCAAGCCGGGATGCCGATTGCGGCGAAGACTTCCTTCACGGGCACAAGGCCGCTGCGGGACGTGAGCGCGCCCCGGATCAGGGCCGAGGAGCAGACGGTTCCGTCCCGCTCCGTCCACTGGTGGAAGTACATCCATCTGTCATCGCTCCCGGCGAATTGCGTCCTCAATTTGTATTTATCAAAAAGTCGCAGCCGGTAGCGGTACCTGACGCTCGCCCCCGCGACCATCAAGCCCCAGCCTTTTTTCATGACTGTTTTCATGAGGCCCGTCCGGATCGCCAGATCGATCCTTCCGAGGTCCATGAGCGTAAGATGCCGCCCATTATTGCATTCGGGATAGAAGTCCACGTCCCCGGGCATGACGCGCATCTCCAGGACACTCTCGTCGGAGATGGCCATCTTTTCGCCGAAAGAGGACCGGAGGACGGTTTTGATCAAACGGAAGTAGGGGTACATGGGTGGGGAATTTATGAGGAATAGAGATATTTGTCAATGAAAGTACAAAAATTTTCCAACAACAGTATAAGGGAAGTGTGATATGGATAGCAGAAGCCTGACAGTATGCCCAGGCTTGATTTTTATACGGGACGGCTTAAATTAAAGAAAAACAACAGGCCGTTTAAAAGCCTGTGAGGAGGGGGAATGGTACAGGTAACGGAGAAAGCAGGCAGTATAATCAAGGAATTCCTGGAGAAGCACAAGGAGCCGCTCGTGGTGAGAATCATAGAGCAGCCCGGCTGAGGAGGGCCCAGACTGGGCATGGCTCTGGACGAGTCACAGGAAGACGATCAGATCTTCACGGACCAGGGGATCACGTTCGCCGTGGAAAAGGAACTGCTCGAAAGAACCAAACCGATCCGCATCGATTTTGTCGAAGCGGAGGGGCGGTCGGGTTTCACCATTCAATCGAGCCTTCCCGCATGCGGGACTTGCTGTTGAATTTTTGAGACAAACAAAAAAACCGGCTTTACGCCGGTTTTTTTGCGGGAATGAATCACTGCAGCGGATTTTCCGCCTGAATTCTCAGCTTCTCAACTTGTTCTTTTTGCGCGAATACTTCGGATTGCAGAAGTCGCCTCCCGTGCCGATGCTCCCCTCCCGGGAGAAGGTCCACTTGTCCCTGTTTTCCCTGGCAATTACCCAGTCTCCGGCGCACGCATATCTGCTCAGGTCGGAAAAGCCGTATTTCCGCAGGGTGCAGCAGAAGGGACAGTTCAGGATATTGAATTGAACGGCATCCTGATTATCTACAGTGATGCGCATATCATAAAGAAAGCCGTAGCAGGAGAAGTTCCTCTTTATCCTGTTACGGAAAAAGTCGAATTCCTCCGGAGAGTTGATTAGGGGTATGGCGAGTCCGACGAACCTGTGCGCTGCCGCCGTGAGAATCCCGCCGATGAAACTCACCGCTTTCGGCCTGCCGATGAACACGGCGAGAACGAGCACGCCGCCCATGAACGGAGTCATGAAGAGGTGACCTAAGGCCGCTCTGAGGAATTTTTTCATGCGCCCATGATAGAGGAACATAATGGAGAAAAAAACAAAATTCCGATGCGGAACAGGAACGGAGATTTATTTATCTCATCCGAAGAACAAAGTCTTTCCCCTCTTTACTCTTCTATCTTCATATTGTACACTTCGCCTGACTTTGTTGCTCTTGCTCAGTTCTTCCGATATCCTCTCATAATCTGCTCTTCGGTTCCGATCATTACTGATAAATTCAATTCATGGCGGTTTTAAAATGCCTTTTACCTTCAGCCATCCGGCCGCGGTACTCCCTCTGGCCCGTTATAAACTGCGCCTTTCGGGGCTGGTCATCGGGAGCATGATCCCCGACCTGGTC
The DNA here is from genome assembly GCA_028712885.1 of Syntrophales bacterium. GTDB lineage: Bacteria > Desulfobacterota > Syntrophia > Syntrophales > UBA4778 > JAQTPK01. The sequence goes on along the minus strand of JAQTPK010000024.1, from coordinate 22,453 downwards.
TATTTCCTCGGACTGATGCCCCTCAGGGATTTTACCCATTCCATTCCCGGGCTGCTGCTTTATTGCATCCCGGCGGGACTGGCGGCCGTGTGGCTTTTTCAGTCGTATCTGAGAGCGCCTCTGGCCGCCATATTGCAGGAATATGGAGAGCTGATAAACGGTTCCGGCCGGAAATTCAGCTTGTTTCCGGCCGGCCCGCTGGGAATACTGGTCCTGTCGATCTTTATCGGAGCTGCGACTCATGTCTTATTGGACGGATTTACGCACGAGGACGGCTGGGCTCTGCAGTATTTTCCGTTTCTGGGCGGTACCGTTCTCGACCTGGGGTTCGATCGCGTCTCTCTCACGCGCGTTCTTCATCATTCCGGATCGCTGCTGGGGGGTGCGTACATTTTCTTCTGGGCAAGGAGGCGTTTGCGTTTTGCTGAACGGACGGGACAGACCGCGGCCTGGGCTTATCGCGGTAATTTGAATTCCCTCTGGCTGAGGATTCCGCTGGCGCTTTCGGCGATCCTCGGATACATGTTTGCCTGGAGTCAGTCGGGGCTGGTAGAATCGTATCATGAACTGCGCATTTTTATGGTGCAGGGCCTTTTCGCCTGGGGAACCTTCATCCTGTGCTTTGTTCTTCTCTACTGTCTGTACTGGCATGGAAAACAGTCCCTGATTTCGAGTTCCAGGTTTCAGGTTGTAAAGAAATCAGGAAATGATCTTACGGGAAGAGCGGAAATCGGAAACCGGAAACCGGAAACTGAAACCTGGAAACCGTCATAGCCAGTACTTGAAAAAGCTCGCGAACCATTCTTTCAGCCGGTCGGACCTCGGACGCGTTTCCCACTCGTAAGGGAGAATCTCCCTGGACGACTTCAGGTCGCGCGCGAATGCCGTTTCCATGCGGATTCCGAAGTCCCGGTCGATGATGACGGCGTTTACTTCAAGATCGTGAATGAAGCTGCGCACGTCAAGGTTGCTCGATCCGATCGTGGACCACACCCCGTCGATGACCGCCGTCTTGGAATGGAGTAATGCCCCCTGCAGCTCATACAATTTCACTCCGGCCTTCAGCAGGAACGTATAGTTATGCCGGCCTGCATAGAAGGGGAGCCAGAAATCGCTGAAGCTCGGAACGATTATTTTGACGTCAATCCCTTTCTCCGCAGCGAGAGCAAGCGCGTTCAGCATTTCGTCGGTCGGCACAAGATAGGCATGCGTTATATGGATTGTTTTCTCCGCATTAAGAATAGCGGAAAGGTAGGCGGTATAAATTTCGGGCGTTTTCTGGCCGGGAGCGCCCTCGATTACGTGGACCGGGATTTCGCCCTCCTTTTCAAGCTGAGGGAAATAGTCCCCGGCGCCGAATTCGGGACCGTTTCGGCTCTTCCATGTCTCGATGAAGAGCTTCTGCAGCGAGGCGACGGCCGGGCCTTCGATTCTGATGTCGGTGTCGCGCCAGTGGTCCTGCTGGATATTAATCCCTCCGGTAAACGCCACCTTTCCGTCGACGATGAGGATCTTGCGATGATCCCTGTTGTTGATCGTCTCTTTTCCCAGCAGGTCGATGGGATCGACGGGGTTGTATTCGACGACCCGGATCCCGCCGTCCCTGAGCCGGGCGAAAAAACGGGGCGGCGTATACTTTGCGCCGTAGCTGTCGTAAATGATATTCACCTCCACCCCTTCAGCCCTCTTCCTGAGAAGCAGACGGGAGAATCGCCTCCCGAGGCTGTCTTCCCTGAAGATGAAGGTTTCGAGGTTGATATGGTCCTTTGCTCCCTCGATGGCCTCTTCCATGGCGGAGAAGGTTTCCGGTCCGTCGATGAGCAGTGTTGCCTTATTCCCGGCGATCGGGCGTTTTCCGGTAACTTTCTCCATCCGTCTGGTATGCCTTTCGGTTCTTTCCGACCACTCTCCGTCTTCGGTGAAGGTCATGGCGCTCGGCGGACTTTTTTTGCCGTAAGTTGATTCCCCTCCGGGGAAGATCGGGGGCTCTTCCGTATCGAGTTGATCAACTATATATTTTCCGGCCCCGGGCATCCGGCAGCCCGCCGGAATCAGGCAGAGGCATAAAATGGAGGCTAACAGGAAGAGAAGGTAATTGACTTTCATGAAGGCCTTAATTCGACTTGCGTCCGCCGTCCGGCCGGTTTAGAATCCGCGTCAATCAAGAGGATGCAAAAATGTCACTTAAGTATAGCGCGTTTATTCTATTTGTCATCATCCTTGTAATCGGCGGACCGGTCTGCGCGGAAGGCCGGCAGCCGGTCCCTTTCCGGGAAGGAGAAAAACTTGTTTACCGGGCGAAATGGGGCTCCGTTTCCGCAGGCGAGGCCGTTCTGGAAACCCTTCCGTGCCAGACGATCCAGGGGAAGAAAACGTTTCATTTCGCCATGACGGTAAGGACCAATCCCCCGATAAATGTTCTCTACCCGATTCGGGAGAGGCAGGACTCCTTCATGGATGCAGATCTTTCCCGCACCCTGCATTATGAGAAGAAGAGCACGGGGTACCGCGCGCGGGAGGCAGTCGTCAGGTTCGATTGGGAAAACCTGGCCGCCGTAAGCATGTATTCCGGCGCGCTGCAGAAGCCGGTGAAATTGCTGCCGGGCACTCTCGACCCCCTCTCCGTTATATTTTCCATCCGGGCAAAGAAATTGAAGGTAGGCGAAACTCTGGAATTCCCGATTACCGACGGGAAAAAATGCGCTCAGGTGAAGGCATTCGTGTCGGGAAAGGAAATCCTCTCAATCGAGGGGCGGGATTATGAAACGTACGTAGTGGAGCCGGATATGGCGACTCCGGGTTTTCTGAAACGGGGACGGCGGCTGAAGCTGTGGTATTCCGCCGACGCATCCCGGATACCGGTGAAGCTGCAGAGCCGTTTCCCGGTCGGGAGCTTCGTTTTCGAGCTGGTATCGCGAACTACCTGACAGAAGAACCACCGCAGGCGCTGGAAGATTGAAGATGCGAGGTTGCGAGGTTGCGAGGATAGGTGAACCTGAGCTGTAAGTATAAACAGCCGCCTAACTTCTTATCTTCGCATCTCAGCTTCGTTTTTTCCTCTGCGGTGAGTTCTTCACTTATCGAACAGTTTTGCAAAGGCGCGCCGGGGGCGGTTCTTCCAGACCCCGGAATGATAAGCGTAACTGGCCAGGATGGGCAGGGCCATGGCCGCTTCCGCGAAAACCATCTGTTCGTGCGATACGTCCACCTTTCCCCATGAGCTCGCCTCTTTCAGGGTCGAGCTCGAGCATGCGCCGTCGCGCACGTCCGCTACCGTGATCTGGACCGCGTATTTGTGCATGGGTACAGTCCTGCCGAGAAGCTCGGCGCAGATGACCGTATCCTGGGCGAAATTCTTGGGCACGCCGCCGCCGATCATCAGGAGGCCCGTTGTTCTGGCCTTGATCTTGACCATCGTGAGTTCCCGGAAATCCTTGACGCTGTCGATGGTGATATGGCTGTCCGGACTGTCGACCTGGTGCAGGACGAGGCCGAATCCGGCGCTCGAGTCGGAGAAGGCCGGGCAGAAGATAGGGACGTCGTTCTCGAAGGCTGTCCCTACGAGGGAGTCCTTTTTATTTGCTTTTTTCCGGAGATATCTTCCCATTTCCCTGATGAACTCCCGGGAAGAATACGCCCGGTGCGGAAGACTGTCAGCAATTATCTTTACCGTCCGGTCGCAGGCCTGGAGCTCTTCTTCATCGATATACGTGTCGTAGATCCGGTCGATATACAGACGGCGCAATTCCCGGTCGTCCGCTGCGGAGGACCCCTGGTAGTGGCGGAATCCGAGGGCTTCGAAAAAATCCATATCCACGATCGCCGCTCCGGTGGCTACGACAGCGTCGACCATGTTGTACCTGACCAGGTCGGAATAAATCTTCATGCACCCGCCCGCGCTGGTGCTTCCTGCGATGGTCAGGATGACCGCCGCTCGCCGGTCGGCAAGCATGCGGCAGTAAATTTCGGCCGCGTTGGCCAGGTCGCGGGCCGAGAAGGACATCCCCTTCATTGCCCGGACGAGCTGTGAAGTGTCGATGGAAGTAATATCGATGTGCCGGACGGGTTTCTTCAGGTAATCTTTTTTCTTCATTGGGATAACAGTCTCCTGACGCCGCGCTGGCGAATATTGTATAATCAATCTTATTTAACCTAGGGAAAGGGAAAAGTCAAAGCTAACAGTAATATTGAGGTCATGGGTTATGGGTCATAGGCCATGGGTATTGGGTTGAAATATCGGGTCAGTAGCTCCTGTGGGGTCCGTTGCAACAAGGGTTGGAATTTGGGCTTCCGGCGACGCGATCTTTGTCCATAACCCATAACCCATTACCTATTGCCTGATGCTATTATTTCCCTTGCAAGATCGCGTCAATGTGTATATTTTTCACCCGTAATCCGCGGTATTCTTGACCCCGGAACCGGAAGGTTTCATGAAAAAGGTCCTGACCGTAACCGAGCTGACCCGCAACATTCAATTCCTTCTCGAATCCAGTTTCGATCTTGTGTGGGTGGAAGGCGAGATTTCCAATCTCAGGCGCCCCAATTCCGGGCACGTGTACTTTACGCTCAAAGACGATAAAAGTCAGGTAAGGGCGGTGATCTTCCGGCAGGCCCTGCGCGGAATCTTGTTCGAGCTTGAGGACGGAACGCATATCCTCTGTCGCGCGGGATTGACCGTTTACTCGCCCAGGGGGGAGTACCAGCTCATCATAGACATGATTGAGCCGAAGGGGCTGGGAGCCCTCCAGTTGGCGTTCGAGCAGTTGAAGGCCAGGCTCGAGAGGGAAGGGCTCTTTGACCCGTCCTGGAAAAAACCCATCCCGTTTATTCCTGAGAGAATAGGAGTAGTCACCTCCCCGTCAGGCGCGGTTATCCGGGACATTCTGCACATCACCGGGCGGCGTTTCCCGTCGGTGGATATTCTCCTTGCGCCGGTCCGGGTACAGGGGCCGGAGGCCCCGCTTGAGATCGTGCAGGCGATTGAAATCCTGAATGCGGTGGAGGGAGTTGACGTCATCATCGTTGCCAGGGGAGGGGGATCTCTCGAAGACCTTATGGCTTTCAATGACGAGCGGGTCGCCCGGGCGATTTTTCAGTCCCGTCTGCCCGTCATTTCAGCAGTGGGGCATGAAACCGATTTCACCATCTCCGATTTTGTCTCCGATCTTCGGGCCCCGACGCCGTCCGCGGCAGCGGAAATGGCGGTGCCTGTCCGAAAAGAGCTGCTGCGGTCGACCGTGGAGATGGCCGGCCGGATCGGAAACCGCCACCGCCGCCTGGTGGAGAATAAGGCGGAAGGGCTGGAGCGCTTGCGGGAGCGGCTGCATGACCCGTCGCGCGGCATTGCGGATCGGAGGATTCACTTCGATGCGGCGGCGGGGAGACTTGTAAACGCCCTGAGGACCGGAATCGAACGGGGGGAAAGGAATTCGGGAATTCTGCGGGAGCGGCTGCATGCATCCAGTCCGGTCAGAGGCATCCGCGACCGGCGTATCCTGGTGGATGCGCTCGGAAGGGATCTCAAGTCCCATCTGTTCAGGCGAACGGAGCGCATACGGGATCGCCTGGCGGGGCTCGTATCCGTGCTGGACAGCCTGAGCCCTCTGGCTGTGCTGAAGCGCGGGTACGGCCTGGTCCGGACGGTTCCGGAAGGAACGATCGTGAGATCCTCTGCATCCGTCGACGCCGGCAGGGAAGTGGACGTTAAGGTTGCAGAAGGCTCATTCACGGCATCAGTAACAAAAACCCGCCCCGAATAGCAGCATGGGGCTTCAATAATTTTATTATATCCGCAGGCTGTCCAGAATTGCCCGGATACGAGGCCCCTCCTTCGACAAGCTCAGGACAGGCTCCGGCCCTATTGTCATGGTGAGCCTGTCGAACCACGAGGGCCAAGGGAAACGAAGTAGATGGGTGATTCTGGGCAGCCTGCCCGGGAGGAGTATGGCGAAGGAAACCTTTGAGCAGGCACTGGCTAAGATGGAAGAGATCGTGCGCAAAATGGAGGCGGGAGACCTTACTCTCGAGGAATCCCTGAAGGCTTTTGAAGAGGGGGTCCGGCTGTCCGGCATCTGCACGAAGCGGCTCGAAGAAGCCGAACGGAAAGTGGAAATTCTCCTGAAGGAGGGGCGCGGGCTCACGGCGAGGCCGTTCGAATCGGAAGAAAAGGAAAATGGATAAGCTGACGCGGCTCGAAGCCTATTTGCGGGAAAGGAAAGAGGCGGTGGACCAGGCGCTGGAGCGGTTTCTGCCCGGAGCGGACCGGTTCCCGGAGCAGATCTTCAAATCCGTGCGCTACAGCGTCTTTGCCGGCGGAAAGCGGGTCCGCCCCATTATGTGCATTGCCGCGGCGGAAGCAGTCTGCGGACGGTCGGAACATGCGCTGCCTGCGGCCTGTGCGATCGAAATGATCCACTCCTATTCCCTGATCCATGACGATCTTCCGGCCATGGACAACGACGATTACCGCCGGGGCAGGCTTACGAACCACAAGGTGTTCGGGGAAGCAATGGCCATTCTCGCCGGGGACGCGCTCCTCACGGAGGCGTTCCGGCTGATGGCGCAGGAGCCCCCCGAGGTGGATCCGGGCATACGCCTGGCGGTGATCAGGGACATTGCGGAAGCGGCGGGAATTTTCGGGATGGTCGGCGGGCAGGCCGCGGACATTCTCTATGAAGGGAAAGCTGCCGATGCGGACATCGTCCGCTTCATTCACAACTGCAAAACGGGGGCGATGATCAGGGCCGCGGTAAGGGCGGGGGCCATGATATCCGGGGCCGGCGAGAGCGATATGTGCGCCCTTACGGAATACGGCGCGAAGGCGGGACTTGCTTTTCAGATTGCCGACGACATCCTGAACGTCGAGGGGGAGGCGGTGCTGATGGGGAAATCGACGGGATCGGACAATGAGCGCCGCAAGACCACGTACCCCGCTCTGTTCGGGATAGATGAATCGAGGCGGACGGCGGTGAAGCTGGTGGAGGGCGCCCTCCGGGCCATTGACTCCTTTGATGAGCGCGCGGAGGCGCTGCGCCTCATTGCGAAATTCATTATTGAGAGAAGGTCCTGAATGGGATATGAACGGGCCTTGTCCGGTTTTTGCGCGGGAATAGCGGGAAAGGCGCGAAAGGCGGGAAGAGAGAAAGTAGATTACAATGGGGAATGACACTGAAACCGGGACAAGAAATCGGAAACCAGAAACTGATAAAGATGGCATTGAACTATAAAGATGTGGACGGTGGGAGGATTCTTCCCGGCATAAAGTCGCCGGCCGATATCAAAAATCTGAACCTGGCCGAACTCGGCAGGCTTTCCGCGGAGATCCGGTCTCTGATCATTGAAACCGTAGCCCGGACGGGAGGCCACCTCGCCTCGTCTCTGGGCGCGGTAGAGCTCACTCTGGCGCTGCATTACGTATTCGACGCCCCGAAAGACCGGATCATCTGGGATGTCGGCCACCAGGCTTATGCCCATAAGATCATAACGGGCAGAAGCGACAAGTTCCACACGTTGCGAAAGCGCGGAGGTATCTGCGGTTTCCCCCGGCGGGAAGAAAGCATCTACGATGTATTCAACGTGGGGCACAGCAGCACGTCCGTATCCGCCGCCGCGGGGATTGCGGAAGCGCGCTGCCTGAAGGCGGAGGGGTTCAAGGTCATTGCGGTGATCGGCGACGGCTCAATGACGGCGGGCATGGCCTTTGAGGGGCTGAATTGGACGGGCGACCGGGGCAAAGACGTCATCATAGTCCTGAACGACAATGAGATGTCGATTTCCCCGAATGTCGGGGCATTGTCGTCGTACCTGAACCGGATCATGACCGGTCAAAAAATGATAAAATTCAGGGGGGACGTAAAGAATTTCCTGAAATCCCTGCCGGGGGGCGAGCAGATGGTCCGCTTTACCCGCCAGGCGGAAGAATCCCTTAAAGGCCTGCTCGTTCCGGGCATTCTGTTCGAAGAACTCGGGTTCCAGTATGTAGGGCCCCTCGAGGGGCATCGGCTGGACAACCTGATCAAGAATTTCCGCAACCTGAAGGAAATCAAGGGGCCGATACTGGTCCACGTTATAACCCGCAAAGGCGAGGGATACAGGTTTGCCGAAGAGGAGCCTTCGCGCTTCCACGGTATCGGGCCCTACGATATTGAAACCGGGGTCACGACCGCGAATGAGGCCGTTCCTTCCTATACGGAGATTTTCGGCTCGGCCATGCTGGACCTTGCCGCGCGCGATTCCCGGATACTTGCGATCACCGCAGCCATGTGTCAGGGCACGGGGCTTGAGCGCTTTTCGCGCGAGTATCCCGATCGCTTTTATGATGTGGGGATAGCGGAACAGCACGGCGTCACTTTCGCCGCCGGCCTCGCCGTCGAAGGGTTTATCCCCGTGGTGGCCATCTATTCCACCTTCCTGCAGCGCGCGTACGATCAGGTTCTGCACGACGTCTGTCTTCAGAATCTTCCCGTGGTCTTCGCACTGGACCGGGGCGGGATAGTCGGGGACGACGGCCCCACGCACCACGGGCTGTTCGATTTTGCGTACCTGCGCCACATTCCGAATATGGTGATCATGGCCCCGAAGGATGAAAACGAGCTCCGACGCATGCTCAAGACGGCCGTGTACTGCGGGGGACCCGCCGCCGTCCGCTATCCCCGGGGAAAGGGGGCCGGCGTTCCGCTCGATCAGGAGATCAGGGAACTGGAAATAGGGCGTGCGGAAATCCTGCGCGAGGGGAGAGATCTGGCCGTCTTTGCCGTAGGGTCCGCCGTTCTTCCCGCCCTTGAGGCCGCGCGGGAACTCGAAGGCGAGGGGATCCTCGCCGCCGTGGTGAATTGCCGTTTCGTAAAACCTCTCGACGAGGAGCTTCTCTGCGCGGCAGCCCTCAAATACAGGAGGATACTTACCGTCGAGGAAAATGTGCTGATGGGCGGGTTCGGAAGCGCAATCCTCGAGATGTTTGAAAAACGCAGGATCAGGGGGCTCGCCGTAAGCAGGCTCGGCATCCCGGACGAATTCGTTGAGCATGCGTCGCAGGCGGAGCTGAGATCCAAGTACTGCATCGATGCCGCAGGCATAGCGGCAGCCGCGCGGGAGCTCCATCACTCAGATGGTCGGTAAGAATCCGAAAATCAGGCCCAAGATCAGATTGGACAGGCTTCTCGTGGAGAGGGGCATTGCCCCCAGCCGGGAACGGGCCAGGGCCCTTATCCTTGCAGGCGACGTATTTGTCCTCGGCGAAAAAGTGGACAAGGCGGGCGCGCTGGTCGATCCCGGCGCGGAGATCGTGCTCCGCGGGGAAGACAATCCGTACGTCAGCCGGGGCGGGATCAAGCTCAAAGGGGCCCTCGAATTCTTCGGGATCCGGGTTGAAGGGATGACGGCCCTCGACGTCGGCGCCTCGACGGGAGGCTTCACGGACTGCCTGCTGCAGGAAGGTGCCCGCAAGGTATACGCGATCGACGTCGGGTACGGCCAGCTCGCCTGGAAGCTGAGGACGGACCCGAGAGTCGTGAGCATCGAGAGGACAAACATAAGGTTCTATACCGGCAGAGACATCCCCGAAAAGGTCGATGTTGCGGCGATTGATGTTTCTTTCATCTCGCTCCGCCTCGCCGTCCCGCCGGTTCTGCAATTGCTGAGGGACGGGGGCATTCTCCTGGCCCTGGTGAAGCCGCAATTTGAAGCCGGGCGGGAAGAAGTCGGCAGGAAAGGAGTCGTCCGCGATCCGGAAATTCACCGGAAGGTATTGAAGGAGATCTCCGGGTTCATTGAGACTTCCGGTATGAAAATCGCCGGAACCTGCGAATCGCCCCTGACCGGTCCGGCGGGGAACAAGGAATTCTTCATTTATGCCGTGAAACAGGCATAGACCTCTGAAGGAGGAATAAATCACAAATCCCAAGGATTTGGGATTTGTGATTTGGAGTTTGCGACAGTTATGGAGATAAAATTAGCAAAGATGGCGGGATTCTGCATGGGAGTGCGCAGAGCCGTGGACATGGCCTTGTACATCGCCAAGCACAAGGGAGACGAAGAGGTCTACACTTACGGCCCGCTGATCCACAATCCGCAGACGATCGAACTCCTGAAGGAAAGGGGGATCCGCCCCGTCGAGGAAATCGAGCTTACCGGAAGGGGCACGATCATCATCCGGGCGCATGGGATATCTCCCAGCGAAACACAGCGCCTCCGCGAGAAGGGTATCCGGATCATCGACGCGACCTGCCCGAAGGTGGTCCACGTCCAATCCATTATCCGCCGGCACGCGACTGAAAACTACTCCATTCTGATTATCGGAGACCGGGACCACCCCGAGGTGGAAGGGCTGATGGGGCATACGTTCGGACAGGGGATCATTATCGGGGGCCTTGATGAAGTGGACCGCCTCCCGGACATGGAAAAGGTGTGCGTCGTGGCGCAGACCACGCAGAGCAAGGACGAATACGCCAAAATTTCGGAAAGGATCCGGCAGAGGTTCCCGGGAGCCCTTATTTTCGATACGATCTGCGACTCCACGGAAAAGAGGCAATCCGAAATAAAGAAAATGGCGGGAGAGATGGACGCCGTCATCATCATCGGCGGGCGCAACAGCGCCAATACGCGGCGCCTGGCCAAGATCTCCGAATCGTGCGGGATTCCGACTTTCCACATCGAGAGGGTTGATGACCTGAAGAAAATCGACGTGAGCGGTTTCGGAAAAATCGGCATCTCCGCGGGCGCTTCGACTCCGAATTGGGTTATTCGGCAAATCGTGACGGCGATCGTAAGGAGTGAGGATTGATATGGTTTTTTTTATCGGACTGTGGTAAATAATTCCACTTTTCAGGGCTTTTGAACACTTTTGGAGGGCAAATGAAGGGAATCCGGCTGTCAATTCTGATGTTTATTCTTGCAGCATTTGTCGGCTGCGGCAGCATCAGGTATTCCCAAGTGGCTCCCGAGGCGAAGGATTTTCATCCTCAACGCATTGCCATTATGCCCGTCGGATCCGCTTTTCCGGCCGAGACGACGGAGGCGGCGGAAAAGGTTCTGGCCGACGCGGTTTCGGGCAGGGGATGGTTCACGCGGGTTGTTTCTTCGGAGTATGTGAAAAAGATCATGCTTTCTTCCGAGGAGACAAAAAAAGTCCTGACGGATTATCTGGACAAGCTGAAATCGGTGAATTTTTCGGATCCCGATCTCAGCAGGAAGATAGGGGAAACCCTGCAGGTCGACGCCTTCTTGATTTCGGATATCGACCTCTGGAATTATAATACCACGGGAGTAAATAAATCGGCCCATGTCGGCTTGAGCATGAAGCTTATCGATGCCGGTACGGGTACGGTCATGTGGAAAGCCGTCCACAACGAAAAAGAAGAATACAGGTTTTTTCGGCCGAGCCTCTCTCGAATGGGCAAAGGCCTTGCGCGCAGTATGCTCCGGCGGATGCCGCACTGAAAAGAATAGTTCACAGTTCACAGTTCATAGTTCGTGGCTCGCAGGTGAAAAGATCAGGAACACAGCTGGTTCAACGGGTTTGTACTATATAAAGAAAGTTTATGGGAGGTACCCCATGGAAATAAAGCAGGAAGTCGCGAAAGCTCTCAATGAGATCCGGCCCAACCTTCAGGCCGATGGAGGAGATGTCGAGCTGGTGGACGTCAGCGATGACGGTGTGGTGAAGGTCAAATTGACGGGCGCCTGCAAGGGCTGCCCTATGTCGCAGATGACGCTTAAGATGGGAATAGAAAGATTTCTCAAAAAAAGCGTTCCCGAGGTCAAGGAAGTAGTATCTGTATAAACAAAGGCGCAGGGCTGAGGGCTGAAGGGAAAAAGGAAATCGAAATTCTTTCTTGATGCCTTGGCTTTCAGTCAGTATTTGAAGGAGGATGTGAGAAATGCCTTATGTGATTACCGACGAATGTATCGCATGCGGAAGCTGTGAAAGTGAATGCCCCGTTGAGGCGATAAGCGAGGGCGATGACAAGTATGTAATCGATTCGGACAAGTGTACCGATTGCGGGGCCTGCATGGAAGTGTGTCCGGTTGAAGCAATCGTTTCCGGCGCTTAGCTCGGGATGCGGGCGCCGGCCAAGCCGGGTAAGTTTCATTTGCAGTGTCAGGGGATGCAATTCTCGAGGGGACAAGAGGGCCGGTGAGGGCCCCTTGAACCCTCGAAATACTTTCCAGCCCCGGCTATACACAATCGGCTCTCTGCGGCCGCTCTTTCCGGTTCGGAGTTTGAATTATGGGTTTGTTCATCACCTTTGAAGGGATAGAGGGATGCGGCAAAACGACCCAGGTCGGACTGGCGGCGGAGTTCCTTGATTCCGAGGGTATTTCTCACCTGGTCACGGAAGAGCCGGGCGCCACGCCTCTCGGCGCGCATATAAGAAAGCTCCTTCTGAACCGGAATTCATTTTCTTTGAACCCGGAAGCGGAGCTTTTTCTGTTCCTGGCGGACAGGGCCCAGCACGTCCGCGACGTCGTTCTCCCTGCGCTGGCGGAAGGAAAAACGGTTCTCTGCGACCGGTTTTCCGACGCGTCGATCGCTTATCAGGGATTCGGCAGGGGACTGGAGGTCGATACGGTGCGCATGCTGGACCGGGTTGCCGCCGGGACCCTCCGTCCCGATCGGACCTTCCTTTTCGATCTCCCTGTCGAGACGAGTATCGAGCGGGCCATGAGGAGAATCGGCTCCGGGCAAAGCGTTTCTCCGGAAGACCGCTTCGAAAGAGAAGAGATTGCATTTCACCGCAGAGTCCGCAAAGGATATCTCGATCTGGCCCGCAAGGAACCGGACCGGTTCGTCATAGTTGACGGTACCGGCGAAATCGCCGCAGTCCAGGGACGCGTCAGAACCGAGCTGATCGGACTGCTGCGAAAAAATCGGAAATAATCTTCCGGCCCCGCCGCGGCCGGAAACGGTTACTGCCTGCCATGTCCTTTAAAGAAGTATTCGGCCATGAATCCAGGACGTCGCTCCTCGAGAGCGCGATCCGCACCGGCCGGATAGCGCACGCCTATCTCTTCCACGGCATGGAGGGCATAGGCAAGAGAACGGCGGCCCTGGCCTTCGCCAAGGCGATTAATTGCCGGCGGGATGATACCGCACCCTGCGGAGAATGCGATTCCTGCCGCAAGGCCGAGCGCGGGGTCCACCCCGACATCGTCGCCGTGTCCGGAGGCCAGGCGATCCGGATCGGCGATATCCGCGATCTCCAGGCGCAGATGGTATTCCGGCCTTTCGAGGGAAAGCGGCGGGTGTTTATCCTGGACGGCGCGGACCGGATGAATATCGCCGCCGCAAACGCTCTGCTGAAGACCCTGGAGGAGCCCTTTCCTTTAAATATTCTCATTCTGGTCACCTCCCGTCCCGATCATCTCCCCGCAACGATCCTGTCCCGCTGCCAGCGGATGAGATTCGATCCTCTCCCCGCCGAATCCGTAGCATCGTTTCTGTCCAAAAGCTTTTCCATTGCGGAGGAGCAGGCGCGCATACTTGCCGCCTCGTCGGGGGGAAGCATCGGGAAGGCCCTTCTTCTGAAGGACCAGGGGTACATCGAATTGAGGGACCGCATCCTGGACGGGATCGCGGCAATCCGGGGGCCTGCGGATATTTTCACCTTTCTGGCGGAGTTTGGAAGCGACAAAGAAGCGATCCTGGACCGTCTCGATATAATGGCCGCTTTTTTCCGGGATGCGCTCGTATACCGGGAAACAGGGTCGGCGGACGACATGATAAACAGGGACCGCGCCGGGCAGATCAGGCGGCTGGCGGACGCCTTCTCCTCCCGAAAACTGCTGGACGGCATCCGCGCCATGGGCGAGGCGCGGCAGTCGCTCGAGCGGAACATGAACAAACAGTTGACATTGGAATTAATGATGTTTAGACTCTTTCCCGCTTCATTTGAGAGGTAAAAAGGTCCCGGGCGGATTGAAGAATTTAGTAGGCATAAAGTTCAAAAAGCAGGGCAAGGTTTACAGTTTCGACACCGGCGATCTGGAGTTGAGGATCAATGACGAAGTGATCGTTGAGACGGAAAACGGCCGGAGCGTCGGCTGCGTCGTAACGGCGATACGGTCCATAGCGCCGGAAAATGCGCCGGAAGGCCTGAAAAAGGTCGTGCGCAAGTTGTCCGAAGACGATCTGCGGGCAATGGAGGACAACAGGCGGGTGGAAGAGGACGCCTTCGCCTTCTGCCAGCATCGCATTCAGGACCGGAATCTTCCCATGAAGCTGGTCGAGGTCGAGTACCTTTTCGACAGGACCAAGCTCATGTTCTATTTCACCGCGGAGAACAGGGTCGATTTCCGCGATCTGGTAAAAGACCTTGTCCAGAAGTTCAAGACCAGAATCGAGCTCCGCCAGATCGGAGTGCGGAACGAAACCCGGATCATGGGCGGAGTCGGAATCTGCGGCCGGGTGCTCTGCTGTTCGATGTTTCTCCAGAATCTTGATACGGTATCCGTCAAAATGGCGAAGGAGCAGAACATGCTCCTCAACCCCGAGAAGATATCGGGCTGCTGCGGGAGGCTGATGTGCTGCCTGGCGTTCGAGTTTGATTCCTACCGTGAGCTGAAAAGGAATTTTCCGAAAGTGGGAAAAACGATCGATACGCCCAAAGGAAGGGGCAAAGTCATCAGGCAGAATATACTCCGGGGCAACATCTCCGTTCTGCTGGAAAACGGCGGGGGCGAGGTTGAGATAGAGGTTGCCGGGAACGGAGGGGAACCGGAGAACAACGGGCAGTAACAGTGAAAAGTAAAAAGGATAAAAAAACAGCCCAAAAGAGCGGAACATGAAAGAAAGCGGAACCGAAAAAGTCTTTTACGTGACGACGCCCATTTACTACGTGAACGCCTCTCCCCATATCGGGCATGCCTATACAACCGTCGTCGCCGACGTGATGGCCCGCTTTTACCGGAATAACGGGTACCGCACTTTCTTCATGACGGGAACGGACGAGCACGGCGACAAGATCGCGGAAGCGGCGAAAAAGGCCGGCATCACCCCGAAGGAGTACGCAGACAGGATCAGCGCGCAATTCCGCGCGCTCTGGCCCCAGTTGAACATAACCAACGATTACTTCATCCGCACGACGGACGAAAACCACGTGCGCACCGTCCGCCATATACTGCAGAAGGTTTACGACGCCGGTGATATCTATTTCGGGAAATACGAGGGCTATTACTGCGTCGGCTGCGAGCGCTTCTATACCGAGACGGAGCTGGTGGACGGCAAATGTCCGGACCACAAGGTCGCTCCGGAATACCGGGAGGAGAGCAATTATTTTTTCAGGATGAGCCGCTACCAGGATTGGCTGATCGGCTATATTCGCGACAACCCCGATTTCATCCGCCCGGAAAGATACCGGAACGAAGTGCTTGCATTCCTCCGCGAGCCCCTTGAAGATCTGTGCATCTCGAGGCCCAAATCGAGGCTCACATGGGGAATCACGCTCCCGTTTGATGAAAACTACGTGACTTACGTCTGGTTCGACGCCCTGATCAATTACATCACCGGGATCGGTTTCCCGGACCGGGAAGAGTTCCGGGTTTTCTGGCCCGAATCCAATCACCTGATCGCCAAGGACATCGTCAAGCCCCACGGTATTTTCTGGCCCACGATGCTGAAGGCCGCGGGAGTCGGGACATACCGGCATCTTAACGTTCACGGGTACTGGAACATCGAGCAGAGCAAGATGTCGAAGAGCCTGGGGAACGTGGTAAGGCCGCTCGACCTGAAGGACAAGTACGGTCTCGACGCGTTCCGGTATTTTCTCCTGCGCGACATGGTCTTCGGGCTTGATTCCAACTTCAGCGAGGAGGCGCTGGTCCAGCGGCTGAATTCGGATCTCGCCAATGACCTCGGGAACCTGGTCAGCCGCGTGCTGTCGATGGCCGTCAGGTATTTCGGCGAAAAAGCGCCGGGGCCGTCCGGAACGGCGGAATCGGACCGGGCGCTGATCGGCAGGGCGGAAGCGCTTCCCCGGGAAGTGGAGGCGGCGTTTCAGGAGCTGGGATTCCACAAGGCTCTGATCGCCATCTGGGAATTTATCAATCTTACGAACAAGTATATTGTCGAGGCGGAGCCGTGGGTCCTGGCGAAGAAGCCCGAGGGCAGGGAGAGGCTGGGGACGGTCATCTACAATGTTCTTGAAGCGCTGCGCGTGATCGCGGTTCTGATCGAGCCGTTCATGCCCGATACGGCCGGGAAAATTCTTGCCTGGACCGGCGCGGGAGGAGCGGGGCAGAATCTCGACTCGATCCGGAAATGGGGCGGTCTCAAGCCCGGCGCGCCCGTCAAGAGAGGGGAGGCGCTGTTCCCGAGGGTGGAGTTCAAGAAAGAGGAAGAGGCTCCGGCGCGTCCCGCCTTCAAGAGCAAGCCGGAGATCACCCTGGACGAATTCCAGAAAGTGGACCTCAGGGCGGCAAAGATAGTCGCCGCCGAAGCGGTCCAGGGTTCGAGCAAGCTGGTCAAGCTGCGCATCGACATCGGCGAGGAAAGGACAATCGTGGCGGGAATCGGCCTCGACTACAAGCCCGAGGACCTGGTCGGGAAATGGATCGTTGTCGTCGCCAATCTCAAGCCGGCCAAGCTCATGGGCGTTGAATCGAAGGGGATGCTTCTGGCCGCGTCTGCAGGCAGGGAACTCTCGCTCCTGTCGTTCGACAAGGAGCCGGAACCGGGGGGATCAATTAAGTAGTTTCGAGTTTCGGGTTTCTAGTTTCTGGTTAAAAAAGAAGAAGACCCTACACGCAGGGTCCTCTTTTGTTATGCGTTCGAACTTAACCGGGAACTCGAAACTCGAGACTAGAAACTCGAAACTGGTTTTTATTCCCCTTCCCCGTACTCCTCCGCTATGTCCTCCCGTTGGCCGGCTTTGCCGGACAGCGCGGCCGGGAGAGGCGATGCTACATCTACCGGCTTGACGAACCGGTCCGTCACATCCTTCGTCCCGAACACGTTCAGCCTGCCGAAGAGGAAATGGAATTTCTTCTCCATTTCCGCCCCGATTCCTTCGAGACATTCGGGAGGGAGCATCCAGAAATCCTTCTTGAAGGGTCCGAATCCTTTTTTTCGCGTCTTGTAAATGAACTGCTCCTCCGTGTCTTTCGGACCCCTTTCGTCGGCGAGATTAGAGCGGATATGGGCGTAGATCCTGTCCCGCAGCGCGTGCGGAAAGCTTGAGCTGTCGTAAATCATGTTCTGGAAACCCGTGGCGAGGTGGATCTCGGCGGTCCCCGTTTTCGGGAAGCGGTCGAACGCCTCATCCGGGAGAGTGGACGCGCCGTGCTGGACGGCCCCGGCCAGACCGAACTCGCTCCTGGCGGTCCGGGACAGCAATTCCAGGGTCTGGAAATCCAGCTTCACATCGGCGATCCGTCCGTCAGGAAGCGGCACCCCGCCGTGCGTCGTCCCGGTCTGCACGCTTATCTTGCTGATCCCGGCGAGCCCTTTGCCCTCTTTATGGAGCTTCTCCTGATATATTTCCATGAAGGCCCGCAGATCCTCGACGGTGCTGTTCTTCTTGCCGACCTCCCCGATTTCCCCTCCGACGGATATTCGGACGCCCGCCGGCTCGATCCGGCGGATCATCCCCGTCAGGTCCGCCGCAATGGAGGAATTGGCAAGCTGCTGCTCACGCAGGGTGGGTTTTGAGAGGTCCACGATGGTGGATGAGTCGATATCGATGTTGAAAAAACCCGCCGCCACCGCCTCCCGGATAAGAACGCGGACGGCGTTAACCTCGCCTTCCGGGTCGCCCGCGTACTTCTTCCCGCTGACCTGGAAGTGGTCTCCCTGCAGGAAGAGCGGGCCGCTGTACCCCGTCTTGATGGCCGCCGCCGTAACGGCCGCCCCGTATTCCGCGGGACGCTGGTCGGTATAACCGATTTCGGAGCGGGCGATCTCGAATATCACCGGTCCGATTTTCTCCTTCAGGACCGTCCGGAAAACGGCCTGGGCGCAAAGGTAAGTAAGCCCCCTCAGGTTGACCGCGGGGACGGTAAAGCCTCCCGCCTTCTCCTTCCCCATTGCCTCGTATAGTCCCTGGATGGAGGCGCAGTGAATGCCCAGCGCGGCGCCCGCCCGGCGGATGATCCACCTCGCAACCTCTTTCGCGGCGGGATCGGGACTGAAAACGGCGGTATGGATCAGGTCGTCTATCGTCCGGCCGCGCAGCTTTCCCGGGTCGGCCACTTCGACGCGCCCGCCTTCAGTTTTGACCGCGGCGCGGACGCCTTTCTTCAACTGCTCGAGATTTTCGAAAATCATCCGCAATACCTCGCTCAGAATTTTTGCTCAAGCTTTCAGGAATTCGCGCGCTTTCTGGATCTCAAAGCGGCTCCCGATGTAAACGGGGCTGCGATGATCGAGGTCGGTTGCCTTGATGTCGAGGATGTCCCGGCTGCCGTCCGTTGCCATTCCCCCGGCCTGCTCGAGAATGTAGGCCATCGGCTGCAGCTCGAATATCAGCCTCAACTTTCCCGAGGGTGATTTCTTCAGCGCCGGGTAGGAAAATATCCCGCCTTTCTTGATCAGAATCTGGTTGATGTCCGGGACAAAGCCGCCGCTGTACCTCAGCTTGTACCCGCTGCTCTCAAGAAATTCCACGTAGGCGAGGTGCTCCGGCAGCCATTCTTTTCTGAGCCCGCCCAGGCTGTAAATGGATCCCCGGTCGTCCATTACTATATTCTCCTGGGCGAGAACGTATTCTCCTTCCCGGTTCAGGACGAACTCATGACTCCCCTTTCCCGCCGAATAGACCATCGTGATCAGCGGGCCGTAGGTGATGTACATGGCCGCGACCAGCGTTTTTCTCCCTTCGTTGAGAACGGGGCTGCTGTGGATCCCGATAATCGTCCCGATGGAAAGGTTGGTATCCACGAGCGAAGAGCCGTCAAGCGGGTCGGCCGTGATGAAGTACTGTTCGTCTCCCTTGCCGATCACGATGACGGAATCCTGTTCTTCCGAGGCGTATTCCCGGACAAAGCCGGAAAATTGCAGCTGCGCCTTGAGTATCTCGTCCGCCGTCCGGTCCAGGGCGAGCTGCTCTTCCCCGAAGATGTTCCGGAATCCGGCGAATTTCCGATTGGCTTCGTGAATCTTGGCCGAAATGTACTTGCCGGTAATGGCGATCTGCCAGATAAGACGGCGGAGCTCGGTTTCCACCCCCGCCATCCACATATGCCTTCTAAGATCTGTTGCGCATTGGGTTGCATCGGAGATCGACATGAATAAATCCTTATCTTGACGCCGGAAATATGATACCGGGGTATCATATTCGTTTCCGGATTTCAGGTATCCGGATTCAGGTTTCAGAGGAAACTGACGGAACAGATGCCGGAAACCCGGCGCCTGATACCTTTCAAATTACGATATCTTATAGCAATAATTCCTTTTTTCCACAAGGGGATTTCTGATAATGTGAATGTATGTAACAGATGGAAGAGAACAGAAAGGGGGTTGTAAATGGATCAAAAGGAAGCGGCAGAATTCATCAGGAACGATCTGAGGCTCAAGACATTTCCAGTAGCCGTCAAGTTTCTCAAGAGCCCGAATGAATTTCCCGAAAAGACGCGCCGCCCGGCGGCGGCTCTCGGCAAAAAGGTGGCCCTCTGCCAGGCCGTGACCATGGCCCGCATCTACGGCTGGACCGTGGGCCTGACGAAGGACGATATTGTCTGTGTGCCGGCCGCCCTGGCATTCGGTTTCAGCACCGCGGCCGATCCTGCATCCGCAATGACAAGGCTCCTGTGCGAAGGAGCGTATTCGAAAGACGAAAAGGCCGCCGCCAATGAAGTATCAGTCGTTAAAAAGCTGGGGAAGGACGAGTATGCAGCCGTCCTGCTGGCACCCCTGCACCGGGCCGCTTTCGAGCCCGATACGATCGCATTTTACGGGAATCCGGCGCAGTTGATGAGACTCGTCCAGGCCTGGGCTTACCGGGCAGGGAAGAGGGTGCCGGGCCATTTCGGGGGCAAAATTGAATGTACCGAATACCTGCTCGCGCCTTTTCTGGACCGCGAGCCCAGGATCTCCATTCCCGGGACCGGGGACCGGGTGTTCTCCATGACGCAGGATGACGAGATCGTGTTTTCCATTCCCGGCGGATCTCTGGGTGAACTCACGGCCGCTCTCGCAGAGGTCGGCAAGAAAGTGGGCGCGCAGTACCCGATCCCGGTTTATCTGAATTTCCAGCCCGAGTTCCCGAAGCAGTTTAAGGAAATTGGCAAAGAAGTCGGCATCTCATAAGTACCGGCTGTATTTTAAAGTAGAATATAAGCTGTAAACATCGCGGCCTTAACTCGAATTTTAACAATCAGGAGTACAGGTCTTTTCGTCGCCGCTCTTCTCGCAGCGGAGCGAGACCCTTCGACCCGCTCAGGGTGAGCGGCAGAAAAGACCTGTGCGCCGGGAGGAATCCGACCCGACTGCCGGACTTGAAAATGCATCCCGAGCCCACGAGGGCTCTTTTAACTTGAGACTTAAGGCTGAAAATAATGTCCTTTCAAACTAATCCCATAATGTGTATAATAATTGCATTAATACACATTGGAGGCGGGAAATGAGAACCAACGTCGTCATCGACGACGAACTGATGGAATCCGCGCTCAAGGCATCCGGCTTGAAAACAAAAAAGGACGCCATCGAAGAGGGATTGAAACTGCTGGTACAGGTGAAAGGCCAGAAAAAAATCAAGGGCTTTCGGGGAAAACTCAAATGGAGCGGCAGCCTCGATGAGATGAGACTGGACAAATGATCGTCGTTGACTCGTCCGTCTGGATCGACTTCTTCAACGGCAAGAGAACTTCGCAGACGGACTGGCTCGATTCCGCATTGGGTAATACTCCGATCCTGATGGGCGACCTGATCCTGGCCGAAGTGCTGCAGGGATTTCAGAGCGAAAGGGATTTCCGGATTGCAGGGGACCTCCTTTCGCGTTTGCCCTTCATGCCGATGGTTGGACAGGCGCTGGCCCTGGAGAGCGCGCTGAATTACAGGTTTTTGCGGAAGAAGGGCGTAACGCTACGGAAGACAATCGATGTCATGATCGGAACGTTCTGTATCCATCATCGATTCCCGCTCCTGCATGACGACCGGGATTTCGATCCGATGGCGAAAATTTTGGGGCTGGAAGTGCTATAACTGTAACTGAGACTTGAGACTGAAAAAAGGGGTTAATTCCTGCTCGGAATTAACCCCTGCTATTTTATGGTGCCGAAGCCGTGGGGCCCCGAAATTGCCTCACAGTGTTCTTAAGCATAAAATAACTTGACCTTGCACTTATTTTGACGTACGATATTGCGTACGTCAAGGAGGTCAAAATGACAACACTCACGGCAACGGAAGCAAGAAAACGCTTATACAGTCTTGTGGATGAGGTAAAAGAGTCCCACGAGCCGGTGCAGATCGTAGGGAAAAGAAGTTCCGCAGTCCTCATCTCCGAGGATGATTGGCGTGCCATCCAGGAAACCCTGTATCTCACATCCATACCCGGCATGCGCGAGTCCATCCGGGAAGGACTTACGACTCCTGTAGAAGAATGTGATAAGGATTTTGACTGGTGAGTTGGCGATTGGTGTTTACCAGGCAGGCGGTGAAAGACGCAAAGAAGATCTCCCAGTCCGGCTTGAAACCTCAAGTGGAGCGCCTGCTTGAAATCCTCAAGGAAGATCCTTATCGGAATCCCCCGCCTTACGAGAAGCTTTTAGGAGATCTTTCCGGAGCCTGTTCCCGAAGAATCAATATCCAACACCGGCTGGTCTATCAGATACTCAACGAAATCCAGACCGTCAAAATCATCCGGATGTGGACACATTACGAATAAAAAGTTCGGAGAAAAGTTCGGAGAAAATATTGGCATTTTTAAAAGAGCATAATACAGCAAGTGCGCGAAAAATTGCCGAAGCTCTCAACCTGTCCCCACGGGCTGTAGAAAAACAGATCGCCGTTTTGAAAGCAGCAGGCCATCTTAGACGTGTCGGCCCGGCGAAAGGCGGACGATGGGAGGTGGTCTGATGGGTTGTAAGTGTCAGGCCGGGAACGGGGCGCCTGTGGCATTGCGAGAGGGACAACGCTATAATGGATGCGCAATGGCACATGTCCATTCCAGCGCCATTATTAGCCGATAAATGGCGCAAATAATGGCATCACGCCATTCAGCGCAGCCAATGGAGACAAGGATGCGCCATGCGGCCTACAAACGAGATCAGCCAATACACATGTTTATTAGCCTCTACACACATGTGTGTTGATGCGTGCGTAGAATCCCGAATCCCCAGTACGAGAGGGCAACGCGACAATGGATGCCCAATTTCGTAGCTTGTTTTTTCTCACCCTCTCACCTTCTCACCCTCTCACCTTCTCAGCTTCTTTAGCTTCTGCCCCCCGCGGCGAGATTAAAAAAAGGGGACGGCCAAATCGCCATCCCCTCAATTATTGATGGTGCCGAAGCCGGGACTTGAA
>JAQTPK010000001.1 GCA_028712885.1 Syntrophales bacterium | reverse complement strand
GCAAGCCGAATTTTCGGCAACTATATCCGTTATCAAAGAACGTGAAAGTTACTCGCAATTTTAAGGAGCAAGGGAACTTTCATTAATAGAAAATCGATTTGGGCAACAGCCCCTCAAGACCTGACCCCGACTGCAGGCTTAAGGGTGAAAAGCATGAAAGCCACCAAGACAAGGATAGCAAGGTCAATCAGCCATACCCCCCGGTAGTTCCCCAGGAGATCGAAAAGCAGCCCGGCCAGGAAAGGGCCGATGCTCCCTCCCGCCCCGATCAGGACAGTCAGCAGCCCGTATACGGACCCGAGCACGTCCCTGCCGAAACGGTCCGCCGCCATGATCGGCATCATGGGCGCGAGCGATCCGTATCCGAAGCCGAAGATGAGGGTGAACGCCAGCAGGCCTTTCCCGGAACCGGCAAGAAGGAGAACGGCTACGCCCGCCGCCATGAAGAAAATTCCGAGAACGGCCGAATATTTCACTTCTCTGATGCGGTCGCTGAACCATCCGAAAAAGAACTGGCCCGCGAAGCCCGCCACCGCAATCGCGCTGACAGAGGAAGCCGCCGCCAGGCGCTCGATCCCCATGTCTTCAGCGTAAGGCACAATATGGATAAAGACGGACATGAGGGTCATCACGGCCAGGCCATAACCGATGCCGAGCGTCCAGAACCGGGAATCTTTCAGGAATGGCCTTAATGAGACCGCAGGGGCCTGCAAAGAGACGTTTGGACCGTTCCCGCCTGACTGCACGGAATCAGGTTCCGCGCCGTCGGGCAGGAGACCGTACTCCTCAGGCCGGGTTTTTCCGAAAAGGAACTGGCCGACGAGAATGCCCATACCGCCTGTGATAATGCCGAGAGCAATGAACCCCGTCTGCCACGACCAGTTATTTACTATATAACCGGCAACCGGCGTCAGGAGAATAGTCCCGGAACTGATCCCCATTGTCGAAATGCCGATCGCCAGTCCTCTTTTTTTTGAGAACCATTTCCCCACCGACGAATTTCCGACAACGACGCCGAGGCATGCCGAACCCATGCCGGCCAGAATACCATAGACGAAATAAAGCTCGAGGGGACTGCTGATGAAGGAGGTGACAACCATGCTTGCCCCGGCCAGCGCGGCGCCTGACGTTACTATCCATTTCGGCGCCATCCGGTCGATGAGTTTGCCGATGAACACGGCGCAAAGGGCGTAAGTCAGCATATTGAGCGAGGCCCCAAGCGAGATTATCGACCGGGACCAGCCGAAGGTTTCCGAAAGGGGGACGACAAATACCCCGAAGCAGTAGCGTGCTCCGTAGTTCAGCCCCAGGAGCACGAAAGAACCCGCAACTACATACCATCCCCAGAAAATGCTTTTTTTCTTTATGGCCGCGCCCAACCTTTCGAGGGGCAGTAATGAATCCTGCATGGACCCGCCCGTTGTATAAGCATGCCGGGTTTTTGTCAATGACAAGGCTGAGCCGCAATAATGGAGGGTTCAAGGGTCACGCTGTTTCCAGTGGACTTGCCAGGGACTAAGCGTCTTATAAAACACTTGGTCCCTTGGACCCTTGACCTCTGGAAACATTCCCGCCCGACCTTTACGAACGGGGGGGTCTGTGTTATATTTCAATAGATTATGAATAGAACAAAACCACTTGTTAAAAAGCCTTCCGGATCAGTTTTCCGCAGGAGCAAGCAGTTCCACAGAAGGTCATCCCCCCGCAGAGAGAGGGCGCCCTGGAAGATGACCCCCGGAGCCGAGCCGGTTCTCAGGGGCGTTTTTTCCAGAATAGGGAGACCACCGGAGGAACCGTTTATACCCGACGCTTTCCAGCTCGAAGCGCTGGAAGCGGTCAGGCGCGCGGATTGTCTCGTTACAGCCCCCACCGGAGCGGGCAAGACCTGGATTGCGGAAAAGGCCATTTCAGCCGTCTTCGAGCGAGGCGGGAGATGCTGGTACGCATCCCCCCTGAAGGCGCTGTCGAACGCAAAATGGGTGGAGTTCGGCGCCTCGTTCGGACCCCGCAATGTGGGCATTCTGACGGGAGACACGAAAGAGAACGTGGATGCGCCGGTAATCGTCGGTACGACCGAAATCCTCCGCAACCAGCTGTACGACTCCATGCATCGCGGGGAGAGCCTGGATTGCGATCTCATTATCCTCGACGAAGCGCACTTCCTCGGCGACGAGGACCGGGGCGTGGTCTGGGAAGAGATCATGATATACCTGCCCGGCAGAATAAACCTGCTTCTCCTTTCGGCAACCATCGGCAATGCCGATGAAATAGCCCGCTGGCTGGCTTCCATCAGGGGAAAGGAATGCGTCGTCGTCCGGGAAGAGAACCGCCCGGTTCCCCTCTACCCGCTTTTCCTCCATCCCTCCGGCCGCCTGATGCCCCTGGTCGCCAAAAAGAAGCTTTACGGAAAAATCGAGGGTTTTCTGAAAGACCAGGCCGGCGGAGCAGGAAGGAGGAGGCAGACTCCCCCCTACGGAGACATCATAGAAGTCCTGCGGGAATACGACCTCCTCCCGGCGATTTTCTTTCTCAAATCGCGGTCCGACTGCGATGCGGCCCTGAAGGCGTGCAACAACGGCTGCGAGCGCCCGGACGGATTCGATTTCGATCGTGACATCTCCGGCCTGTTGGAGCGGTTCCCGTATCTGTCGAACCATAAACAGCTCTTCCCCCTGCGCAGGGCGAGAGTAGCCTCCCACCACGGGGGCCACCTGCCCGCCTGGAAGTTCATGGTTGAATCGATGATGAAGAGCGGAAGGCTGGATGCGATCTTCGCTACTTCCACGGTCGCCGCGGGGGTGAACTTTCCTGCGCGCACCATCGTTCTGTTCAACTCCGACCAGTTCAACGGGAGGGAATTCCTGCCGCTTAACGCCACCGAGTTTCACCAGATGACCGGAAGGTCCGGAAGAAGAGGCCTGGACAGGATCGGTTTCATGCTCGCGATACCGGGACCGTTCATGGACCTGAAGCACGTCCGCGGCCTGCTGTCCGAAAGATCAGATGACGTGCTGAGCCGGATCCGCAATGATTTTTCGATGGTCCTCAACCTCCTGCTCTCCCACTCGCCGGAGGACGTGCGGGTAATATTCGAGAGGTCGTTCGCCTCGTTCCAGTCGCAGGAGAACGGGAACGGGTCCCGCGGGGAAAGCGCGCAGCGCCTGTGGAAGGACTTCCAGAAGCACCTCTTTTTCCTGAAAGCGGAAGGATTCGTCAACGCGCAGGGCCGCCTCACGGAGGACGGTGCGTGGGCGTCACGGCTGAGACTCGACAATCCCCTGCAGGTTGCCGAATGCCTGAGGCGTGGAGCCTTCCCGGAGAGCGACGAAGCCCTCCTTGCGGCCGTCGTGGCGCTGTTTGTTTACGACGGGGACGACGACGCCGCCCCGAGCAAAAGAGAAATACCGCGGCGGCTGAGGCGCGCTTACGAGAGGACGCTGGCGACACTGCGGCCCCTGCTGGAAAGAATGGACGACGCCGGGTTCGACACCGGTCCCCTGCCCCTATGGGCCGCGATGGCGATCTACTTCTGGTCGCGCGGGATGGAATGGGAACGGCTTATCGAAAAGACAGGGATGGCCGACGGCGACCTCGTCATGCTGATCTCGCGCACCGCCGACAACCTGCGCCAGATCGCGTCGCTGTCCGACGCCCACCCCGAAATCGCCAAACTCGCGGCAAGGGCCAGGGAAACAATTCTCCGCGAGCCTGTAGTCTTCACTTAAGAGTTTCTGGTTTCTAGTTTCTGGTTTCTGGTTTCTGGTTTTCTTTTCCAGAGCCAATCGGTTAACAAATCTGAAATCGTCATTCCCGCGGAAGCGGGAATCCAGTTTTCTTCTAGTAACCTGCCAATCTTTCTCGCCTCATTCCAAACAAAAAAAGGGACTACCTGATCAAGGTAATCCCGATTTCTGGCGTCCCCACAGAGATTCGAACTCTGGTTGCCGGCGTGAAAGGCCGGTGTCCTAGGCCTCTAGACGATGGGGACTCCGCAAGAAAATAATCCTATATTGGAAAACAGGGCTTTAAGCCCTTGAAAAGCGCGTTTATAACGATTTGAGGCCGGTCTGTCAACCAAAAAAGGTTCTTAATTATTTTGGACTCTCACATATTGTGTCAGAACCGGTGTCAACGCAAGTATTTCTGGGCAAGTTCCTTTGGGTGACATGTCCTCAGGCGAAAAATGGATAGGTATCTCAGAATTTAATTGCCCTATCCTTCGAGTACCTCAGGATAAACTCCGGCGGGTATCCAGACGCCGTCCCCGCGGAAGCGGGCACCAAAACAAAAAACTGGATTCCCGCTTCCGCGGGAATGACAATTTTCGGATACGCTGCACTGATTGATTCGAGGACTTCATTCGTCCGATTCTACCATCGGGCAGCTTCTCCACCGCATGTCTTGCACGTACCCCGCAAGACGAGACAGCGCCCTTCCATTTTTCCTTCCCGCAATTGAAGTATAGCCATTTGTCTCCGATAAGAAGCCCCTCTTCAGGAACTCGTAGGCTAAAAGAGGCTTTATCTATATCACTTGGTGACATACCCTCACAAGTCGTTTCATCATTGCTTTATTATTGACAACGCGAGCAAAAGGTGTTTCGCTATTTTCAAGGGTTGCTGAACAGATCCATCTCATAAATTTCAGAACGCGTCTGAGGGGCTCGGATCAGAGTCCTTCAGAAACCGCCTCCAGACTGCAACATCTATCCTTTTCTTAAAGCCCGCAGTTTATTTTCCGCTCACCTTTATTAAAAAAATCCAACAAGGAGGTTTGCCATGGGAATTCTATCCTGGATCATAATGGGGTTGGTCGTCGGTTTGCTCGCAAAGTTAATGATGCCGGGCAAGGATCCCGGAGGGATCATCATTACCATCCTGCTGGGAATGGGAGGTGCTTTCGTTGGGGGGTTAATCGGGTCCGCGCTGGGGTTTGGGACGGTAACAGGGTTTAATATAGGAAGTATCCTGCTGGCCGTCGGCGGGGCCGTCCTTCTGTTGCTCCTATATCGCAGCTTCGTCAAAAGGAGGCGTGCCGTGTAGCTCACAGTCGGCCCCTCCCGACCGCAGGCGAATAGGCTTCCTGCCGGGGGGACGCGGTGCGGCCAAAGGAACCCCTGTGTCAGGCCATTTCCAGATTCTTATCCTTTTCCAGAAAAAAGGGCAGACCCCAGTCTGCCCTTTCATTTTAAAACTGAATGCCTTTTCTAGAACAGATACGACACCGATGCCCCTGCCGAGAAATAATTGGAGTATTGCCCTTCGACATTCACGATAAACTTTTTGTCCAGGACCAATTCCGCCCCGGCAAAGCCGCCGAGCTTGGATTTATTCCTGGCGGTTGCCGAAGCCGTGCTCGTCCCGGTTTCCTCCCAGTACTCCCCCGGAGGAAGGTCCATCTCTATTTTCGTCCGGGAGTAATAAGCGAAGGGGCCTGCATATATTTTTGCCGCGGGCGCGATCTTCGCCTGGAAGGCCAATCCGGCCCTGATATCCCAGAAATTCTTCATCTTCATATCGATCGGCGTTCGGGTATCATCGGGAGCATCGTTCGAAAAGACATTATCCGAGTAGTCGGAAAAAACGTACGACCCCTGGACGATCGGGCCGACCCCGAAAGTGCCCCCCAGCGGGAAATACATTTTCATTCCGATCGTGCCGAACGGCTTCCAGTTGCTGTCGAAATCCAGCGTCTTTGCATCCGAGACTCCGATCCGCGCCATGACCTCCGCATTCGCGAAGCTCCTGGCCAGTTCGATGTAAGGCTGATTCTGCTTGATTTTCAGATCGACCGATTCAAGTTCGAATTTTTCTTTCGCATGCCAGTAGCCGATCCCCACCCGGTATCCGGACCCTTCTTTTGGAGCGGGCTCCGGGGCGCCGAACGGGCCGAATGCAGCGGCCATGCCGGTCTGAATGAGAAACGCGATGCCGAAGACGACAGCCAAAACCAATTTACAGGTCTTCATAAAACTCCTCCTCAGGAATAAAGAAAATGAACAATCGGCCCCTTCTCCCCGCTGGAATCGGATTCTTATTAGAACTCTCTTCATGCAATTGTCAACAGTTAGATGGTAATGGGTTATGGGTTTCGGGTTTCAGGTTACGGGTTATATATGATGGGCGCCGACTGACTTCTCCTGAGACATCTGATCATATCCAGACAAGGGGAGAAGCTTTTCGCGCTTTACGCTTCAGCCGGAAGACTGAAGAAAAAGGTCGCCCCCTCTCCCACTTTCGATTCCGCCCAGACCCGCCCGCCGTGCATATTCACGATCCGTTGCACAATGGCAAGTCCTATCCCGGTTCCTTCGAACTCGGAGGGACTGTGAAGACGCTGGAAAATCCGGAACAGCTTGTCCTTGTACCGCATGTTGAAACCTACTCCGTTATCCTTCACGTAAAACACGATTTCGCGATCCTTCAAAAGTCCTCCTATCTCTACTAATGCCCGCTCGCGGTCGCGGGTATACTTCAGGGCGTTGTTGAGAAGATTGGCGACGAGCTGTTTCAGAAGCGTCCTGTCTCCGGACACAGGGGTAATCATTTTATGTACCTGCATCCAGACTTTTCTTCCCGGGTAGGCGGGGAGAAGCTCCATCCACGTCTGCCGGAACAACTTTTCCATATTGACCGGTCTTTTACTGATAACGCACTGGCCAAGTCGGGAAATCGCCAGGAGATCGTCGATCAAACGGTTCATCCGCCTGGCATTCTCCCGGATAACATCGAAACGGCGCTTCAATTCTGCATCCATCACCTCGCTGAAATCCTGGAGGATCATACCGGAAAAACCGTCAATGGCCCGGAGGGGCGCCCGGAGGTCATGGGAGATCGAATAGGAAAAGCTTTCAAGCTCCCGGTTGATTTCTTCGAGCCTCCTCTTGCTTTCTTCCGCTTCGGCGGCCCTGCGGCGTGCTTCAAGGGTAATATCCTGCAGCTGCCGCTCATGCACCTTTCTTTCCGATATATCGCGATTCACCCCGCGGTATCCGCGCAGCGATCCGTCTTCGGCCAGAAACGGAACGGCGTTAGTTTCCAGGATGACCTTGCGGCCGTCCCGGTGAAGATAGGTAGCGGTCATTGCCTCAATTTTCTTCCGTTTCGCCGCGCACCGCAGGAAAAATTCTTTCAAATTCCCGGTTTCGTCAGGAGAAAGAAAGTCGGTTGGAACCTTTCCGATGACGTCTCCGGGGGAGTAGCCGAGAATATCGGTGATATTGGGGCTGACGTAAGCAATGCGCCCGAGCTCGTCCGTTTCAAAAATCATGTCGCCTACCGTTTCGACAAGATCCTGATAGCGTTTTTTGCTCTCCCGGAGGCTTTCTTCCGCCCGGACGCGATCCGTGATGTCCTTTATTCCTCCAATATGCCCCACGAGCCTCCCGTTTTCATACTGGAAATAGATCGTGTCCTGAACGATCCGGTAGTGCCTGTCTCCGTGGAGGACGCGGTAAACGAACGTGTGGCTCTGTTCCCGGACGGCCAGAACTTCTGAAATTTCGGATTGCAGCCTGTTCCTGTCCTCCGGATGGATCAGCCCCGTCCACCATTCATAGGAGGCGTTGTCGGGCAGGTCGCGGCCCAGGAAAGCCCGCAATCCGTGCATGGCCCGGATTACGTGTGAGTTAAGATCCACGTCGTATACAATTATATTGGCAGCCTCGGTCGCCAGGCGGAATCGTTCCTCGCTTTGCTGCAGCATAGCCATGGCGGCTTTCTCCCGCTGATTACGTCTTCGGCCGGTCCCTCTCTTTTCCTGCTCTCTCATGTTATTTCTGTTTTCCTTCTGAAATCCATTTATAATAAATATTGAGGAAAGTGGATTCCATCAGGATAGCCCTTAGACGGCGTGCGCTTATGGATGGGGATGGGATGCAAACCTTCAACAACAATAAGATTGTCTGCAAATCGCCGGCATGATATATACCTCGCTTCGCAAGTCAGATTAGCCTTAAAGTTCGGAATGCAATGAAATCAGAGCATCAAAGCTTCTGGGGCGGAATCGTCAAGGCGATGGGCCTGGTCTTCGGAGACGTGGGGACGAGCCCGATCTATACACTGACCGTCGTCTTCGCCCTCACGAGACCGACCGAGGCCAATGTATTCGGCATAATTTCGCTCGTATTCTGGACGATGACTATCCTGGTCACGGTCGAGTATGCCTGGCTGGCGATGAGCCTTTCCCGGAGAGGCCAGGGCGGGGAGATCGTTCTCCGGGAGATCATCATCGGTCTGCTGAAAAAAGGACGGCTGGTCGGATTTGCCGGTTTCCTGACCTATATGGGGGTCTCTCTTCTCGTCGGCGACGGCGTAATAACGCCCGCGATCAGCATCCTGTCCGCCGTTGAAGGCATGGTTCTCATTCCCGGCCTGGAAAAAGTCGGGCAGGATATGCTGATTTTTTACGCCGCCGTAATTACGCTCGCCCTTTTTATTTTTCAGTCGCGGGGATCGGAACGGGTCGCCGTAACCTTCGGCCCCATTATGCTTGTCTGGTTTATATCTCTGGCCGTCACCGGCCTCGTCTCAATTCTGGACAGGCCTGATATGGTCAGGGCCATAGACCCCCGGTACGCCTTGCGGTTCTTCGAGACAAACGGAATCCCGGGATTTTTCGTTCTCTCCGAAGTCATCCTCTGCGCCACCGGCGGCGAAGCCCTGTACGCCGATATGGGGCATCTCGGCCGCGCACCGATTTTAAGGGCATGGCTCTTCGTCTTCATTGCCCTCTTCCTGAGCTACCTGGGCCAGGGGGTCTTCGTGCTTACCCATCCCGGGGCGAAAAGCCTCCTGTTCGAGATGGTCCGGGGCCAGGCCCCTCTGCTTTATATTCCGTTTCTCCTCCTGACCGTCCTGGCTACAATCGTCGCATCTCAGGCTATAATAAGCGGCGTTTTTTCCATCGTGTACCAGGGAATCACGACCAGGCTCATGCCTCTCCTGCGGATCAGGTACACATCCAGCATTCTGCAATCGCAGATATATATCCCTGCAGTCAACTGGCTGCTGATGTTTTCCGTTCTCATGATAATGCTGATCTTTCGCGAATCCTCGAATCTGGCGGCGGCTTACGGCCTGGCCGTCACGGGCTCGATGACTATTACGTGCATCCTGATGATAATAGTCTTTTCTTTCGCGAAGAAATGGAAAGTCCCGATCGCCGCCGCTGTTCTCTCCGCGGACCTTGCTTATCTGACCGCCACTTTCAGCAAAATCCCGGAAGGAGCGTACTGGTCGCTCATCCTGGCGGCGGTTCCCCTCACTGTGATGACCGTCTGGACGCGGGGCCAGCGACGCATATTCCGGTCCATGCAGCCTCTTCCGCTCGGGACTTTCCTGATCAGCTACGAGCAGGTCTATGCCAAATGCACGATCCCCGGGACCGCCCTCTTCTTCACCCGGCAGATAGATATAATACCCCCTTATGTGACGCATTGCATCATAGGCAGCCAGATCGTCTATGAAAGGAATATCCTCATCTCGATCGCCCACACCGATGAGCCTTACGGCGTTGATACCGGGCTTCGGAAGGGGATCGGTCCCGGCCTGGACGCGTTCGAGGTCCGGGCGGGATATATGGAGGTGCTCGATATAGAAGCGCTGTTGAAAGAGAGCGGAATCCAGGAGCGGATCATTTTCTACGGCATCGAGGACATCACCACCCGGAATCCGATCTGGAAATTGTTCAGCAATATGAAAAAATTGACTCCGAATTTCGTCCAGTTTCATAAGCTCCCCGCCCGGAAACTGCATGGCGTAATCACGCGCATTGAGATCTAAGAGAAAATCAGCTCTCCCGTCTCTAAGGCTCCCGGATAATTGATACCGAAATATCCGCTCCGCTTTCAGCCTTCCGCCTTCCGGAAACCAGGAAATTCCCGATGGACTCCCCGGATAAGATGAACATACCTTTGGACAGAGATACGTTTTGCGGAGGTAAACCGCCGTGGGAAATTCCATTGTCCGGATCGACCCGGAAACGCATCCGGGATGGGACGATTTTGTCCGGGAGCACCCCGGCGGGTATATCTACCATCTGGCCGGCTGGAAACGTCTGCTTGAAAGCTGTTTCCGCCACATGCAGGGAACGGTTCTCGCCGTGATGGACGGGGGAGAGATCCGTGCCGCGCTATCCCTGTACGAGGTGAGGAGCTGGCTGCTCGGGAACAGGTTTGTCAGCATCCCTTTTGCGACCGTTTGCGATCCTCTCGTCTCGGAAACACGGAACGCATCCGCCCTGCTCGGAGCCGCCGACTCGTTGCGCCGGAGCCGGAAAGCGTCCTTCCTGGAAATCCGTACGTTCAAATCCACGCCGCTGTTCCCGGAAAGCAGCGCCGGCATCGTAACCTACAAATGCCACGAGATCCCTCTTTCGGATAAGCCCGACCGGGTGGAGAAGACGTTTCGCGTCAACATCCGCCAGCGGATACGAAAAACCTCTAAAGGAACCCTCCGGCTCCGCATTGGAGAGTCGCGGGAAGACATCCGCTCCCTGTACTTTCTGAACATGAAAACCAGGAAAAGGCTCGGCCTCCCGCCCCAACCCCTGGCGTTTTTCGAGGCCCTGTGGAAATTTCTGGCCCCGGACGGATACGTGGAGCTGCTGCTTGCCATGCTGGAGGATAAGCCGATCGCCGCCGTTCTGCTGTATAAATTCAGGGACCGCGTATCCGCCGAGTTCACCGCCACCGACTGGACTCAGATTCACTTACATCCCGTTCATTTTCTGTACTGGGAGGCAATCCGCCGCGCCTGTGAGGAGGGCTTCCGGATTTTCGATCTCGGCCGGACGGATCCCGGCAACGAAAGCCTGATCAGCTTCAAAAACAGCTGGGGTACACGCATCGCGGACCTTCCGATTCTCTATTACGGCGAGAAAGATTATCGAAAGAAGGGCATTATGCAGTCGCACCTGGTTCACCGGATATTCAAGACTGTCCCCTCCCCGGCCGCGGAGCTGATGGGAAAATTCTGCTATGCACATATGGGTTGAAAGAAGTGCAAGAGAGGAGTGAAAAAAATCAGGCAGGAATTCTCTCCTATTTTTTCCAGCGGACCCTTTCGTTCCGGTAAGCCGCCTTTTCAATGCGGTCCCTGCTCAATCTGTTGCGGTGCACGTAATCGTGAATCGACGCGAATTTCCGGCCTGCGGCCCTCATCCGCATGATGTCTTCAGGCGGCCTGCGGTATCGCTGCGACATGTACCTGAGATTGACGAGATTGACGATGTCGCGGTCGTCGAGCCGGATGCTGCGCCATTTTTTTCGCGGATTGCTCCGAAAATGCCGATAGGCATGCGAGTACGGACCCGCCATATACGTGGTCGTCACGTGAAAGTAAAAATTTTCCGGGCGCAGCCCGTAGCGCAGGCTTATGTCCATCCAGCTGTATCTCCGCACCCTCAGGTCCACGACCGCCATGGGATGAACCTTTGCGCGCCTGGCGATGAAAAATACAACCGGCATTTCATCTTCGTCGATGCCGCGCTCCCGCATGAATACCACTTCTCTTAAGGGGACGCCGTAGAAGTCCCCTACGGAAAGATCGAACCGGCGGTGCCGGCCGTTCTCGATCGATACCCCCACCTTGAAGTGATCCGCTTCTGCCTGCGTAATCCAGGCCGACGCGCCGAAAATGGAAAAAAGACAAACTGCTAGCATAAAGCATCCCCGCATCCGCAGCATACTTCCAGTGCGCATTCCCGCCTCCTTTTCGCGGCTGTCAACGGACTGCCCGCTCTCGGCTCTGCGCCCCCGGATTCGTACCTGAGGAGAAAATTCGATGGACCTGAAAACCGGACTCTGGACTGCTTCAAACGGGCGCTTGATTAGGGCGTCCCTGATCCATGGCCAGGGACAGGGTTCGACATTAAGAAGAAAAGGATTTTCGAGTCTTTGAATTTAAAAAGCAAAGAACATACCTCGGCCCGGGCCACTCCAATCTGCCGTGATCCTTATGTAATCCACATTCGGCAGGATTCCGGATCGCTTCGGTTTGGAGAGCTTTTCATACACTTCGGAAGGCTGCAAAAGACAAATAAAAGAAACTGCGGGCAATTGCGGGTGGAGGCGCATTCCTGCGCCCGAACAAGGATTGACGTTAAGAAGATGACAAGGTGAGAGGTTGAGAAAGAAAACAGGATGAACTTTGTTGCCCGTTCCCGTGCTCTCACCTTCTTACCCTCTCAACTTCTTACCTTCTGGTTCGGCCGCGGCATAATATTTATTTGAAATGAGGCAGGATTGAGAGGGCCCGGCGCAGAACAAAAACGGAAAGGCTGTTGCCGGCCAGATGCCAGCGCTTTCTCAAGCCGAGTTTCGGGGGCCACTTGAACGCCGCCGGAAAGCCGTGGAAGCGCAGGATCTCGTCGGGAGAAAATCGCCGCAGTCCGCCGTTATGAACGAGGTAAGACCCGGAATGCATCAGGGCCTTGCCGTAGGAAGAAGCGAAGCATGCAGCATATGCATTCCGGTCGTCCGGATCGAGCGTCGGCAATCCCCTGCCGAACCGCTCCACGATACCGGGAGGAAGCGCAAGCTCCGGAGAAGGTCTGCCGTCGAGAAAATCCCGCATACTGTATTCACTGATTTTCGCTTCATCCATTTCGCCCAGTTCCCCCAGTGAAGCGAAAAGGTAATAACGCGGCCTCCGGTTGGGAACCCCGAACCGGGTCGGACAGAGGCTGATTTCCCGAATCCGATACCCACAGCTTTTCAGAACCGAAACGAGTAAGTTGCGCGCCTCCGACGCTGCAAAGCCCTCGACGTTCTCCAATCCAAGCGAAAAGGGGCGGACCTGCGGCAGGATGCTGAGAATACGGCGAAGACTGCTCGCGCGAGAGTCCTCGAGATCGCGGCACTTTCCCCGGACGGTATAGGGCTGGCAGGGAGGAGACAGCCACCACATGTCTGCATTGAAATCGGCCAAAACGGCGGGAGAGACCGTCTCCAGATTGAATCCCTTTACGGGCGTCGATGGCCTGTTCAGCCGGTAAACGGACAGGGCAATCTCGCTCTGGTCGACCGCGGCGACTACGTCCGCCTTTTCGCAAGCAGCTTCCGCGAATCCCCCTATTCCGCAGAACAGCTCCAGCGCCCGGACCGGTTCTCGCTTTCTATCCATATCTATTGATTCTTAACCTTAATAAAAAAGTCGAAGCTGCGACGGGTAATCCGATTCAGAGACCCATTCGCTTGCTGTACAGGAATGGTTTTCCTATCTTCTCAACTTCGGGTTTGTTAATAGCCGAGATCGGCGTTGACAAGTACAACCCGGATGCGCCCGGCGGGCCAGGATTTCTCGGTGATCAGCCATGCGTTGCAGATCCTGCCTGGGCTGTCGCAATCGCCGCAGGACGCGGTCTCCGCGCACGGGGTTTTCCGATCGAGCCTCATGCAGTTCACGGGAGCGGCGTAATCCTTAATGCGCGTGACCGCCTCGTCGAGGCCCGCGACTATTTTGTTCCTCCCGGTGACGACGACAACGCTCCGCGGACCGTAGGCGAGGGCGGCAACCCGGTTCCCGATCGCATCGAGATTGACCAGCCGTCCGTCTTCGGTGACGGCGTTTGTCCCCGAAAAGAACAGGTCCGCCAGGAGCGCTTTTCTGCGACGCTCCAGGTTCTCCTCCCGCGATGCGTTCTTGTCGGCCGTATCGATAACCTCATACGATTTTCCAGCCCGGAAAAAGTCCAGCAGTCCCGTTTCGGCGAGAGTCATGGAGCCTCCCCAGGAAACTGTCCGGGGCCGGACCGCCGGGAGCACGGTTTCCCTGACGATATTCAAAACGGCATCCGCACTTTCCGCAATAAAAACCTCGAAGCCGTTCTTCTCCAGATTTTTTTTAGCCTCCTCCAGCTTTAAATCCCAGTAGCGCTCGATCGGACCTTTCATGTCTTCCTCCTTATTCAAGTCCTCATACAAAGGCACAAAGGATAAAAATTCAGTCCGAAGGTATCCGATGTTTACGGGGATTTCAAGCTAATTGGGTGTGAATGAATTAAGAGAATAATACTTCGTTATCTTCGTGTCTGTGTGAAAAATTAATCGACGTAAAATTCTCAAAGTGCGAGGTAATAAAGACCCGAGAGGATAAGAGAGGCGAAAAGCACAACGGCAACAGGCCCGGCCAGATAACGGTACGCCGACAGCAGCGGTGAACGGAAATATTCGCACGTCACCACGAAACAGATATGGACGGGCGATATCATCATTCCCATATAGCCGAACCCGTACGCACAGGCCGTCGTGGCGGCCAGAGCGCCCAAATCCGGGTTTGGGCCCGCAAGCGCGAATACAATGGGAAAGCTTGTCCCGACGAATCCGAATGCGACTCCGGTGACAAGACCGGATATGAAAGGAATGAGCATTATCAGGGAAACGATGGGAATGCCGGCCTGAACGAATTCATCTCTCATCATCGTCACCAGCGTTCCGTTTTCAATGCCGGCGGGGGCTTTCAGCACGGCGGAGAAAACCTGAATCCCGGCCACGAGGACGATCATTTTCCATGTGCTTCCCTGAGAGAAAAGTTGAAGAGAAGGCGCCAGGGAATCGGGACGGCCGGCGAATACAACCGTGAGGGCAAGAAAGAGCCCGGCCAGCATTGAAATCTCGCTGGCGATAATACCCGTCCATCCGGCGTAGGGAAGCAGGGCGGACCCCGCAACCGATACCGCCACCAGGAGAAGAATGGGGCCCAGCGCTGAAAAGGCCTTGACCGGGGCGACCCCGGTCTCGGCCGCTGCGGGCCTCTTTTCTATCTTCCGGAGAATGAAAAAATACCCGCCTGCCGCGGCGGCGAGCGTAAAGGGAAACTGGATCGCAAGAAAAGCATAGTAAGGCAGTTCCGAGTACCGGACTGCAAGAATGACGCCCGGATACAGAGGCCACCAGTATTCCCAGATATGACGAAACCAGTAATTGACGGCGGCCTTATGAGGGGTGTCGAGCTCGCCGGCCTGATCCATCGAGGCAACGAGAGGCGCCGAGAACAGGGCGCCTCCCGGCATCGGAAGAAGCCCGATCAGGGCGGGCATTCCCGAAAAGAGAAGCCTTCTGTTCCCGAACATGGCCTGCAGGCTGTCGATCGTATCGCGAATCCTTCCCGACCTGTCCAGGGACTCGGTAAAAAAGAGGAGAACGAAGACCAGAATGGTCAACAGGAAATTCTCCGCATGCAGCAGGCTTGAAAAGGCTGCGACCAGTCCCTCCCCTCCCGCGCCCGCCCACAGGGAAAGAGCCGCCGAGAAGAGGACAATCGCATACCCGAGGGGAAGGCCCGCCCGGCTTGCCAGCAGTATTCCGAAAAAAGAAGTCCCGACCTTGACATAGGCCGGCATGTTTATCAGGTATTCCATTAACTCGAACATTGGCGTATACAATAACAGATAATAAAGCATCGAGGAACCTGAAATGGAAAGAAAAAAATCCCAAATCCCAAGCACCAAATCCCAAGCAAATTCAAAATTCAAAGCCCAAAACTCTAAATCCTTGAAGGACAGAGCATGTGTAAAGACGGCCTTTCCATGTTTGGAATTTTGAAATTCAGATTTGAGGTTTGTTTGGGATTTGGTGCTTGGGATTTGGGATTTCTGTTGAAAGGTATATTATGCCGTTCTGGCTGACATTAATTCTGACAGTGATCGGGGTAGCGGTTGCCGCAAAGATTGTATTTGTTTTTTCCCTCCTCGTAGTTTTTCCCGTTACCCGTGGCGCCATGTTCCACCCCTCGGCCGCCGTCCGGGTCAGAACTTTCGTGAAATCAGTTCCAATGAGGCCCGGCGAGCTCCTGGTCGATATCGGGTGCGGAGACGGCCGGGTACTGCGGGCGGCCCGCAGCCGTTACGGAGTCCGGGCGCTTGGTTTCGAGATCAACCCCCTTGCCTATTCGTTGGCAAAATTGAAATCC
Source organism: Syntrophales bacterium (assembly GCA_028712885.1). GTDB lineage: Bacteria > Desulfobacterota > Syntrophia > Syntrophales > UBA4778 > JAQTPK01. Next base: position 161,310 of record JAQTPK010000001.1, on the reverse strand, counting down.
CTGGCGGACAGGAACGTGGAGATCCGCTACGGTGATTTCTGGAAATCCGACCTGTCACGCGCCGACGTAATTTTCTGTTATCTTTTCCCAGATGTGATGGAGAGGCTTGCAGGCAAACTGAAGACGGAATTGCGTCCCGGGGCGAGGGTGGTTTCCTGCAATTTCACCCTGCCCGGCTGGACGCCGTTCCAGGTGCTCCATCCCGATTCCTCGCTCCACGGGGATCCAATCTATGTTTACCATATGAATCAGTCCCGAGTTCAGAGCCCGGCGTCCAGAGTTGAATCCGGTTTGGATGCTTGTGCCGGGGGAGGTCCTATCTGCTTTCAGCACGATGTAAGGCAAAAAAAGTCCAGAGCTAAAAAAACTCTGGACTCCGGACTCTGAACTGTTATTTCAGTGGACGTACATCTTACGGTATGGAATCCAGTTCTGCACCCTATCCTGCCATCTCGCAATCCGGTCCCTCTTTTGGAGAACGATGATTTCCAGCATGCTCCGCAGCACGGCGGCTATTTCGACTATCAGGTACTCGCTTTCCATGTACGTAATGAATCGAGGCTGCAGTCTCTTTTTGGCCGGGGATTCCAATTCATGATCCGGCAGGACTAATACGGACCGCACGTCGCGGAGCAGATACTGGATGGAAAAAATCTCTTCCAGTTCCGCCCTGTCCCTTGCCATCAATATCACGACCAGGGCGTTATGGACCGGCTGGCAAAGCCGGAGCGACAGTTCGCTTATGCTCCGGCAATAATCTACCCGCCTGCGGGAAAAGAGGCTTTCGACAGTCTGGAGGACCCGTCTGGAAATCTCATTTTCTTTGGCATACAGAATCACGTTCATGGGCGGTTCCTTTCGATAAAAGAGCCTAAGATTCAAGACGTAAAGCATCAGGCCTTTATCTGAACCCATCTCTAATGACCGGTTCTTAGAACTGATTCCTCCTCAGGTATATTATCGGCAGGATTACTGTAATATTAAGCAATAAATATGCCTGACAAAAATCCCTCGGTCTCCAGGTACCAGACATGAGGTCTCCTTCGTACCTGAACTGATAAAACAACATCAGATTAGAGCACTTACATCAGCGGCCCCGGCGGCCTCCCGCCCATTGGACCGGCGTGCAGCCGTCCGCAGTTCATCCCCGATACCTCAATTGATGATGGAAAAGTCCGAATTTTTCGCATTGCCGCCGGAGACCCGGCAGGGGAGAGAAGGCGCAGGAGAGGAGTGAAATTGATGCGTCCCGGCTCAGGCTGAAACAAAAAACCCCGGCAAGCGGGGTTTTTTGCGTGGGGACAAAACGGAATTGAAGATCCTCCGGGGCGGCTCCGGATCTCCGGGTTCTCAAGGGATATTCTTAAGCATGATTCTCTCGCTTACCGGCAGCAAGCCGCGGGGAATGCGCTTGCTGCCGGATTCAGGGGTCTCTTTCAGTCCGCCTGCCTCCTCAGGAAGGTAGGGACTTCGAAATCGGTGTCCTCGCAATCGTCTATAATTCCCATTTTAATTACTGTCTGATTTTCCGATTTGCCTTTACGGATAAAGGCCGGAGTCGAGAGGTCCTCTTTTTTGTAGTTGCTCAGATGCGAAATATTGGCCATCCTGCTTTTCTTGCCGCTCTCTTCGAAACCGGTTGCTATCACGGTGATCCGGATCTCGTCCTGCATGTTTTCATCGATCACTGTCCCGAAGATTATGTTGGCCTCCTCATGCGCCTCCGCCTGTATCAGCGAAGAAGCCTCATTGATCTCGTACAGGGTCATGTCAGGTCCGCCGGTTATGTTAAGGAGAACTCCCCGCGCCCCCTGGATGGAATTGTCTTCCAGCAGAGGCGACGAGATCGCCCGCTGGGCCGCCTCGACGGCCCGGTTCTCGCCGCGGGCTACGCCGGTGCCCATCAGGGCAAGGCCCATCTCGGACATGATATGGCGCACATCCGCAAAATCTAGATTGATCAGCCCCGGGATGATGATCAGGTCGGAAATCCCCCTGACCGCCTGATGAAGGATGTCGTCGGCTTTCTTGAATGCTTCCACGAGCGACATGTTGCGCCCGCCCAGGCTCAGAAGCCTCTGGTTCGGAATCACGATCAGGGTGTCAACTATCTCCCGCAATTCCTCTATCCCGTTCTCGGCCTGTCTTTCCCTTCTCTTGCCTTCGAACTGAAACGGCTTCGTCGCCACTGCGACCGTGAGCGCCCCCATTTCTTTTGCGATCTGGGCCACGATCGGAGCGCCGCCTGTTCCCGTCCCTCCTCCCAGCCCGGCCGTGACAAAAACCATGTCCGCCGACTCGAGAGTCGCCGCAATCGCATCCTTTGACTCGATTGCGGATTTCTTTCCGACCTCGGGATCGGACCCGGCCCCGAGGCCCTTGGTCATCTCGGCTCCGAGCTGAATTTTGAGGGGCGCCAGGGAGGTCTTCAGTGCCTGCGCGTCCGTATTTGCCGCAATGAAATCCACGCCGCAAAGGTTGTAAGTGATCATCGTATTAACGGCATTATTGCCGCCTCCCCCTACGCCGATCACTTTGATCCTTGCCGACTTGTCGGCTCCTTCCTCATACAACTCAAACATTGGAAGTCCCTCCCTTCAGAATAATTCCTTCGACCACCTTGAGATTTTCCGAATCATTCCCCCGAACAGATTCCCCTCGCTTTTCCTGTACGCGCTCCCCCCGCCGGACTGGATCCTGCTTCCATGGAACAGAAGCCCGACGCCGGTGGCGTAAAGAGGGCTTTTTACGACTTCCGTCAGCCCGCCTACCCCAAGCGGAATTCCCCTTCGGACCGGCATATTGAAAATACGCTCGGACAGCTCCGCCACTCCTTCGAGCAGAGCCGTGCCGCCGGTCAGGACTATGCCGGCGGCAAGCCTTTCCTCGTATCCCGACTTCACGATTTCCCGGCAGACGAGATTCAAAATCTCGTCCATGCGGGGCTCTATGATACCTCCCAGCACCTGCCTTGATATCCGCCTCGGCTCGCGCCCGCCCACGCTCGGCACTTCAATCATCTCATCCTGCGGGATCATCGGCGTATACGCGCATCCGAATTTTATCTTGACCCTCTCCGCTTCCGCCATAGGGGTCCTCAAGCCCACCGCGATATCGTTTGTCACATAGCTGCCGCCGAGGGGCAGCACCGCCGTATGCTTGATGCTTCCTTCCGAAAAGACCGCCACGTCGGTCGTTCCGCCCCCGATATCAACAAGCGCAACTCCCAGGTCCCTCTCGTCCGGACTCAGAACCGCATCGCTGGCTGCAAGCGATTCGAGGATGATCTCGTTTATATCGAGCCCAACCCCGTTGACCGATTTTATGATATTCTGAATAGAGGTTACCGCGCCGGTGATGATGTGTACCTTGACCTCAAGGCGCACTCCCGACATCCCGATCGGGTCCTTGACCCCGTCCTGATCGTCCACAAGGTAGTACTGCGGAAGCGTATGGAGAACTTCGCGGTCAAGCGGAATGGCTATCGCCTTGGCGGCCTCAATGGCCCGCTTGACGTCCATCTCGTCAACTTCGCTTCCGCGCACGGCGACGATTCCGTAGCTGTTGAAGCTCTTGACGTGCCCGCCGGAGATCCCCGTGAAAACGGATTTGATCCGGCAGCCGGACATGAGCTCCGCTTCCTCGATCGCCTTGCGGATGGATTCCATGGTGCTGTCTATGTTCACGACGACTCCCTTGCGCAGCCCTTCAGACGGATGCGATCCGAGCCCGACTATGTCGATCCCGGATTCAGATGCCTCCCCGATGATTACGCAAATCTTCGTCGTCCCAATGTCCAGCGCGACAATCAATTGGCCCTTTCTTCCCATCCATCCACCGCCTTTGCTTTAAAAATGTCAGGTCCTGTATCCTTTTGCGAACTTCGGAAACACCGGCGCCCTCCGCTTCTGTACCGTCATCTTCTCCGGATTCTTGGCGTCAATATTCAGGAAGGCTTCCGGGTATTTTCTCGACAGATCGACGAGAACCGGCCTGAGCATGCTCAGCTTTCGCTCATACGGTTCAAATCCGATCTGGATACACAACCCGTTGTCCAGGAGAAGGGTGAAACCGAAACTGGGATCGCCCTGTATTTCGGAAACCTTCTCCAGCCGCGGGAAGCCCTCCTGCAGCGCCAGAAAATCCAGCAAACGAATCGCTTTCAGGATCAGATCCTTGTCCTCTAGGCCGCGGTCGAAGAATCCGGTCAGGATGGGCATCTCCGCCTTCTCGTCAGGATCCAGCTTCTTGAATACGTTACCTTCCCGGTCCAGGAAGAAAAGGGTGCTCTCCCTCCGGATCAGCGCCACCGCTTTCCTTTCCGTAACCTTGATGACCAGCCGGTCCGGCCACTCTGTGGATACCCTCGCCTTTTCAATCCACGGATTGGCCAAGATCTTCTTCTCCACGCTGCCCGTGTTAACAACGAGAAGGCTCTGCTCGGGGGAGATGCCCGCGAGCCTCCTCACCTCATCCTCCGATACTTTCCGGCACCCTTCCACCACGGTTTTCTCCATGCGCAGAACGGGGGCGTTCAGGAGGAAGCCGTAGGAGAAGATCATTAAAGCGGCAATGACGCCCGCTACGGCCGCTGTCGCCAGCCCGGCCGCTATCTCCCGCATCACCGTGCCGGAATGCCGCTTCCAGCGCTTTTTTCTTGTCTCCCATGCAGTGCGGAAACTCTTCCTCACTCGGCTTCTCCCACTACTTCAACTTCAGGCTCGAGCAGAATCCCCTTCGCCTCGAGCACTTTTTTCCGTACGGTTTCCATTACGGACAAGATGTCCGCGGCGCGCGCCGTTCCGAGATTCACGATAAAATTGCCGTGCATTTCCGAAATCTGCGCCCCGCCTATCCGCATGCCCTTCAGACCGGTCTCTTCTATTATTCTGCCCGCCGGCATTCCGGGCGGGTTCTTGAATATTGAGCCTGCGCTCCGGATGCCCAAGGGATGCTTCCTCTTCCTCTGCTCCAGTATCCCTTCCATCCTCCTGCGGATATCTTTTTCCGAGTCTCTCCGGAGCTCCAGGTCCGCTCCGGCGATCACGGAGCCGGAAGGCAGATCCAGCCCCCGGTAGCGGAAACGCAAATCTCCCCTTCCCAGCGTGACCAGATCGGCCTTTCCGTTTACGAGGTATATCGTGCGGACGATTTCGGAAATTTCATGGCCGTATGCTCCCGCATTCATCCGGATCGCCCCGCCCAGCGTCCCCGGGATTCCCGCCAGGAATTCCACTCCGGCCAGGGAAGCCTCGGCCGCTTTTTTCACCAGCTCCGCGAGATCGAACCCGGCTTCGGCGGTTATCATGAAGGCGTTCCGCTCCTCGTCGCGAAAACGGAACCCGTTCATCCGCTCCAGGGATATGATAACCCCGCGATACCCGCCGTCCCTGACGATCAGGTTTGTCCCGTTCCCGAGCGGAAGATAGGGAACTTCCCGGGACCGCATGAAATCTATAACCTCGCGGAGGTCTCGAAGGGTCTGCGGGAAGATCAAGGCGTCTGCGGACCCGCCGACCCCCATCGACGTGTGCCGCTCCATCGGCTCATTGAAGAGCACCCGGTCCCCCCAGATACTTTTAAGCTCAGCCTGCATAACCGCCGGAATCATCCGGACCTCCGCTACCCGCGCGCCTTGATTTTTTCCGGCTCCGCGGCCAGGAAACTCATCCCGACTTTCCAGACGCTGCCCGCGCCCTGGGTGATGATCACGTCCCCGGGGCGCGCCACATCCGAAAGATAGTTAACTATATCGTCGAACCCGGAGATATAGACCGCATTGGGGTGGCCCGCTTCGACGATGCCGCTGCACAGGCGGGATCCATGAATCCCCTTGATCTCCGGTTCGCTCGCGGCATAAATATCCGTGATGATCAGAACGTCGGCGTCGGGGAAGGCGCCGAGGAATTCCTCATACAGCGCCTTCGTCCGGGTATAACGGTGCGGCTGGAAGACGACGATCAGCCTGCCGTTCCAGACCTGCCTGGCAGCCGCCAGCGTGGCGCGGATTTCGGTCGGATGGTGCCCGTAATCGTCCACGACGGTGACACCGTTTTTATTTCCCTTGACCTCCAGCCGGCGGTCGACTCCGGTAAAAGACTTGATACCCTCCACGGTATCGGCAAAGGACATATCCAGTTCGCGCCCAACGGCGATCGCGGCCATGGAGTTGTAAACGTTGAACAGCCCGGGAACGTTGAGCGTGATCTCGCCCAGCCCGCTTCCCTTGTAAGAGAGTTCGTAGCGGGACGACTTGCCGGAAAAGCTGATATGATGCGCCTGATAGTCGGCCGGCTGTTCCACGCCGTAGCTGATGATCCTTCGCTTGATCCGGGGCAGTATCTCGCGTACGTTCGGGTCGTCCAGGCAGAGAATGGTCGATCCGTAGAAGGGGACGATATTGGCGAACTGGAGAAAAGAATCCTTGATGTGGTCAAGGTCGCGGTAATAATCCATATGCTCCCGGTCGATGTTCGTTATCACGGCGATCGACGGGCTCAGCTTGAGAAACGACCCGTCGCTCTCGTCCGCTTCGGCGACAATTACCTCCCCGTTTCCGAGGCGGGCGTTGCTCCCGATGCTCGCCAGTTTCCCTCCGATGACCATCGTGGGGTCGAGGCCTCCGTTGGCAAGAACAGTTGAAACCATGGACGTGGTGGTGGTTTTGCCGTGCATCCCCGAAACCGCGATAGAAAACTTCATCTTCAGGAGCTCGGCGAGCATCTCCGCCCGGGGGATGACCGGTATGCCTCTCTCGTGCGCCGCGACCACTTCGGGATTGTCGGGTTTGATCGCCGTGGAGGTCACGACGACGTCGGCATGGATAAGATGCGATGCACTGTGCCCGTAGCAGACGCGGGCGCCGAGGCCGGTCAGGCGCACGGTTATATCCGATTCGTTCTGGTCCGACCCGCTGATCCGGTATCCGAGATTCAGGAGCACCTCGGCGATTCCGCTCATTCCGATCCCGCCGATCCCGACAAAGTGGATCGACTTGACCTTCCTTTTCATCAAATCTCTTTTTCTGTTTTCGTCCATCAGAGCTCCAAAAGGGCATTGGGCTTTAGGCGTTGGGCGTTGGGAAAGCGCCCGAACTTCAAGCCTGTTAAATGTTTGTTTTCTCTTCCGTATTTTCAGCTCGTTTTTCGGATTACGCTCTACTCGACTCCCATGCCGCCTGAAATGCCTGATTGGGCTTCCGGCAACCGGCAAGCCCGCTTCCTGATTTCTGTTGTTGAAAGAACCCGCCTACCGGGGACGCCTGATCCCAACGCTCAACGCCTGACGCCCAATGCCTTCAATCCATCAGAACTCACACGAGCAAGTAAACGGCGAAAAGTGAAAAGCGGCAACGAAGGTCCTGTTTATTCTCCTGCATTTCCTGTCAGTTGATTTATTATTGGTTTACTCTCCCCTTGACTCCTTTTTGATTTCGGTTAATGCCGCCTTTCACTTCTCGCTTTCTGCTTCCTTCCTGTCACTCCTTTTCTTTTCACCTTCACCTTTTACTTTTTCGCCAACTCCAGACACCCGTCAACTACCTCCTGCGCCGCCCGGGGATTCCCGAGCGCCGCCGATTTCTCTTCCATGCGCCGTATCCAGGAGGGATCGCGGATCAGCGCGATAATGAGCTCCGCCAGGCGCTCCGCCTGCAGATCCTTTTCCGGCAGCAGTTCCGCCGCCCCCGCGCTCCGGAGGACCTCCGCGTTTTTCATCTGGTGGTCGTTGACCGCATGGGGAAAGGGTATGAACACGGCCGCCTTCCCGCAGGCCGTAATTTCCGCGATCGAGGTTGCGCCGGCCCTGCACAGGACGAGATCCGCTTCCCGGTACGCCGAAGCCATGTCCGAGATGAACGGAAGGACGTCCGCTTCGATTCCGCTTTCCCTGTAGACGCCCGTCATCCATTCCAGGTCCGCCTGTCCCGTCTGGTGCACTATCTTCAGTTCCTCTCCCGACTGCTTCAGCATCGCAAGCGCTCCGGCCATCGCCCTGTTTATCCCCCTGGCGCCCTGGCTTCCCCCGAATACAAGCAGGGTGAACTTCCTGCCGTTCCCTTCAGGCCGAGGGCATTCGCGCAGCCCCGCCCGGATCGGATTCCCGGTAACAGCGACCCTGTCCGCGGGAAACCACCGCGCCGATTCCGCAAAGCTCAGGAAAATGCGGTCTGCAAAACGCCCGAGCAGCCGGTTGGTAATTCCCGGAAGGGCGTTCTGCTCCGTGATGGCGATCGGTATTCCCATCATCGCGGCCGCCAGCACGGCCGGACCGGAAGCGTATCCGCCGACCCCGACCACTATTCCCGGCCGGAACCCTTTCAGAATCCTTCCCGCCTGGAGAAGGCTCTGCGGGATTTTGAAAACGGCCTTCAGCGCCTTCCATCCCTTGCCTTTCATTCCCTCTATTTCAATGAGCTCCAGCCGGTAGCCCGCCTGGGGAATCACCCTGTATTCCAGCCCCCTCGCAGTTCCCACGAACAGGACCTCGGAGTCCGGACTTCTCCGGAGAAATTCCTCCGCGATGGCGATACCGGGGAACAGATGCCCGCCCGTTCCCCCTCCGGCTATGACCATTCTCATCCACGTCCTCACTTCTCCGCCGAAGAAACGTTCAGCAGGATGCCCACCGCCGCCAGGCTCATGATCAGCGAAGAGCCTCCGTAACTGAGAAATGGAAGCACAAGCCCCTTGGTCGGAACCAGGGCCATTACGACTGCGATGTTGATCAGAGCTTCCGTCGCGATCAGGATGGTAAGCCCTCCAGCCAGCAGCGTCCCGAAAAGATCGGGGGCCCTCAAGGAGATCAGCATTCCCCTCAGGGCAAATACAAGAAACAGAATGATCACGAACGCCACGCCGATGAAGCCGCTTTCCTCCGCGATAACCGACAGGATGAAATCCGTATGCGGCTCGGGGAGGTAAAAAAGTTTCTGCATTCCGTCGCCGAGGCCCACTCCGAAGGTCCCGCCTGATCCGAAAGAAATAAAGGACTGGATGATCTGGAAGCCGGACCCCTGGGCGTCGCTCCACGGATCGAAAAAGCGAAGCACTCTCTGCAGGCGGTACTGCTTGGCCGTGACCAGGTAAATCCCGATCGGAACGAAAAACCCGGCCAGAGAGGACAGATGCAGGATGCGGCCGCCCGCCAGGAAAAGCATTCCGGTGAGGACAAGGGCGATGATAACCGCCGTCCCGAAATCCGGCTGAAGCACCACCAGGCCGATGACCAGCCCGGTAACAACAAGCGGGACCGCGAGCCCTTCCTTGATGTCCTCCACCCGGTTATGGTTCTTCGCGAGAAAATGGGCGAGGAAAACAATCAGGGCGATCTTCACGAATTCGGTTACCTGAAAGGAAAAGAACCCGAGCCTGAGCCAGCGCGTCGCTCCTCCCACCTTGACTCCAAGCGGAGGGATGAAAAGCAGGAGCAGGAGAACAAAAGACGCGGCCATGCCCCAATACGCCGTCCGTCTCAGATAAGCATAAGGAACCCTCGAGAGGAGGATCATGACCCCGAGCCCCGTCAGGAAGAAAAATATCTGCTTCTTGAGAAAGAAGTATCCGTCCTGGGACTTCCCCATCGCGGCCACGATCGAGCTCGAGCTGTAGATCATAACCGTCCCGAACACAACCAGGATGAGAGTGGAGATAAGCAGGAGATAATCCGTCCTGCCCGTTTTTACCTTTGTCCGGGAATCAGTCATCCGGAAGTTCCTTTACCGCTTTTTTGAAAAAATCGCCCCGCTGCGAATAACTGGTGAACTCGTCGAAGCTGGCGCATCCGGGAGAGAGGAGGACCACGTCCCCCGCCGCTGCTCCCCGGAACGCTGCTTTTACCGCCTCTCCCAGGGTGGCGGCCTCGGCGGTCTCCACGATGCCGCCGATTTTATCCCTGATCAGGCGGCGCGCCTCGCCGAACAGAACCAGACGCTTTACTTTTTTCCTGATCAGCGGAGCGAGCGTTTCGAAATCGCCTTCCTTGTCCCTGCCTCCTAGGAGGAGAATGGACGGCCGCGAAAAACTCTCGACCGCCCGCGCGACCGCCCCGACATTTGTCCCTTTCGAATCGTCGTAGAAAGCCACTCCTTTCTTCTCGCCCGCGTACTCGATGCGGTGCGCCAGCCCCCGGAACTCCGAAACGGCCGAGAGGACCGTTTGCGGGGTCGCCCCGCAGTCGCGGCAGACAAGAACTGCCGCCATGACGTTCTCGATATTATGGCGGCCCGGAATCCGGACCATACCGGCCGGATAACGCTCTTCGCCGTCCTTCGCCGCCCTCACCAGCATGCCGTCCTGCAGGAACATTCCATGCGCCGGCCGCCGTTCGGTGCTGAAGCACTGAACGCGGGTCCCAAGCGCGCGGGCAAGCTTTTCCGTTTCCGCATCGTCCGCGTTTAATACGGCCAGGTCGGAGGCGCCCATGTTTTCGAAAATTCTTTCCTTGGCGCGGCGGTACTCTTCAAAACTGCCGTGATAGTCCACGTGATCGCACGTGACGTTCAGCAGAACGGCGACGCGGGGCCGGAAGTCCCTGATCCACTGGAGCTGGAAGCTGCTGATTTCCGCCACTACCATGTCGTCTCCCTGGCTCCCACCCGCATATCCGATCAGCGGCTCGCCTATATTCCCGCCCACGAACACCCGCAGCCCGCCTTGCTCCAGTATTTTCCCGACGAGCGTGGTTACCGTCGTTTTTCCGTTGGTGCCGGTAATCGCTATCAACGGAGGGCGGATGAACCCGAATGCGACCTCGATCTCGCTCCTGACCGGCACGCCCCGGCGGACCGCTTCGGCCAGAACCGGGCTGAACGGAGGAACGCCGGGCGAGGGGACGACCAGATCGATTCCCTCCACCGCTTCCGCCCCGTACGCCCTGGCCTCCACGGAGGCCTGGCCGGCCATGGATTTCAGGGCATCGCCGACCGAGGCGGGCTTTTCGTCCGTGACGGCGACTGACGCCCCGTGCTCCGCGAGAAAGCGGACGGACGCCGTCCCCGTCTTCCCCAGTCCGATGACCAGCACCTTGCGCCCGCTCAGATCCATTCCGTTTACCTGAGTTTCAGCGTGCTGATGGCAACCAGCGCCAGGATGATCGAAATTATCCAGAACCGCACGATGACTTTCGGCTCCGCCCATCCCTTCAATTCGAAATGATGATGGATGGGGGCCATCCTGAAAATCCTCTTCCCGTTGGAAACCTTGAACCAGCCTACCTGAAAAATAACGGAAAACGTCTCCATGACGAATACGCCGCCCACGATGGCCAGCAGGATTTCCTGTTTTGTGATGACGGCGATTGTCCCCAGCGCCCCGCCCAGCGACAGAGATCCCACGTCTCCCATGAAAATCTGCGCCGGGTACGAATTGTACCAGAGGAAACCGATGCCGGCCCCCGCCATCGCACCGCAAAATACCGCCAGCTCCCCTGTTCCCGGCACATACGGAATCTGGAGATAACCCGAGATGCGCGAGTTGCCGGCGAAATAGGCAAAGAGCAGGTAAGTCAAAAAGCACACCAGGGCGGGCCCGATCGCGAGCCCGTCGAGACCGTCCGTGAGATTGACAGCGTTGGCGGCGCCGACGATTATGAACGCGGACAGGAAAATGTAGCCCCATCCCAGGTCGGGAAGAATGGTTTTGAAAAACGGAATCGTTATGCTGGAGCTGAAACCCGGCTTGAAATAAAGGATCGCGCTGAGGAAGAGAGCAATCGCGATTTCCGCTCCCAGCCTCACTCTGCCGGGGACGCCCTTGCTGCCGTTCGACAGCTTGCGGTAATCGTCCATGAAGCCGATCAGACCGAATCCGACCGTGGCTAGGACGACAAACCAGACATAATCGACCGTGAGGTTCGCCCACAGGAGCGTCGAAACGACGACGGAAAATATAATGAGAATACCGCCCATCGTCGGGGTGCCCTTTTTCGAGAGGTGTGAATTGGGCCCGTCTTCCCGGATGGGCTGGCCTATCTGCAGGGACTGGAGTTTGCGGATCAGCCACGGTCCGAGGACGAAGGCGATGATCATGGCCGTGATCATCGCGTAGATCGTCCGGAAAGTGATATACCGGAATACGTTGAAGAACGAATAGCTCGCGTGCAGCGGATAAAGAAGGTGGTATATCATCTAAAAAACCCCGGGAAAAATTTCTCCTCAACTTAATGTTTTACGCCGATTTCTCCGTGATGCCGATCACATCGGCCAGCGCTTGGGATATTTCTTCCATCCGCATCCGCCGGGACCCCTTGACGAGAACCCAGTCGCCCCTGCGGCTTCTTCTCCCTATCTCCTCCGCGATCCGTCGCGGCGAATCGAGACGTATCACGTCCTTTTCCTGCATGCCTCCCTCGATCGCCCCTGCTGCCAATGCCGGGGAAAAATCGCCGCGGACGTAAATCCGCTTTACGCCCGCCTTGGCGGCGAAAAGTCCGATCTCCCGATGCAGCCGCTCGGATTCGGTGCCGAGCTCGAGCATATCCCCCAGAACGGCGGTCGTGGCCGCCCCGTTTGCCGCCGATTCCGTGAGCGTCGCCAGGGCGGCGCGAACGGACTCCGGGTTGGCGTTGTAGGAGTCGTTGATCACGAAAGAGCCGTTACGAAGAGCAATGATCTCCATCCTGCCCTGGACCGGCCTGAATCCCGCAATTCCTTCGCAGATGGCGTCCGGTTCGATGCCCATGCACCAGCACAGCGCCGCCGCGCCCAGCGCGTTGCTCACATTGTGCCGTCCCGCGGCGTTCAGGCGAACTTCCGCCGAAAAACCGGAAATCCTGATCGTGAAGCGCGCCGCGGCTGCCTCCATCCGGACGTCTTCCGCCCTCACCATCGCCTCGCCGGAAAACCCGTAGGTAAAATAGGATTTCCGGTAACGGCCGATCCACGATGCAAGCACCGGGTCGTCCATATTGATCACGGCGATTCCCTCCTCGCCCATATGGTTGAAGAGATCCCTCTTTTCCTCCGCGACGGTCTCGACGTTTCCAAAACCCTCCAGATGCGCCGATCCTATGTTCGTGATGAGACCGATGACCGGAGAGGCGATCTCGGTGAGACGGGCTATTTCCCCTCTCCTGTTCGTCCCCATTTCCAGAATGGCCGTCTCGTACCGGTCGCGCATGCCGAGAATGGTCAGCGGCAGGCCGACCAGGTTGTTGAAGTTGCCTTCGTTCCGAAGGACGTCTCTCCTGAGTCCCGCAATGGACGCGGCCATCTCTTTTGTTGTGGTCTTGCCGGAGCTCCCGGTCAGCGCGGCCACGGGCACGTCGAACCGGTTCCGCCACGAGCGCGCGATTTCTCCCAGGGCATGGAGCGTGTCTTCCACGCAGATTACGGCCGTTTCGGGCCCGCAGGCCTGAATTTTCGCCTCGCTCCCCCTGCCGGTCAGAAACCCCGCCGCCCCGCCCCGGACCGCGTCGGCTATGAAATCATGACCGTCAAAGCGTTCTCCCGCCAGCGGGATAAACAGATCGCCGGGGCCGGCTTTGCGCGAATCCGTAGACACACCGGTGAATACCACACCGGGTGCGCCGCGCAGAAGGCTTCCCCCGGTTGCATAGACCGTCTCGCGCACTGTCAGGCAAAATCCCTTTTCCGCCATGCCTCAGCCGCCTTCCCCGGCAATCCCGGCTTCATGGGCCCTGGCGTCGAGAATCCGGCGGCCGATCCGCCGGTCATCAAACGGAAGGACTTTCCCCCCCACGATCTGGTAGTCCTCATGTCCTTTCCCCGCAATCAGGACGATGTCGTTGGACCGCGCCGTCCGGATCGCCGCCTCAATCGCGGAAATTCGGTCCGGGATGACCGTATACGCCTTGCCGTTGAGCAGGTTCAGGTCTTCGGGAGGATGCTTCCCGACCGATTCCATCCCCTTCTCGATTTCTGCGATGATGCTCATCGGCTTCTCCGACCGCGGGTTATCCGAAGTCACTATCGTCAAATCGCTGTATGAAACCGCCGCTTTTCCCATGAGCGGCCGCTTCCCCCGATCGCGGTCCCCGCCGCAGCCGAAAACGGTGATGATCCGGTTCTTCCTGAATTCGACCAGATTCTGGAGCACGCGTTTCAATGCATCCTCGGTATGCGCATAGTCGACGAACACGGCCGGCTCCCCCGGGCGGCTGATCCTCTCCATCCGCCCCGGCACGCTGCGCAGTCGCTCTATTCCCTCACGGACGGCGTTCGGCGGGACGCCCAGGAGACGCGCGGCCGATGCGGCGGCAAGTATGTTGTAGAGATTGAACCTGCCGATCAGAGGGGAGCGAACCGGAATCTTCCCGGACTGCGGCGCGCATATCTTGGCGTGAATGCCGCGGATCGACAGCTCCACTTCATCCGCCGTGAAATCCGCGGGGGAGTCGATGCCGAAGCTGCTCGCCAGTCCGCCGGACTCTTCGATCAGCCTCTTTCCCCACGGATCGTCGATATTGACGATCCTGCAGACGTCCGGCTTTCGGCTCAGTATCTGTTCGAAAAACTTCCTCTTCGCGAGATAATAGTCCTCCATGGTGCGGTGGTAGTCCAGGTGATCCCGGGTCAGATTCGTAAAGACACCCGCCCGGAAACTGCAGTGGTCCACCCTGCCCATATCGAGGGCGTGCGACGACACTTCCATCACTACATGCGTGACGCCCCGCGAGGCCATCTCCCGCAGCATTCTCTGCAGGTCGAGCGACTCCGGAGTGGTATTCGGCGCCGGCAGCTTCTCCCCGGCATAACGGTAATTGATGGTGCCCACGACGCCGGCGCGGAAGCCGGCCGCTTCGAAAATCGATTCCAGCAGATACGTTATCGTCGTCTTTCCGTTCGTGCCCGTTACGCCGACCATGCACAGGCCGGCGGACGGATCGCCGTAAAAATTGCGGCCCACCAGGCTGAGGGCTTTCCGGGCGCTTTCCACCCTGATCAGGGTCACGCCGGACGGCACGTCGACGGCCCGCTCGCAAACGACAAAACGAGCCCCGGCGGCGGCCGCTTGCGAAATGAAGGCGTGGCCATCAAGTTTCAGGCCGGGGACGGCGACGAACAGAGACCCCTCCCGGCACAGGCGGGAATCATAATGGATGAAGGAAACATCACCCTTCAGGGGGCCTTTCGTCTCCACCAGGCTTACGTCTTTGACAACTTCGCTTATGTCCAAAAAAGCCTCCGACGTTTTCCCGGAACTATTTTCCGGCGCTGAAGAAAACAGTGCACGCGGCGTTTCCGCTCAACGGCACGCCCGGCGACGGGGCCTGCCTGACCGCCCACCCGCTCCCGATGACGCTCAGCGCGATCCCGCGTTCGCGCGCAAGTTTAAGCACGTTCTTGACGGACAGCCCCCTGAAATCGGGCATGGATGTAGTATCCTCGATGCCGTCCGACACGGCCATATCGACAAGCCTTATATTCTGATCGGCGCCTTCATCCTCTATTTTGGGTTCGACGACCTCTCCGGGAATGCCTTCATAGCAGCGCAGTATCTGCTCTCCGATGCTCCGGAACACGGGCGCCGCGGCAACGCCTCCCCACTTGTCCCGCTTAGGCTCGTCCAGCATGACAAAAATGGCAATGCGGGGGTCTTCGGCGGGGAAAAATCCCATGAAGGAGGTGCGGACTCTCTCGCTTGAGTACTTGTGGATGGAGAAATCGAATTTCTGGGAAGTGCCTGTTTTGCCCGCGACGGAAACGTTGACGATCCGCGCGTTCTTGCCCGTGCCGTCATCTGCGGAAACGACATCCGTTAAAATCGACGTCATCTTCTGCGCAGTGCGCGCGGAAACAACCTGGCGGACTGCTATCGGCTTGAATTCCCGGACGAGACGGCCGTCCTGATCGACCAGACCCTTGACGACAAAAGGCCTCATCAGCACGCCCTGATTGGCGATGGCCGAAAGAGCGGAGACAAGCTGGATCGCCGTAACCGAAATCCCCTGGCCGAAGGAGATCGCAGCCGTATCTACAGTGGTCCACCGCGACGCTGGACGAAGGATCCCGGTGCTCTCGCCCGGGAGATCTATCCCGGTCTTTGCCCCGAAACCGAAATCTCGCACATACTTGTGAAACCGTTCCCGGCCCAGTCTCTGCCCTATTTTGGCGCAACCGATGTTGCTTGAATACTTTATTATTTCCCTGACCGTCAGGCTACCGTGCTTCTTCTTCTGGGCCTCGTGGATCACCCTGTTCGCAACGGGATAGGCCCCGTTTTCGCAGAATATCCTGTCCTTCTCTCTGATTAGTCCCTCTTCCAGGGCGGCCGCGACAACAAACGGCTTGAAGGTGGATCCGGGATCGAAGCTGTCGGAGATGGCCCTGTTTTTCCTGAATTCTGCGCCGCTTTTGGAAAAGGTATTGGGATTTAAGCCGGGATCCTGCGCCATGGCCAGCACTTCCCCTGTCCGGGGATCCAGAGCAACGGCGATCCCCCCCCTGGCCATCTTGTCATCTACCGCCCTTTTAAGCTGGGCCTCCACAAGATATTGGATTCTGCTGTCGATTGTCAACAATATATTGTAGTTCTGGTCGGCCTTATCCATGATCAAGCTGTCTTTCAGGAAAAGGAGGTTTCCTCTCGCATCCCTTCCCCACACGACCTTTTCCGGTTCACGTTTCAGGTACGAGTCGTATTTTGATTCAATGCCCTCCAATCCTGTCGAGTCTATCCCGACGAATCCCAGCAGCGATCCGGCCAGGTTCTGGTTGGGATAAAAGCGTTTCGGTTCCCTGATCAGGAAAATACCCTCGATCTTCAGGCTCTGCACCGCTTCGGCTTCCGCCGGAGATATCATCCTGGCGATCCAGCAGAAATTCTTCGAGCCTGTCAGTCTTTCCAGAACGGTGTTGTAATTCGCGCCCGTGATCCGGCAGAGTCTGGCGGCGGCGGTCTTGGGATCGGCAACTTTGGACGGATCAGCGCAGACCGACTCGAGCGACACGCTCGCGGCGAGTTTTTCTCCGTTTCGATCCAGGATCAGACCCCGGTCAGGCTGGAGCTGCAGGGCCGTGATGTGCTGTTTGTTTGCCAGGGGCTTGTACATCTTCCCGGAAAGGATCTGGAGCTGGAAGGCCCTGCCGATCAGAATGGAAAATGCCACGATAAAACAGGCGGTAAGAATCCAGAGACGCAGTTTCCATTTCTTTTTCGTTTTTCGAATCATTTCAGAAAAATCACCTGGTCACGGTCGGGGTGCTGCATTCCCAGTTGACCCCTGGCGATCGCCTCTATTCTCTTCGGCGACTTGAGCGTGGCGATCTCCAGTTTGAGCTTGCGGTTTTCTTCTAGGAGTCCTTCCCTGATACTGATCTCCTTGGCAATCCGGTATTTCAGCTCGGTAAAATGGATATGCGACCAGACATAGAACAGGATGGCAACCATCAGCACGAATGAAACGAAGATCACGGTGGTCAATTTCAGCTGCGAACGATCCTGCTCGTCGAAGACGATTCTCGTCCTGATGGTTTTTGTAAAAGGCATGTCAGATCCTCTCGGCGATTCTCAGTTTCGCGCTCCGCGCCCGCGGATTTTCCCGAATCTCCTCCGGGGGCGGCCGCAGGGGCTTGCGGGTGAGGACGCGGAGCTTCCGCCGCCGGCTGCAGGAACAGAAGGGCAGTCCCGGAGGACACACGCAATCGCGCTCCCATGACCGGAACGCGTCCTTGACAATACGGTCTTCGAGCGAGTGGAAGGAAATGACGCAGAACCGGCCTCCTTTCCGAAGCCGGTCTATTCCTCCCTCTACTGCCGCTTTCAGGGCATCGAGCTCGCTGTTCACGGCTATGCGCAAGGCCTGGAAAGTTTTTGTCGCCGGATGGATGCCGGGCCTCCGCCGGCGCGCTGGTACGGCCCTGTAAACGAGATCCGCAAGCTCCCGCGTCGTCCGCAGCGGGGCCTTTCTTCTCGCCTGGACAATCGATCTCGCGACTCTCCCCGCCATTGGCTCCTCTCCAAACTCCCGGATAATCCGCGCCAGATCCTTCTCCGGCAGCCAGTTTACGAGTTCGCCTGCATCCGGCCCGCTCGCGCAATCGAATCTCATGTCAAGAGGGCCGTCCAAAGTAAAACTGAAGCCGCGTCCGGCCGTATCCAGTTGATGGGACGACAGCCCGAGATCGAGAAGTATGCCGTCCACTTTTTCAATTCCAAGCCGGTCCAGGATCTCCGGAATATCCGAAAAACATCCGGCGACCAGAACGGCACGTTTCCCAAAAGGAGCAAGCCGTCTTCCGGACTCCGCCAGGGCATCCCGGTCCAGATCTATCCCGATGAGTTTACCGTCGGGCGAAGACCGCTTCAGGATCTCCTCGGAATGCCCGCCGCCGCCTGCTGTCCCGTCCACATAAACCTTGCCGGGCCCGCAATCGAGTCCCCTGACAACTTCCTCGACCATCACCGGCTTGTGGTATTCGTAATTCATCAGTTGTCGAGTTCAGGATGAATTCGAGTTTCAGAGCGTAGGGAACGGGAGGCTGAAACTCTGAACTCTGAACTCCGAACTATTTTTTTATATGCCGAGATCGGCCATGTAATCGGTGAACGCGTCAATTCCCCCGGCGGTCTTCTCCATCTCCGCATCCCAGCGCTCGCGGCCCCAGATTTCGATCACCTTCACCATGCCGGCCAGGACAATATCCTTTTCCAGCCCTGCGTATTCGCGCAAGGCGGGGGGCACGAGAATCCGGCCCTGGCTGTCGAAAGAGCAATCTACCGCCCCCGACATGAAAAAGCGCTGGAAGGCGCGCACCTCTTTCCGGAGAATTGACTGGACGCTTACCTTTTCTTCCAGGACCCGCCATTCGTCAAAAGGGAAGGCCATCAGGTAGCCTTCCCAATTGGTGATGACCATCCGGTTGTCGTACTTCTCCGCAAATACCTCCCGCAGCTTGGACGGGAAGATGATCCGGCCTTTATCATCTATGTTGTGATAATATCTGCCCCGGAAAACGGACAAGCTCTTCCTCCACTATCATCCACTTTACTCCACCGTGTGGATATATAGGAAGAGTGGATTCCGTTTGTCAAGGAAAATCTTTAATCTTTCTGTATTTCTTCTTGTCTTTTCAGCCGATATTCCCGGACAGCATGGTTGTGCAGAGCCAGAGTCGAGGAAAACTGGTGGGAGCCGTCGTTGCGCGACACAAAATACAGATAGTCGACAGCGGCCGGTTCAAGGGCGGCGCGGATCGAATCCATGCCGGGGTTCGCGATCGGGCCGGGCGGCAGGCCAGAAATTCTGTAAGTATTGTAAGGGGAATTTAGCTTGAGATGGTCTCTCGTAATCGGCCCCATGAAATTGTCCAGACCGTACACGGCCGTCGGGTCGCTCTGGAGCCTCATGGAGCTTTTCAGTCTGTTATAAAACACAGCCGAAATCTTCGGCATTTCTTCCTTGATCCTGGCCTCTTTTTCAATCAGGGACGCCATGGTCAACAGCTGGTTCAGATCCAGGCCGCGCTCAGCGGCCGACATAATGATCTCGGGCGTAATCTGTTTCCGGAACCGGTTGACCATGAGAGCGATGATTTCCTTTTCATCCATCGACTTCGTCAGAATGTAGGTATCCGGAAACAGATAACCCTCCAGGCTTGCCGACTGAATATTCAGCGATGCGATAAACTCCCGGTCGGTGCAGAGTTTCAGGAACTTTTTTTCCTTTACGAGTCCCTGCTCAGCAAGAGTGGATGCGATCTGCCGGTACGTCATTCCTTCCGGAAACGGGATACGGTACCCTTTGACCTCGCCCCTGATGAGCTTGTCTATTATCAGCGAAGGCGGCATGGAACTGCTCAATACATATTCGCCCGCCCGGATATTGCGCGGCGCGTCTTTCAGGCGCGCGAAGGCATAGAACGCAAGTCGATTCCCGATCAGGTTCTCCTCGCTCAGGATGTCCATGATTTTCGAAAAGCTGGTCCCCTTATGAACCTCAATGACGATGGTCCTGTTTTTATTGTCCAGAGGCGTCTTCAGATCCGAAACGAAAAAGAAGGAAGCCAGAATCATCAACGCTACCAGGTGGAAGAATATTGGAAATTTCTTTTCCTGAATGAACTTGTACACCGCCATAATACTTACCTCCCCGCAGACTCAAGAAGAACAAGGGAAAAACGTTCCTTTACAGTGATTCAAAACGTACTTGGAATTTTTTCGCGGCAGTCTTTTAAAAATGTTCAATTTCAAGATACTTTAAATTCAATATACGATTTAGTTCTTATATTATAAACACGTCTTGAGGCTGTTTAAAAATGCCCAGATGCAAGGCGCGCGAGGACGGCAAGCGGAGCATACTGACTGGTATGTGAGCATTGCCGCCCGGAGCGCAACACAGCAGATGGGTGTTTTCAAACAGTCTCTAAAAAAACAAAATCCCTGTCCTGACTAAGGATAGGGTCTTTTGATCTGATAAATACAACAAAATCAGAAACTTATGTTTACTGTCAGCTCATGTCCTTTTTCCTCTGGAAATCCAGGTAAGATTGAAGAATCATTCCGGCTGCGATTTTGTCCACAAGTTTTTTCCTTTTCTTCAATCCGACCTTCGCTTCCTTCAGGAGTTCTTCCGCTTCAAAGGTTGTCAGTGATTCGTCCCAGCGAATTACCGGAAGAGGAAAAACAGAAACGAGATCTTCTATGAACCTGTCTACCTTGCTGCACTGAATGCCTGCGGTGCCGTCCAGCCGCAGAGGATATCCAACTATTATTTTTTCGACATTATATTTGTCGATTATTTTCTCGAGCTCTTCGAGGTCTCTCCTGCGGCCCCTCCTCTCGATAACTCCGATCGCCTGAGCCGTGATTTCGAGCTCATCCGAAACCGCTACGCCGATCCTTCGGTCTCCGAAATCCAATCCCAGTATTCTCATGGATAGCCGAAAGCTATCATATACTACTTACCCAAGGCAAGCATTTAAACCAGGGATCAAGCGTTCGAGGGATTAAGACAGCAGAGGGTAAGCAAGAGTATAATCCCAATAATATCAAGAGTTTTATACAAAAAGAGTCAAAGCGATGTGGCCTTTCTGCAACACTTTGATAGCAGTATCGGTGCTGAAAAAAAGGAAGGAGGTAATAGCCTGAAGATTCTGAATTTACAGGTAATTTTATTTAACTAGTGTTCAAGCTGCCGCTGAATCTCTTTTTTTCCCTTTGAGCCCTCGACTCCTCGACTCCTCGAACCCTTTTTTCCCGAGCCTTGTTTTTTCACAGGTATTAATATACATATTTTCAACACAGATTAATCAAATCCCTCTCGGAAACCGTTAATGAAACACATAATTCTGGGAACGGCCGGCCATGTCGACCACGGAAAGACTTCCCTGGTAAAGGCCGTCAGCGGCATAGACACGGACCGCCTCAAAGAGGAAAAAGAGCGGGGGATCACTATCGAGCTCGGGTTCGCCTGGACGGACCTCCCCAGCGGACGGCGGGTCGGCATTGTCGACGTGCCGGGACACGAACGATTTGTCAAGAACATGGTGGCCGGCGCCGGCGGCATCGATATCGTAGTGCTCGTGATTGCGGCAGACGAAGGCGTCATGCCCCAGACGAGAGAGCATCTTGAAATATGTTCCCTGCTCGGAATCCGTTTCGGTCTGATCGCTCTGACGAAAATCGACATGGTTGACGAGGACTGGCTGGTGCTGGTCCAGGAAGATATTCGGGAGTTCATGCGGGGGACTTTTCTTGAAGGGTCGCCCATTCTCCCCGTTTCGACCGTTTCGGGAAAGGGCGTCCCGGAATTTATTTCCGTCCTGGACGAAGCGATCGCGCGCATTCCCGATCGGGCTGATACGGGTTTTCTGCGCCTTCCCGTGGACCGGGTATTCACGCTCAAGGGATTCGGAACCGTCGTGACGGGCACCCTCATCTCGGGCAGAATATCGCTTGGAGACAACGTCGACATTCTGCCGGGCATGCTGTCCGCCAGGGTGAGGGGAATCCAGATTCATAACGAAAACGCACCGGCCGCTGAGCGGGGGCAAAGAACGGCGGTAAACCTTCAGGGAGTCGAACGCAGCGCCGTCCAGAGGGGGGATTGGGTATGCCGCCCGGGCGTCCTGGAGCCTTCCCGGCGCATAGACGCAGCTTTCATACATCTCGGTTCGGCCCCGCGGCCCCTGAAGAACAGATCCCTGGTCCGTTTCCACTCGGGAACGGCAGAAACGATCTCACGGATAATCCTCCTCGACCGCGATCAGATCGAGCCGGGGAAGGAAGCTTTCGCCCAGATCCTTTTCGAAAGTCCCGTCGTGGCCATGTCGGGCGACCGTTTTGTCGTGCGCAGCTATTCGCCGGTCCGCACGATCGGCGGCGGCGGGGTCCTCGATCCCCTTCCCGGAAAGCACAAGAGGAATTCCGGGAGGGTCCTTCAGGACATGGACACGCTCGAGCGCGGCGCCGATCTGGAAAAGGCCCTCGTTATCCTGGACCGGGCCGGATTTGCGGGCGCTTCGGAGACCCGTCTTTCCGTCCGCGCCGGTCTTCACCCGGAGAAAACCAGGGAGGCGATCCGCCGCCTCCTGGCCGAAAAGAAGGCCGTCCGCATCGAAAGCGACGGTGAACGTTTCGTTTCCGCTTCCGTTTACCGCGATCTCCAGGAGAGTCTCGTCGCAGCGGTCAAGGCCTACCAGGCCCGATTTCCCCTCAAGCCCGGGCTGTCGAAAGAGGAACTTAAATCTGTCCGCGGCGCGCCGGACCCCCGATTATTCAACGCGGCGCTCCGGGACCTGGAAAACGGGCGGAGAATTCTCGTGGAAAAGGACATGGTCCGTACGCCTGATCACCGCGTAGAACTCGGGACCGAACTGCAGGAAATCCGGGAAAAGGTCCTGCGGATTTATCTCGAAGCCGGCGCGACTCCTCCGTCCGTGAGAGATGTCCTGGAGCGCTTCGAACGGAAGCAGTCCGTGATGGATGTCCTCAACGTCATGCTTAAAGAGGGAAAACTCGTCAAAATAAGCGAGGACATGTTTTTCCACCGGGAGGCGCTGGAGAAGCTGAAGTCGTCTTACGGCGATCTTTTGAAGAAAAAGGGAAAGGCAGCGCCGCCGGATTTCAGGGAAATTACCGGGCTCAGCCGGAAGTACATCATTCCGCTGATGGAATATTTCGATACGGCGAAGTTCACGATCAGGGTGGGGGATTATCGGGTATTGCGGAGCCGGGGATAAAAAAAGAAGCTGAGAAGTTGAGTTTCGTATTTGGGATTTACATGAGATATGGCTGAGAGAACGGCGAAAGAGAGTTTCCCGGGGGCGATAAAAAAGGCGGATGCCGTTTTTTATGATGGGGACGGCGTCAGGAAGGGCAAGGCGGATATCATCCGGGAAGTCCCTTTCGCCGTGCGCCTGAACGGGAAACATCTGGTAACCCTGGCCTGCGCCGGGATACATCTCCGGGAGCTCGCCGTCGGCCACCTTTATGCGGAAGGATGGATCCGGGACAGAAACGACATCACGAGCATTCGCCTCGCCAAGAACTCCGTTTCTGTCCGGACCCGCAACGGGCCGGGGCAGCAGCACCCGGTTGCCGCGCCTTGTCCGGCGTCCGGGGTTCCCTCGGTAAAAACCATCGGATCGAGCGGAGCCAGGCTCTCCGGCAGAAAGTCCGGGCGCCCGGGACGCAGGGCTGCAACCTTCGCTTTGACACCGGCCAGGGTTTACGCCCTTATGCGGGCGCTGCTTGCTTCCTCGGAACTGCACGAATCGACCCGGGGCACCCACTGCTCCGGCATCGCCGACCCCGACCGGCTGATCGCCGCCCGGGAGGATATCGGCCGCCACAACACGCTTGACATGCTGGCCGGTTTGTCCGTCCTGGAAGGACTGGATCTGTCCGGCAAGATCCTGCTCACCACCGGCCGCATCTCCTCCGAGATGATTTCCAAGGCCGGCTGGATGGGGATATCTTTCCTCGTATCCCACTCCGCGCCGACGACCGAGGCCGTCGCATCGGCGGGCAGGCGGGGAATGACGCTGTGCTGCTCCGTACGGGGGACCAGAATGCGGGTGTATGCAGGCGGGAGGAGAGTTTCGGGGCTCCGGGGCCCAAGAGCGGAATAAAAGGAGAAACATGGCGAAAAATCATTTTGTAAATCAGATCAAGCCGGGCGACCAGATCCATGATTTGTTTCTGGTCATAGATAAAAATATGTCCTTTTCCCAAAAGGGGTCTCCCTACCTGAGCATCCGCCTGAGGGACAGGACGGGCGAAATAGACGGCAGAATATGGGACAGGGCCCTGGAGTACGATCCGCTGTTCAGAAAGGGGGATGTCGTCCGCATCCGTTCGCGGGCGGCGAGTTTTCGAAATACTATCCAGCTCTCGATTACAGACGTCTGCAGGATCGAGGACAGCGAAATCGATCCGGGCGATTACTCTCCGTCCTCGCGCCGGGATATCGAGAGCATGTTTGCGGATCTGAAGGTTTTTATCTCGAAAATAAAAGATCCGGCAATCGGGCGCCTGCTTGCGGAATTCTTCGCCGATGAGGAAGTCGCAAGAAAATTCAAGCTGGCCCCGGCCGCAAAAGGTTTTCACCACGTCTGCATCGGCGGACTCCTGGAGCATACCCTTTCCGTTGTCCGCCTGTTGGAATCGGCGGCTGATCATTTCCAGGGCGTCGACGCGGATCTGCTCATCGCGGGCGGGATTCTACACGATATCGGAAAGATCAATGAGATGTCGTCGGAGAAAATGATCGAATACACGGATGAGGGGCGGCTGATCGGACACGTCGTCATGGGTTTGGAAATGCTTGACCGGAAGATTGCCGCTATCCCGGGATTTCCGGAGCAGACCGCTCTCATGCTCAGGCATATTCTGCTGAGCCATCACGGAGAGCTGGAATTCGGATCGCCCAAGCGGCCGAAAACGGTAGAGGCCCTCATCATCCATTTCATGGATGACCTCGACGCAAAGGTGAACGCTTTTCAGAATCACATCGAGCTCTCCCGCGAGGCGGATTCCGACTGGACCCCCTTCCACCGCCTGTTCGAGAGGTTTATTTACAAAAAAAGGGGCTAAAGGCAAAAGACTAAGGGCTAAAGGCGGGTGATAAGATCCTTTCCCTTGGTCTTTTGTCTTCAGCCCTCTGCCCTTAGCCTTTCGCCCCTTTGCCTTAGCCTATTTAAGGCTCACATCCACCACGAATGACCCTTCATCGATTTCAAAGGGAATAATAATACTGGGCCCGCCGAGGACGTGGACAATGGAGTGGTCCTTGCCGGAAACTACGGTGGGAATCGCGGCGGAGATAGTGAGCCCCATGGCTTCGAGTTTCTTCCGGGCCACGCCGGATACCATGTTCGTCAGCTCGCCTACGGCATCCTTGATGTCGCCGTTTATTTCCTTTATTTCCTCGCCCAGCATATTTGATACGATCTTCAGGATACACGGCTGACTGAAACTGAGCGCCAGTGAGCCTTTCACCTCTCCCGTCAGCCCGATAATGCCGGAAACATCCCCCCGCGCCAGGCTGTCTTTTTTCAGATACGGTTTTCCGGCCCGGGGTTCGATGAATGCCATTGTCTTAAGGACATTACTCGTACCTTCCAGGAACGGATTTATGAATCGGACGTCCATGCTTCTCCCCTTCCTGCTATATTGATTCGATAATCTTCGCGATCTTTCCTTCGAGAACCTCGGCCGTAAACGGCTTCACGATATAATTGTTCACGCCCGCCTTTACCGCTTCCACCACGTTTTCCTTCAGGGCTTCCGCGGTGACCATCAGGAAAGGCGTCTTGGCGAGATTGGCGTCCGCCCGGATCGCTTTCAGGAGCTCCAGCCCGCTCATCGTCGGCATGTTCCAGTCGGAAATAATGAAGTCCACCTGCTGCGACTGCAGCGTCTTGAAGGCGATCTGTCCATTTTCGGCCTCGATGACATTATCGTACCCGATCTGTTTCAGCAGATTCCGGATCACCTTTCTCATCGTGGCAAAGTCGTCGACGACAAGAATCTTGATTTTTTTATCTACGATCATTTCACCCTCCGCTTCCCCGCCGCTTCTGCGGGAATTAATGTATTTATCTATATCTTAAGCTCATCACATCGCGGGAGCCGTACGACTCCTCGACTCGCTCAGCTCGAACAATCCTTCCGGGTCGAGGATCAGGCCGACGCTGCCGTCGCCCATGATCGCCCCGCCCGAGACCCCTTTCACCGTCTTCAGACTGTCTCCCAGTCCCTTGATCACCACCTCTTCCTTGCCGATGATCTCGTCAACCAGCAGACACTTCGACCGCGTCTCTCCGTCCACTACCACCACGATGGCTTCCCATGGATTTCTGCGCTCCGGATCTATATCAAAGAGATCATACAGCCTGACCAGGGGGAGCAGCTTGCCCCGAATGCTCACCACTTCGCCCTTGCCGATCACGCTGTTGAAAGATTCCTGGTTCGGACGAAGCAGCTGCCGGATCGCGGTGGTCGGAATAATGTATCTCTCCTGGCCGACGCGCACGATCATCCCGTCGATGATGGCCATCGTCAGCGGAAAACTCGTGACGAAGGTCGTTCCCCTGCCGGGAACGGATTCCACTTCTATTTTCCCCCTCAGCTTATCTACGGCCTGCTTGACCACGTCCATGCCTACGCCCCGTCCCGAAACGTCGGTGACCTTTTCCGCGGTGGAGAGCCCGGGCATGAAAATAAGACGGTAGACATCCTGGTCGGACATGCCTTCCTTGGACTCGATCAGGCCGTTTTTGACCGCCTTGTCCGCGATTTTCTCCCTGTTAAGACCGCGCCCGTCGTCAAATATTTCAATTACGATATGACCGCCGCGGTGATATGCTTTCAACTTGATCAGGCCGGCTTCCGGCTTTCCGGCTGCCGCCCTGTCCTTCGGCGGTTCGATCCCGTGGTCCACGGAGTTGCGGATCAGGTGCACCAGCGGATTATAGATCTCCTCGACCATGTTCCGGTCGATCTCGGTGTCCTCGCCCACCAGCTCGATATTGACCTGCTTGCCGGCGGTTTTCGAAAGATCGCGGACCAGTCTCGACATCCTCTGAAATGTCTGTTTTATGGGAATCATCCGCAGGCTCATGGAAATGCGTTGGAGCTCGGACGTGATCGTGGTCATCTGCGAGACGTCCCGGAAGAGCTTTCTTTCCGTATTGGACTGCACGGACGGGCTCTGGCGGATCATGGACTGCGTGATAACGAGTTCGCCGACCATGTTCACCAGGTCGTCCAGCTTGCGGGTGTCCACCCGGATGGAGGCGGCGTCTGAAACCTGCGTGGCCTGTTTTCTCAGAGCCTGCGAAACCTGTTTCGGAGTCGCCTTGCCCTCCTCGATCAGCGCCTCCCCCACCCTTTTCGGCGGATCTTTTCTGGAAGCGTCTTCCAGTACCTTCTCGAGTGCTTCGGGTTCTACGACGCCTTCATCGACCAGTATTTCGCCTATTTTTTTCACCTTCGCGGGAGCGGCGGAATACTTTGAGGGGTCTTCCTCCATCAGCTTGAGCCGCTTCATGAGATCGGTAACGTCAACATTGACCTCCTCACCTGATCCTTCCATCCTGCTCTTCAGGTTGCCTATCATTCCCTTCAGCGAGTCGGCGCCGTCCAGGATAATATCGATCAGCTGCGTCGTAACCGGCCATTCGTCATTGCGGACTCTGTCCAGGGCGTTTTCCAGGCTGTGGGCGAGATCGCGTATTTTCTCCAGGTTCAGAAATCCCGCCACCCCCTTGATGGAATGGAAAGGACGGAAAATGGCGTTGATGAAGTCCTTGTCCTCCGGATTCTGCTCGAGATTCAGAATGTTGACTTCGATCTCGTTTATATATTCGAGGGACTCGACGATAAAGTCCTTGACGAGGGATTCGTCCTGCATCACGATCTCTCCCTCCGCCGGATAAGGACCGGCTTTTACCTGCGGCGCCTCTCCGCCTGCTTGAGGGTCCGTTTCCGGACCTGCCTCCGCCGCCGGTATTTCTCCCGTTTTGCGGAATGTCCTTGCAATCTCCTGCATCCGGCCGATGCCCTTTTCCAGCCGGGAGAAAACGGCCTCATGGTCCTTTATATCGTCGTAGTCGATGACTACCCGCTCCAGCATCCGGTACAGCTCGCGGGCGGCGTCCTGCAGGGGAGAAAGGTTCAGGGCTCCCGCGCTCCGAATTATCTGCTCCAGATCATTCAGGAACTTTCCGGCGGTCATCACGTCCACGGTCCTGCTGTCGAGGATCAACAGTCCGGTGGCCAGTTCGTCCAGTTCGTTCATCAAGGAATCAGTATCCATTTTTCAAACCATCCTGAGGATCTCTTCCGCAATTTTTTCCAGGGTAACCACCTTGTCGACGGCGCCGGTCTTTATCGCCTCCTTGGGCATGCCGAATACAATGCACGAATGTTCGTCCTGGGCGATGGTCCTCGCCCCGGCTTTCTTCATCTCCAGAAGACCCGCCGCCCCGTCCGCCCCCATGCCTGTCATGATCACGCCGACGGCATTGGCGCCGGCGTATTTAGCCGTGGAACGGAACAGCACGTCAACCGCCGGCCGCTGGTGGTGAACCATGGGGCCGTCTTTTACTTCCACGTAATATTTGGCTCCGCTCCTTCTGAGCAGCATGTGAAAATTCCCCGGAGCGACCAAAGCCGTTCCGGGTACGACCGGGTCGTTGTTCTTCGCTTCCCTGACCCTGATCTGGGACAGGCTGTCCAGCCGTTCAGCGAAGGTGGCGGTGAAATTGGCGGGCATGTGCTGCACGATCACAATTCCCGGCGCGTTCGGCGGCATTCTGGTGACCACCCTCTTCAACGCCTCCGTCCCTCCCGTGGAGGCGCCCATGGCGATGATCTGGTGGGTGGTCTGGGTCAGGCTTGTTTTCTGCAGAAGCACCGGTTCATTCGGAAGTTCACGACGGGAGGACGCCTCTTCCTGTTTCTTCGCCATGCTGACTTTAGAGACCGCCCGGATCTTTTCGGCCAGCTGTTCGCTCATGTCTCCCACCGAATAGGATCCGCCGGGTTTCGCGATGACTTCGATCGCTCCGCTCTCCAGAGCCTCCAGCGCTATTTTGCTTCCCGCCTGGGTCAGCGAGCTCACGATGATGACGGGAATCGGGTAGTAACGCATGAGCTTCCGCAGGAACGTGAGTCCGTCCATTCTCGGCATTTCGATGTCAAGCGTTATCACGTCCGGGTTGACCTGAAAGATCTTGTCCCGCGCGACAAAGGGGTCGGGGGCCGTCCCCGCGACTTCGATATCTGAAAATTTCGCAAGCTCTTCCGAGAAGATCTTCCGTACGATGGCGGAATCATCGACGATCAGGACCCGGATTTTCTTGTTATTCGCGCCGGCTGTCATGTATGTAAGGATACCAATCGCCCTTTCTCAGCTTGTTCGCCTTATAAACGATGGCCTCGTTCGTCAGCGTGTTGTAAATCAATTTCCGTCCCAGGCCGCCCCCGACATCCTCGGAAACAATGCGGATATCCATCTGGTTCAGGATCTGCCTGGCGATCCTTATGTTCTCTTCCGACACGGAGAGGGTTTCTTCCGAGATGGAAGCCCCTCCGAAGATCTGGGCGAGAACGTTTTCCCGGACGGCGCCGTCCTCGAAAAACATTTTCACCAGGTGGTTCAGCGCGGCGTTTCCGTAGCGGGCCGTCGCACGCTCCGCTTCTTCTATGAACGGGTAAAAATACTGCGTCATTCCCCCGTACTGCTCCTTGCTGTCCCATAATGTCACGGCGACGCACGATCCGAGCACCGATGATATAATTACCGGCTCCCGGCTGACGAATATGTACCCGGGCTTGAGGAAATAATCATAGAGCTGGATTTCGCCCTCTTTCATCCCGTGCATCTTCACCGGCGGACCGACGACCCCATCATGAAACAGAGGGGCCCGTCATCCGATGCGAAGTCAAGTCTGAATGCCTGGTCTCCGGAAACAGTCTTGCCGGGCTTTTTCAGGAAAACCGGTATGGCCAGATCGAAGACCCGCCGGGGATCCAGCTTGCTCAGGTAATTTCCGCAAACCATGTTGACGGCCTCTTTTACGCAATCCTCTATCTGCTCCTCCGTCACGCGTCCGTCTTCCGGGTTGAGGATATTCTGAGCCATATGCACGGCGAGATCGGTGGAGAAGAGCAGCCGCATCTCGCCCTGAAGCTTATCGTCCTGAAAGCTGATGGACGCACCCAGGTCAAGGCCCGAGATTTTTTCCGTCGAAGGCTCGAGGAAAATAAAAAGCATCTTCTCGAATACCTCAAAAATCGCTTCCAGCATTATCACTCTGTTCTTCTCCGTAGCTTCCCTCATCATTGACTCCCAGTACCTGGTATAGTATCTTCCTGACCTCTTCGGGAAGGAAGGGCTTTCTGATGAATCCGCTCGCCCCCATCGTGCAGACCATATGTTTCCTGTCCTCGCTCCCTTCGGTTGTCACGATGATCACCGGGATCTCCTTGAGCATTTTGTCCCGCTTGAGCTCGGCCAGCATTTCCATCCCGCCCATTTCCGGCATATTCAGATCCGACAGGATCACGTCCACCCAGGTATGGGAAAGGATTTCCAGGGCCTCTTTTCCGTTCCCTGCCTCCAGGCACCGGTCCATCTTGAAGCCGGAGAGAGCGACAATCTTCTTGATAACGGATCTCATCGCCGCGGAATCATCTACAATCAGGACATTGAATGACATAGTTCACCCGAGTTATATGATTTCGATCAGTTCTTTGGCGCTTTCCAGGTCTTTCAGCAGTTCAATAATCCCCATCTCGACGTCTTTCTGCCTGATTTTAAGTATCTCGATCACGTCCTTGAGCCCCCAATAGGCAAGGCCGTCGGCGCCGCCGCCCACTCCCGCCATGAGGCATACCTGATCCGCCAGATAGATTATCCAGCAGAAAAGGTTCTCTCCCTTTTCCATCAGATCCGGGCGGTGGTGGTACGTGATAGAATCGCGGATATCCTGGGGGAAGTTCCACTGCTGGGCCATTTTGCCGCCGACCTCGGCGTGATTCATGCCGAGGACCTCCTCTTCGGCGCGGATGAAGGAATAACCATGGTCGTTAACGAGGCCGTTGATCCTGCGGATCGAGTCATCGACAAATTCTCCCAGGATCACTTTACCGATGTCGTGCAGCAGGCCGGCCGTAAACAGCTTCGTATCCTCCCGCCCGGATATCTTCCTGGAGATGATCTGGGTCATCAGCGCGACGCCCACCGAATGCCTCCACAGCTCCGGGCCGTTGAGCCCGTAGCCGGACGCCTTTTTGAAATATTTGGATATTCCCGAAACCTGAATTGCCCGGACGATGTTTTCCTGCCCCAGGAACACGACCGCGTCATGAAGTGAACTGATTCTGCGCACTCCGAAGTACGCTGAATTGGCGATGCGGAGAATATTGGCCGTGATCGAGGCGTCAAACTTGATTATGTTCACAACGTGCGTGATCGAGTAATCGGGATTGCCCATTACGGCGGCGACTTTCTGCGCGGTTGCCGGAAACGCCGGAATGTTCTTGATCGATCTCAGGATGCGATCCATCGTTTTCATAGCTTGATCATTTCCTCGCCGGGTATTCTGACGCATACCTCTCCCGTGCCCACATGGAGACGGACGGTCCGATTACAGTTTTTCCCCGTATTTTCGGCCGCGATGAGAACGTTGTTCTTCCAGAAGATCTTCCGGAGGGCCATGATGTTCTTCTGCCCGATCCGGAAATAATTCGAATCTTCAAGGATGCTCGCCCCTCCCGCAACCTTCACGAGGATGCGTTTTTTTTCGGCGCCCAGCTCGTAACATGATTTGAAGAGCATGGGAATTCCGGTATCGGCGAACATCGCCGGTTTTTCCCTGGCCTTTTCCGGATCCAGCGTGGAATCGGGGAGCATGAAATGGATCAGTCCGCCTACCTTTGATACGGGATCGAAGACGGCGACGCCGATGCAGGACCCCAGGGCATAGGTAACCAGGATGTCGTGCGGATTATCGCTCACTTTCAGATCGGCCACGCCCACAACCAGTTCCGCCATAAAACACGCTACTTTCTATACACGCTCGGCTCTATATACTTGAAATTATGTACAAGACCCGTAAGGCTTTCCGAATGCCCGATAAAGAGGTGCCCCCCCTGCTTCATCCGTCCATAAAACCGGTTTACCAGAGCGGCTTGCGTCGCTTTGTTGAAATAGATCATCACGTTCCTGCAGAAGATCACGTCGAAGGCATCTCCGGGAGGCGGAGGATCCATCAGGTTGAACCGGCTGAACTCGATACAGTCCCGGATGTTTTTCTTGACGCGATAATATCCCGCCCATTCGCCCTGCCCCACGGCGAAGTACTTCATGATCAGATCGGGAGGAATTTTTTTTACTCTTTCGACCGGATAAATCCCCGCGGAGGCGGTCTTCAGGACTTTGGTGGAAATATCTGTCGACCAGATCCGGAGATCGACCGGCTTCTCCCCGATCGATTCGCGCAAGACCATAGCGATCGAGTACGCCTCCTCCCCTGTTGAACACCCGGCGCACCATATCCTGAACTTCGGAACCGATCCCCCCATTTTCAGCATGGAAGGCATAACCTGACGGAGTTTCTTGAAATGGCTCTCTTCTCGAAAAAAGCTCGTAAGGTTCGTGGATATCGAGTCGATCATGGAGATCAGCTCTTCCGAACCTTCCTCCGTCGTCACGTACTTGTAATAATCGGCGAAGCTTTCGAAGTTCCCGTGCCTCAACCGCTTGCCGAGGCGGGCTTTCACCAGCTCCTTTTTTCCGTCATGCAGATCTATGCCGGAGAGATTGTGAACCAGCTTTCGGATCTTATCGAAATCGATATCCCTTAATTCCAGCGATTTCACGTCCTCTCCCGCTTCGAATCCATTATCCGCCGTACAAACAAAAAATTTCCGGGTTCCGCAACATGCCGGCGGATACGCCGCGCGTCAGTGGGAAATCGCTTCCGCCATGCCGACATCCGTCGTCAGGACTTTATCGATATCGAGAAGTATCTTGACGGTCCCTTTCACTTTCGCCATGCCGAGGATGTAATTTGTATTCAGGCTGACACCGAAAGTCGGGGTCGCTTCGATTTCCTCCCCCTTTATGTTCAGAACTTCGGAAACCGAATCTACGACGATCCCCATGATCACCTTGCTCCTCCCTGCGCTCTCGATGTCGACAACGATGATGCAGGTCCTTTCGTTATACTCGAGATGCTCCATTCCGAATTTGAGACGCAGGTCGATGACCGGGATCACCTTGCCCCGAAGGTTAATGACGCCCTTCACGTATTTCGGGGTCTGCGGCACGGACGTGATATTCATGATCCCGATGATTTCCTTGACTTTCAGAATCTCAAGTCCGTACTCCTCCCCCCCCAGTCCGAAAGTCAGATACTTGCCTTCCCTCGTTGCATCCTTTGCCCGCACTGATGTGGTTTCCACCGCTTCCGAAGAGTGCATATTCTCCACCTCCTGATTTATCCTGCCCTGAATTTTGGCACTCCTGCCGCCGGTTCTGCAGCCGGCGGATTATACCCCGAGCCAGTCAAAAAATTGTCCTGCCAAACAAAAAGCCGTCAGCTTTTACGCTGAAACCGCAGTTTCGAACGGTATCGGCCTGCATTCTCAACAGTAAGACGCGCCGGCAACAGGACTGTTGCGCCCGCTTCCGGAGGTGAGATGAATTCGTCTCCACGGGATTGTTGCAAGTTTGAGACCACCACGGCTCATGTATCCAAGACAACGGATTCATCCAATGCAACTATCCTGAATGTTAATCGGCTCCGCCCAGAAGAAACTTTAGCCGGCCTTTTTCCTGTAAATCCGGCCGGAAATGCCGGGATGGCAGCTATTTTGCACATGTAAACCGGGCGGGAATATATTGCCTGTCCGCGGGAGGTCTTCTTGGCAGAAAAAAAAGTCAAATCGGACGATCTGGGTCTGATCCGCAGGAAACTGACGGAATGCAAGAAACATTTGAAACACGAGAACCTCTACCATTGCCTCCTCACCCTGAAGGAACTGATCGAGAAGACCCTGAATTCCAAAATGCTGCCTGCCGACCAGCAGGAACTGCTGAAAGAAATACATAATCTCCAGAAGTCTCTCGCTGAGAGCAGGACTTTCATAAATGCGTTCGGGCCGGTTTCTTTCCAGGCGGACGATCTTGCCACGTCCCTCGAGTTCGTCTGCAACCTGCTGAAAGTCCAGGAGCAGGATATGATGGAGGGAGTCAAGACCAAGGCGGCCCCCGACGACAATCTTGGAACAAGGGCGGCGCAGTTGATGGAGCAGATCGACTCCGGCAAATATGAAGAGGCGCGAAAAGAGTTCGCGGCGGACGCCGCTCTCGCCGAGTACGTGGGTGTCATGTACAACAACGCAGCGATCGAACACCGGAAGAAAGAGGAATACGAAGAAGCCCTCAGCAAGTTCCAGAAGGCCCTCATCGCGCTTCCGGACGACGAGGGACTCTATTACAATATCGCCCGGCTTCGCGTCGAGACAAAGGAATGGAAGCTTGCCGGGGAGTCCATCAACGCGGCCCTGAAGATAAACCCCGAGTTCAGGGAGGGGCTCAACATGCTCCGGCACATCGAATCCAATAAAAGCATCGACGTCGGGACCGAGGTTAAAGGGGTAAGGAACCCTCCGAAATGAGACGATTGCTGATCGCCCATGTGGAACCGGCCCAGCGGGAGGATAAGGGCGACTTCTATTACAGGACCCAGGCCCCCTGCCGGGCCATGGCCGAACTGGACGGCGTATCTACGGTCAGCCTCAGCAGCATCCATCGGAAGAGGGACGAGATCTTCAGGCGCGCAGACGTCCTTGTCCTGAAGAATGTCTGCGACCCGGACATTCTCCCCCTGCTTGCGGAAAGGAGGCGCAACGGAA
Organism: Syntrophales bacterium; assembly: GCA_028712885.1. Taxonomy (GTDB): domain Bacteria; phylum Desulfobacterota; class Syntrophia; order Syntrophales; family UBA4778; genus JAQTPK01. Next base: position 126,478 of record JAQTPK010000001.1, on the reverse strand, counting down.
AGCTTTCCGTGTACGAAGTAGCGGACGACCTTGAAGCCGTTCCCCCGTGGAACCCGGTTTATTTCTTTTATAAAAACCCCGAGAACCTTTCTCTTTTCCGGACAACGGCGCGGTCGTGCGACGCGCTCCAGTTCACTGTTGCGGAACTCGAACGCATCTACGGTCGCCTCAACGCCCGCTCCGCGGTTTTTCCCAATAACATTTCGGAAGTTCCCCCCGAAAGGCGAAGCGCGCGCGGGGACGGGATAATCGTAGGCTGGGGCGGTTCTCACGGGCACCTGGAGGACATCAGGGACATCGCCGGTCCCCTCGCCCGCTGGATAATCGACACCCCCGGGGTCATCCTTTATATAATGTGCTCCGATCCGATCTGGGATCTGTTCGGATCTCTTCCCGCGGGGCGGAAACGACGGTTCCCTGCCGGGTCCATACATGATTACTACAGTTTCCTGAAAAAGATCGATATCGGCATTGCGCCGCTCAGGGACACACCTTTCAACCGGTCCCGGTCGGATATAAAATTTCTTGAATATGCAGCGCACGGCGCCGTTCCTGTCATTCAGAATCTGACTCCTTACAGGTATTCGGCCCGTCCGGGGGAAACCTGCTTTCTCTTCGGAAATCCCGGAGAGCTTATCGGCATTCTGGAGAGGCTGGCCGCAGACGGTCCCCTGAGAAATGCCGTGGCCGAATCGGCCCGGTCTTATGTCCTGCGTGAACGCATCGAATCTTCGCACAGCTGCGAACGAGTCGCCTTTTATGAGGATCTGCGGAGGGAAATGGACCCGACGGATTCGTCGGCGGATTCCGAAGATATCATCCGTTCGGCCGAGAAGTGGGAGGGGACTTCCCGAAACGGCAGATACGCGCGGCTCATACCCACCCGGTTCGAAAATCTCCTGCACGACGGGCTGGTTTATCTCCAGATCGAGAAAGATCCCGTTTCGGCGAAGGAGTGCTTCCGCCAGGCGTCTGCGATTGAACCGGACAATTACCTTCCCCACCTTTATTCATCTGCCTGCTCTGCGGATCCGATTAAAGACCTGATCCGGGCGGACGGGAAAAACCCCCGATCCATCAAAGCACAAATCATGATGGGCGGGGAATATGCAAAAAGAAGGGATTACAGGAGCGCCATGAGCTGCTTCGAAAAGGCCGCCTCTATCTTCCCCGGCTGCGAGATTCCGTACCTCCGCGCGGCGGATGTCCTGGACGCGATCGGAAACCGGACCGCTGCGGCGGAGATCAGGAGGAAAGCCTGTCTCATAGCGGAGAGGGACGCGCGGGAGAAAAATCCATGCAGCGCCTGAAAATACCCGGACTCCTGTTTGCAACGTCGTCCGTTCCGCTTGAGTTCGATACCGACGGCCATAATACCACACTCAGAGCGGCTGACCCGCCGCATGGGCCCGAAAACATCCTTGCCCTCACCTCACTTCATGCGGAGATATTCAGATTGCGGGAATATCCCGCTATCCGCCTTGCAGACCAGATAGAATCACCTTCCCTCCGCTTTCCGGAAGTTTACGACGGCACGCAGTCTCTACGCGGAAGAAACGCCCTTTTTCTGACTCTGTGCGGATGGGGAGACATGATCATGATCCAACCCGCTCTCGCGGCACTATGCCGTAAAGACAACGGAGCGGGAGAGCCGGCAAAAATCACGATCGGGTGCAACTGGATCCGCAATTTTCCTTATCGCGATGCCCGATTCATCAGGGACGTGCGTCCGAATATCATGAATCTGGCCGAACTGTTCAGGTTCGATCTCCTGATCAACATGATTCCGGCTCATTACCTGCGCTCGCGGGACAGGTCGATGCTCGATTTATATTTGCAGCTCCTCGGCCTTGACCGCCAAGCCGCCCTGCAATATCCTCCCCGCCTTCGGCCCGACCCGGCGCGCGTAGAACGGCTCCGGCCTCTTTTCAACGGGATAAGAAGCGAAACGGACAGAAAGATTCTCGTCGTTAACTGGAGGTCAAGATTTACGCACAAAAACGCCCCGGCTGCGCTCTTCTTCGAGATCGCTTCTCTGCTCAGAAATGAGTTCGCCTCGGTGCTTGTGAAGGACGAAGCCGAAGCTAAAATAATGCAGGGTGAAATAGACGGCGCCGGCGCCGATATTCTGAACCTGTCGCACCGGATCCGGGATCTGCATGATACGATCGCGGCCCTCTCGCTGGCGGACGCGCTTATTTCCGTCGATACGGGAATTGTTCACGCGGCGGGCGCCCTGGGTATTCCCGGCGTGGCCCTCTTCGGGCCCTTCCCGCCGGAAACGCATGTCTCCATCTATCCGTCGATCCGGGGAGTACGGGCCGGATATGAGGGGAGAGCATGCCGCGGTCCCTGCCTGGAAACCCACCGGGGCTGCGCGGAAAACGACTTCTCCCAATCGGCTGCCAGTCCCTGTTTCGGGCGCATCCGGGCGGACGAAGTGATCGGGGCCCTTTTCGAGGCCCGGGGAGGGGGGCTGTCTTGCGCGTCCTAGTGGTAGGGGCCATTCAGGGAGGAACTGCCCCGTTGTGCGGACCTTTGCAGAAGGCATTCGCGGATGCGGGACAGGAATCGGACTGCCTCGACTTTTCCCCTCATTCAGAGGAATTCCTGCGCCTCCAGTTTTCCGGAGACGAGGAGCGGACATACCGTTTTCATCTGGACATCAGGCTGGAGCTCCTGGAAAAAATCCGGCGGTTCGAGCCGGAGCTCGTGTTCGGGATCGCCCAGTCGCCGCTGCACGACCCGGAGATACTCGGGGCATTGAGGAAAGCCGGAATAAAGCTCGCCTTCTGGTTCGTGGAGGATTACCGCGCATTCGATTACTGGAAAAGGATATGTCATCTTTTCGACCGGTTTTTCGCGATTCAGAAGGAGCCTTTTTCCCGGCTCGGGAATTTCCATTATCTTCCTCCGGCCTGCGATCCGGATTCATGTGACTTGCCTGCTGCGGAAAGAGACATCGCCGTTTCTTTTGTCGGAGCCCCCTACCCCAACCGCGTCAATTTCTTCGCGCGCCTGAATTGCGCCGGATTCAGGATTTTCGGCGAGGGTTGGTCCGCATGCGGCAATCCCTGCGTGGAGGTTGGAAACCGCAGGCTTTCGGCCCGGGAAGCAAGGTCCGTGTACGCGAGGTCCCGGATAAACCTCAACCTCCATTCGGAAACCGATCCCGTCGGGTTCGGCGGCGATTTTGTGAACCCGCGGACGTTCGAACTGGCGGGGATGGGCGCGTTCCAGTTGACGAACATGAGAAAGCACCTCCCGCTCCATTTCGACCCGGCGGATGAAGTTATAGCGCTGTCCCGCTGGGAGGATATGAAAGCGGCCGTGGAATATTTTCTGAAGCACCCGCAAGAAGCGGAAGAGATCGCAGCCAGGGCGAAGGCGCGCGCCATGCGGGACCACACATTACGGCAGAGGGCGGAGGAAGTGCTGAACTTCTTCATGTAGCAGCGGGGCCAGGGATTCGAGGATTCAGGGGTTCAAGTTACCTCATCAGTCAAACTTGATCCTTGAATTCTTTGAGACGGATAAATGGGAAAGAACATTCTGATAATTCATTTCAGCAGACTGGGAGACATGATCCAGAGTCTTCCCGCCGTAAAGCTCCTGTCCGAAACGGAGCCCCGTCCGCGGATCACGTACGCCTGCCTGGAAGAATTCAGCCGTCCCCTGCGGCACGTTCCCTGGATAGACGAACTCGTCTCCGTTCCGCTCGCAACTGTGAATGAAATCCTCAACGAAAAGGGCATCAAACCGGAGGTGGTCGAACGCTGGATTGAAGGAATGCCGCCGTTTCGGCGCAATTATGATCTGCTGATTAACTGGACGCACAATCAGGGAAGCGGTTATCTCTGCAGCCGGATAAATTCCATTCGAAAGGAGGGCAGGATTTCCGGAGCGGGAAACGAAATACTGGTATCGGGCAACTGGGGGAAGTACCTGTTTGCGGCCGTCAGGCACAGGACGAACAATCCGATCAACATGTCTGATATTTACATCGGCATGACCGGTGTCAAGCACCGGCCCGCTTCCGCGACCCTCCCGACCGATCCGGAATCGGATGCAGCCTGCCGGGAACGTCTTTGGGAGATGGGCCTCGGCGAGAGCCATATCCCTATCGGACTTCAGCTGGGGGCCAGCAGCATGAACAGGGTTTGGCCTGTGGAAAATTTCATCCGGCTCGGCGAAATGCTTTCTTCCCGCCTGAACGCGCGCATTGTGCTGTTCGGATCAGAGAAGGAAAGGGGTCTGGCGGAGATGTTCCTGCGCGGCGCGAATTTCCCGACAATAGACCTGGTCGGCCGAACGCGGATCGATGATCTTCCCCCTCTCCTCAAGTGCGTCCGTCTGCTCGTAAGTAACGATACCGGTCCCATGCACATAGCGGCCGCGGTCGGCACCGGGACCGTCGGCATCTTCGCCAGCACGGCTTATTTCAGCCTGACGGGCCCCTACGGCGAAGGACACATCGCGGTCCAGTCGAATTACCCCTGCGCGCCCTGCCTGAATTCAACCCGCTGCGACCATCCGCTCTGCGCGGAGGCGATCACGGTGGAAACGGTGTGGGAAGCAGTGTGCCTGGCACTGGGAGAGGCTGCCGGGGGCGAAAAAATCCGGGGCGCCGCCCTGTACCGGTCCTCTTTCACTCAGGAGGGCTTGCTGGATTACCGCCCGGTTTCAGGAGAAAACAATTCCTTTGCAGCTTGGCTGATATCGCGCCGCGACATGCAGTCGAGGGCCGTGCATGCCCTCTGGGCGCCCTGGCTCGGTCTGGAAAGGAGAGACGCTCCTGTGAGAACGGGCGACGGCGGGACCGCTTTCGTCTTCTCCACCCTGGGCACCGCATGCGTGGAGTACCTCGAGATCTATCGCGAGGCTATGGACGCATGCCGGAGCATACTGCGGGAATTCCGGAGAGACCGGCCCAGAATTGAATATATCAAGAGCAGGATAGAGATGCTGAACAAGACGGAACTGAAAATAATAAAGGGTGAAGCTCCCCCTCTCCTGAAAGAAATAAACGAATTCATCATGGCGGAAGCCGCCGTCTGCAATTTCCCGCAGCTGGCCCGCGAGTTGCTGGAGAAGTATGCAGTTATGGCGAATATCGTCACCCGGTTTGAACGCGGATGCTGAGTGAAGACCGGCAGATCGGATGACAAAACGTTTCCGTCGCACAGGAGCCCGGAGAGTGTTCGCTCCGGTCCGAATTGCTTCAAGATAATCCTATACCGCAAGCCAACTTTCCTTTTGGTGGTTCCGCAAAACCTCTCCTGAAATTCTGTTCAGGCGGCATCTTCCGACCGTAAGATCTTCGGACAATAGAGATATTTATGCCGCCGGAATACGGCAGGACAGGGAATTTTTTTCCGTCAGGCGAGAGATGACATCTTTACCGCCAATGTTTCCGGCTACTTGTCTTTACTCCAGAAGAGAATTTCAGTGGCATGCATATTGCTCCTAAAGCTCATGTACAAGTTAAATTTAAGTAATTTCTGTCCCGCACCGAAAATTAATACAGTAATCAGCTCTCATGAGGAGGTCTCATATGGGTGAATCTCACGAATACAGGATTCAGGAGGTAAGCGAAAAACTCGAGGTCCCTATTTCCACCATACGGTACTGGGAAGTCGAGTTCGCGGATGTAATCAAGCCGAAGCGGACAGACGGAAGACAGCGCAGGTATACGGAAAGAGACCTCGATCAGCTGATGCAGATAAGGGAGCTGCTTCATTTCAAGAACAGATCGATCGCCCAGACCCGGAGGATACTCAAGGGGGGAAATGCCGATCTCGAGCAGATCCAGTGGGACAGGCAGACAATAGTCCTGACCGGCGGAACCGGCTCCTTCGGAAAACACTTCTGCAAGCTGATGCTGGAGAAATACCGCCCCAGGGCCGTCCGCATTTACAGCCGTGACGAGCTCAAGCAGCACGAAATGCGCCAGATTTACGGCGAGGAAGTGCTCCGCTATTTCATCGGCGACGTGAGGGACGGCGAGCGGCTGAGGCGCGCCATGGAGGGCGCCGACATCGTAGTGCATGCCGCCGCCCTGAAGCAGGTGCCTTCCTGCGAGTACAACCCCTTCGAGGCCGTCAAAACGAACATTCTCGGCGCGGAAAACATAATCGACGCGGCGATCGACGTCGGGGTGAAGAAAGTGGTCGCGCTCAGCACCGACAAGGCGGTCAACCCGGTCAATCTCTACGGAGCGACGAAGCTTTGCGCGGAGAAGATATTCATCCAGGGCAATTCCTATTCGGCGGCCCGCGGTACCCGGTTCAGCTGCGTGCGCTACGGCAACGTCATCGGCAGCCGCGGCAGCGTCATTCCCGTTTTCCGGGAACAGATGAAGACGGGAAAGATCACGATCACCGACGAAAGGATGACCAGATTCTGGATCACCCTTGATCAGGCGGTCGAGTTGGTCATCAGCGCGCTCAGTTACGCCCAGGGGGGCGAGATCTACGTCCCGAAGATCCCGAGCATGAGGATAATGGACCTGGCCAAGGCGATCGCCCCCGGCTGCAAGATAGATTTTATCGGCATCCGTCCCGGCGAGAAGCTGCACGAGATCCTGATCACGGAGGAGGAAGGCAGGAATACCATTTTCTACAAGGACATGTACGTGATTCTGCCAAACTACACCTGGTGGGAGGACCGGCGCAACTACAAGGACGGCCAGAAAATGCCCGATGATTTTACGTACAGCAGCAATAAGAACTCCGAGTGGCTGGAAATCGACGATCTGAAAAAACTCGTCCGCGAGTCGGCCAGCGCGGAGGACCAATCCACGGCGGCTTTTCTTTCCACGCTGCACCGCTTGAACGAGAAAACCGTCCTGAAGATGATCAACTCGGAAGAGGGTCTGCCTGAAACAAGCGCACAATACAGCTGACAAGGAGCATTCACATGGAACCCTGCGCAAAGCCGGAACCGGTCCGGGAATTCATCCCTTACGGAAGACAGAGCGTAGACGCCGATGATCTGGCGGCGGTAGCCGCGGTCCTGCAATCGGATTGGCTCACGACAGGCCCTCTGGTCGAGAAATTTGAATACGAATTCTCAAAATGGACGGGAGCGGTGCATTCCGTCGCCGTTTCGAGCGGAACGGCCGCGCTGCATGCCGCTGTATTTGCCGCCGGGATAGGGCCCGGGGACGAAGTGATTGTGCCGGCAATTACTTTCGCCGCCACGGCGAACAGCGTGGAATACCAGGGGGGCAAGGCTGTTTTCGCCGATGTTGATCCCGACACCCTGCTAATAGACCCGGAAGATGCCGAAAGACGGATCACTCCCCGAACAAAAGCGATCATAACAGTGGACTTCGCAGGCCAGCCGTGCGACTACAGCGCCTTCTTCTCTCTGGCGCGAAAACGCGGCCTCACCTTCATAGCGGACGCGTGCCATTCCTTGGGGGCCGAATACAAGGGGAAAAAAACAGGTACCCTGGCCGATTTGACAGCCTTCAGCTTTCATCCCGTGAAGCATATTACAACCGGCGAGGGAGGAATGATCTCAACCGGCAGTTCCGAACTGGCGGCCAGGATGCGCCGGTTCAGAAACCACGGCATTTCCACCGATCACCGCCAGAGGGCCGGGCGGAAGATGTGGGAGTATGAAATGACGGAGCTCGGATACAATTACCGTATTACAGATTTTCAGTGCGCGCTCGGCATCAGCCAGTTGAAAAAACTTAATTCATGGCTCGTCCGGCGAAATGAGATCGCCCGTTTTTACCATGCTTCCTTTTCCGGCAGTCCCATAATGCCTCTGGAGCTGCTTCCGGAAATACGCCACGCTTATCACTTGTATGTCCTCCGCCTGGGACCGGACATCGGGAAAGCGGACCGCCGCGAAGTCTTTCTCCGCCTCCATGAAATGGGGATAGGAGCGAATGTTCATTACATTCCGCTTCATTACCATCCGTATTATCGAGACAAGTACGGCCTGAAGAGAGGCGATTATCCCGCAGCGGAAGCGGCTTACGAGAGGATTTTAAGTATTCCTATATTCCCCGGCATGAGCGACGAGGATTGCGGCAGTGTTGTCGATGCAGTATTCCGGGCGACTGACCTGGCCCGTTCCGGGAGAAGACCATGCTGGAAAAAATGAAAATTCTGGTCATAGGCTGCGGCTCCATCGGAAGCCGTCATATACGCAACTTGAAATCTCTGGGAGTAAAAGAACTCCTTGCCTGCGATGTCCGGCAGGACCGCGCGGCAAGAATATCCTCGGAACATGGCGTCGAGGCCGTTACGGATATGAACCGGGCGTGGCGAAGCGCTCCGGAAGCCGCCTTGATCACGGCGCCGACGAGCCTGCACCTCGCTTTGGCTCTGCACGCGGCGGAACAGGGCTGTCATCTTTTTATAGAAAAGCCGCTGGCGGACGGGTTGAACGGCCTGGAGCAACTGCTCGAAAAAGTGCGCCGGAAAGACCTGGTCACGCTGGTGGGGTGCAATCTCCGGTTCCATCCCGGCTTGCTCCGGATCAAGTCCCTTCTGGAAGACGACGCAATCGGCAAACCGCTCTCCCTCCGAGCGGAATTCGGACAGTATCTTCCCGACTGGCATCCGGGTGAGGACTATACGGCGAATTACAGCGCCCGGCGGGATCTCGGTGGCGGCGTGATCCTCGATGCCATTCACGAGATCGACTACGCGCGCTGGCTGATGGGGGAGGTCACCCTCGTGGCCTGTCTGGCCGGAAAGCTGAGCCGCCTCAAAATAGAAACAGAAGACACAGCCGCGCTCCTTCTCCGGTTCGACTCCGGCGCGTTCGGCGAAATTCACCTTGACTATGTTCAGCGCGCTTACCGGAGGACGTGCCAGATAATCGGGGAAGAGGGGACGATCCTCTGGGATTACGCGCAGAGAGAGGTGCGCTGGTTCAGGGCGGGCGCGAAGAAGTGGAAAGTTTTCCGGAATCCGTCCGGCTGGCAGGCCAATGACATGTACCTGGACGAAATGAGGCATTTCCTGCGCTGCCTGGAAAGGACGGAAAAGCCCGAACTCGATGTCTTCGGCGCCTTCCGCGATCTTGCGATAGCGGCCGCCGCGGGGAATTCCTCGGCAGCGGAATCATTCATAAGGATCCGGCAATGAAGAAGGAAGAAAAGAACAGAAAAATAGTCTCCATCATACAGGCGAGGATGAATTCCCGGCGCCTCCCCGGCAAAGTCCTTCAGGAAATCGAGGGCGTGCCCATGCTGGGCCGGGTTATCGATCGGGTGAGGGCATCGCGCCTCGCTTCCCTGACGGTAGTCGCGACATCGGAAGGAGCGTCCGACGATCCTGTCGAGGCTTACTGCCGCTCCATTGACATTCCGTGTTTCCGCGGAAACGAGGACGACGTGCTCGACCGTTATTACCGCGCGGCGGACCGCTTCGGCGCCGACGTTATCGTCCGCATAACCGCCGACTGCCCGCTGATCGATCCGACCGTAATCGACCGGGTGATCGCCGCTTATCTCCAGGGCGGCTGCGATTACGCCTCAAACCGCATTCGTTACACCTACCCGGACGGGCTCGACACGGAAGTATTTTCACGGGAAGCCCTTGCAGAGACATGGCGTTCCGCCCGGAAAAAAGCGGAAAGGGAGCATGTAACCCCTTACATCCGGGAGTCGGGCAGGTTTCGGGTGGCCGGTGTGGAGTGCGAAACCGATCTGTCTCAACGAGACATGCGGTGGACCGTGGATGAACCCGCCGATCTGGAATTCGTCCGATCCATATTCAAAAGGCTCGGCGGGAACCGAAAGCCGTTCGGAATGTGGGATGTGATCAGACTGTTGGATAAAGAATCCCGGCTCGCCGGCTCGGGAGCGAAAACGGTGCGGAACGAGGGATATTACAGATCCCTGATAGAAGAGGAAAAGGTCTCTCCCCGCCGGCTCAAGCTGGCCAAATCCCGGAAAATGTTATCCAGAGCGGAAGCGCTTATCCCTTCCTGCACCCAGACCTTCAGCAAGGGGCCGACTCAGTTCGTGCAGGGAGCGGCCCCGGCATTCGTTTCCCGGGCGAAGGGAAGCCGCGTCTGGGACGTGGACGGCAACGAATATATCGATTACCCGATGGCGCTGGGTCCGGTCATCCTCGGCCACGACTACGGACCGGTCACTAAGGCCGTGGCGCGGCAGATCCGGCGGGGAACCGCCTACTCCCTCCCCCACGAACTCGAGCTGGAGCTGGCCGAGCTTATCGCAGCGGTGATCCCCTGCGCCGAAATGGTCCGCTACGGCAAGAACGGCTCGGATGTAACGGCCGGGGCGGTGCGCCTGGCGCGTGCCTGGACGGGACGTGATGTCGTCGCCTGCTGCGGATATCACGGCTGGCAGGACTGGTACATCGGAACCACTACCAGGAACCGGGGCGTGCCGGAATCCACCTGCAAGCTGACCATCCCCTTCGCTTACAACAGGATCGAGTCCCTCGAGGAGGTTTTCACGCGGCAGTCCGGCAAGGTGGCGGCCGTGATCATGGAGCCTGCGGGTGCAACCAAACCGTCCGACGGCTTCCTGCAGAAGGTCGCGGAGCTGTGCCGCCGGGAAGGCGCCCTTCTCATCTTCGACGAGGTCATCACCGGATTCCGGCTGGCGCTCGGCGGCGCCCAGGAATTCTTCGGTGTCAAGCCGGACCTCGCCTGCTTCGGCAAGGCGCTGGCCAACGGCTACCCGCTATCCGCCCTCGTGGGAAGAAGAGACGTCATGGAAATGCTCGACGAGGTATTTTTCTCTTTCACCTTCGGAGGAGAAGCCGCGTCTCTGGCCGCGGCCTTTGCGACCATCGGCGAAATGCAGCGCAGAAACGTGATAGCTTTCCTGTGGGAGCAGGGGCGGAAGCTGCAGGACGGATTCAACGTAATCGCGCGGGAATACGGCATGTCGGGACTGGCCTCCTGCGACGGCTATCCTCCCCGCACGGTCGTCCGTTTCCCGTCCGGCGACGGCTCCGATGACCTCGCGCTGAAAAGCCTGTTTCAGCAGGAATGCCTGAAGCGGGGGATTCTGTTCACCGGGATCCATAACGTGAGCTTCAGCCACACGGATGACGATATCAATTATACGCTGAGGGTCTACCGGACGGTGATGGAAACAGCGGCGGAGGCGGTCAGGACAGGAATGGTCCTTTCACTGATCGAAGGGAAACCGGTTCAGCCGGTATTTCGCAAAGTATGAGCATGAAAAAAAGCCTCCTCATACGCACCGATGCGGGCCCGGAGATCGGGATCGGACATGTGACCCGATGCTTCGCGCTCGGATATGCCTGGCGAGAGCGGGGAGGCGACGCAATTTTCTTCGGAACGGGCTGCGAATTCATGGCGGAAAGCATGCGGCAGGCGGGTATCAGGCTGATCCGGGCCGAGACCGCGCCCGGGAGCGGGGAAGACGCCGCGGCGACGGCTGAGCTGTGCAGGAATGTATCCTGCGCCGTTCTCGACGGATACCATTTCGGTTCCGGTTTCCAGGAAAGAATCCGCAGCGCGGGCGTCCGGCTCGCGGTCATAGACGATTATGGACATCTTGACCATTACGCGGCTGATATCATCCTGAACCAAAATTGTTACGCCTCTGAGGAGTTGTACCGCGCCAGGGCGCCCTCCGCGCAGCTGCTGCTGGGGACCGAATATGCCCTCCTGCGGCCGGTCTTCTCTTCCTGGTCGAGCTGGGAAAGGGAAATACCGGAAACCGCGCGGAAGGTCCTTATCACCCTTGGAGGAGGAAACGCGGGTGGAGCCTACGTCAAGGCTGTCCGCGCGCTTTCGGATATGGATAACCCGTACGTAAGGATCCTGATCGGCCCGGTCCACCCGGACCGCTCCAGCGTGGAAAAGGAAATCGCCGGGAAAAAGGAGTTTCAGATCCACGGATATACCGAAGACATGCCTTCTCTGCTGGCCTGGGCGGACATCGCCGTCACTGCGGGAGGAAGCACCTGCTGGGAAGCCGCCTTCATGGGACTGCCTTCGGTTCTGATCGTGCTGGCGGATAACCAGGAAAGGATAGCCGACTGCCTGGACCGGATCGGCGCGGCGATCAATCTTGGCTGCGAAGCAGGCATCCGGGAAGAAAACATGTCCCGCATCATTAAAGAACTGGCCTGCAGCCGCGAATCCAGAACACGCATGAGCCGGCTCGGGCGGGAAACGGTGGACGGGCGTGGAGCGGCAAGGGCGGCGGAGCGGCTTCTGAACTGAGGAATTACCATGCGCATATTTTTCCTGGGCAATAACCTGACGGGACTCCGGATACTGGAATATCTCCTCGGACAGGGCGAGGAAATCTGCGCGATGGCGGTCCATCCCCCCGGAAGGAGCAAATTCGGCGACGAGATTACCCGGGCCTCCGGGCTTCCCCCCGGACGGATCTTTGACGGCTCGCAGCTCAGGACGGAGCAGGCGATCAACTCGATCCGGGAGCTGAAGCCCGATATCGGCGTATCGGCGTTTTTCGGCTACGTGCTGCGCCCCGATCTGATCTCCATCATGAGATACGGCTGCATCAATATCCATCCCGCCTACCTTCCGTTCAACCGGGGAGCGCATCCCAACGTCTGGTGCATGCTGGACGGGACGCCGGCCGGGGTTACGATCCATTATATCGATGACGGGATCGACAGCGGCGACATTATCGCGCAGCGGAAGGTCGAAGTGGACCCGGCGGACACAGGCGGAAGCTTATACGCGAAGCTCGAACGGGAATGCCTCCGGCTCTTCGAGGAATCCTGGCCTGCCATCCGGAAGGGCGAAGCGCCGCGCCTACCGCAGCGTCCCGGCGAAGGCACTTTTCACCGCCTGAGCGATCTCCGGAAAACGGACGAGATCGATCCGGAAAAGACATACAAAGGAAGCGATCTGATTAACCTGATCCGGGCGAGGACTTATCCTCCTCACGCAGGAGCATATTTCCGGCGGGGCGGCAAAAAGATTTACCTCCGGCTCATCCTGGAGGAAGAGACGCACCATGGCTGATTCGATTGTGATCGGGAAGAGGAAAATCGGGCGGGGATTTCCCGTTTACATCGTCGCTGAGATGTCCGCCAACCATAAGGGCAGCCTGGCCGAAGCGGAAAAGATCATTTACGCCGCTAAGGCTGCGGGCGCGGACGCGGTAAAAATCCAGACGTACACGCCCGATACCCTGACGATCGACTGCGGCAACGAGCATTTCCGGATCAGGGGCACTCTCTGGGACGGCCGGACCCTTTATGAGCTTTACGGAGAGGCGTTCACCCCCTGGGAATGGCATGCGCAGCTGAAGCAGGCGGCGCAGGACGCGGGGCTGGATTTCTTTGCTACTTCTTTCGATTTCACCGCGGTCGATTTCCTCGAGCGGCTCGGCGTCCCCGCGCACAAGGTCGCGTCCTTCGAAATAACCGATATTCCCCTCCTGGAAAAGATCGCCGCGACCGGAAAGCCGGTGATAATTTCCACGGGCATGTCCTCGGCGGCGGAGATCGAGGAAGCGGTCGAGACGGTCCGGACGGCCCGCGGCGGAGGAATCGCCCTCCTGAAATGCACGAGCGCTTATCCCGCCCCTCCCGAGGAAATGAACCTCCTGACGATCGCCGACATGGAGCGGAGATTCCGGCTGCCGGTGGGACTTTCCGACCATACGCCGGGGATCGAGGCCTCCGTGGCCGCCGTGGCCCTGGGCGCCTGCATCGTCGAAAAGCACTTTACGCTTTCGCGCAGCGCATCCGGCCCGGACAGCGCCTTCTCGCTGGAACCGCACGAATTCAGAAGCATGACGGAAGCGGTCAGGAACGTCGAAAAAGCCCTGGGGGAAGTCCGCTACGGAGCTGGAAAACAGGAGGCGAAGAGCCTCGTTTTCCGGCGCTCTCTTTTCGTTGTCAAGGACATGGCGAAAGGAGAAATTTTCACCGGAGAGAACGTGAGGTCGATCCGTCCGGGATACGGCCTCCCGCCGAAGCATTTTAACGAAATCATCGGGTGCATGGCGGCAGAGGACATTCCGAGGGGCACCCCCCTTGCCTGGCCCCTTGTATCCGCAAAAAGTCCGGAGGAGAAGCGAGAAATGAGTACTCTCAGGCGATGCACCAACTGCGTCATTCCCGAAACCCACGAGACGATCACCTTCGACCGGAAAGGGGTATGCAACATCTGTCTGCAGCAGGAAGTAAAGGCCTCAATCGATTGGTCGAAGAAAAAGGAGGAATTCGACGCCCTTATTGCGTCCTGCCGGGGCCGGGGCGATTACGACTGCATCGTCCCGTTCAGCGGCGGGAAGGACAGCACGTGGACCCTTTATTACCTGGTCCGGGAATACGGCCTGCGGCCGCTCGTCGTGCGATTCGACCACGGCTTCCTGCGGCCCAACCTGCTGGAAAATTCCCGCAGGACGCTGCGGTTGCTGGGCGCCGACCTGCACAGCTTCACCCCGAACTGGAAAATCGTCCAGAAGCTCATGCTGCAGAGCTTCCTGGAAAAGGGGGATTTCTGCTGGCATTGCCATACGGGCATCTTCGCCTATCCCATGTGGGCGGCCATCCGTTTCCAGATCCCCCTTGTGATCTGGGGGGAGCCGTCCGCCGAATACACCGCTTACTACTGCTACGGCCAGGAGGAGGAAGTCGATGAGAAGAGGTTCAACCGGTACATCAACCTGGGGATCACGGCCGAGGACATGCTGGTGCGGCTGGAGGGACAGGTGGACCCGCGCGATCTCCAGCCGTTCAGCTATCCTCCTCTTAAAGAGCTGAGAAAAATAAACTGCCGTTCGGTCTGCATGGGGTCGTACATCCCCTGGGATGTCAAGCGCCAGTCTAAAATCATCGAGGACGACCTCGGCTGGACCGGCGACGAGGTCGAGAACGTGCCGCCCGGATACAGCTACGAGAAAATCGAATGCTATCTCCAGGGCGTCCGCGACTACATCAAATACATCAAGCGCGGCTATACCAGGCCGGCCCATCTCGCCTCTATTGATATCAGGAACGGCCGGCTCACCCGGCCGGAGGCGATGGCCCTGGTCGAGCAGTACGAGGGGAAACGGCCGCCCAGCCTCGACCTGTTCCTGGAGCACCTGGGACTGACGGAGGAGGAATTTCTGGAGGTCTCGATGAGCCACGGCGTTTCCCCCTACCGGCATGATCCATGCACCGTAAAAGAGGGGACGAAAACGCACGATTTCCTCCAATGGCCTAAGTACGGGAAAATGCCCAGGAATGAGACATTGCAGCAGCTCGAGAGGTGGCGGCGGCGGAATCGCGTCGACAAAAAATTGGCGGCGGGTGCATGATCGGAATCGTCGATCACGGGATGGGAAACCTGATGTCGGTCCGGAACGCCTTCGAATACATCGGGGCCGAGGCGAAGGTCTGCCGCGAACCCGGAGAGCTCGCCGGCGCGGACCTCCTGGTCCTGCCGGGAGTGGGCGCGTTCGGCGACTGCATGAGGAATCTCCGGCACAGGAATTTTGTGGCGGCATTGGATGAGATGGTGATCGGCTCCGGCATACCGATCCTGGGCATCTGCCTCGGCATGCAGGCTATGGCGAAAAGAAGTTTCGAAGGCGGCGAACATGAAGGGCTCGGCTGGCTGGACGCCGACGTCGTCCGGATCAGGCCGGCGGGCCGGGAATACAGGGTGCCTCACATCGGCTGGAACGACGTGACGTTCGAGGGTAACAATCCGTTATTCGCGGACCTTCCGGCCGATCCTGTTTTTTATTTTGTCCACTCGTACCACGTCCAATGCAGAAACAGCGGAGATCTCGCGGCCACCTGCGATTACGGGGGGACAGTAACGGCGGCGGTCCGAAAAGGGAATATTTTCGGCACGCAGTTCCATCCGGAAAAGAGCCAGGACCAGGGGCTGAGGATTCTTGAAAATTTCGTGCGGCAGGGAGGGCAATGCTGAAGAAAAGGCTTATCCCCAAGCTCCAGATGAAGAAGAGCCGCTTCGGAAACCGCATGGTGCTCGTCACCACCGTCCGGTTCGATGAAGTAATGGAAATCGGCGATCCCGTTTCGCAGGCGAAAATATACCAGGCACAGGCCGCTGACGAGCTTGTTTTTTTAGACCTGGATGCTTCCGTCGAAAACAGGGAGCCGGTGACCGATTACATCCGGCGGGCGGCGGAGGAGCTTTTCATGCCGCTCACGGCGGGCGGCGGCGTGAAGACGCTGGACCATTTCCGAATGCTCCTGGAAAACGGGGCGGACAAGGTGTCGATCAATACCGCGGCCGTGGAAAACCCGGAGCTGATCACCCGCGCCTACGAGGCGTTCGGCGCCCAGTGCGTCGTAGTCGCGATCGATTACCGCCAGGACGCTGATGGACGGGAAAAGGTATGGATCAGGGGGGGCAGGACCGGGACGGGACTCGATCCCGCCGAGTGGGCGGAAAAAGCGGAGCGGCTGGGCGCAGGGGAGATACTCCTCACCTCCATCGACCGGGACGGCACCCGGGAGGGTCTGGACCTGGAGACAACGCGTAGGGTGGCGGACGCGGTCACCATCCCCGTCATCACCTCGGGAGGATGCGGCCTGGCCTGTCACTTTTCAGAGGGCTTTTTGACCGGAAAGGCGGACGCCGTTTCTGCGGGAACGTATTTCTGCTTCAAGGACGAGAACCCGATGCAGACAAGATCGCAGATCAGGAATGCAGGGATACCGATCAGGATTCAAACGTGAGCCTGGAATGAAAACGAACGGACAATCGATCTCGGACATGCTCCTGAAGGGCATGTCAATGAAATTGTGCTTCCGCATGGGGGAAAGCCAGGAATGGCTGCCCATCCACGGCGTCTTCGTCAAGGACAGGTCTTTCTGGGCTCATTCGATGCATCACCTGCTGGAATACTCGGACGGAGTCCCTCTGCGCATCACCACTGTCCTGGCGGACACAGGCGAGACCCGTTTTGCATCCAGTATCCGTGAGAACCTCGGATCACATAAGATCGATCAGCTTATTATCTCTTTGCCCGCGCGGTCTGTGGATTTGATTCTGGTCGACGACTATGAAGAAATCTACCAAAGCGGAGAAGGTGATGCGGAAGCTGTGCGGAAAGCGATAGCGGTTAACGCCGATCTGAAGTGCGCATTCCTGGATAAAGACGGATTCTGGCACATATGTCGCACTCATATACCGTATGCGCAAAGCGACTCGGGAAAGATATATTTCCAGACGGCGCCTTTCAAGTTTCAACCGGTATTTCTGACGGAAGAGTGGAGGAAACAAGCAGCAGGCCAGATGGAATCCATTCGGACAAATCACCAGGGTATTGCCGTCATAAATACCGCGGTTTCTCATGCACAATATATGGTTGATCTGGACGGACGTTACACGGATATGACCAGCCAGATGAATAAAAGCTGGCGCGATTCAGTCGCGATCAGAATTTTCAGACAAAAAACGCGACGGGATATCTCCAGGGCGATCTACTGAGGACCAGATGGACCGGGACAGGGATATAATCGACAAGCTGCTTAAGGGATGGTCGCTCAAGACCGTTATGGAGCCGGACCCGGCAATTGAAACAAACGGACCTCTTCATTTAGAGACTCTGGCGCTGGAAGCCGTTATCGTGCACGGGGTTTACTTCTGGGGCAGCACTCTGCAGCAGCACCTCAACATATCTGGAGATTTTTTCATCCCCGAGAATCCCGCGCAGATGTGTTTTCAATATAATAATCTGGGCGGCAAAAGATTTTTCAATTTCATTTCCGAGAGTCTGGCCGATAATTCCTGTTTTCAGAGAATAGGATACTTGACCAGATACAAAAGTCACAAATGGATGCTGATCGATGATCATGAAGAAATCTTCGATTCGGAAAATGCCCCCCGTGGAGACGAAGTAGCTGATTCGGTCCGCAACGGATTTGACCTGAAAATGGCAATTCTCGACAACAGAGATTATTGGCGTATTTGCTGCGTCAGCAGAATCCGCTTCATCCGGGAGGGGGAAAAAACGTTGTTGGAGTCCGCCCCCTTCAGGATTCAGCCTGAATTTATTTCCGAGGACTGGATATGTAAAGTTATTAAGAATGACAAGATTCTGGAAAATATACATCCGGTCACAGGAGCTGTTGTGCTCAATCCGGTTATTGATGAACAGTATGTACTGGACATGGGAGGATTCTACAGCGATCACGAGAGCCGGACCGAAGGGGCCTGGAAACAGGCAAGGAGATTCAAGGTATTCCGGAAAAAATTGCAGCCGGACATAAAAAAAATGTAATCGAATATTAAAACTTCTGGAGTTCGATGCAGGCGAGATCGCAAATTGGAAATTCGGGAAAGCCAACCGGGAGTGAAGAATGTACAATGAATGAATCAGATCAGCAAATCATCACTAAACTATTGAACGGATGGACGCTTAAAACGTTGATGGAACCTGATATTCTGTCGGATCCCGACGAACTCCCTCATGTGGAAAACCTTACATTAAAGGCTGTAATTATCAAAAACAGCATTTTTTGGGGCCTTACACTTCACCAGCACCTTTCCATTTCGAGCAAAGATTATTTCCTTGCCACTGGGCGGAGCCCGTATATGAACACGTTTCTGTATTCGAATTTCGGAGACAAGAGTTTCTTTGCCAATATCATGGAGGAAATAAGCACCCGTCAGGTGATGCTGAATCTGGCCCCCCTTTCGCGATACAAATCCCATAACTGGGTTCTGGTGCGGGATTATAAACTGATCTATGAGACTGACGGCGACTGCGCTCCCAAGGACGAAGTAGAATCGGCCATTCGCAACAATGATGAATTGAAGTGTGCTTTTCTAAGTCAAGACGGATTCTGGCATATCAACAATGTCCATATTCCGTATTTTGTCTTGAAGACGGGGAAAGTATACATACAAACCGAGCCTTTTCGGCTGCCGATAATTTTCTTTACCGAAGACTGGATGGAATACGTGCAGCGGGAAAAAATGGGATTGCTGGAGAAGATGGACGCAACCGGGACGAGAGGCGGCCTGAGATTTGAAAGCCCGGTTGCGCATGCACAATACATCATTGATCTGGATGGTTATTTCTCCGATATGGCTTCACAATCAGACCGGCGCTGGATCAGGACAAAAAAGATAAGGATTTTTAAAAGGAGAATGCCGGCGGACGTGGAGAAAGCGTTCTACTGAAGGAAACCGCTGTGTCCAAACGGCGATCTATTCCTGTGCGATCCCGGAAGAACAGTTGAAGGGAGCGAATCTTGAGATTCGGACATATCGACAGCATCATTTTATTCGGCGGGGCGCCGTTGCTGGCGGAATTCGCCCTGACCGTCGCCGGACTGGGCGAATTCGATCTGGCCGTATTCAGCAGCGAACGGCACTTGGAGGAAGTGATACCGGCGCGAGGGGAAAAACTGGAAACTATCCTGAAAGATAATTCCGTCCCGTTTTATTCCTCTCCGGACATCAACAGCGATCCCCGCATCCGTCCCCTGATCACGCCAAACACGCTGGGTATCGGCCTGGGTGAGACCTGGAGCTTCGACAGCGACCTGATCTACCGCTTCGGGGGCAGGCTGCTTGATTTCATGGGCATCCGCCTGCCGCAGTACCGCGGGGGCGCCCACTACTCCTGGCAGATCCTCAGGAAGAACCGGATCGGCTGCTGCAATCTCCAGATCATCAACGAGGATATGATCCAGGGCGTGTTCGATTCGGGTGCGATCGTTAAGTCGAGGGAATATTTTTTTCCGCCCTGCGTCCGCATTCCGCAGGACTATTTCGATCATGCCGTCCGCGAGGAAATCGATTTCCTGACGGAATTTCTCGCCGAGGTCCGGGCCGGCAAGGAGTTCTCCCCTTTTCACGTGCAGGAGAATTTCAGCATCTATTTTCCCCGGCTCTACACGCCGAAACACGGCTTGATCGACTGGAGATGGACGGCCGCGGATATCGAGCTTTTCGTCTGCGCGTTCGACGAGCCTTACATGGGCGCGTCGACTTTCCTGGACGGGAAGAGGGTCTTCCTGAAGGATTGCCGTCTGGAATTCAATGACGGTCCCTTTCACCCGTTTCAGAAAGGGCTGATCTACAAAAAGGCGAACCGGGCCGTGTTCGCCGCCGCGGGAGAAGGGACGCTGGTGATCAGGAAAATCAGCGATGAAAATGGCGCTGACATATTCGACCTGATCGGGACCGGCATGCGTTTTTACACACCGGCCAATTACCTGGAAGAAGCCATGCTTTACAGGGCTGACTACGACTCGCAGGGAATAAAAAAAGAATGAGAGGGCGAATGCCGCAAAAATACAAAAAAGGATTTCATCCCTATATCGAAGGCCGCCGGCTTTTTCTGCGCGAAGTCAGACAGGAAGATGTAAACGATGATTACTATAGCTGGATGAATGACCCGGAAGTCACCCGTTATCTCGAAACGCGCTATATCCCCCAATCGCGGGAAAACATATCCCGGTACGTCGAAGCGATGTCGGGAAAGCGCGACGAGATATTCCTGGCGATCTGCATGAGAAAATCGGCCGCCCATATCGGGAACATTAAACTGGGGCCGATCAACTGGATCCACCGCTTCGCCGATATCAGCCTGATCATCGGCGAAAAAAAATGCTGGGGCAAAGGATACGGTTCCGAGGCAATCAGGATGCTTTCCCGGTACGCCTTCGAGGTGCTCAATTTGCACAAGCTCAGGTCGGGACTCTACTCGGACAATATAGGCTCGGCGCGCGCCTTCCGGAAGGCGGGATTTACAGAGGAAGGCAGGCTCAAGCGGCAATGGATTTCGGTTGGAGGGTTCCAGGATGAACTCCTGTTCGGCCTGTGCGAGGAGGTCTGGAGAAGCAATGCTTGACCTGGTGAAGAGACTGGCCCCGCTCCGGCTGGCCCCGAACTCGCCCGAAACGGACCGCTGCGTGGAAATCCTGAAGGAGGAACTTCCGTTCACGGTGCATGAATTTCCGCCGGGGATGGAGCATAACGGCTGGATTGTGCCCTGGTCCTGGCATGTGGAAAAAGCGGAAATCAGGAAGGAAGGAAAACCGGTTTACGACGGCGCGGCGCATCCCCTGGGGGTCATGGGATATGCGGAGTCATTTTCCGGCCGCGTGGGACTGGCGGAACTGAAAAAGCACCTGACATTCAGAAGGGACTGGCCCAATGCGGTCGGTTATCACTGCGATTATTATTATAAACCCTGGCTGGCCGACTGGGGCTTCAGCGTGCCGTACAGCCTTTACGAGAATCTGCCGGCGGGAGATTACGATATAGAGCTGCGGACGATCCGCACCCCGGGAACAATGAAAGTCTGTGAATTTCTGCTCGCGGGAAAGAGCACCGAAACGGTCGTGCTCAACGCCCACAACTGCCATGCCGCCCAGGCCAACGACGATATCTCGGGCATAGCAGTGGGCATCGAAGTAATGAAAAGGCTCGCCGGCCGGGAAAACCGGCTCAGCTACCGGCTCATCGTCTGCCCCGAGCATCTGGGAACCGTATTCTATCTCGCAAAAATCGGACCGGAAAAGGCAAAGTATTTCCGATCTTGTATATTCCTGGAGTCGCTCGGAACCGGCGGACAACTGGCGTTGCAGGAAAGCTTCACCGGAAGCAGTCTTCTGGACCGGGCCGCCCGGCACTTCCTCGACACGGGCGGGTGGGAATTCCGCTGCGAGGCGTTCCGAAAGATCATCGGCAACGACGAAACCGTCTGGGAGTCCCCCGGCTTCGAAGTACCCGCGATATCGCTGTCCCGCCACCCCTTTCCGGAATACCACACGAGCATGGACAATCCGGACATCATCCGGGAAGACAAGCTTCGGGAAAGCGCCGAGGCCGTTCTCGGCATTCTGGACATACTGGAGACGGACTGCCGGATGGAGAGAAAATTCACCGGCCTGATCGCGCTCAGCAACCCGAAATACGATCTCTATATCTCTCCGGGAACGGATCCCTCAATTGCCTCCGCCTCGGACGAAAACAGGAAAAAATGGAATTACCTGATGGACTGTCTGCCGAGATACTTTGACCGGAAGACGACCATTTTCGAAATCGCCGAGAAATTTGGCCTGCCGCACCGGGACGTCTATTTGTACCTTCGTAAATTTCGGGAAAAGGAACTTATCGAGTTTATCTGAAATGAAAAAGCAGGGAAGCCATGAGTAAATTATCGATCTGGATCGTCGGCAAGGACAAAGAAGAATTCCTTCCGGAGTGCATAGAAAGTTGCCGCAAACTGACCGGGGACATAATCTATCTGGACCTCGGATCGAAAGATGGGAGCATCGCAGCGGCCGAACGGGCGGGGATCAAGACAGAGCGTAACCCGCTGGCGTCGCCGAAAACTGTCTGCAAGTCGGACTGGGCGCTTTTCCTCCGGCCGAACGAGAAGCTCACAGTGGAGCAGCGTCCTCACCTCCTGGCGAATATCGATCGGGAGCCCAAGGGTTACAGTTTGATCATCCGGGAAGACCTGGCTCCTGAACTGCTCGACGAATTTATCTGGATGAAGGATTCCGGCTACAGACATCCATCCAGACACGCTTATGCTTACTGTAAAATGGAGGCACGCCTGGTCCGCCGGAAATTTTTCGCAAATGGGCTGAAACTGATGATTTCCACTCCGGATAATGTTTTTTCCTTCGAGAGCAGGCTATTTAAGGGGATCGAAGTGCACTGTTGCCGCGAAAAGGAGAAGGAGACTGATCCCGCGGAAGAGATAAGAGATCAGATTCGACACCTGCGGGGGGACTTGCCGCCCGACTCCAAGGACATAGAGCGGATGAACGAGTTCTGCGATAACTTCCTGAGCTTCGGCGTCCTTACAAGCGAAGATATGGGCCGATACTACCGTGGGATGGAAGAGGGTTTCGGCAGCGAGCGGATGTACCTTATCATGATCCATTATTTGAATCAGTTCGGGCGTTTCGAAGAGGCCAGGAATTTCTTTGAAAAATGGGAAGCAAGCTGGGAATTCTTCGATACCGCGGACCCGTACCGGGCGGCCGGCCTCATTTACGCCCAGCTCTTTGAGATGGAAAAAGCGGTCAAGAATCTGGAGAAGTTCATTGAATCTGGCATTATGAACAACAGGGCCGAAACCTTATCCGCCCTGGGCAAATGCCGCCTGATCATGGGAGAAATCCCGGAGGGGATCTCCATGCTGGAGCAGGCGCTCGCCCTTCGGGATGACTATTACGACAGGACTCTTCTGGAAGAGGTAAAGAAGCGCAATCAAACCCGCTCCCGGCTGAGCGTCTGCATGATAGTCCGGGATGAAAGCGCATCCCTGGCCAGGGCCATCGAGTCTGTCCGGCATGCGGCCGATGAAATCCTGGTCGTGGATACCGGTTCGAGCGACCGGACCCGGGAAATCGCGGCCGAGTACGGGTGCCGGGTGATTCAGATCCCGTGGGAAGACGATTTCGCCAAGGCCAGAAACGCGGGGCTGCGGGAACTGTCGGGAGACTACGTCCTGTTCCTGGATGCCGATGAATTCATTGATCCCCGGCAGAGAATCAGGATGGCCCTGGCCAGATTCCATTTGCCCGCGGAAAAAGACACCGCCTTTACCATCGCGATCGACGAGGAGCTGGAAGACGAGGAGATGACGATCATGCTCCGCCTTCCCAAAACGGATAAACCGGTATTCCCGATCCGCCTGCTTCCTCTCGGAAAGGACCTGAATTTCGAGGGCGCCGCCTTCGAAACTCCGGAATCATCTCTGCGTGCGGCCGGAATGAAAATTGAGTGGGCGGATTTCTTCCGTATAACCCATTCCGTTGAGGACCGGGAATGGAGGGAAGACAGGAAAAAGCCCGCGATCCGGAAATCTTTCGGCCATATGCGGGAGACAAACAATCTTTTAAAGGGCATTTTATATTTTATCAAGGCCGGAGATCTGGAGGAGGCGCGGGGGCTTTTCCTGGATTCTGATTTTGCGGACCCGAGACTGCGGGGAAGATTGATTACTTTCTTCATTCAGCAGGGAATGGAAATTCGCGGCCAGATCGAATCATCGAGGAAGAGATTTCCCGATGATCCCTATTTGAAACTGGCCGCGGCCGAGCTGGCCCACCGCGAGGCGCGGCATCATGAAGCCATCCGGCTGCTCGGGGGGGGCGGTTTTCCCGGGACGATGGACGGAAAGGACCTCGCCCGCGCCGATTACCTGCTGGGGACGGCCTTGCTCGACGAGGGCCGCCTCGAGGAAGGGATCGAACGCATGATCTCCGCGAGGGAGATCGAGCCCAGAGAACTCCTTTACAAGCTGGGCGGGATATACGCCATGGGTAAAAGCGGCCATTGGGAAGGTGTCGTGGAAGCCCTCGATCATGTAATCAGGAGCGAGCGCATCGACCTCGAAGGGACGATAGACAGTCTGGACGGCCTGGGATTTATTCTTGTCAGACTCGGGGAGGTCTTTCTGGAAAAAGAACTTCTTGAAGAGTCCGCGGTTATGCAACGACTCGTAGAGGAAATGATTGCGGGAAGAAGGCCGGAAATGATGCGGTCCGTGAATTGATGTACCTGAGGAGAGGAAATGGATTCATCAGCCATATATGAAAATAATTTAGCGGCCCTGTCAAAGAGATTCCCTGAATTGGCGAAATCGATCAGGATGCGCGAGCTGGATCAATCAAAATTCAAGGTCGTTCTGAGCGAAGGAGGAAAAGGGCCTAATCTGCTCGTTCCTTCCGGCTCCTCGTTCATTCTTTATTACGAATACGGCGACCCATTGGCTTACTGCCGGGATTACCTGGAAAACCTTAAGATGACATTCGCCAACATCACCGTGTTCATGGGTTTCGGACTCGGCTACCACCTGCTCGCTTTCGTCCGGCTCTTCGCCAACCGGCTCCAGACCAGGAAGATAATCGTTTTTGAGGAAAACCTCAATCTCTTCCATCTGGCGCTGCGAATAATAGATCTGACGGAAGTCCTGGCCCATCCGCATATTCATTTCTTCGTGGGACCCGATCCGGGAGCCGCCCTCGCGCCGATCCGGGCGGAGGTCCTGGTGGAGAACGAAGCTGTCAATTTCATGCGATCCGTGAAGGTCATTCCCGTTCCCTCCGGCGTGTCGCTGAATCCGGACTTTTACCGGAAAGCCATGTATGTCATGCGACGGGCCTGCCGGCAGATGGCCATGATGACGGGAAACGATCCTCTGGATTCCCTCCTCGGCCTGGACAACATCCTCATGAACATCCCCAAGATTGTGAACAATCCGGGAATAGACCTCCTGTTCGACCGTTTCAAGGGAAGGCCCGCCGTATCCGTGGCGGCCGGACCTTCACTGAACAAGAACATACACCTGCTCAAGGAGATCTCGAACAGGGCGCTGATCGTTTGCTGCGACGCGAGTTTCCTCCCATTGATGAACAGAGGGATCCGCCCCCATATCGTCGTCGGGTTCGAGCGGACGGACGGAACGGAACACTTCTACCGGGGCATTTCCGATTTCGACGGGATCTATTACGCCATCTGCCCCCTGGTCAGGCCCCGGACCTTCGATTATTTCAAAGGAAAAAAAATTATCGTGCATCGCAGGTTTTCCCATTTTCTGTGGCTCGGCATTTCCAGGGGCGAACTGACGATAGGCCCCTCCGTTGGAAACATGGCATACAAGGTTTCGGAGGTCCTCGGGTGCGACCCGATCATACTGATCGGTCAGGACCTCGCGTTCGCCCCGGACGGAAACACCCATGCGAAAGACATGCCTTTTGGAGAGAAGGACGATTTCTATCACAAGGACGTCCTCGAGGTGGAAGGAAACGACGGATCCCCGATTAAAACCTGCATTCCCTGGGATTCTTTTCGCGTCGCTTTCGAAGAGGACCTCCGGAATCTCTCCGGCACCTGCATCAATGCCACGGAAGGAGGAGCAAAGATACGCGGTGCGGAAGTGATGCCGCTCAGGGCGGCCATAGACAGGTACTGCACGCAGGAATTCGATCCCGTGTCCATGATCGAGGATGCGATTTCCGGATTCCAGGGAAACGCCGATCCGCAGCGCGATTATTCCCTGCTGCTGGATAAAACCCGCCTCACCGCCTCGGGTATCAGGAACATGATCGGGGAATTCAAGACAATGCTCGCCAGGACAAGGCTTCTCGAAAAAAACTCCGTCCACCCCTTTCTGCAGGGGAACGGGGCAATGGATAAAAAGGCGGCGGAGTCGCTCATCGTGGATTTTATCGGCCTGATGGACAGATACATAAAAGACGAGAACGTATCGGACGCCATGTGGCATACTCTGCAGGCTTATTCCCTATGGTTCAACAACAGATTCAACACCCTTCCGGAGATATATCCGGATGAGGAATGCCTGCGCGCAGCCCAGGTGCTCATGATCAAGGACTGGCTCGGCGTGGTGGGCCAGATGTATTTATCCACGCTGGATTCGATGGAGAAAACGGAAAACCTTCTGGTAAAGGAGCTGGCGGCCCTGGATGGCGCAGCTTGAAACGAACATCAATAAATTGCGCCGGAAGGACCCGGACCTGGCGGACCGGTTGACCCCGCCGCCTCCGGAAGCCGGCTGGGAGCTTGTCCATTCCCCATCCGGGGATCTGACAGCCGGAAGAAACCTGCCGGAAGGATTTTATCTCATCCACAGCTCCATGGACCCGCGGCGGGAAGCCGCGGAATGGCTGGCGTGCCAGGATATCCCGGAAAAAATGATTATCCTGCTCGGAATGGGCCTGGGCTACCCCCTCCGAGAGCTTGCAGAAAATACAGATTGGGATTCGATCCTGGTCGTGGAAGATGCAAGCCTGTTCCGCCTTGCCCTCGCGGGCGATGATTTTTCCGATCTGATCCGCCCCGGCATTGAATTCCTGATCGGCCCGGACCCGGAACCAATTGAGAAGAGGATATCGCGAATGGCCGGCCCCTTCTCCATATGCGCCTTCCTCCCCGCCTTTAACGCCCACCGGGAATTCTTCCGCCGCATTCTCGATACATGTCATATGCGTCTTTTCGAATTGCGGATCTCGGCAAAAGACGATTTTTCGGAAACGGTAAAGATCCTCCTGGACGAAATACGTAAATGAAAATTCTCATTATCCGCACCCACCGCCTGGGAGATATTCTCCAGCTCACGCCGCTCCTGCCGGGACTCAAGAAAAAATATTCCGGTGCGGAAATAACCTGGATCACCGGCGACAATTTCGCCGGGATCCTGGACGATCATCCCGGCATTGACGAGCTCCTTGCTATTCCTGAGAGGGAATATCGGTACCTGCTGGCTGATCGCCCCGACCGCTTCCCTTGCGTTTATAATGAAATGTACGATTTCTGCCGCCTGCTCGGAAGGAGGAAATTCGACCTGGTTATAAACCGCCAGTATGAAGTCGGCTCCCTCATTTCTTTCCTGGCCGGAGCCCGCGCGGTCCGGGGAGGATCATATTCTCCGGAGCGGTCATTTGTCATGGAGGACAGCGCTTCCCGGGAACTCTATCAGAATGTCAAGAGCGACAGAAAAGGAAACAGGATGAACCTCGCTGACTGGTCGCTGCTGATCGCGGGACTTGCGCCGGGCTGCGCGCCGATGAATCTTCCCGTTACGGAAGCCGACCGGATCCGGGCGGAAGAACTGATCGCGGAGTCGGAGAGATCGGCGCCGATTGCCGCTGTGCAGATGGGCGCCGGAAGGTCTTTCCGGCAGTGGGGAACGGAAAACTACAGGAAGGTGATAAGGACAATACTGGAAAGGACGAATTACCGGATCGTCCTGCTGGGGACCGGAGAGGAAAAGGAAGCCGCGGATTCGATCCTGGGCGACCCGTCCCTGCCGCAGGGGCGGATCGTCAATCTGGCGGGCCGAACGCCGCTCAAGACCCTGCGGGGGGTCCTGGAGTGGTGCCGCGTTCTGATTACCGGCGACACGGGGACGATGCACATGGCCGCCGCCGTTGGGACACGCGTTATAGCCATATTTTACGGGACCGCCTATCCCTGGGAAACGGGACCGTACGGAGACGGCCATCTTATCCTTTATTCCCGGAATCAATGCGCCCCCTGCCGGGAGCCGGAAAAATGCGGCTCGGGACAGAAATGCCGTTCCGCGATAAAACCGGATCACGTCTGGCGGGCCTTTGAAATCCAGGAAGCCATTTCCGCCGGGGGGACTGCTCGCTCCGCCGGGCTTGGAGAAGACGTGGATCTGTATATAACCGCAGTGAGGGAGGGAACGGGACAGGAGCTCATTCCTTTCCCCGATCGGTCCGCCCGGCCTGGAAACGCTCTGCGGAGACCCGAAGTTGTTCCCGGAAATACGGTCGGGGAAATCGCCGCGAATCTCCAAAAAAAGAAAAAGGATATGATCCGGTCATTTTATCTGGCCCACAGCGACGCGTTTTTCTCTGAATTCTCTTCCTACATCGACGATCTCATTTGTCTCGCCGGATGCCTGCAGGCGCCGGACACCGCCCCGGACATCAGAAACGCTTTCGAGAGCATTCTGCCGTATATAGGCAGCGCAACCGCCGCCATGCAATCCCGGGATCTGGTGTCATTGAAGGATATACTCCAGTACAGGCTGGATCCCTTCCTCCAAGAGATTGCATCCCCGGTTCAGAACGAACTTCGGTAAAAAGAATTCCTTGCTTTTTTCATGGGACAATCTTTTCCGATATTGCCTTGAGCTAAAGTTCCTCTCCCCCCTGCCCGATAATATAGTCAAACCAAAAACGCCAACGAAATCAGCGGGAAGGAGGTGAACATAAACGCGAAGCTAACGTGAGGTTTTTGGTTGCACAAGGCATGGAAGCCTGAAACCCGCAAAAAGCGGAACACAATATCAAGGAGGATTACACCATGGGACTTCGTATTCAGAATAACATCGCCGCGATGAACGCCCACAAGCAGTTGCAGCTTTCAGACGCGGGCATGTCGAAATCGTTGGAAAGGCTCTCGTCCGGTTACCGGATAAACCGAGCGGCTGACGACGCGGCGGGACTCTCTATTTCATCGGGCTTCCGTGCGGATATCGCGAGCTTCAAGGTCGCGTCCCGCAACACTTCGGAAGCGAACGCTCTGCTGCAGGTCGCCGAAGGCGGTATGGAGCAGATCGAGAACATGCTCACCCGTCTGAAAGAGCTGGCCACGCAGGCCGCTTCGGCGAACGTCGGCGTAAACGAGCGTGCGAAGATCAACGCGGAAGGAAACGCGCTGATCTCCGAAATCGACCGGATCGCGAACTCGACGAAGTACGGCAGCACCGCCCTGCTCGACGGCACCTTCGGCGCCTCGAAGACGGCGGGGACGTACCAGTTTTCAGGAGCGACTTTCTCCGCCTCAATGGCCGGAGTTTACGGGGACATGAAATATGTATATACAGTGGTCGTAGGTCAGTCCACCGGTATTTCCGGATCGGGATTCACGATCACCTCGCTGGCTGCAACCCAGGTTTCCGGGGCGTACACGTTCAGCGCAGATGGTGCCGCAGCCGGACAGCTGAAGATATACAACGGCACCATGAGCGACATCGCGTGCATCTCTTTCGCGACCACTGCCAGCCAGACAGTCAGATTCGCCAATCTGGGCCTGACGTTCACAGTGGCGCTGACCGGCGCCGTCAGCGCGTCCTGGTGCGGCGCGACATTGACCGTCAGGGATACGGGCGTCACGAACCTTAACGTGACCGGCGCGGCTACCGGCTCATACGAGTTCTCTACGGGCGCCGGAACCGGAGCGCTCACCCTGGTCAATACGGCTACAGGCGCGAAACAGACCATCAGCAACATCAACCCGGGGACGGCCCAGGAAGTCAATTTCGATCTCCTCAACGTCACATTCTCGCTCGGCGCCGTCTACACGGAAAACGATCTCGAAGCGGTCAGCTTTGTTGTCAGCGACACGGGCTCCAGCGGATCGACTTTCCAGATCGGTGCGGAAAACAACGACAATAACAGGATATCGCTCGCCATCGGCAACGTTAAGGGTTCGGTTGCTGCGGGCCTCAGTCTGGAGTTCGATTATCTCGATACTGCAGCAGATGCCCAGAGCATGCTCGATACCGTGGACGCGGCTATCAGCACTCTGGCCAGCGCCAGAGGCACGATCGGCGCCTCGATGAACCGGCTCTCCTACGCCGCCGCTAACCTCGCCACCACGATCGAGAACACGCAGGCGGCCGAATCGGTCATCCGCGACGTCGATATGGCGGACGAAATGACCACGTTCACCAAGAACCAGATACTCGTCCAGGCCGGCACCGCAATGCTCGCCCAGGCGAACCAGGCCCCGCAGCTTATACTTACGCTGCTCGGCCGGTAACAGCAGCCCGTCTACTTACATACCAACTTCAGCCCCGCGCCCGCAAGGGCGCGGGTTTTTTATGCTGAAAGAGACGTTAGACTTCAGACCTTAGACATTGGATCAAGAAATCTTCCACTTCAGCAAATTCCTCCCGCATCATATCCGCCCCCGGCGCCTTACGTCTAATGTCCAATGTCATATGTCTATCCAAGCCGTGAACCTCTTGAAACCGATGAAACACCCAGCCCCTATTTCTTTTTTTCTGCAATAATAATAAATATTTATATATGGCAGGGATTTTGCTTTTTAGTCTTCCGGAGGTAAAGAACCGGGCAAATTTTTCCGATAATTATCTTCAAGAGAGGAAGCTTATGTCCAGCAGCACGAGCATGATCAGCGGTTTAGTGAGCGGCTTCGACTGGAGAAGCGTTGTCGACCAGCTCATCGCCATCGACCAGAAGAAGGTCGACCTTTTAAAGGACCGGCAGGGTGAATACAAGAGCAAGCTGACGGAATGGCAGAGCGTGAATACCATGCTTCTTTCGCTGAAAACCGCCTCTGCGGCCCTGGCCGATGTAGATGCGTTCAACGTGTTCGCGGCGACTACTACATCCAATACGAGTACCGACCCGGACGACCTGTTCACTGTTTCCACCAGCGCCTCCGCATCTTCCGGGACCTATTCCATAAAGGTGAACAGGACGGCCCAGTCGGAAAAAATTTCCTCTAAAAGCTACAGCGCAAAGGAGACGGCGCTTTCCCTCTCGGGCGACATCATCATTTCCGGCAGAGCGATCGAGGTCGTTTCCACCGATACGCTGACCAATATCCGGGACAAGATAAACGCCCTCAATACCGGATCGGACCCCTCCAATGTGACGGCCAGCATCGTCCAGCATTCCTCGACCGACTATCATCTCGTCCTGACGAGCGACGAGACAGGGGTCGACGGAATAGAAATCCTTGAGGGGTCCTCCGCCGGCGTCCTCCAGTCCATGGGCTTCATCGCTTCGACGGTCCAGATAAAAACCGTTACGAGCGACGGGGCAATGAGCAGTGCTTTCAGCAATTCGAGCACCGAGGTCGGAACACTGCTGGGCTTGACGAGCGCGCCCGGCGCGACTTCCGTCACGATCGGCGGCAATTCCGTCAGTATAAGTCTTGCCGACGATTCCATCACCGATATCGCAGCCAAAATTGACGCCCTCGCCGGGATTTCCGCATCCGTTGTCTCCGAGGTAATAGGCGGGGAGACCAAATACCGGATAGACGTAAGCGGCACTACCTCTTTCACGGACAACGGCAACGTCCTCCAGATCCTGGGGGTGCTGGAAGGCACGTACGGCGAGATCAACGAGATGCACACGGGGGACGTCCAGCGCGTCCTGGGAACGGGGGCGGCCATTACGGCCGCGAGCACCTTCGCCGACCTGTTTACCGGGGCTCTGCGCGGCGCCACCCAGAACATGCAAACAACTGCGGCGGGAGGCGGCTATATTTCCTCCACGACCCAGTGGAACCTGATCAATACCGGCGGAGACGCCAACGACATCGACATCGGCGATTCCATCCGCGTCCAGGGGACTACCCACAGCGGTGCAGCGGTCGACGCCACTTACAACATAGCGGACAACACCGAACAGCTCAGCAATTTCCTGAGCTGGGTGGAAACCCAGTACGGCGGCGCAACAGCCGTGGACGCGTACTTGGATTCCACCGGCCGGCTGATCGTGCAGGATCTGGCGACGGGGGCGAGCCAGTTGAGCGTCGGTCCCCTCACCTGTACGGGGACCGCCCTCAGTTTCGGCTCCTTCGGCAACAATATCAGTAACAGCGACACCGTCTCGATATCCGGAACACGTTATAACGCCGCCGGCGCTTACGAAACCTTCTCGTCCATTTATACGATCACGACCACAGACCAGATAAGCAATCTCCTGGCGGAAATAGAAACCCAATACAACAAGCACGCCACCGACCACCATGTCAGCGCCTATGTAAGCGACGGCACGGACGGCAACACCGCGGGACAGATCGTCCTCAAGGACCTCACCGCCGGCGACAGCCAGCTTGCCTTATCCCTTATCGCCAACAACCAGGGGGGGGGCACTTTGAATTTCGGCGCGATATCCCAGACCACTGAGGGACGGGATATGCAGATCACGGCGGGGCAGGACGCGGAAATAGTCGTCGACGGCGTCACCATGCAGAAATCTTCCAACAGCATCGACGATGTCATCGCGGGTGTGACGCTGAACCTCACCGGCGCCAGCTCTTCCACGACGGTGACCCTCAACGTGAGCCGCAACCTCAGTTCGATAAAGTCGAAAATCACGACGATGACGTCCAGCTTCAACACGCTTATGACTTACATCAACAAGCAGTTCAGCTACGACGAGAAAACGAGCAAAACGGGAGGGATTCTGTTCGGGGATGGGACGCTCTACACCGTAAAATCGGAGCTGATCGACGCGGTCACGAGCACGGTCACGGGGGTTTCGGAAGGATACAACCGCCTGCCGCTGATCGGGATATCCCTGAACGACGACGTTAATCTCACGGTGGATGACGAAGACCTCACGGACGCACTGGAAACGAATTTCAACGACGTGAAGAAGCTCTTCATCGCGCTCGGTTCCAGCGCCAATTCTCAGTTCCAGTACGTCGGCCATACGGAGAATACGGAGGGGGGGACGTACTCGACCGTCATATCGACTGCGGCAACCCGGTCTACCGTGACCGGCGCCAATTCCCTGGCAGGGACCCTGGGCGCGGACGAAACACTCACGATCGAGGATTTGAACGCTCTCACAACGGGCGCGGTTACCCTCACCGCCGGGATGGATATCGACGACGTGGTCAACGCGATCAACTCGGAAATGGAAAAGACGTATACGGAGCAGCTCCAGGGATCCAACAATACGGGCTTCACCGCCGCCACGCTCTTCAGCGATATAGCCGGCGCCGAAAACGGCGATGTAATCAGTTTCACCGGCACCAAGCGGAACGGGTTGGCCGTGAGCGGCTCTTATACGGTCGGCACGTCCCAGAACCTCGGCGCCCTTCTTTCGGAGATCGAGGACACCTTCGATAATGAAGTCACGGCAAGTATGAGCGGCGGGAAAATCGTCATCACGGACAAGCAGTCGGGGGCGAGCCAGCTTACCCTGAATATCGATTCCTCATCAGTATCGGGTCTCGATTTCGGAGTGGTCGGCGTTTTCACCTCCGGCCGCAATGCCATGAGGATCACTGCGTCGAAAACGGCGGAGAACAAAGTCCTCCTTACTCACAATTCTTACGGCACCGGTCATATGATCGGTGTAAGCGAATCCGGGGGCGCCGTACTCGGACTCACCAATGCGGCCGCCACCAAGGTCTGGGGGATGGATGTCGCGGGCAAGATCAACGGGATCGACGCGACCGGGAAGGGTCAGGTTTTGACGCTGTCCAGCAGCGGGAACAACGCGGACGGATTGTCGATCCTGTATACGGGCACGACGGCCCAGACCGCCGATTTCACTTTGACGCTCGGCATCGCCGACATCCTTGACCGGCAGCTGGGTTTTATCACGGATTCGACCGACGGTTACGTCGCGTTCAAGCAGACCTCACTTGACGGCAGCATAGAACGTTACGAAGACCAGATCGAGCTGCTCGAGGCGACGCTCGCGCGGAAGCAGGAGCAGATGATCAACCGGTTTGTCGCGATGGAGCTGGCGCTGAGCAAAATTCAGAACCAGAGCAACTGGCTGGCGAGCCAGATAAACGCCGCGCAAAACATGTGGGAATAGTGAATTGAAGAGTTTAATTCTCCAGGACAGGAGGTAATTGATGAACGGCAACGGGATAAACGCCTACAGACAGGCCAATGTGGAAACCGCCGACCCGAAAAGACTGGTCATAATGTCTTACGACGCGGTGATCAGCAGCCTCATTTCCGCCCGGGACCATTACCGGGCGGACGAATTCGAAGAAAAGGCCCGATCGCTCCAGAGGGCGATTGACATTCTGTGCGCACTGATCAGCGCCCTGGATTTCGATAAGGGCGGCGAGGTGGCCAGGAACCTGGAGGCGCTTTACAATTTCATGGTGCGCCGGCTTACGGAAGCCGATCTGAACCGGGACATGAAAGGTTTCGATGAAACAATCAGGATGCTCGAGGAACTCAGGAGCGCCTGGCAGGAAATTTTCTTCGGCGCGCCCCGTGCCGCCGCTCTGGCCGTCAATATCGCGCCTGCCCGGGAGGAGGGCATGGCGGCCGCGGTCACCGGGTGAGGCAAAATGGAAAAAATGGCGCACACGCAGGAAATTGAGCGGCTCCTGGGCAAGCGCGATCTGGCCCGGGGATTCCTGTCGGCCACCTACGGCCTCTCCGATGGCATAGAGCGGGAGGACATGGCCGCCGTAGAGGCGCAGATTATGAAGCGAGAATTTTACATGCGGGAATTGGACAGGTTGAACGCGGAAGAGGCGGCCGGCGGAAAACACCCGGCCTCTTCCCCGGCCGGCCGGATTGCCCGCGAGATCCTGAACCTCCTGAAAGAGGCTGCGGAAGCAGACCGCGGCTGCATGGACCGGCTCGGGACGCTTCTGCTTGATCTTGAGCGAAAAATGGCCGGTAGCGCGGAGCAGAGTATGGAGATAGCAAAATCCCGGTGGAATACGAAGCCGGCTTCCCCCAGATTTCTCGACGTAAGATCGTGAGGTTAAAGAATATACAGATATAATCCGATATAACGATTGGAGGAGCAATCCGTCAGGAGGAAGTTGTCATGAATGTCAACCCTGTTCCCGCGAGCAAGGACTTGATTTCCGAACCGGCATCCCAGCCGGCGCCGGTAAGGTGCGCACCCCCCCCGGATCTGCCCAGGGAGAAAGAGCACCAACCGAAGCTCGACAACCAGCAGATCGCGGCTCTGGTGAAGGATATGGCCGACCGGATCGGCTTTATGAACATCAGCCTGAACTTCTCCACATACGGAAAGAACAACGAGCGGGTAGCCGTGACTGTCACGGACAAGGAAACCGGCAAGGTCATCCGCGAAATCCCTCCCAAGGAGCTCCAGAATCTTTACTTGAAGATGAACGAGCTGATCGGCATGATTTTCAACCATACCGCCTGATCCGCGCCAAAGCCGTCGAATCCGATTCAGCCGCATCGCCTTTCTTGACTGCCCCCGTATTTTGTCCTATGCTCCCCGCGCGGCGGAGAGATCTTCGATTCCGCATTCGCCTGAATATCCCCGGGGGCCGCAAACTCTCATGAAAAAAGAACTTCTCATCGTTAACGCCGTGGCTATGCAGTCCGTTGCTACGGGCGATTACGTTTATCGCGTCGAGCAGCCTGCCGCTGCCCTGGGCAAGCTGCCGGAGACGGCGGTAATAACCGTAAGCACAATATCCCCTTTCTTCGGGAAGCTGTGCCTGCAGGCCGACGTCCTGGTCCTGCATCTACTGACGGAGGAGGACCTCCTTCCCGTTATCGAGGAAAGGAAGCGCCGCGGCCTGGCCACTGTTTTCGAAATGTCCGACAATATACTCGCCCCTCACCCCGGCGTGGGGCGGAGGGGCTGGTTCAGCGATCCTCTCCATACCGCATCCGCCCTCCAGTATGCCGGCCTTGCGGACGCGATGCAGGTTACAGGCGAAGGACTGAAAAAAATGTTCGGTTTTCTGAATCCTCATACGGCCGTTCTGGAAAACCAGGTCGCGCGCCTCGGCGCACCGCGCGCGGCAGGATCGGGCCGGGTAAGGATCGGCTGGGCGGGTTCCGTCGGACATACGGAAGACCTGTTTTCTTTCCGGGAAGCCGTTGCGGCAGCGATGGCGGAGAATCCCGCCCTGGAATTCGCCTTCATGGGAAATGCCGGGCAATTCGAGCAGCTTTTTTCCCGGCTGCCGAGGGGCCGGGCAAGCTATCGGCCGGCCGGCGCCCTTTCGGATTATCTCGAATTCCTGGATGGCCTCGATGCGGGCATCGCTCCGCTCCTGGAAACGCCGTACAACCTCTGCCGTTCGGACGTGAAATTTATTGAATACGCCTCGCGGGGCGCGGTCCCGGTGCTCTCTTCGATCCTGCCCTACCAGATCCACGGACGGCATGGCGAAAACGCCCTGCTCTTCTCCACCCCCGGCGAGCTCGCCTCTATTCTGGAAGTGCTGGCCCGCGATTCAGGGCTCAGGCAAAAAATATCTTTCGGCGCATATGATTACGCGGCGCGCAACAGGATGGAGGATCAGCACGCCCGCCCGCGGCGTGAATTTTATGCCGGACTTCGCTGCGCAGAGGTTCCCCGCGACCTGAGCGGAGTGCCGCTTGCAGCATGCGAGGGGAGCAGATCATTCAATGTGACCCGGACGGAAGCCGAGCTGCTGCTGATCCGGGGCATCGAAGCAGAGGCGCAGGGAGATGCGCAGACGGCGAGGGAAATATATGCGGAAGCCGAACGCGCCGCCGAGGGTTATTACCTTCCCGCGTTCCGGCTGGGGCACAGCCTGGCCCGGGAAGGCTCTCCGGAGGCGGCCGGCCATTTTGAAAGGGCCGCCCGGAAGAATCCCCGATCGATACGCTCCCTCCGCTGTTTGGGAGACGCTCTGCGGGACCGCGACCGCGAAGCTGCCGTCGCCGCGTACAGGTCCGCCCTGAATGTTTCCGCCGCGCACGCACCCTCCTTTGAGGCGATTGCCTCCTTGTGCGAGAAAGAAGGGGAATGGGAGCGCGCCGCCGAGCTGTACCAATGCGCCCTGCGGGCGAATCCGTATTCGAGCCGGGCCGCCCTGGGTATCGGAAATATCTGCAGGAGGACGGGGCTATCCGGCGAGGCGAACAAGTTCTTCGAGGCTGCGGCCGAGATGGCGCCCAATTTCCAGGAGGCGCAGATCGCCTATGCGGAATTCCTGGCCGGGACGGGAAAGGAAAGAGAAGCGGTTCCGTACTGCATCCGTGGTCTGGAAATAGACCCTTCCTGGGAACCCGCTGTTTCTCTGGCGGAAAGAATACTGGATAAAAATGACGGGAAGAAACCGAAATGAGCGGCAGGTGTCCGCTCTTTTTTGCCCAACGCCTGACGCCTGACGCCTCGATTACCTCGCCGCGGCGCTCCTGTCTTCTCCTCCGATGCTGCCTTTTCCGGGAGGAGGTATTCTCACCGGTTTGCCCGTTTCGACAAAGAACTGTACGGGTTGAGCCGGGTCGTCGAGGACAATCTGCTTGGCCAGCCGCTTTTTGGCGTTTATTACGATAGGAGCTCTTAAATTAACGGAAATCGAAACGGGATTCTGCCGGATCGTCACAATCGACATGAGAAGCACGTCCGCGGCCTGTTCTATTTTGAGCAGGTTCACATCAACATCTTTTATCTCGGGCTCATAATCGGATTTAACAATCTGAGGATTGATGACGACG
Organism: Syntrophales bacterium; assembly: GCA_028712885.1. Lineage (GTDB taxonomy): Bacteria > Desulfobacterota > Syntrophia > Syntrophales > UBA4778 > JAQTPK01. Next base: position 88,866 of record JAQTPK010000001.1, on the reverse strand, counting down.
AATGCGACGGCTCCGTCATCAATCGACTGGAGCCAGCCGAAGGGGGTCTTTTCATTCTGCGCGAGAAGGATGTATCTCTTCAGCTTCTCGAAGCCGAGGATTTCCCCTTTCATCTCGATTATTCTTGATTCGTCGGCTTCAATCTCACCGAATCGCGTCGTCGCAATCTTCACGTTATTCCTCCACTGCTTCTTTTTTTCCTTTGTTCCCCGCGGCTGCGTTCTGAAAGCGGTTCCAGATCTCCTCGAGCAGCCTGTCGTTTTCAATCCTTGCCGCCCGGATATTCTGTTCCTGGATGGCATTGTAAATCTCCTCCCGGTGCACGGCCACCTCAGGCGGGGCCTCGATCCCGATGCGGACCTGCCGCCCCTTGATCCCCAGAAACGTTACCTTTACGTTGTCTCCAATCTTGATCGATTCGCCCAACTTCCGTGTCAGGATCAGCATGCGTTCTCCTTTAGCCCAGAAATTTAAGAATCGAGGTTTCCTGGATGGAAGCCGCTATGGCGTACGACGCCTGAAGCGCGACCTCTTTCATCGCAAAATCGGTTGCCAGTTTGACCAGGTCCGCGTCTTCAATGTCCGAGCACATGCTTGTGAGTTTCTCGTCGATCGCAGTCAGGTTCGTCCTGGTGACGTCGAGGCTCGCTATCCGGCTCCCGCACATGGCCGTGTATTTCGAGACCTGATCGCGGCCGTCCTTCAGCCGGTTGATCTGGGTGGATATCCCGTCTGCATCGTTGTTCTCCAGCCCCATTTTGAGGTCGTTCAGGACGTCGAAAATATCCACTTCGCCGCTTCCCTTGTCCGTGAATACCGCCTCGCCGGAAATGCCGTAACTGAAGGTCGTTCCTTTGCTGACCTCGATCGACATCTCCGAGCCGTTCCCCCGGAAATAGCCTGCGGCCAGGGCGTTGACATGGAAAATATCATTTGCGGCCAGGCGGTTCGCCCCGGTATCAGCAAAAGTCATGGTAATACCGTCGCCCAGCGTTATCGTGCCGGCGTCCAGGTCCGTCTGTTCGCTTCCCCAGGTGGCGCCCCCGTCCGAGGACACCTTGTATGTGGCGTCCGCCAGCGTCCCGCCGGTGATGATTTTGACGACGTAAGTCTTGTTGACCGCGCCCGTATATGTCCCGCCGGATGCGACGGTCCCGTCAAAGGCGTTCCCGCCCGCGGCCTCCGCCGTTCCGATCGCGGGAATGCCGGCAATCTCGAAAAAAGGCTCGGTATCGGTCATGGTCCCGGCGAAGATATATCTGTTGCCGAGTTTGGAATTGGCGATCGACCTCAACTCGTCGATGATCGAGTCGACCTCGACCGCCGCCGTTTCCCTGCTCTGTTCACTCGCCGTCGCGCTCGACTGGGTCACCGCGATCTCCCGCGCCCTGATGAGCAGGTCTTCCGCACTCGTCAGCTTGGATTCGGACATGGTGAGCCACGACTCGGCATGGTCGACGTTGCTCGCGTACTGGCCGAGGGATGCCTTTGTGCTCCGGTAATCGAGAATCTTGCTCATTCCGATCGGGTCGTCGCTCGGCCGGTTCACGTTTTTCTGCGTCGCCATCTTTTCGGCCAGGGTCGTGTACTTCTCCTGGGCGGAAAACAGGTTGTTCACCATGGTTCTGAATTTCATGTTATCGGAAACACGGGTAAGCATCAGGCTTATCCTCCCTATCTTCCCAGTTCAATCAGCAGGTCCAGCATCTCTTTAACCGTTGTGACGAGCTGTCCCGCCGCGCTGTAGGCAAACTGGTACTTCATCAGCTGCATCATCTCTTCGTCGATGGACACCCCCGAGACCGATTCGCGCTGGTTCTCGAGCTGGGTCATTACATCCTCCTGCCGGTCTGCATTCTGCCCGGCGCTCAGCACGTCCTGACCTACCCGGCTCAGGAGATTGCTGAAGTAATCTGATTGCGTCGACGAGGTCTCGTCCGCGGACATGCTGAAACTGAGCGTATCGTCCTGCTCCCAGGTCCCGGTCAGGGTTATCGTAATGTCCGCCGTACCCGAATTGTCCAGATCGAGGACGATCGTGGTCGCATCGGCGGAAAGGACCGCCAGGCCCGCATAGCCGCCGTTGCCTGTCACGGTCCAGTCGCCCGGGGCGGCGCCTCGCGTCAGGACGATGTTTGAGGTCGTAGCCTTGTACGCCTCCGCCCGGTTGTTCAGCACCGCCCTCGCCGCGGGATTGTCGCCCCCCGCGTCAAAGTCCGTCGCCGTTATCGCGCTCAGAGACATGTACATCCGCTCGTCTTTGAGCGTTCCCATGGCCAGTGCGTTTCCCCCGTCACCGTTCACCGTCGAGGCGGCGGCGATCTTCTGGGAATCGGCGGCGATCGCCGCGGCTACCTGCATGTCCCTTGCATCGGTGATCTCGCTGAAGAAAAGGCCCCCTGCGTTGTTGTACATGTCGTACCCGAGCCGGTGCTGCGAATTGACTTTATTCGCGACGTTTATGGCCAGATCGTTCAGCTGATTGATATAGCCCACCAGGGTGGCGTCCCGGAGCTCAAGGAGCGCGCCGATCTTGCCCCCGGTGATGACGCCGTTCAGGACTTCTCCCGGACTGGTCGTGATCACAATGTCGTAATAGCTCGAATTGTCGACGTTCTCCACAGCATCCAGCTGCCAGTAGATATCGCCCTGGACAAGGGCGTTCCCGTTGGCCAGGTAAATGTTTACCGCGCCGTCGGAGGTCTCATAATATTGAATATCGAGCGTAGTGCCGATTTCCTTTAGCAGCTGCGCCCGGGTATCGCGGAGCGAATTCGCATTCCCCCCGTCGATTTCGATCGTAACGATCTTGTCGTTGAGAGAGGCGAATTCCACCAGGTCGGCATTGGTCTCGGTGATGAGATCGGCGATCGTCGTGTTCGCGTCCTGCTGAATGTCGAGCAGATCGTCCCCCTGCTGCCGGAATCTGTACGCGAGGCTCTCCGAGGTCTTCAGCAGCACGTCGCGCTCCGTCGAGCCGGAGGGGTTCGCCGCAAGGTCGTTCCATGCATTCCAGAATTTAGACAGGAGCTCGTTTATGCCGCCTCCGTCGCTTTCGTTGAGGGAGGACTCGACGCGGTCGAGCATGCTCTTGCGCATGTCGTGGTAGCCGATTTCCTGCTGCTGCTGGACGATCTGCGCTTCGAGATACTTGTCGTATATCCTCTGGATCTCCTGGATGTTGACCCCGACGGAGCTGCGGTCGATCCCGATCCCGGACTGGCTTATCGAGCCGAAGATCGGCCGCACCCGGGAGTATCCGGGCGTGTTCACGTTGGCGACGTTGGAGCCGGTCACATTGATAGCGGTCAGATTTGCAAGAAGGGCGTCCCTGGAAGTGCTCAGTATGCGAAGAATGTCCGCCATATCCCCTCCTACCCTTCCGTGCGCAGGAAGCTTCCGCTCCCCGCCTGCCGTTTCATTTCACCCGAATCGAGGTAGGTGGTCCCCGGATAAAGGATACTCTGAATGAACCGGATCGAGCCCTCGACGGAGCCGATGGAAGACTCAAGGAACAGCCGGTTCGCTTCGTTTGCTTTCCGGACCTCCTCCAGGAGGGGCCTCAACATCAACTGGCAATCCCTGAGCTCATCGCGATGCCTGTATCCGGCATAATTCAGCAGAAGACTGATATTGATCCCGGCCGGGTCGATTCCGAGCGCCCCCGCGATTTTCCTTAGCCCCTTCAGCCTGACCTCTTCGAGCATTTTGGCCTTCAAGACGCACGTCTCCTTGCGGGCGTTGCTCTCCTGGATTTTATCCACGGCGGGCCTGATCAGGATCGCCCTCTCCTGCCTGACGGCCGAGAGGAGTTCCCCGTAGACTTCTATTTCCTTCCGGAGGACGCCGACAAGTCCTTCGAAAAGATCCGCAACGGCAGCCTCATCTGTCACATCGTTTATTGTGTCCATATACTGACCCCAAAAGGTATCCGGCTTCGGGTATCGGGCAGCAGGAACAGTTCGAGTTCACAGCCGTGACTTGGACAGGGCGATCAGATGACGGAAAAAGGGAAGGATCGGATGGGAATTCAGGCAAAAATGTCTATGAGGGCCTCTCCCACGATCTTTTCGGCAAGCTTTTCCGCATCCACCTTGTATGCGCCCTTGTCTACCTGCTCTTTCAGCTCCTGCACCCGCGCATCACGGGTTTCGGGGAGCTCGCTGATGGCCGACTTGAGCTTCTGGATATCCCTTGCCGTCGTGGAGAGATCGACCCTTTCTTCGGGGGCAGCGGCGCTACCGAGGACCTTTTTCTCCGCATCAGCTTTGGCGCCTTCACTCTTCTGATATTGTTGAATTATCTGGAGATTGGTTTCGTCGGTTTTCGTAATTTTCATGTCTCTGACTCCCCTTTGAATCTTGATACTCTCTTTATCGGCAGGAAGCAGCGAAACTTTAGTGCTGCCCGGTCATGCCCGGTATCCTGCTCAGCTGCTTGAACAGCACATCCTGCAGACCCGCTCCTCCTTTCTTTTCTGAAATATTTTCCGCAACTTTGGTATCAAACCACATTTCATACTTGTCCCGCCCCGACGACTTCCCCAGGAGACCGCTCTCGGGGATGGTCTGGCGCATGGTCTTGAAAAGTGTATAAAGAAACACGGATTCGAAATCCGCACAGGCCTTTTTCAGTTTTTTCTGTTTTTCCTGCACCTGTTTTTCGGCGGCCTTTTTTGCATCTTCTGCGCCCGCCGGCCTGGCGGAACTCACTGCATCCGCTGAAATCATTGAATCCATTGCAACCTCTACAAATCACCTTACCTCTTACGCCTTACGCCTCACGCCTTATATTATTTTCAGATCGGCCTGAAGCGCCCCGGCGGCCTTGATAGCCTGGATAATCGTTATCAGGTCCCTGGGAGAAACGCCGATGGCGTTAAGGGCGCGGACGACCTCCTGGATGGTTATGCCCATCGGGACCACTACGATCTGGCGCTTGTCTTCCTGCACGGCGACCTTGGTTTCGGGCGTCACCACGGTCTGCCCGCCCGGAGCAACAACTGTGCCTCCCGACGCGGCCGGAGCGGAGCCGATCGGCGGCTGCGGCGCAAACGGCATCGGCTGGGACACCTTCTTTTCTTCCTTGATCTCTATGCTCAGGTTTCCATGGGCGATCGCCACGGTGGAAATCCTGACCTTTTCCCCCATGACAACGGTCCCGGTCTTTTCGTTCATAACCACCACCGCCGCGCTGTCGACGGGCACATCCAGGTTCTCCACCATGGATACCAGTCTGACTATATCTCCGGAGAAGGACTCCTTAAGGGCGATCATGATGGAAGTGGAGTCTATCAGGCGCGCATCGGCGTCCTTAATCGAAGTATTGATCGCAGAGGCCAGACGGGTCGACGTCGTGAAGTCGGGCTGGTAAAGATTGACGAGCAGGTTGCGTATTTTCGAGAAGTCGTGTTTCAGTTCCTTCTCGATGAACGCCCCGTTGGCGATCCTGCCTACGGTCGTATGGTTTTTTGTGATCCCTCCGCCGGCGGCGCCTCCCGCCGTAAACCCCCCGATGGCAACCGCCCCCTGGCTTACGGCGTATACTTCTCCGTCGGATCCCTTCAGCGGGGTCATCAGCAGCGTCCCGCCCTGGAGGCTCTTGGCATCGCCGATGGACGAGACTGCAACGTCTATCTTCGTGCCGATCTTGGCAAACGGCGGCAGTTTTGCCGTCACGATAACCGAAGCGACGTTGTTCGACTTCAGATCCTTGTCTTTCATGGCCAGGCCGTGCCGGTTGAGCAGGTTGGCGAGGGACTCCTTCGTGAAGCCGTTCTTTATATTGTCGCCGGTCCCGTTCAGGCCCACGACCAGCCCGTACCCGATCAGCTGGTTGTCGCGGACGCCCCCGATCGAGGCGATATCCTTTATCCTCGCAGCTTCCGCCGTTCCGGCAAAAACCGCCAGGGTAATCAGAACCACCAGTCCTTTTCCGATTTCTTCTCTCATTTCCAGCCTCAACTTTATTATGGCGCTTCCTTTGAAAACCGCTTCCTATCTTAATCCCCTCACCCCTGCCCCTCTCCCACAAGGGGAGAGGGAATTTGTAAGGGGTTATTCACCCCATTGCTTAGAACGGCCACGCCCAGTCAAGCACGCGGGCCAGCCATCCCGGCCGCATCTTGTCATTGACCACTCCCCGGCCGCCGTATACGATCTTGGCGTCGGCCACATACTGGGACGAAACAGTGTTATCCGAGCTGATGTCGTCCGGGCGGATAACGCCCGTAAGCACGATGTACTGATCCTCGGCATTGACGGAAAGCTGGCGCCTCCCCTGGATGACCAAATTGCCGTTATCCAGGACGGAGATCACCCGGGCCGTTATGACCGCGGAGAGGGTGCTGTCCCGGCTGGTTTTCCCCTCTCCCTTCAAGTTGTTTTTATGCGATCCCCCGAGGTCGAACCTGGATATCATCGTATTGTTCGGGGCTGTCTGCGTAAATCCGGCGATACCGGCCGCCACGGTTGAATCGCGCGTCGTGTCGATCTTCGCGTTGTTCTCACCCTTGGATGTCTCCGCAATCAGGATTGTGACCACGTCGTTGACGTTGCGCGCCTTTTTATCGGAAAAAAATGTGTTGTTCGCACTGGGTCCGGTCCAGATCGATCCGGGCACCGGGGGAGGAGGCCGGAACTCCTGGGGGACCGTATAGGCGTAATCGCTTTTTTCCAGATGAAGGTCCGACGCGCATGCCGAAAAAATACAGCCGGCAACCAAAACCCCCGCCAGCCGCAAAGCCTTTCCCCGGCTGCTGTCCATAATTTTTTTTGCAGTGTTAGATCCGGATTCCATTGCACACCTCGTCAGAACTCAACTTTGACCAGGGACGGGTCGAGAATCCTGGCATAGACGGTCTTTTTGGAAGCTATGTTTTTGACCCTGATCGTATCTCCCCTTTCGCCGTCCTCTTCCGATAAGCCGATCGTGCTTACCGACAGCTGGCCGCTCTCCAGAATAATCTTGACGAGCCGGCCCTTCCGGACAAGCAGAAGGCTTCTGGCCATGCCCCGGGTGATCTCTTCATTCCTTCCCACGGATCTGCCGAGCATCTTCCCGATTACCTCGTCGGGATTGGAAACCAATTCCCGCGGCGTCCTCAAAAAAGCCTTTTTGACCACGCGAACGTCATCGGGTCCGATCTCCGCATTCCTGTTGATCGGCCTCGAGCTTACGACTACGTCCATGAGGACCTCGAGCGAGGCGCGGACGGCTATCTCTCTGGCCAGGATGTCGCGGTCATAGAAGCGGATAGTGAACGTGGAGTCGCCGATAAACGGCTCCTCCTTGCGGCCCTGGACCGTCCATGAGATCTGCTCTCCTTTTATCTCCACATCGCCCGCGCGGACGGGAAAAGTAATCCGGATGGCGTCGGCCTGCCACGGCATGTTTTTGTGGATGTAATCGCGGATAATATTTCTTATTTCTCTGTCCTTGAAGACCTTGCGCACTTCGGCGCACACCCCATCCGATGCCGGGAAGAAGAGGAGTAAGAGGAGGAGGGAAACGGCGGCCGCAGCATGCGGCGCTTCAGATCTGTCTTTACGGCAGTTCATGATCACCTCTTGAGATTGCTTACGGTCTGCAGCATCTGATCCGCAGACTGGATCGCCTTGCTGTTCAACTCATACGCCCGCAGGAGCTCGATCATATTGACCATCTCGTCAATGGCATTGACATTGGACATTTCAAGATAATGCTGCGAAATCGTCCCGTAGCCTGTCGTCCCGGGGTTGCCGGTCGTGGCGTCCCCCGATCCCTGGGTGGCATCGAAGAGATTCCGCCCGATGCTCGTCAGGCCCGCCGGGTTGACGAATTTGGCTATCTCGATCCGCCCCGAGGCGAGCGAGGTGCCCGTGGCGTCCGTGGCAGTCCAGGTTCCCCCGCTGTCAATCGTGAAGTCTATTGTATCCGCGGGGATGGATATTTCCGGCATGAGCCTCAGACCCTCGGCGTTACAGAGGACACCGTCCTTGTTGACCTTGAAATTTCCCGCCCGGGAGTACACGGTCCGCCCGTCGTTATCAAGCTGAAAGAAGCCTTCGCCTTCGATGGACCAGTCGAATTTGTTCCCGGTCTGGACATAATCGCCCTGGGTATAGAATTTCTGGATGGCGCCGAGCTTTGTCCCCATCCCGACCTCGATGCCGACCGCCAGCTGTGACCCGGTCGAAGTGTCGGTTCCGGGCTTTTTCAGGATCTGGTACATGAGATCCTGGAACTCGGGCCGGGATTTCTTGAATCCGGTCGTGCTCATGTTGGCCAGGTTGTTGGCAATGACGTCGAGAGAGATCTGTTTTGCTTCCATTCCGGTGGCCGCGGTCCAAAGTGCCCTGATCATAAATCTTTCCTCCGTTTACAGTTTGCCCAGACGGTTCGTCGAAAGCTTGTCCTGGTCACCCAGCGTCAGTATCACCTTCTGATACGACTCGATCGAGCGCTGGATGTTGATCATCTCGATCATTTCGCGCAGCGCCTGCACGTTAGAGTTCTCGACGTTCCCGGATCTTACCCCGGGTTCGGGGTCAGTCTCGGGAACGGGAGGGTTTTCGCCGCTGTTTTCAAAATAGCATCCCTGTCTCTTGCTGAGGGCTTCTTTGTTCTTGAAACGGACTATTTTCAATTTTCCGACATCCGTGCCGTCGGCCGAGATCCCGCCTTTTTCGCCGATTTTGATGTCGACGCCCTGAATTGTAATAGGGCCGCTCTCGCCCAGGACATAGTAGCCCTCCTGGGTTACAAGCTCATTGTTCCGGTTCAGGGTAAAATTTCCTCTGCGGGTATATATTTCGCCTTCGGGCGACCGGACGGCGAAAAAACCTTCCCCCTGGAGAGCCATATCGAGGGGGTTTCCGGTCTGCTGCATTGCCCCCGGGGTGAAATCTATGCACGTCTTCGGGATATAGGAGAGTTTCCTCTCTCTGGTGAAAGGATCCTCAACATGCTCCACAAGGTAAAAAAGCCTTTCCGTTTTAAATCCCGGGGTATGGATGTTGGCTATATTGTGCGCCATGCAGTCGAGCTGGGGCATCCTCGTATTGAAGGCATTTACAATCGATTCCATGGGATTGGGCATATCCGGAACCTCCGTTTGATCTTGAGGAGGAGCAATTCACATGCCACGCATCCCCGGAGATGCTTACGGCGAAAAAAATGCTCCACCCGCAAGCACTTTTCATGTTGCTGATTTTATTAATAAATATTTGGGCGGAAGGGCGGGCGCGATCCCCCCGTGAAACGAGGAGCGGGACATGGGAAGGAGATGAAAAAAAGCAGGGAAAATTTTGTTTATCAGGGAAATTTTTGCCTGCTTCGCATCTTTTCGTTCAGGGAGTACACATAGGCAAGAATTTCGGCGACTGCCTTGTAAAGTTCGGGCGGGATCTGCTCGTCAAGGTCGAGTTTCCAGAGTATTTTGACAAGATTAGTGTCCTGCCGGACGGGGATGTCGTATTTGCGCGCGATTTCGAGGATTTTTTCCGCAATCTCTCCTCTCCCCTTGGCCGTCAGGCGGGGCGCCGCATCTTTCTTCGGGTCGTACTGAATCGCCGCCGCGGTCAGGTTCTGTTTATCATTCTCAGTCATAACCACCTTGAACCCTCATATCTTTATGTCCAGTGAGCCCACTTCGGCCAGAACCGTCATCGACTCCTCCGGATTATCTTTCCCGACATAACATTCCAGCCGTTCAATCCGGTACCCCAGCGCCTTCAGCCCGTCGGCAAGAGAATCCAGAGAGCCGGTTATGAAATCGCGCGCAGTATCATCGCAGCAGCGGATCGAACAGCTGAGGGCCCCTGCCGAGATCCCCGCATCGATGTTCAGCCTGCCGAGCACGTCCATTTCGACGGAGATTCTGATATTGAATTTCCGCGCATCGCGTTTTCCCTTCCCTTCCCTCTCTTCCGTTTCGATCAGGATATCGCCCGCGCCCACGCCGCCGGGAGTGAGGAACGGCACCTGGATAAAAAATCTTCCGTCCCGTTCCTGAGACAGGATATTCACGACCTGGTGAGCCTCAATCGTCTTCAGCAGAAGTTCCGCCAGGCCCTTTATCTCCACGGCCGCAGCCGGATCTCCCGCGGCTGCCGGGCTTTCGGCGATCAGATTCATCAGCACGGACTTGAGGCTCTTTCCTCCAATCTCCGAGCTCCTTTCCCGGGCGGCCTTCAGCAGGCCTTTTTCCCAGAGGAGCCCGAGACCGGCAATATATCTCTGAAGCCAGAGCGGGTCTTTCACGGTTTCTTTGGTCAACAGCAGTGATTCAAGAAGCTGCCGGAGTTCTCCCTGCATGCCGCCCTGCAGCAGCCGGCCGGCCGCTTCCAGGGTTCGAATCCGTTCGAGCAGGGCGCCCATGAGGTCCGCCATCCCCTTCGGGCTTGAACGGAACAGGCGCAGGTAATCGTTGAGGATGGATGTTTCCGGGTTCGTCCTGCCGATAACGCTCAGGACTACTCTGGGCTGGAGGGAATCCACCCGGACCTGGATTTTTTCCCCCACTTCCAGCGGCACTTCCGTTTCCGCTGCAATCGCCGCACCCCGTATACGGATCAGGACATTTTTGTAGTCGGTCCTCCCCGCGATCAAGGCATCCAGTGTTTCGCCGAGGGCCATCCCGGGGACCGCCGTTCTCGCCGAACTTTCACCACCGGGGATTTTTATCTGGCCTGATATTTTAGGGGGGAGGATGGACATGTATCTTTTGGCTCCGGGTATCTGGCTTCAGACATCAGGTCTCTTCCAAGATAATGAATTCCAAATACAACTATCTTACCTGACACCCGATACCCGATACAATTAATCGATATTTTATTTGTACAGATCGGAAACCAGCAGGACCTCGCCTTCCGTCAATCCGGAAAGGCGGGATATTTCCCCGGTATCCAGGCCCTCCCGCACCATCCGGAGGACCTCCCTGTAACGGGGATCCATCAGAGCATCTTCCGCACCCGGACGTTTCTCCGGATTACTCCGGAGGGCATCCGCTTTTTCCAGCAGTTCCCTGAGTCTGGATTCTTTCTGGTCGAGAGCAAGCGCAAGTTCCTTGAGAGACCGCCTGCTTTCCTCTACAGTCCTGGCGAGTTCTGCAGCGGCAGCATGGGAGTCGTCCAGCATCTGCTTCAGCTGGACGGCCGTTTCCTGATCGATTACTGGAGGTTTGTTGCGTACTTCCCTGGTTATAAGGATGAACAGCAGAACAAAACCGACAAAAAGGGCGATATCTGCGGCCAGTTGAAATATGAGCAGTGTCTGAAAATTCATCAGAGAACCCGTTGTCAAACCCGGATATCGATCAGGTGCTTTTCCCCTTCCGGATCGTCTCCTTCAACCCCGTCTTCTTTTTCCCCTGCCCCGGCCTGACGACCTCCGGCCTCCTGCCGAGGTGATTTCTCCTGTTCGGGCTTCTCCTGAATCCGGGCATGCTCCGATTCCGGAGTGTTTTTCACCGACTCTTTGGAGATTTTTCTCTCTTCCTTTATCTGCACCTCAAGGTATCTCTGCTGCAGGTCGGGATGCTGCTGCTGGACCTGCTGAACGCGCTCCACGGAATTGGATTGGATTAAGACCTGCTGAATGTCGACTCCGCGGACCATAACCCGCCGCCTCCCTCCGGAATGACAAAGAGTCCTCTAAGGGAAGATCGTCACAATTGGACAAAATCTTTAATCTTTAGCCCTTAGCCTTTGTTGGTATGGCGATGCATATCCGATTTATCCCCCCGGAAACTTCCGCCTCGAAATTTGCATCATATCGTTTGAGCAGCGAGAGAGAGCGAAGGAGCCGCGGGCACGGCCCCGCCGGGCTCGAAAAAAATTCCTGGGGGTCGAAACCTTCGATTTTTGAGCCGGGCTCGATTCCCGGCAGCGGCTCGCCGCTGTCCCTGATTTCTATCCGGACGCACCCGCCGGCGGCGCCGGTGGAGATGGAAAACTCTTTGACCGGAGAGGGTCTCAGCGTTTCCATGCAGTGCCGGAAAAGACCCCAGAAAGAGAGAGAGAAATCGGAAGGAATCCCCATTACGTTCGGAACGCCCCGGTCGAGGTCGGCCGTTTTTTTAACGTTGTGCTTGAAATCCAGATAAAAATCGAGAAAGCGGATCTCGAGATCGGCGAGACTCGAAAGATTAATCGCCTGCCGTTCCGTGTTGAAAACGCAATGCATCTTTTCCGCCACTATCTGCAGCATCACCGACAGCTTGTCGGAATCCCGCGCGATCAGGCCCACATCGTTGATGACCTTTTCAAATACCGGCAATGCGATCTCGACGGCCTTTTCCTTTTCCTGTGAATGATCCTGCAGCCTCTTCTGAAGGAGTCTTGACCTGCCCATGATGCCGTTGAGCGGATTGGCAAAATTATGGAGCAGACCGGGGATCACTTCCTCGCGCAGAGTCGATTCGAAGTCCGATGCCAGCAGACGGTGCAGCGACTCCATTTCCCCTACCTCTCCGATGACTTCATCCGGAACCGGTTTATCATCTGGTAATCCTCTTCTCGATATACATGTTCTGCAGCATCTTCCAGGCGTTCTCGACCTGTTCCTTCTCATCGTCCTCTACTGTGGCTGCCCCGGTAGAGTAAAGGATTGTTGTATTCCCGTCCTTGTCCTTCACCTCTCTCTTGCCGATCCGGTCGGCGGGATCACCGCCTTTGGCTCCTTTCTCCTGTTTCAACATGATCTGGATCGTCTTGTCGCTGACGCCCGCTTTCTTAAGCTCGAGAATCTCCTGTGTCGTGAGCGCCAAAGCGGGAGCGGACAGAAAAAGGACCAGGACCGCCGCAGCCGTCATTTTAGTTTTCATCCTCGTCACCTCAGAAAAGATTATTCCGACAAAACGCTTCGCGGTTCCCCCGGATGGGGCGGCTAACCCGCACATACCCCCGTTCCCGGTTTAAAGCAAGACGAATTTAGTAAAATAAACATGTTTCACCAACTTACCGCCCATCAGCTTCTCCAGTTTTTCTTCAATTTCCTTCTTCAGCATCTTTTTCGATTTCGGAGCGGTCAGGTATGCGGGCGATTTTGCCCTCAATGTCCGGTAAATCATCCGCCGTATATCCGTGCGGCTGCTCGCGATGCTGGCGCCCTGGTTCAATTCCAGGGCAAGGCTGCAGACCAGCACCTTGTAATTTCCCCGATCATCCCTCAGATCGACGGCAAAATGGTCGAGGACTTCCGCACCCTCGGCCGAAACGGTGTCCGTCCTTCCCGCGTCCGTCTTCCTGGCCGTTTCCTTTCCGGAATGGAACCAGACGGTAACGGCGATGGACGTAACCAGGAAAACGGCAGAAACGGCGACCAGAATCTTGCTCTTCAGCCCCCATTTCCTGGACACCGTACCGGCGCCATCCGGTTCGATCTTCGGCGGAGGACCGGCAACCTGCTCCTCGGCGATGTCCAGTAAATCTAATTGTACCTTGCGGACCATTATGCAGCCTGTTTGTTGAAGGGGCTAAAGGCTAAGGCTAAAGGGAAAAAGATCAGATAGCGAGATTCCTGACGGAGCAGCCCCATAAAGCTTCTTTCTCCGCTTTTCCTGCCGAATTTATCTTTGTTCAATATGGCTCTTTACTCTTCCGCCCTTCGCCTTTAGCCTTTCGCCAAATTTTCAAAGTCTCTTTTCGTTAAGCTCGCCCCGGAGCCGGAGGATTGCCTTCGAATGGAGCTGGCAGACCCTTGACTCCGTAAGCTTGAGGATCAGGCCGATTTCCTTCATGGTAAGCTCTTCATAGTAGTAAAGAGAAAGGACGAGTTTTTCCTTCTCCGGGAGAGAGTCGATGGATTTTTTCAGCACTTCCTTGAGTTCCCTCTTGGCCAGAAGGGAAAGGGGATTGCCCTGCTCGATCCCTTCCATTACTTCCCGGCTGCTGTATTTTTCGCAGTAGTCCGGCGGAAGGTCCTCGCTGCTGAGAAGCGTCACTCCCCTCGCCTCTTCGAGCATTTCATAATATTCCTCGAGAGAGACGTTCAGATGAAGCGAAACCTCCCTGTCGTCCGGGGGACGCCCGAGTTCCTTCTGGAGCCGCTGAAACGCCTCTTCCAGCCGGGCGTTTTTGCTTCGCGTCGAACGCGGCACCCAGTCCCTCGCCCTCAGCTCGTCCAGGACGGCTCCCCGGATGCGGTAGCGCGCATACGTCTCGAACTGGACGTTTCTCTTTTCATCAAACTTCGAGAGGGCTGAGATCAAACCGATCACCCCGACGTTGATGAGGTCCTCCTTGGCGGCGATATGGGGCGGAACTTTCGCGGCCACCCTGTCCACGATGCTCTTGACAAGAGGAGCGTACTTGAGAATCAGCTCATCCCGCTTTTTCTTGTCATCGTCCCCTGTCGACGGTCGCCTTGGAGAAGAACTTGAGACTTCCGCAGTTGTAATTTGCCGGCTGTTCATGATTCATCTTTTCCGCTATAGTCAATAGACATCTGCTTGCCTGGCACGAGGGGTACACCTCCGCCAGAACCCTCTGCTGCTTTACCGCATCCGTAACTTTCTCGTCGTACAGAATGTAACCCAGGTATTCAATTGACAGATCAAGGAAATGTTCCACTGCCTTGCTCAGCTTCCTGTATACGTCCCGGGCTTCGCCCGGATTTTTGACCATGTTCACCAGAACCATGATCCGCTTCTCGTTATGCCCCCGGTACAGGAGCTTGATCAGTGCATAAGCATCCGTAAGCGAGGTCGGTTCCGGTGAAACGACGACAATGATTTCCTTGGCCGCCATGTTGAAATACATGACGTTGCCTGCAATCCCGGCGGCGGTATCGATCAGGACGAAATCAAACCCCGTGTTCATCCCGTTGATCTCGTCGAGAAGCGTCAGTTTCTGCCCCGCCGACAGGTTCGCCATCTCCTGAATGCCCGAGGCAGACGGCAGGATCATCATGTCACCGGGGCCCCGGACGAGAATTTCCTCCATTCTCTTTTCTCCGGAGAGGACGTGGTGCAGATTGAAACGGGGAGCAAGTCCCAGGATCACGTCGATGTTGGCCAATCCCATGTCCGCGTCGAGCACAAGGGTCCTCTTTCCCATTCTGGAAAAAATATAGGCAAGATTGGCCGCGATATGAGTCTTGCCGACCCCTCCTTTTCCGCTGGTTATCGAAATCACCCTGATCTGGTCATCCGACATGCAGCGAGTGATTTCATTGAGTCCGGGGTTGATTGTGCCCATGGGAGAACTCCCCTTTCCTTTTCCTTTTATGCGCCTCAGCCCAGCAGCCTGATCCACAGAATTCCTCCTTAATTCATTCCGTGACCTACGATCAGTTTCGCGATCCTGTCCGGGTTCGCCCTTTCAATGTCCTTGGGTACGTTCTGTCCCGTGGTAAGGTACGAGACCGGCTTTTCAGACTGCGCAACTACGTCGAACATGGCGCCGAATGATCTTGTCTCGTCCAGTTTCGTGAAAATGATGCTGTCGTAATTAATTGTCGAGTATCTATCCGCAGCCTCCAGCAGATTCCGCGTGCTGGAGGTAAGACTCAGGAGCAGGTGCGCCCTGGCAGGCGTGTCCGCCGCCAGGATTTCCGCTATTTTCTTCAGGTGCCTGGAATCCAGATGGCTCCTCCCGGGCGTATCCACCAGGATGCAATCCTTGTCGGAAAATTTCGCGAGGGCTTTCCGGTACGATTCCTTTTCCGTGGCGATTTCGAGCGGGAGCCCCATTATCTTTGCGTAAGTCCTGATCTGCTCGGCCGCCGCGATCCGGTACGTATCCGTCGTGATCAGCCCTACTTTCTTCTTGAAATCAATGGCGTATCGTGCCGCCACCTTGGCCAGGGTTGTCGTTTTCCCAACGCCTGTCGGCCCGATAAAGACAACGACCCTGTCCGGATCGATCCTGTCCCGCGGGACCGCGATGCTCCTGCCGATCGACTCTTCCACCGAGCGCAGGGCTTTTTCGTAGTCCTCGGGCCTGTTCCCCCCCCGGCCGCAGGGGGTTTCCTTTACCAGACCGTATGCCCGTTCTCTCGACATCCCCCCTGAAACCAGGCGGCGGTAAACCGCCGAAAGGCCGGTCTCCTCGCGGAGCGATCCGACCAGGTCGAAAAGGCTGCTCATCATTTCTTTAAGTTCCGACATCTGGGCGCGGAAGGGATTTTCGCCCCGGAGGCTCTCCGCTATTTTCCTGATCTCATCGATTTCAGCGCGGATCTCTTCCCGGCCCGAAGCAGGAGTCCGGTCCCGATTCTCTTCGCGGGAACAGGCCTTGACCGGCAAGTCGCGCGCCGCGGTGACCTCGATAAAGGTTGTCTTACCTCTCCTCAGCCGCTTCGTTGACAGAACGACGGCATCGTCCCCCAGATCGGTGCGAATCTTCTCCATGGCTTCCTGCACGTTCGACGCCTCGTATCTTTTTACCTGCATTTCAGATCTCCACCATGCCGAGGGACTTTATGTTTACGTCCCTCGTTATTTCGTTATGCGAAAGAAGAATGATATGCGGGAAAAACCTCTCCAGAAGCTTTCGGAGCTGAAGCCGGACCTGGGGAGAGCACAGGATGACCGGCTGGAGACCCCGGGAAGTAAACGAATAGACATGTTTCTGCAGTCCGGAAACGATTCTCTGAACGTAATTGGGGTCCACCGTCACATATGATTCGAGGTCCGTATGCTGGATGGAACGCCCCAGGTGGTCTTCAATGTCCGGCGAAAGCGTCACGACGGTGATGTTGCCCCCGGCATCCTTGTGCTGTTTGGTGATCGAGCGCGCCAGCGCCTGCCGCACATAGCCCAGCAGGATATCCGAATTGCCGGTCGCAGCGGCGTAGTCGCCCGTGGTCTCCAGGATCGTCAGCAGATCCCGGACGGGAACTCTTTCCCTGAGCAGTTTCTGCAGAATTTTCTGGAGCAGTCCGACGGAAACGACCTTGGGCACAAGCTCCTCCACGACCTTCGGATAATTCCGGGAGAGGTTATCGAGGAGGGTGCGGACTTCCTCCCGCCCGACGAGTTCATCGGCGTGGGACTTGATGATCTCGGTCAGGTGCGTCGTGATGACCGTCGCCGGATCCACGACCACGAAGCCCCTGGCCTGCACGCTTTCCTTCTCTTTTTCGGTGATCCAGACGGCCGGCAGGCCGAAGGTGGGCTCTTTTGTCTCAATACCCCTGAGCTTGGCTCCCCTGTCTTCCGCCGTGATCGCAAGGAAGTGGCCCGGCATGAGCTCGCCTTTCGCCACCTCGACGCCCTTCAGAATGATCGAATATGAATTCGGCTTCAGCTGGAGGTTGTCACGAATGTGGATGGCCGGGACGATGAACCCCATTTCCTGGGCAAGCTGCTTGCGCACGGCTCGTATCCTGCCGAGCAGTTCTCCTCCCTGGCCGGCGTCGACCATCGGGATCAGGCCGTAGCCCACTTCCAGCTCGAGGAGATCCAGCGGGACGAGCGCCGCTTCGATCTTTTCCGGAGCGGGCGCGGCCGGCGCCTCCTCGACACGGACGGCTTCCGCCTTTTTGGCCGAGCGCAGCAGCGAAACGGCAAGGAAGCCGGTGACGGCGGAAATGGCCAGGAAAGACACCTTCGGCATCCCGGGAATCAGGGCGAAGACAAGGAGCATAATGGATGCGGTCGCGAGGGCGCGGGGCTGAAGGAGCAGCTGCCCGCTCATCTCCGTTCCCAGGTTGGACCCTGCCGTCGAGCGCGTGACGAGCATGCCGGCGGCGGTGGAAACGATCAGGGCGGGAATCTGGGTGACCAGCCCGTCTCCCACCGTCAGCAGGGTGTAATTCAGCGCGGCGTCGGTTACTTTCATCCCCTTCTGCAGCACGCCGACAATGAGCCCGCCGATAACGTTGATGAAGATGATGATGACCGCGGCGATCGCATCGCCCCGCACGAACTTGCTGGCGCCGTCCATTGCCCCGTAAAAATCGGCCTCTCTTTCGATATCGCGGCGCCTCCTGCGCGCCTCCGAATCGTTGATCAGTCCCGCGTTAAGATCGGCGTCAATGCTCATCTGCTTTCCCGGCATTGCATCCAGCGTGAAGCGGGCGGCCACTTCGGCGATCCGCGTGGCGCCTTTTGTGATGACGATGAAGTTGATGATGACGAGGACGAGAAAGACGATCAGGCCGACGACGTAATTTCCCCCGACCACGAAGGTTCCGAAGGACTTGATGACCTGTCCGGCCGCGTCGGTCCCCTCGTGTCCGTACAGCAGGATAAGACGCGTTGAGGCAACGTTGAGCGAGAGCCTGAGCAGCGTCACGGTAAGGAGAATGGAGGGGAACACGGAAAAATCGAGCGGCTTCAGGACGTACATCGACATGAGCAGGATTACTATCGATAGCGTGATGCTCAGGGACAAAAGAAGGTCGATGACGATCGTCGGCAGCGGGACCATCATGATCACGAGAATCCCGACTACCCCGAGACCCAGTACCAGCGTCGCGTTTTTAGTCGATTCGGGCAGAGTTTCCGCTGATGCAACCGTATTCGCCATTCCTTACACCGCAGCCTTTCTTTTCTTCAGGCCGTAGACATAAGCCAGCACTTCCGCCACCGCCCGGTAGAGGTTCTCCGGGATGACCTGGTCGACATCGACCGTCCGGTACAGTATCCGCGCGAGCGGCTTGTTCTCGACCAGGGGCACGCCGCTTTTCCGGGCTATTTCCCTGATCCTCTCCGCCATGTATCCCGCCCCTTTAGCAACGACCACCGGGGCGGCCATTCCGCTCTGCTCGTACAGAAGCGCAACAGCCAGATGTTCCGGGTTCGTAATCACCACGTCCGCCTTGGGCACCTTGGCCATCATGCGCCTGCGGGCGGCTTCCCGCTGCAGCCTTCTTATCCTCGCCTTGACGAGCGGCTCCCCTTCCGTCTGCTTGAATTCATCCTTGACCTCCTGTTTCGTCATCCTGAGCCCTCTTTCGAATTCCCAGCGCTGGTACATGTAGTCGAGCGCGGCCAGGATGATCAGCACCCAACAGGTCCGTAAGATTATCTTGAACGATACCTCCCCGAAATACGTTGTGATGCCCCAGACGCTCTGATGCATGAGCGGGATGAGGTTGTCCACCTCCGTCGAAACGGTATAGTATGCCACGTAGCCCACGATGATCAGCTTGAGTATATTCTTTGTGAGCTCCGCGAGGGACTTGAGCGAAAAGAGCCGCCGGAATCCCTTGATCGGGTCTATCTTGGAGAAGGTCGGGGTCAGCGCTTCCGTGGAAAACATGAAGCCGACCTGGATCACATTTGCGGCGATCGCCGCCGCAACGACGGTCATGAGCAGCGGGAAGACCATGATAAAGCAATCGTAAACGACCCCGAAGACAAAGCCCTGCACCGTGTCATTGCTGATCACGGTTGTGCCGGCGTCCCGCAGGTGCCGGCGCATCATCTCCATTATTTGACGAACCAGGCCGGCGGCGCCGAAATAGAAATACGTCAGGCAGCCCAGGAGGACAGCTACGGAAGCGATTTCCTGGCTTTTGGCCACCTGGCCTTTTTTCCGGGCCTCCTCCTTCCTTCGCGGGGAGGCTTGTTCGGTCCTTTCCTGTTCCTGGTTCTCCGCCATATCGTCACACTTTCACCTGGTCGCATCTCACATGAGTGAGAGAACGACCGTTATCTCTCTCTCCATCTGGATTATGTATTTCTCGATCATGCCCACGAAGTAAGGCATGGTGACTCCCACGCCTATCAGCCCGATCGCAATCTGCAGGGGAAATCCCACGATGAAGATATTGATCTGGGGAACTGTCCTCGCCACCAGGCCGAGACCCACGCTCATGAAGAACAGGATCGCAATAATGGGCGCCCCGACTTTTATCCCGATCTCGAACATGTCCCGGACGAATCCCGTTATCGCCTGCATGAGCCCGCCCGAAAAATGGAACGCCAGCGGCGGCAGGATCCGGAAGCTTTCCGCGACTGCGTACAGGAACATGTGATGCCCATTCAGGCTGAGGAACAGGAGCAGTGCGATCAGATACTGGAACTGGGCGATGATCGAAACCTGCAGGCTGAACGCCGGGTCGATCACGTTCACGATCGCAAACCCCATCTGAAAACCGATCAGCTGGCCGGCAAGCTGGATTCCGGCAAAGATCAGCCGCGCGATCATGCCGATTACGGCGCCGATCATCACTTCCCCGGTCATGCGCAGGAAAAGCGCGAAGACGTCCTCGCAGGCGCCCGCCGTCGGCATCGGGACCACGGGATACAGGAGCGCGGCGACGAGGAACGAAAGGCCGGCTTTGACCCGCGCGGGCACCGACCGGTCGCCCAGGATGGGTACCGTCGCAATCAGGGCGCTCACCCGCAGGAATACAAGCATGAACGCCTCCACCTGCTCCGTTGTGACCATCGGCATTGTCATGATCCGCTCTTCTCTTCAATCCTCCGCCCTTGCCTACCGGACGTATATCGGAATGTTCATGAATATGTTCTGCGTGTAAGTGACCAGGATATCCAGCATCCACGGGAGCGCAAAAACGAGCGCCAGCAGGACTGCGATGATCTTCGGCACGAAAACAAGCGTCATTTCCTGAATCTGGGTCACGGCCTGGAAGATGCTGATGATCAGCCCGACCACCAGGCCGATCAGCAGCATCGGCGCGGAAACAAGCAGCGTCACTTTAATCGTCTCAAACGCAATACCCATAATGAGATCCGTACTCAAATCCCCGCCCTCATACCGTTCCGAAGCTCTGGACCAGCGATCCGACGATCAGGTACCATCCATCCACCAGGACAAAGAGGAGGAGCTTGAAAGGCAGGCTCACCATGACCGGCGGAAGCATGAGCATTCCCATGGACAGGAGAACGCTCGCGATGACCATGTCCAGAACCAGGAAAGGCATATAGATCAGGAATCCTATCTGAAAAGCCGTCCTCAATTCGCTGATGACGAATGCGGGAATGAGCGTCGTCATGGAGACGTCGGCCGGTTTGGCGGGTCTTTTGTCCCGGGAGATTTTCACAAAGAGCTCCAGGTCCTTTTCCTTCGTCTGCTTGAGCATGAAGCTCCGGAGAGGATGGGACGCCTTGTCGAACGCCTGCTCCGCGGTAATCTGTTTGCTGAAATAGGGCTGCAGCGCCTGTGAATTTACCTTTTCCCAGACCGGACCCATGATGAAGAAAGTGAGAAAGAGGGAAAGCCCGATCAGGATCTGGTTCGGGGGCAAAGACTGCGTCCCGAGGGCCTGCCGGAGCAGCGACAGGACAATGATTATCCGCGTGAACGAAGTGAGCATGATGAGAATGGCCGGAGCCAGCGAAAGGACCGTCAGGATCAGAATAAGCTGCAGCAGGGTTGAAACCTGATCCGCCTGATTGGCCCCGTTCGATATGCTCAGGTTCACCGTCGGAATGGGAAACGGCTCCGAGGAGAGCGGAGAGGCGGACGCGAGGAGGATAGCGGCCGCCAGTGCGATCCCGATGATCCAGCGGAATTTCCTGTCCCGAAACTTCATTTGCCCTGCCCGATTTTCCCCGCAAGCTGCCGCATTGCGTTAAATTTCGATCTGTAATGCGCAAGTTGATCCGCTACCGAGGGCCTGGCTCCGCCCGCCACATGGAAGCCGCGCAGCCGATCCAGGGAAGCCGAATCGGTTATTGTCGTCAGCATCGTAATTTTGCCTCCGGCTACGCCCACGACGACGATCTGCCCGAGAATGTCCATCAGCATGATGCTCGCTTTTGGGCCGAGATACTTGGTGGACAGGATCCGGATCATGTCGTCGGACCCCTGCCCCGCCCGTTTCATCAGGCCGCGAAAAAGGTACATGCCGCCGATCATGAGTCCGAGCACGACGGCCAGAGCGGAAAAAAGCTTCAAAAGGGAAGCAAACACGTCAACCGAGCCCATGTCCTCGCCTCTTATTTCAGTTTGCTTATTCTTTCCTGGGGAGAGACTATGTCCGTAAGGCGGACCCCGAACTTCTCATTGACCACGACGACCTCCCCCCGGGCGATCAACCGCTGGTTGACATAAATGTCCATCGGCTCGCCCGCGATCTTGCTCAGCTCGATTACCGATCCCTGCCCGAGCTGAAGCAGCTCGCTGATCAGGAGCTTGCTCCTGCCCAGTTCGGCGCTGAGCGTAAGCGGGATGTCCAGAATGAAATCGAGGTCGAGCTGGGCGCCCGTCTTACGATCGGGTCTTTTCAGCTCTTCGAACTCGGCCACGCTTGCCTCAACCTTAGGCGCGGGTTTCCGGGATTCCTCCATTTCCTTTTCGACGTCGTCCCAGCTCAGCTCTTCATCGCCCTTTTGCTCCGGCGTGACTCCGCTCAACAGGGCGTCGACTTCACTCTGTTCCATATTGATGAGCCTCCTCTTTGCCCGTTATCAATTCCTGTATCTTGACGGCCTGGTTCCCCTTGTAATTGCCGGCCTGTCCCCCGAATTTCAGAATGCCCTGAACGAACACGCCCAAGGGATCCGCGGCGAACTGGTCCAGGATCACCACGTCCCCTTTCTGCAGGCTGACCACCTCCCTGGCCCGGATTTCCGCTTTTCCGAGCTCCACCTGAATTTCCACTTTCGAAGCCATCAACCCTTCCTTGAACCTGGTCTGCCAGACCTTGTCGACTTCGAAGGTGTCGCTCTGGAAGCCCGCCTGCAGCTTTTCGCGCACCGGCTCCAGCGTTGAATAGGGAATACAGAGCGAGAGCCCGCCGGAGGAAAATTCCATTTCAATTTCATAATTGATGAGAATAACCAGGTCGGTCGGCGGAACGATCTGCGCGAACTGTGGGTTGGTCTCCGACCGCTGATACGACATTTTTATTCCGATCAGCGCCGACCAGGCCTTTTCGAGATCGGACATCGCGCTGATTATCACCCGTTTGATAAGATTGTTTTCAATGGCGCTGAAGTCCCTTCCCTCCACCCGGTAGGGGTCTCGTCCCGTCCCGCCGAAGAAGACATCGACCAGGGTAAAAATGACCTTGGATTCAACCACGAAAATCGCGCTCCCCTTCAGGGGCTCCATCCGGAAAACGTGCAGGCTCGTGGGAACCGGAAGGGTCTTGAGAAAATCGCCGAATTTGATCATCTCGATCGAGAGCGTGCTGAAGCTTACGACCTTTCTCAGCAGGGAAGAGAGACTTGTCCTGAACATCCGGACGAAACGCTCGTTGAGCATCTCAAGGGTCGGCATCCGTCCCCGGATGATCCGGTCCTGGCTGGTAAGGTCGTAGGGCATGGCCTCCGAGGGATCCAGCGGCTCCTTGATTACTTCCGTCTCGATCTCCCCGCCGGAGATTCCCCTCAACAGGGCATCAACTTCTTCCTGTGTCAGAATGTTGGTCATCTGCCCGACTCCCGCCTATTGGATGACGAATTCCGTGAAATACACCTTTACGATCTTCCCGCCGGTGATGAAGCTGTTCAGCCGCATCATTATTTCCTCCCGCAGCCGCTGTTTTCCGACCATGTCCACCAGGTCCTTGTAGGACTTGGAAGTCAGCAGGTCGAGAACGTTGTCCCGGAGCTTGGGCTTGAGCTTGTTCAGCTCGGGAATAATGTTCTTGTCCGATACTTCCAGCTCGATTGAAACTTTCAGATACCGCTCTCCCGCATTGTCGACGAGGTTGACGATGAACGGATCCATCGTCCACATCGCGCTCTCGATCTGCTGCTCCTTTTTGGGGGCTTCTTTTTTCCCCAGGACGACCTTCTGGTAGAAAATGAAGCCGCCGACGCCCAGACCGGCAAGAACGGCGACAACAACCCCGGCAATGATCAGCATTTTCAGCATCGGTTTTTTGGGCGCCTGCGGGGCCTCTTCCCTGGCCGCTTCCTGCGTTTTACGCTCCTCGTCTCTGGCCATTTTATTCCCTCGCTGTCATGAAAATTGGATAACCAAGTCTATTCGATTGTCATGCGAATCGCGCATCTTTACCGTTCCCGGAAGCGCCGGTCTTAATCCGCCGTAGCCGGCTGCAGACAGCCTCTGCGGCTGCAGTCCCTTCCCGATCAGCCGCTCCACCACGGCGACCGCCCTTGCCGCGGACAATTCCCAGGGTGATGCATATCTCCGGTTATGGGAGGCATCCGACGTGTTTCCCTCTACCCGCACCATCGCCTCCGTCCTGGCCAGAACCGGGGCGAGTATCTCGATCGCCGGGAGATTCGCCGGGGAGATATCGGCCGAACCCGGGCGGAATAAAATACCGGCCGACAGAGATACGGTCATGCCCCCGGCCGAAGTCTGGACCCTGGTCCCTTCCATCGCGTTCAAGGCCGCCGCCAGCGCATCCTTTTCCTGCGCCGACAGGATTTTCGCGGGCTCCGTCTGCAGCGGTTCCCCCGGTTTTTCATCCTGGCCCGCCGGCAGAATGAAAGGATCGAATACTCTGGCCGCGACCTTCTCCTGGACGTATCCAAGGGCCTCGCCCAGCGATCCGGAAGCGGTCTGCACTTTGGCGGAATCGATGGTGGAAAGGGAGATGATCAGCACGAAAAAAGTCAGCAGCAGGGTCATCATATCGTTGAAGGGGAGCAGCCAGTTTCTGCCTCCCGTCGATACAGGAACCCTTATACGGTGACTCTTCATCGCCGCTCCTTCATGACCTCTCCGGAACAAGTCCCCGCCGTCATTGCAGGGAGGCCGTCCCGGCGGTCTGATCCGTTTTCGACCCGGCCGTCTGCTGAACCTGAACGGGAGCGCTTTCATCCGCTTCAACTCCCTCCCGAACAAAAAGAAATTCAATACGGTCGTTCCTGGCGCTCTCCTCGGAAGTGGTTTCGGCCGCAATCGGACGGTACTGGCCGAAACCGGCTGCGGCAAGGCGGCCCGCCGGGATCTTCTCTCTTTCCTGGAAATACCTCATGATCCGCGTAGCCCGCGCGATCGACAGCTCCCACCCGGAAGGAAACTCCGCCGAGGGCGAGGCGGAGCTGCTGAGGTGCCCGCCCAGCCCGAGCGAAAAGCATCTCCGGCGGATTATCTTGCCGACGTCCTCGAGAAAGGGCCGGCTTTCCTCTTTGAGCACCGCCGAGCCCGGCGGAAAAAAAATCCCGCTTTCCATGATGGCCTTGAAGCCGTGCTTCGACCTGATGAACTTCACTCTTCCCGAATAGCCGTTCTCATCAACTGCCTTCCTCATCGACTCCAGGGAGGGCTCAACGATATCGACGGTGCGGGAGGGGACGACGGCCGCGGCGGTAGTGATTCCCAGACTCTGCCGGTATTTCTTCAGCTTGCCCCCAGCCTGATTGGAATAGGACACGAGCATCATGAAGACGGACACCAGCGTGATGATCAGCGAGCAGTAAGTTACCAGCCAGTTTCCCTCCGACATGATATCGGACGGATTGCGCTCGCCTATGCCATCTTCTTTATGCTGAACCGGCTGCATCAGAATATGGTCTTCCTTTTCACGGGAGAGATATAAGATTGGAGTTTCTGTTCGAGCACCCGGGGGTTATCGCCCATCTGGATGGACATGATCCCACCGATGATCAGCTGTTTGACCAGCAGCTCCTGCGAGCTCCTCATCTTCAGCTTTCCGGCAATCGGCAGGAAGACTAGATTGGCCAGGACCACCCCGTAAAAGGTCGCCACGAAAGCCATCGACATGGAGGGGCCGATCGAGCTCGGATCGTTCATCTGCATAAGCATCTTGACGAGGCCGATGAGGGTGCCCGTCATCCCCATGGCAGGAGCGAAATTGCCCAGGGAAGTGAATATCTCCGCTCCCAGCCGGTGCCGCTCCGCGATGGAGTCAAGCTCGGTTTCCATGATATGGCTGAGCGTGTTCGGCTCCACCCCGTCCATGACGAGCTCGGTCCCCTTGCGGAAAAAAGGGTCGCGGACCCGCCCGCTGATTTTCTGCAGCGACAGGATGCCTTCCTTGCGCGCCAGCCTGGACATGGCAAGCAGTTGTTCGATCACTTCCTCGACCTTCTGTCCTTTCTGCAGAAAGGCGTTTTTTGCCACGTTCAGGACGCGAAAGATGTCGCCCAGGGAATAGTTGATCAGCAGGGCCCCGAGCGTGCCTCCGCCGACGATCATGGCCGCCGGAGTGTCCACGAACCAGGACAATCCCCCGCCGGTCAACATGGCCGCAATCACCAGGCCGAAGCCGGTGAATATTCCGAATATAGTCGCTAGGTCCATGAGGACCGATCAGAGCAATTTGCGTACCACTGACAGGAAACCCCAAATCCCAAATCCCAAATCCCAAATGGATTCAATCATATAAGCACTTATTGGAATTCAGATTCAAAATGTGAACAGAAATCCGGGCGCGAAACGTCGTTTCATCCGCGGAGCTTTAAGTGAAAAAAATGTTTAATAATAACAGTATATTTTGCTTCTATTGGAGTCATTTGGATTTGAATTCTGAAATTGTGATTTGCTTGGGATTTGGGTTTTGGGATTTGGAATTTCTTTTTTTTGACCGGAGGGTCAACAATTTGACGGAAGGAGAGACCGGGGAGCCCTGTCGTCAGCTTCAGTGCTGACGGCAAAGCCCCCCGGCAGGAAGGGTACTGGAATTAACGCCGAATATTCATAAGTTCCGACATCATCGCGTCTGTGGTCGTGATCACGCGCGCGCTCGCCTGATACGCTTTCTGGGCGGTGATCATGTTGATGAACTCGGTGGCGATATCCGTATTTGACATCTCGAGACTGTTGGCGGTCAGCTCGCCCAGACCGGAAGCGCCCGGCGTGTTCATGATCGCCGCTCCGGAGGTGACCGTTTCCGCGAAGAGGTTGGACCCCATGCGCTTCAGGCCCCAGGGGTTGTCGAAGTCCGCCAGGCAGATCTGCCCGACTTCGGCAGTCTGACCGTTGGTGAAGAACCCGCTGATAATCCCGTCACTCTCTACGGAGAGGCTCTTCAGGAGACCCGAGGCGTAGCCGTCGTTGGAGAGAGACTTGATGACGGATGTGCTGGCGTAACCTGTAATGGAAAGTGCGTCCGACCCGACCAGGTTCCAGTCGATCACGTTTGCCGTGCCGATAGTGGCGCCGTTGGGAAGCGTCGGAATCGTCAGGGTAAGATCCGTTGCGGCTGTGCCGGACTGGTTGATGTCGATGCTTACAGTGTCGTTGTTCGCCCATGTGTCTGCAAGCGTTACGGTGATGTCGGCGCCGCCGGCGCCGTCAAGGTCCAGGTAGATGTGGGTTGCGTCCGCTGTTGCAGTCGCATTCGTATACCCTTGCGGAGTAGTCACCCCCCAGGTTGTCGCCCCGGTCCTTGTAAGGATAAGGCCCGCAGCGTCCTTCCAGAGCTGCCCCTCCTTGTTGGTGTTTACCGCCACCGTATAGGTCCCGTCGCCGGCCGATCCGTCATACGCGGCGGTGGGGATGGCGGTAGCGGTATAGACGTCATCAAGGTTTCCATCGGAATCGAAAGTTACTCCGTGCATGGACTGCGAGGAGACCGCTGCGTTATCCAGCGTGGCTTCGATCCCCCAGTATCCGTCCCCTTCCGTTTTCCGGAAAGCTATATTCAGGGTGTGCTTGTCGCCGAGCGAGTCGTACACTGTCTGGGTTGCATTGAAGGTATCGCCCGCGGCGGTGTCTGAATTGAGGTTGACGCCCACTGAAAAAACGGTGGTGGCCGAGGGGGCCGACTGAACGTTTCTCAGGGAGATGTCCTCTATGGTGCTGCCCAGCGCGCCCGTAGCGGTGTCGTAGCAGTATCCCTGGACCTTGTAGCCGTTCGTGTCCACGAGATAACCTTCGTTGTCCATGTGGAACGCTCCGGCGCGCGTAAAATAGGTCGCGCCGAGGGCGTCGTTCACCATGAAGAATCCGTCGCCGTCCACCGCCACGTCGGTGGCGTTCGACGTCGTTTCGAATGAGCCCGATCCGAACTGGGTGGCGATGTCTTCCACGGCCACGCCGCGGCCGACCTGCATCGAGCCGGATGCGCCGCCGGAGAGGCTCTGGCTCAGAACGTCCGAGAAGAAGACCTTGCCCGCCCGGAAGCCGATGGTATTGACGTTCGCGATGTTGTTGCCGATGACGTCCATCTGCTTCGCGCTTGCGTTCAAGCCCGAAATGCCCGCCCACAATGAACTTCCCATGGTGAACCTCCTGTCTGTGTCTTGTCTTTAATTAAGTTCAAAAATTATGACGAAGCCGGTTTTTTGACCGAAATAATGCCCGCCGGCGTGATCTCCATTCCGTTCACGGTTACGTAGGTGAGGCCGTCCCTGAAGAGGACGCCGTCCACAACGCCCGTTACCAGCGAGCTGGCGTTCACGCCTGCCCCGTTCTTGTCGAACGCCGTGATCGCTACATTATACGTGCCGGCGGACTGGCCGGAACAGTTCCACGTAACCGAATTCATGCCTGCGTTCTGGCTCCCGAATTCAATCGTCTTGACCAGGGCGCCGCTGCTGTCGAAAATGCTGACCGCCCCCTTCTGGACGTTGGCGCTCAGCATGTAATTTATTGTGCGGCTTGTCTCCCCATTGAGCTGGATCTGGTCGCCCTCCGCCGTGACCTCGTTGCCGATCAGCCCGGCGGTCTGGACGCCGCTCAGGTAATTGCCGAAGGCGCTGAGCACGTCCATCTGGTCGCTGATATTGCCCAGCTTCTCCACCGTGGAGAACTGGGCAAGCTGGGCGGCGAAATCGGCCCCGTCCAGCGGGCTCAAGGGGTTCTGATTCTTGAGCTGGGCAATGAGCATTTTGAAAAATTCATCCTTGCCGATGGTTTTATTAGCGCCGGCCGTCGCCGCGCCTGTCGATGTGATCGTGCTCATGGATTGCCTCGCATTATGCAAATAGATTCAGGAGACCTGTTTCGAGATACATTCCCGGCTGGGCGTTCGGGGCCGAAGACCGGAGTTTCTGTTCCCCGCTCGGCTCCGGATTGCGCTGCCCGCTGCCGGACCCGTCCCGGAACGACGCAAATTCGCGGAACCCGCCGGAGCGCTCCCCGGCGGAACGATCCTGGACAAACACGTCCAGGGAGTCCATTTTCAACCCCTGCCCCTCGAGAGCGGCCTTCAGCTGCTCCGCATTGGACCTGAGCACTTCGCCCACTTCCTGATTATCCGCCATGATGACCATCCTGACCTTGTCCCGGTTCACGACGAGGTCCATGTCGAGAATGCCGAGATTGGGAGGCTGGATCTCCAGGCGAATGCGGCTCACTCCCCTATCGACCGCCGTTTGCACGCCCGCGGCAACCTGGGTTATCACCGGTTCCGGTTTTACCGCCGCGCTTGCCTCCGCCGGTCTTGCCGCCGTTTCCATTTTGAGCGCCTGGTTTACTTCGGGGCGGGCGGAATCGATTTTCACCGTCCGCACGGGCGCAGACTCCCGGTCGGCCGGAACAGTTTCTATCTCCTTCCGGCGCATAGATTCCGCAAACTGCTGGGCGCCCTCCGGTTTGCGCGGCATGTTTGATGCGCGCGTCTCCTCGGCCTTTTTCTCCGCCGTTTCCGGAGCTGTCTTATTTTTCGGATTTGCCGGCGCCGGTGAAGCGGGGCTGTTTTGTTCCGGCTGCAGGAAGGCCGTTTTCGCAGCCGTTTTTTCCTGCATCATTACCATGGCGGGCCGCTCGGCATTGTCCGATGCGGCTCCTGCCGGGGCGGAATTCGCCCCCGCTGCGGCTTCCCTGCGGCCGGACCTGCCTCTTTCCGTACCGATGGTCGCTTTAAGCGCCTGCCCGAAAATGTCCGGCCGCTCCGGGGGGATGGCGGCCTTATTCGCGTTTTCCGGACGGAGGTCCGCCGTGGCCTGCTTTTTTACTTCTTCCGCAACGGCTCGCCCGGCGCGGGCTTCCTTCGCCGCTTCCTGGGGGATTTTACCCGGTTCAATCCGCTCTTTCTTCGCCGCGACTGCTGCTTGCTTGCCGTCCGGGGGCGGCTTGAGTGATTCAGCGGCGGTCTTGAACAGATCTTCTTTTACCTGCACTCCCGCGGCCGCTGCTTCCTTCGCCTTTTCAGCGGGAGCGGGGACGGCTGGTATTTTTGCCTCGGTTTTTGCAGCTGCCGGCATTTTCAGGGCCGGAATTTTCTTGCCGTTGTTTTCTGCGGAACGCATTCCGGGCGCGGGCAGTTCGCACTGGAGGGACTTCCTGCACGCGGCTGAGCGGGCTTTTGTATGGGCCGGGACATGGCCGGAGCCCTGGATCATGGACATGAACATCAGGGCCTGATCGCCCTGTACCTTCCTGGCCGCTTTTCGCGCTCGCCTGGACAGGATTCCTTTAGAAACGCCCTGAATATTTATGTCCTGCATATCTGCCTGCCCTCCCGGTTTGACGATAGTTGAGCAAGAGATATGCCATTGGAAAATACCTTGTATTTTCAAAATTTTATCGTTTGATGAATTATTTCGAAGCGCTTCGTGAAGGGCAAATATTTCCGTACCAGGGGAAAAAATCACCAAATAGAAGTGACGGGGTGCCATTGATAGTACTCGGGATTTAAACTAAGATTACATCCATGCAACTCAGTTACTGTCTTGATAACAGCATCCCGGGAATCAGCAGGAAGAAGGAAGGAGACGAAACGGTTTTTCTCGATTCGGCCGGGAAGGCTATCACCGAAGCCGCGGAACTGGACAGGATCCGGAAACTGGCGATCCCCCCCGCCTGGACCGACGTCTGGATTTCACCCTATGCCCATTCCCACCTTCAGGCGACGGGCCGGGACGCTAAAATCAGAAAGCAGTACATCTACCATCCGCTATGGCGCAGACTTCAGTCCGACAGGAAATTTCATCAGCTTCTCGCGTTCGGGAACTCCCTTCCGGCAATCCGCAGAAAAACCGCCGCCGACGCCCGCGCGCGCGGGATACCGCGCCGCAAGGTCCTGGCCGTCATCGTCATCCTGCTGGACAAGACCCTGATCCGGATCGGAGGCAAGGAATACGTCCGGAAAAACCGCTCCTATGGACTGTCCACGCTTCGGGGAGATCATTTGAGCGTATATACCGACCTGATGCATTTTCATTTCCATGGAAAAGGAGGGAAGGAAATCGACCTTTCCGTCCGCGACCCCCGGCTGGCCCGGATCATCCGGCGCCTCAGCGAACTGTCCGGGCAGAAGCTCTTTCAATATTATGACGGCCGGAACGTCCACCGGGAAGTCGACTCCTCGGAAGTCAATGAATACCTGTCCGAGATAGCCCGGGGTGATTTCACGGCCAAAGACTTTCGGACCTGGGGAGGAACGGTTATCGCCGCAACGGCGCTCCACGAGATGGGCCCGCCGTTATCGGAGCGGGACGCCATAAAGAAGATAAGTAAGGCGGTGGAAACGGCCGCCGGTCGGCTGGTAAACCGTCCGGCCACCTGCTTGAAATATTATATCCATCCCGCCGTCATGAACGCCTACGGGGGGGAGTCTTATCCTCCTTTTTCCGGGAAGCCGCGGACGCGGCGGACGATCTGAAGCCGGAAGAGAGGGCGATTATGCGCCTGCCGGCTTTTCATAAAGAAAACAGGACCGAAAATTCGGTTTTCGTGGCGCAGGCATGCGAACCGCCCGAACAAAGCCGTGAGGCGTGAGGTGTAAAGCGTAAGCTGTCAGGGTCCCAGGGTCCCCTCCTTACGCCTTACGATTTACGCTTTACGAAAATTACTTCATGTTGGCCAGTTTCGACTGCGTTATTTCTTTCGCCAGTTCCACCGATTTGGCGGGCGTCAGATGTCCCCAGACCGGGCCCGCTTTCGTTTTGTTCATATTCATCAGGATGGCTGCGGCGGTTTTTATGTCCATTTTTTCCAGGATTGCGCTGACCTGATTGGGGGGCGTCGCCTCATATACTTTGGCAAGATCCTTGTAGCGCCTGTCGTCTTCAGCGCTGACCGCCTCGAGACTGGTCTTCAGCCGGTCCTCGAGCTCGCGAAGCTTTTCCATTTTTTCGAGGATCTCCTTCTTCAGCGCATCGAGACGCTTCTCCTCCGTCTTCAACGCGTTTTCCCGGCTTTCCAGCTGCTGCTGCCGTTCCGTAAGGCCCGCCAGCAGTTTCTTTTCCTGAGCCAGAATTTCGTCTACGTCCTGAACGGGTCCCCCGCGCAGGACATTGACGGCCGGCTCTGCAAGGGCGTGCCCGATGGAAAGGGCCGATAAGCCGGCGGGCGAATCGGCCTTACTGATGATCCCTCCCAGCGCCAGGAACTTGACCGCAAAAAAAACGACTATCGCGATCTCACAAAGAATGATCAGTTTCCTCATTCCCTGTTTTCCTCTGGAAACTCCTGATTCCGAATTCATCCAAGTTTCTCCGCTCTTTCGCCGCTTGCGCGGACCGGTGTTCGGCCAGTCTCTTTTCCCTGAGCCGTTCCATGGCCTTCCTCTTTTTCACTGCTTCGAGCAGCGCCGCTTTTTTCTCTTCGAGGACGGCTTCCGCTTTAACTACGGCTTCCTGCTGCAGGCGCTCTTTTTCATTGACATGCTGAATGTAGGAAACATAATGCGCGGCGTCGGACGCCTGCATCCCCTCTTCCTGTATCCGGAGGAACTGCGCCGTCAACTGCGTCTTCTTTTTCCGGAGCTGCGCGAGCGCCAGCCTCTCTTTCTTCACCTCTTTCTGCTGGTCCGAATGCTCGATCAGGCGCCTTTCCTCCACGTTTTTCCGGAAATCCAGTACCTGCTGGAACTCGAATTTGAACATAAATCCGGTTTCTGCTTTTAGGTTTCTGGTTTCTGGTTTTCAGTTTCAGTGCTGCCTGAACTTAAAACGAGAAACCAGGAACTACTCTTGCTTGAAGAGTTCGAACATCGCCTGCCTGCTTTCCGCGAAGCCCGCTTTTTCTGCGATATCCTGCCGGAAAAAGGCATTCACCCGGTCTATCATCTTTATGGCGTAATCTATTTCCGGATTGCTCCCTTCCGCATAGGCGCCGATGTTGATGAGATCCTCCGCTTTGCGGTAGGTCGCAACGATATTCAGAATGTCATTGGCCTTTCTGATGTGCTCTTCATCGACGACGTCGCGCATGACCCTGCTGATGCTCCCCAGCACATCGACGGCCGGATAGTGATTCTTGACGGCAAGGTCCCGGGTAAGACAGATATGGCCGTCAAGGATCGACCTCGCGGCATCCGCAATCGGCTCGTCGAAATCTCCTCCTTCCACCAGAACCGTATATATCCCCGTGATGCTGCCCCGGCCCTCCAGCGTCCCCACCCGCTCGAGCAGCTTGGGGAGCAGGCTGAACACGGATGGCGTATAGCCTTTCGTCGTCGGCGGCTCGCCCACGGAGAGGCCGACCTCCCGCTGGGCCATCGCGAACCGGGTGAGCGAATCGATCATGAGCAGAACGTCTTTCCCCATGTCCCGAAAAAATTCCGAGAGGGACGTCGCCACATAAGCAGCGCGCATGCGGATGAGGGGATGCGTATCGGAAGTCGCCACGACCACCACCGAGCGCGAGAGCCCCTCCTCGCCGAGGTCTTTTTCCAGGAATTCCCGAACCTCGCGACCCCTCTCGCCGATGAGCCCGATTACGTTCACGTCGGCTTTGGTATGCCTCGCCATCATCCCGAGCAGCACGCTCTTCCCCACGCCGGAGCCGGAGAATATGCCCATCCTCTGCCCTTTCCCGAACGTGAGAACGGAGTTGACGACCCGGACGCCGAGATCCATCGGTTCGATGATGCGCCCCCTTTCGAGGGGGTTGATCGGCTCCGCGTATATGGGGTGTTCGGTATCCGGCTCTATCGGGCCCCTGTTGTCGATCGGATTACCGAGGCCGTCGATGACCCTGCCCAGGAGTCTCCTGCCGACTTTGACTTCCGCCTTCTTCCCCAGGGAGACTATTCTGCACCCGGGACCGATGCCGCGAACCGACTCGAGCGGCATGAGAAGTATTTTTCCGCTCTTGAATCCGACCACCTCGGCATTGATTACTCCGTCCGCCCCATGCGGATAAATGTGGCATGCCTCTCCGATTGAAGCGCCCGGGCCGTGCCCCTCGACAATGAGGCCTATTACCTGGCTCACTTTCCCGCTGACCCGTATCGGCTTGACGGTCCTCAGTATCTCGTGATACCTGCGGAAATCTATCTCCACTCCGGCGGCATGGCTCATGGGATCACCTTGTGGTGCATGGCGGACCTGACTTCTTCGAGCTGTTTTTCAATGCGCGCGTCGACCTCTCCGAAACGCGTCTCGACAACCACGCCCCCTTCCCTGATGCCGGCGTCCGATTCGAATTCCGGATTCTTGATCCCCTCGAGCCCTTCCAGGATATTCGGGTCGACTTCCATCACATACTGGTAGTCCTTGGGGTTCAACTTGATCCTGATCCCTTCCCGGTCCAATATGTCCCGGACCGCTGATTTCAGAACGCCGACAAAGACGTCCCGGCCGGCGCTCACTTCGCGTTGAATTATTTTTTCCGCGATGGAAACCGCCAGGTCGAGGATTTCCGGCTCCACCCGTTCCAGGGTTTTCTTCCGGAGCGTGGCGAGCTCCCGCAGCGCCGTGGAGGAGGCCGCGACGGCGGACGCCGATCTTGCTTTCTCGGATTCGATCCCCGCCTTCACTCCTTCTGCAAATCCTTTTTCGTACGCCTCCTTCAAGGCTGCCTGTCTTTCCCTCTCCGCCTTGTTCTGTTCTTCCCGGCGGGGAGGCTCCGGCCCTCCCCCGGCGATTCTGTCTGCCGGCTCGAAATCCTGGCGGGTATCGATAATCTGAATCAGTTCGGACTTGATCAGCATGTGTAATAAATCCCAAACTGCAAATTCCAAATCCCAAACAATTTCGAAAATCTAAATTCAAATACCCAAACACTGCTTCGCGATCCAACTGTCGACCATTTGGATTTCGATATTGGTGCTTGTTTGGGATTTAGTGCTTGGGATTTGGGATTTATCATACAAGTTTGTCTTCCTCTTCGCTCCTGACGAGGAATATCTTTCCCTCGGCCTCGAGTCTCTTTGTGATCTCAATGATCGCCATCTGGCTCTTTTCTATCTCGGAGAGGCGCGTCGGCGGCATGAGCTCGATATCTTCCTTCAGCATCTCGGCGCCGCGCTTGGACATGTTCCTGAACACTTTACCCCTGTCTTCCTCATCTACGATCTTGAGAGCCCTGGCCAGATCCTCCGTGCTCACTTCCCTCAGCAGCTCCTGCATGCTCCTGTCGTCGAGTTTCAGGACGTCCTCGAACGTGAACATCTGGCTGCGGATGTCGGCGGCAATGCCCGGGAAGGCCTCGTCGAGCGCCTGCATGATCGTCCCCTCGCTGTTGCGGCTCATCCTGTTGAGGATCTCCGCCATCATCAGCGCGCCGCCGGCCTTTTTCCCGCTCACCTTGCCGACCGTGATCTCCTTTTCGAGCGTCCTGGCGATCTCTTCCACGAGCTCGCTCGGCACGCTCTTGAGGGTCGCCATTCTCTTGGCGACCTCGCACTGCATTTCAACGGAAAAGCTCTCCAGGACTTCCGCCGCCTGCTGCGGATCGAGGTGGGCGAGAATCAGCGCGATGGTCTGGGGATGCTCGGTTTTGGTAAAATCGGTCAACATCTGGGGATCGATGTCCTTCAGTTTTTCTATGATCGGGTTATAGCTGGAACTGCGGCCCTCCTTTTCGATAATGCTCAGGACCGTCTGCGCCTTCGTCTCGCCGAGGGCCTTGATAAAGATGTTCTTCGTGAATTCATCCGTCACGGAAAGTATGTTACCCTTGGTCCGGGCGAGATCGCAGAATTCCCTGGCTACGGAATTCACCTCGCCCATGGACATGGAGTCGATGCGCCCCATGTACCGGCCGAGAATCTCGACTTCCTCGGCGGTCAGATTCTTTATAACCCGGGCGGCCACGTCTTCGTCGAGGGAAAGGAGCAGGATGGCGGCTTTCTCCTGGGAATCCATTTTTACTCCCTTATCCAGTTTCTGAGGAGGTCGGCAAATTTCCTCGCGTCCGTGTTGGCCATCTGCTTGACGACATCCGCCTCGGGATACGCCTTGCCCTCACTCGCGCCGATCATCGGAACGGCGGCCCCTTCTATCTCGCCGGCGGCTCCCGCCGGCACTTCCCGCGGCAATTCAATCGTGCGGCCCCTGACGAGGAGCATGCGCATAAGCGGCCGCATGAAGAACATGATGAATGCGACGGCGACGGCGAGAAGAACCAGGTATTTTATTACGGGCAGGAATGCGGAGACGGATTCCGTCCAGCTTTCCTTGCCGAGATCGGCATCGGCTTCCACTTTCTTGAAGGGGATATTGTTGACCACGACCTGATCCTCCCGCTTGGGATCGAATCCGGCGGATTTCTTGACCAGGTCTTCGAGATCGGCCAGTTCCTTCTTCGACCTCGGCTGGTATTCTTCGACGCCCTTGTCGTTCTTCACATAAGTGCCGTCGACCAGAACGGCGATCGAGAGCTTCCTGATTTCCCCGACCGGCATCACCATCTTGTTCACGACTTTATTGATTTCGTAATTGATGACTTCGTCGGTTTTTTCGTTGATGCCCGTTGCGGAGGAGACCGGCTCCTTGGATGCCGGAGCGGGGGCGGCGGGCGCCGCAGTCGTAGATTTTTCGCTCTGGCGCTGGGTGCTGCGGACGACCGGCGCTTCCGGATCATATCTTTCCTCTGTTTTCTCCATGATCCGGAAATCGAGATCCGCCGACACCCGCACGACGGCATTTCCCTCTCCCACTACCTTCTCCAGCATGGTCTGGAGCCGGTTCGTGATGTCTTTCTCGATGTTGCGCTGATGTTCGATCTGGGAGGTCGACATCCTCGCCATCTTCGATTCATCCTGGATTTTTGAGAGCACTTTCCCCGTGCTGTCCACTACCATTACATCCGAAGGACTGAGCCCCTCGACGCTGCTGGAAACCAGGCGGGCAATACCCTCGATTTGAGGGCCTTTCAGCTTCCTGCCCGGCTTCATTTTGAGAATAACCGATGCCGTGGGCTTCTTCTGCTCTTCGGCGAAGAGGGATTTTTTGGGAATGACTATATGGACCCGGCTCTGCTGGATCTCGTCCAGGCTGTTGATGGTGCGGGACAACTCGCCCTGGAGCGCCCGCTGGTAGTTGAGCTGCTGCACGAACTCAGTGACGCCCAGGCTTTTCGTATCGAAGATTTCAAAGCCGACTCCTCCCCCCTGGGGAAGGCCCGACGCGGCCAGATCGAGCCGCAGTTCGGAGACTTTTTCCTGGGGCACCAGGATCGAATCGCCGGATGCAGAGACCTTGTACGGTATCTTTTTCTCCTGGAGCTTCGCGACGATATTGCCGGCGTCCTCCGAAGACAAATTGGAAAAGAGCACCTTGTAATCGTGTTGCCCGGCCATGAACACGAGGAGGCCCATGCCGATGATGGAAGCGGCGGTGACCGCCAGGATGGTCATTTTGCGCTGGGGCGCAAGCGTATTGAAACCC
Source organism: Syntrophales bacterium (assembly GCA_028712885.1). Taxonomy (GTDB): domain Bacteria; phylum Desulfobacterota; class Syntrophia; order Syntrophales; family UBA4778; genus JAQTPK01. Next base: position 51,575 of record JAQTPK010000001.1, on the reverse strand, counting down.
TTCCAGAGCTGCAACAGGAACTGACGTGGGTCCATATTAAAACTCCGCTGGAAAAGGGGCACAAGGCTGAGGGCAAAAAACTAAAGGCACACGGAGCGCTGCCGGCACCTTTTACCTTTCGCCTTTCGCCCTTTGCCTTGTTATACCTGCATCCTCATGATTTCCTGATAAGCTTCTATAATTTTGTTGCGGACCTGCATTATGGCCCGGAAGGAAACGTCCGCCTTCTCAAGCGCGATCATGGCTTCGTGAATGCTCCCCGCCTCGTCAATCTGGACTTTCGAGATCGCCTGGTCCGCGTCGATCTGGAGCTGATTTATCTCCTTGATGGCATCGGTCAGCATCGTTCCGAAGCCTTTTGCCTCTCCCGTCGCCGCAGGTTTGTCCAGGCGCGGCGCCGGAAGCGCCCCCCCCCGGATAACAAGATCGTTCATTTGCTTTCCCCCTGAATAACCTTTCCACATCAGCTTCGAAGCGTTATCTTCCGATATCGATGGTCTTGAGCGCCATGCTCTTCGCCGAATCGAAGGCCGTCACACACGCCTCGTACGTGCGGTTGGCGAGGATCATGTCCGCCATTTCCGTCACGACATTGACGTTGGGCATGGTGACAAATCCCGCCGGGTCCGCATCAGGATGCCCCGGGTCGTAAATCCTCTTCATGCCCTGATTGTCTTCGACAACGCCGCGCACCTTGACGGCCCGCAGGGCGTCCCTCAGTTTCTCCTTGAAGGCGCCTTCGACCGGAGTCGTCGTGAGCAGGAGGATTTTCTTCTTGTAAGGACCTCCTTCCATCGTGCGCGTAGTCTGGGCGTTGGAGAGGTTGGTGGAAATAATGCTCATCTTGTGCCTCTGCGCCGCGAGGCCCGAAGCGCAGATTCTGAAATTGACCATGAAATCCATTATCTCGTCTCCTTCAGAGCATTGTTGAGTCCCCTGAATTTTCTCGCCAGGAGCTCGACGGTCATATTGAACATCAGGTTATTTTCCGCGACATTCATCATTTCCTTGTCTATGTCCGGCCTCTCTCCCGTCGAGACGATTTTGTGCGAGATCGCGCCGGGCTTCATGATATCGGCGGGAAGGTGTCCGTCGTGCGTCTTGGCGAGCGCCAGCTTCCTGCTTCCCCCCGCAGCCCTCCTGAGTTCCTCAGGAAAGGCAAGCTCCCTGGCTGTGTAGTCGGGCGTCTCCAGATTGGCGACATTGGTCGTGATCAGCTTGTGCCGTTCCGACCGGTAGTCGAGGACTTTCGAAAGGAATTGAAACGTCTTATTGAACAGGGCTTCCATAATCTTAAGTCTCAAGTCTCAGGTTTCAGGTTTCAGGTTCTGGTTTCCGGTTTCCCAAAGATTTCCATGCAATCCATATACCATGCCCGGGAAACCCTCTTTTGCCTTCCCCAACCGGTAATTGAACCCGTTGCTCTTTGTAAGCGGGAAAAATTTTCCTCCCATCCCGGCACAGAATGGACTTATTCCGGGCATTTACCTGTCTGCACCGGTTTCGGCCCTGAACTCTGAACTATTTTATTCCATCCTGTACTCATTCAGCTTGTTCCGCATTGTCCTGACGCTGATGCCCAGGATTTTTGACGCTTGCGTCTTGTTTCCCTGCACCTGGCGAAGGGTGTCGCAGATGAGCCTTTTTTCCATATCCCGCAGAGTCCCGGCGGCCGAGGCTTCTTCGCCGCTTTCCCGTCCCCCCCCGGTCTCCTCCGGCTGCGGTCCGCCCTCTTCCGAAAACGGCAGGTCCGGATTGATCTCACCGCCCGCGCACATGAGCACGGCGCGCTCGATTGCATTCTCCAGCTCACGCACATTGCCCGGCCAGTGGTATCCCTTCATTCTTTCCAGGACCTCTTCTTTCAGCGCCGGTTTCTTCCGCTGGTTGACCCTGCTGTGTTTATCCAGGAAGAATTCCGCCAGCGGGCCGACATCGCTTATCCTCTCGCGCAGGGGCGGGATCCTGACCGGAATGACGTTCAGCCTGTAATAAAGGTCCTCCCGGAATCTCTTTTCCTGTATCTCCTTTTTCAGGTCCGCATTGGTTGTGGCAATGATCCGCACGTCCACGGCAACGGGACCCTTCCCGCCCAGCCGGTCAATCTCGGACTCCTGTATTGCTCTCAGGAGCTTGGCCTGAAGCTGGATGTCCATTTCGCTTATCTCGTCCAGAAGCAGGGTTCCCCCGTCGGCCAGTTCGAATTTTCCGACCCGCCGCTGCGCGGCCCCGGTGAAAGCCCCTTTCTCGTACCCGAACATTTCGCTTTCGAGCAGGTTATGGGGGACCGCCGCGCAATTGATGGCCACGAACGGCATACGGGACCTGTTGCTGTGCCGGTGGACGAAACGCGCCACGAGCTCTTTGCCTGTGCCGCTCTCGCCCTGGATCAGCACCGTAGATTTGCTCCTGGATACGGCCTTCAGCGTCTCAAGCAGCGAAAGCATCTGCTTGTCCCGGGTAATTATCTCCTTGACGGCGACCGCCTCGCCGGTTTCCCTTTCCGGCTCAGGCTGAACTCCCGTGATGACGTTTTTCACCACAAGCTCCAGGTCCTCCAGGGAGAAGGGCTTCATGATGAAGTCAGAGGCCCCTTCTTTCATTGCCTCAACCGCCGTGTTGACCGTTCCGTAAGCCGTGATCACGATTACCCTGGTTTCCGGCGAGTTATTCTTTACGCCCCGCAGGACTTCCATCCCGCTCGCCCCGGGCATTCTCATGTCGGTGATCACGAGCTCGTATCTGCTTCTGCCGATCTTGCGCAGGGCATCCGTTCCGTCGGAGGCGGTGTCGACTTCGTACCCGCAGCAGACCAGCGATTCCGACAGGGCCATCCTCATGGAGGGCTCGTCGTCCACGATCAGAATCGGTTTCATATTTCCCTAAATGTTCCTGAAAAACTCACACAGCGACAAAAGGACGCCGAGCACCCAAAACACCCACAGCACCCAGAGGTATCCCTCCGGATTCGTGCCCTTCTGCAACCCCCTTCTGGACCTCGTAATCATCAGACCCTCTCGCATTTTTATTTGCCCCGCTGCCTGCGGATCGCGGGCAGGGAAACGGTGAAGACGGTCCCTTCCGGGCCGCTTTCCACTTCAATGGCTCCGCCGTGCAAATCGACAAGATTGTGGACGATGGCCAGTCCGAGCCCGGCGCCCCTTTCGCGCGTACTGAACAGCGGGTCGAAAATCTTTCCGAGGTTCTCCTCCGGAATTCCCGCCCCCGTATCGCCGAAGCTGATCTCCACGGTTCCCGCTTCCCGCTGAACGGTGGAGATCGTGAGCCGGCCGCCTTCCGGCATCGACTGCAGCGCGTTCAGGATAATGTTGAGAAAAACCTGCTTGAGCATTTCCGCGTCCCCCCGGACGAGCGGATCGCAGGGGGAAAAATTCTCCCGGAGGGTTATCCCGTCCCTCTCGGTTATCTGGCGCGTGAAGTGAAGGACATCGTCCAGGATTTTGTGCAGGCGCATGCTTCGCATCACCGGATTGCGCCTGCGGGCGAACAGGAGAAGATTGGAGATCCTGTTGTCCACGTTTTTTACGGAGGCGATGACCTGCATGAGCCTGTCCTGATTCTTCTTGTCCTTGATATCCTTCCTGACCAGGGAGGCGAAGAGCTCGATGCTCCCGAGCGGGTTTCTGATCTCGTGGGCGATATTGGCGGCCATCTCCCCCATCGCAGCCAGTTTCTCCGTCCGTTTGGCCATTTCCTCCAGTTTTTCCATACGAGTCACGTCCCGCAGGATATAAATGCGCCCGATCACTTCGCCGCCGTTGCCCCGCACCAGGGATCCGAAGAGTTCGACGATCCTCTCGCCCAGGCGGATCCTGCGCGGCGCTTCCCCCGTGAGCAGGCGGACATCGAGGACGCCCTTGGGAGATTTTGCACGCATTCCCCGAAACAGCTCCTCGACCGGCCTTCCCGCCGCTGATGCGTGCGGAACGCCGCAGAAGGCCTCCGCGCACCCGTTAAGGATGGTGATCCGGCCCTCCAGGTCGGTGACAATAACCCCGGTGGACAGGCTCTCGATGATGTTCTGGAGATAGCTCTGCACCTCTTCTTTTTCGGAAACTGTTTTTTTCAGCTCCCGGTTTTTCTCCTCAAGCTCGCGGTTGATTTTCGCAAATTTATGCTCCAGGCTGGAAAAAGCGCTCTGGATGCGCTCCGCCGCGCTGTTGAAATCCCTGAACGACCTCTGGAGATCTTCCGATTTTGAAGCAGGATTCATCTCCCGCCCTCCGGATGCTTCAAGTATTTTCCGTATTTCGCGTTCCAGCCTTCCTCCCTCAGATAATAGTCGGCCAGGTTGGACCAGAATTCCTCCCCGCCCTGTCCCTTCATCTCGGCGAAGGTCTTGTCCGCCATGGCCTGGTTCTTCATCCGATGGTAAGCCTTGGCCGTATCGAAAAGGGCCCAGAGGCTCTCGCTGCTCCCCGCGCCGGCCGCTGCGCCTCGATACATCGCGATCGCCCCGGGATAATCGCGCTCCTTGAGGAGACACTGCGCAAGCGCCCTCTGCCATTCGGCCCGAACGACCGCGGGATATTTTTCCTTGTCCTTTGCGCAGAGGGCCAGCACCTGCCGCAGTTCGGGTATCGCAGCTGCGCATGCATCCGACTCCTTGAGGGCTTTCGCGTAGCTCCACTTCAGCAGCGCGTCGCCTTCCGCGCTCTTTACGGCTTTGGCGTATTCCGAGGCCGCCTGGGGATAGGCTCCCCTGTGCGTCAGGAGATCGCCCTTCAGCTTCTGCAGGGCCGCAAAGACCGCCCCTCCGGTTTCCGGCACTCTGGGAGAAAGATCGCCGGCCCCTCTTTCCGCATCATCGTATTTGCCCCGCAGGAAATCGACCTCGGCCATGGCCAGGAGAACGGAATTGCGGTCTTCGGAAGCGGACGAAAGGAGATGATCAAAAACCCGCTTGGCGTCGAACAGGAGTCCCGTGCGTTTCAGGCTGTCCCCGATTTTATATAACGCCTGACGGTCTTCGCTTTTGGCCAGGGCCGCGTCATACGCCTGGAAATAGATCCTCGCGATCGGGAGATAATCCGCGCGGGAATGGTAGGAATGGACAAGATGGTTCGACACGGAGATCAGGCTGCGGATGCCTTCCTCCCTGTACCTTCCTCGGGGGAAAGCCCGGACCAGCAGAACATTCGTATTGAAAGCATCCTCGTACCGGCCTGTTTTAAACAGGGCGTATGACTTCTGCAGCAGCAGTCCCTCCACCAGCTCGCCCGCGTTCGGTTTCGCAAGGAGCTCGTTATAGGCGCTGATCGGATCCCGGTAATTTCTTACTCCCGCCAGGTCGGGCATTTTCAAACCGGGTTTTTTCACGCCGATATTGGCCATGACGATGGACCCTTCCAGCGCCTCCCGGCTGTCCGGATATCTCTCCATGAGAAGGCTGAGAAACTTGACGGCGATCCCGTACTGTTCCATTTCGAGAAACGAACGGGCTATGGTGAAATAGACTTCCCGAATGCCCTCGTCGTCCGGATACAGATTCAGGTACAGGAAGAAGACATCCGCTGCGCTTCCGTAATGCCGGACGCGGAAGTAGTAGTAACCCAGATTCAGGACGGATTCCTTCGGTATCTCGTCGATCGTCCAGCGCGACAGCGCCTCGCGGTAAAACACTCCCGCCTGCTCGTCCTGCTGCAGTTGCGCGCAGGCGTCCGCGGCGCCGAAATAGGCCTGCTTGATAAACTTTCCCTTGGGATATCTTGAGACGTATTCTTTGAACTTTTCTGCGGCCTCGGTGAAATTTCTCGTTCTGACGGACATGTCTCCCGCCATGAAAAGGGCCTCTTCGGCATGGGGCGAGTCGGGATATCGCGTATACAGGGTCTGAAACTCCCTCTTGGCCTCGTAATAGAATTTCAGGAATACATAGCTTCTTGCCAGCTTATTCAGAGCCTGCATGTTGTCGAAGCCCTCGGGGTACTTCTGCAGTATCTCCTTGAACATGTCCACGGCGGCGAGCAGCTCCTGATTGTCCGCTTCCTTATGGCCGATAAAATAGCGGCAATCCGCCATCCTGCGATAGGCAGCCACTTTCTTGTCCGGCTCAAGGTCCTCGCGCATCGCTGCGCTGAATTTCTCCAGGGCGGACCGGTATTTCTCCTGCTGGAAATCGGCCAGGGCGGAGTTATAAAGCGAAATGCGGGACTGGCTTTCCGATTCCGGCTCGGCCGGAGTCGAGGCGGCGGCTTTCGCCGGGGGCGCAGGTTGGGAGACTTGCTCAGGTTTCTCCTTCTGCGCCGGCTGGGCGGGGCGGGTTTCCTCTTCTTTCGGTTCGGGGGCGGGTTTTGCCCCTTCCTGTGCGACCTTGACCGCGCGTTTTTTTTCAGCAGCGGCGGAGGAAGCCTGCCGGACGGCGCCCTTTTTCCGGGCGGAGATTTCCGTTTGGGGGGACGCCTCCAGCACCGAGAAACTCTCCAGCATTCCGGACGCTTTGAGCCTCTTCGCGGCAGCGGCGGCGACCGCGCGGTCGGGATACTTTCCGATATAGACTCTGTACCAGTTCCCCTTTCCGCGAATTGCTATTTTCTCGTACCGGGCGGGATAGCCCAGTTCTCTAAGACTGCCGGCATGCTCTCTGGCCGTCCGCTCGTCTTTATACGACGATACCTGAATCTGGAATTGCTGCCTGCTCTTTCTCGCGGCGTGAGCTCCGTCCTGCATCAGTAAAAATGAGATAAGCAGGGCAACGACAACCAGGGTTAGTTTTCGCATAGTTACCGAACCGGTCTCTGTTCCGACCCTTTCGCGCAATAAGAGGTTGTTCTGAGTTTTTTTGATCCAAAGCAATATATATACCAGTAGGGAAAAGGGGGATGGGGCCGGGAGTTTGACAGTGAAAAGTAAAGCGTCAAAGACGAAAAGCGGGATTAATCCTTAGAAATTCATGGAAAATAACTTTCCAATTTTACTTTTCACTTTTTACAGCGGAGTGAACCGAGTCAAAAACAGGGGGGAGGCGACAAATATTTGACAAGCACCCGGGATTTCGGGTACTCGGTGGAAAATCAGTTTATTTTGAATCTCTTCAGTTTTTCGACGAAAGTGGTCCGGTTCAGGTTCAGGAGCTCCGCAGCTTTCTTCTTTGCTCCTCCCGTCCTGAGCAAGGCCTTGGAGAGGAGATCGCGCTCGAACTTGTCCACCAAATCATTAAAATTCAGACCCTCCACGGGCAATTCTATCTGATGGGGATAATCCCTTGAATCGGCATTCAGAATTTTCCCGGGAAGGTCCCCGCCTCCGATTTCATCATCTTCTTTCATTACCACGAGCATTTCGATGAGGTTCTCGAGCTCGCGGACATTCCCCGGCCATGCATACCTGATCAGGAGATTCATGCATTCCGGACTGATCCTTTTTTCCGATCTCCTTTTCATTTTGCAGAATTTATTCAGGAAATGATTGGCCAGGATCGGAATATCGACTTTCCTCTCGCGCAGCGGCGGCAGATGGATGGGAATGACGTTCAGCCGGTAAAACAGATCCTCCCGGAATCTCTTCTCGGTAATGGCCTGCTCCAGATCCTGATTTGTCGCGGCAATGATCCGGACGTCGACTTGGATCGTCTTGACTCCTCCGATCCTTTCGAACTGCTTCTCCTGGAGCACCCGGAGAACCTTGACCTGGAGGGCAGGGCTCATGTCTCCTATTTCGTCGAGGAAAATCGTGCCCCCGTGCGCCAGTTCAAAGCGGCCCATCCGGCTCCTGGTCGCGCCCGTAAAGGCCCCCTTCTCGTGGCCGAACAGCTCGCTCTCGAGGAGCTCCTCGGGGATAGCTCCGCAATTAACCGCGACAAGCGGGTAATTGCTGCGCTCGCTGTTGAAATGTATCGCCTTGGCCACCAGCTCTTTGCCGGTGCCGCTTTCGCCGTAGATAATGACGGTGCTGTCCGAAGCGGCAACTTTCTCGATGGTGTCGAAAATCTGCTTCATATTGTCGCTGTAGCCGATCATGTTCCCGAAATCGTATTTGCGACGGAGCTGCCCTTTCAGAGAGGTGTTTTCTTCTTTGAGGCGGGCGAACGAAAGGGCGCGTTCAACGGTGAGTTTGACGAGATCGTCTTTCAGCGGCTTGGTGATGTAATCGAAAGCGCCGAATTTCATGGCTTCCACCGCGGTGTCCACGCTGCCGTAGCCGGTCACCATGATTACGGTGCTTTCGGGATTGAGATCGATGGCGTACTTCAGGAGTTTGAGGCCGTCGACATTGGGCATTTTCAGATCTGTGATGATCAGATCATATTTTTCCTCAAGAACGGCCGCCATGGCTGCCTGGCCGTCCTCAACCGCCCGGACATCGTAACCTCCTGTTTCCAGAAGCTCTCTCAGATTCTCACGGTTCAGTTCATCGTCTTCCGCGATGAGAATCCTGGCTCGTCTCATAATCAGCCTTCGGCAATGACCTGAATAAACTATGATTCCGCCTTGAACCGCGATCATTTAATAACAAAAAAAAATTAATAGTCAAACAAAATATAGAGCTAAAGGCTCAAGAGAAATAAAGAAAACGCAGCGCCGACCTTCAGCCTTTTGACTTTCGCCATTTGTCTTTTGCCGTTTTTTCTAAAGTTTTCCCTCCCGATGCCGATTAGTTTGATAGACCGAAGTCCATGATGAGAGTCTGCCCATGACAATTTCGCCCTATCAGGTCAACAGTATTCTGCAGGCCTACAGCAAACAGAATAAGGTAAAACCAAGGGAGGTATCCCAGGGCGAAACTGCTCAGGGAAGCAAGTACAATGACATTGTATCGCTTTCCACCGAGCAGGAACGGATGGAACGGGCTTACAAGAAGATTTCATACAGTCTCCTGGATATTATTCTGAAAGGGAAGTCGGAATAATTCCTCAAACCCCTCTCCGCCCGCTCCAGGCTGCGCCAGCTGGAAATCGGCATTCGGATACTCAGATGGTTTCTTCTCGGATGATCAGGGAAAAGGAATTCTCTCTTTCTGATAGCGGAACGGTCCTTGTCGTGGATGACGATGAATCCACACGGTCCATGATCATCGATGCCCTCCAGGACTCAAAAATCTCACCCGTATTCGAGGCCGAGAACGGCATAGAGGCCCTGGAAATCTTCCAGAATCACCCCTGCGATCTCATTATCAGCGATATCAAAATGCCGGGCATGAGCGGGATCGATCTGCTGAACGAGATCATGAAGATCAACCCGGCCATTCACATGATCCTCATCACCGGCTTCCCCACGCTTGATCTTTCCGTATCCGCGATCAAGACGGGAGCGGCCGATTTCATCGCCAAGCCCTTCAACATCGATGAGCTCCTTTACAAGGTAAACCTTTACCTGCGGGAAAAGAAGATGCTGAGCGACGACCTGAAGAGGGATCGGATAGACTCTCTCCGGCTGAGGGACAAAATCTCCGAGCTCTCCAAAAAAAGCTACATTTACGACAGGATAGAAAGCATAAGGGAGGGCAACGAGCAGGTATTCGAAGACATGGTGGATCTCGCTCTCAAGCTGGTAAACGGCGAGAGCTGCGCCATTCTTCTCTATGACGCGGGAAACGACCGCTTCGAACCCAAAGTGGTCAAAAGCTCCATACATGAACTTTACTCTCATGTGATCCTCCCCTCGCTGAATTCGGTTTTCCGCGAGGCGGTCCGGAAAAAAGAGCCCATATTGATGAATACGCACGGCCATACCCAGATGGTCAATTCTCTTATCTGCGTTCCCCTGAAAATCAGAAATACGGCATTCGGCGTAATGACGCTGTCGAGAAAGAGAAACGGCATAGAGTTCACCCAGAAGGACCTCAATTTTATCCAGAGTCTCACCCGGAGGGCTTCCCTCAACCTGGAGAACAAGATCCTGTACGAAAGCACGTATTCGAGCATCATGGATACGTTCTATTCCCTGGCGGCTTCCATTCAGGCCCGGGATTATTATACGGAAGAACATTCCATCCGGGTTACGGATCTGGCGGTCAGGACCGCGAAGGTCATTGGGATTCCCCAGCACGATATCGAGTCTCTGAAAATTGCCGGCATGCTTCACGACATCGGCAAGATTTCCGTCCCCGACCAGATCCTGCTCAAGAAGGACGGGCTTTCGGAAGATGAATTCTCCGTCATTAAGGGCCACTGCGCCACGGGCGAAATGATCCTGAAGCCCGTTCTGCTTTTCGAACAGGAATCCAGGATAATCAGGTCCCATCACGAACGATGGGACGGAAGGGGCTATCCTGACGGTCTTGCCGGGTGCGAAATTCCCCTGAATGCGCGAATTCTGACCGTCGTCGACTCTTTTGATGCGATGACCAACAACCGGCCCTACAGGAGGGCGATGAAAACCGGAGAGGCGGTAGAGGAGCTGGAGAGGAACGTCGACAAGCAATTCGATAAAATAATTGTGGAAGCATTCCTGAAAATATTATAATGTGTTAACGTCTTATCCGCTTTTCCTGCCTGTGCAGATCCCGGTCCAAGCTTATTGTCAGTATTGTTTCATTAAATAAAGGTCGGGCAATCGGGGGAACAGAAATGAGCCTGCTGAAAAAAATTTTTTCCGGGAAAAAACCCAATGAAGATATAACCAGGTTGTCCAGGATTATCGGGCCCCTCCTCGACAAAACGGCCAACGATGTTTTCCTGGCGCATAAGGACATCCTTCTGGCTGAACCTATTACTTACATTGTCCCGGCAGTCTGGGGGGCGTCGAAGGACGGAAAACTTACGGAGAACCAGGAGGAAATCAACCGCCGAATCACTCCGGTGATCCGGGAAACACTGGAAGTTCTGGATACCGCAAACCTGTCCGATTCGCAGTCGTTCGCGATCAGTTTTATGATCCGAGGGCTGATTATTTCTAAAATAACCTATATGATCGAGGCGCTGAAAAACAAAATGTTCGCCCTCGACATGAAAAAGAAGGACTCCCTGATCCGCAATCTGGAACCGGTCGGGCGGGCATAAAAACAGTTCCGAGTTCCGAGTTCAGTGTTTAGTCTCAAGAAGACAAGGAGCCCCCTGAAGATAACACTGAACTCCGAACTCTGAACTTTATTTTTGCCTTTCCCCAAACAGTCTTCGTCCGATGCGCACGATGGTCGCCCCCTCTTCTATGGCGACCTGAAAATCGTCAGACATTCCCATCGAAAGCTCTTTCATCGAGATCCCCTCGATCTTTTCGCCGCTGATTCTGTCCCGCAATTGCCTTAAGCCCCGAAAAATTGGCCGGGCGTCTTCCGGGTTGTCCGACCAGGGGGCCATGGTCATCAGCCCTTGTATTGAAAGGCCCGGAATCCGGGAGCATTCCCGTATCAGGGAAAGCGCCTGGTCGGGGGGAGCCCCGCTCTTTGTCGGCTCGCCGCTCAGGTTGACTTCGATCAGGACCCGGGAAACAAGGCCCGCCTGGCTGGACCGCCTGGCCAGTTCCTGCGCGAGACCTATCCTGTTGACCGAATGGACGAGATCGAAGAGCCTGACCGCGTACTTTGCCTTATTGGTCTGAAGATGACCGATCATATGCCAGGGCGCTTTGCGGCCCATCTTCTCTATCTTCCTCTTTGCTTCCTGGACATAATTTTCCCCGATCATGTCCACGCCGGCCTCGATCGCCTCCATTATTCTCTCGTCATCGACGGATTTGGTGACCGCCATCAACTTCACATCGGACGGATCCCTCCCGGCCCGCGATGCCGTTTCTGCTATTATTTCCCGGACCTCCTCTATTTCCCTGCTCACGGAATCGCGCACTCTCCAACTCCCTTTCGGTGAGAAAGTAAAGAGTAAAAAGTGAAAAGCGAAAAGCAACTACCCGCCGGCCTCGAACCTGATGACCCCGAGGCTTTTCAGGACTCCTATCACTTCGCTCAGCGGGAGCCCGATCACATTAGTATAAGAGCCGCGGATTTCCTCAATTAAAAATGCGCCGGCCCCCTGGACGGCATAACCGCCCGCCTTATCGAAGGGTTCTCCGGTGGACACGTACCACTCCATCTCCTCGTCCGGAATGGCCCGGAATACCACTTCCGAGCTGACGGCGCCGTCGGCTGCTATCCGGCCTTCCCGGGCGACGGCATAGCCGGTAATCACGTTGTGGGTTTTTCCGCTCAGCTCTTTCAACATCTTCACGGCTTCTTCCCGGCTCCTCGGCTTGCCGAGAGGTTTTCCGTCCACAACGACGATCGTATCCGCTCCTACCACCCAGCTGAGAGGGAACCTGGCGGACACCGAAACGGCTTTCGACCTGGCATGTCCGAGCGCGTGGTCGCGTGCGGACATGCCCGGCAGGAACTCCTCTTTAACCCCGCTCGGCACGACCGAATACTCAAGTTCAAGCAGGTCGAAAAGCTCTTTTCTTCGGGGCGATGCCGAGGCCAGGATCAGTTTCTGATTAAGGAGTTTCAAGTCTCAGTTCCAGGTCTCAGGTTGCGGAACTCGGTACCAGGTCCAAGTCTCAAGCCTCCAAAAACAAGTTGAGACCTGAAAATTGAAACCTGAAGCCGATAATTGCACGCCTGCAGGACAGTGTCAAATCTCATTGCGGCCGGGGTCCGATGTTGCGCGCGCGCCCCTCTCCACATTTACTGCGGAAAGCAGGCCTCCGCCCAGGACAAAAAGCGCCAGGAGCGCCAGAATGCCGTTCCTGCTGGAACCGGTCAAAATGGCGACGGTCGAAAAGAGGAATGGACCCATGATACTGGCAAATTTGGCGCTGACGTCATAAAAACCGAAGAATTCAGCCGCTCTTTTTTCCGGGGCCATTCGGGCGAAAAGGGACCTGCTCAGCGCCTGGGTTCCTCCCTGCGCGGTGGCGACAAGGAGGGCGAGAATCCAGAAATGCAGGGGGCTGGTCATGAAATATCCTCCCGTGACGATCAGGCAATAAATCCCCAGACCGACCATGATCGATCTTTTGGCGCCTATCCATCCAGAGAGCCGGCCGAAAAGAATCGCGAACGGCACGCCAACAAACTGCACGGCGAGAATTGCGCCGATAAGGTGTCCCTGGCTTATCCCGATCTCGTGTCCGAAGGCGACTGCCATGACGATAACGGAGGCTATTCCGTCGTTGTAGAGCCAGTATGCCGTCAGGAAGAGAAGTATGTCCGGATGCCGGCGCGCTTCTCTGATGGTCCGGGTTACCCTGCGGAAACCCGATCGCATGGGGTTTAACCGATCGTAATCGCCGGTCCTGACCGGCGGCTCGGGAACACGGGCAAGCAGCGGCGCCGAGAAAACCGCCCACCAGACGGCCACGCTGATGAACGACACGCGCGCTCCCCACTGCGCGTCCGGGATGCCGGGAAAGCTCTCGAGTCCGAGCAGGCCCGGCTGAATCATGACCAGATTCAATGCCAGCAGCAGCCCTCCCCCGAGATATCCCAGCGCAAATCCCCGGCTGGAGACCGTATCTATCCGCCCCTGCGCCGCTACATGGGGGAGAAGTGAATCGTAGAAAACGTTTGCCCCCGACCACCCGATGAGCCCGCAGATGAAGAGGGCGGATGCCAGGATCCAGTCGCCCGGTCCGACAAGCGCGAGCAGCCCCGAAAACATCATTCCGATCCCGGCCAAGGCGGCGAGGAACTTCTTTCTTGAACCGGACCTGTCCGCTATCGCTCCGAGCACGGGCGCCGTGACGGCGGTCAGGAGCATGGCGAAGGTATTCGTATAGCCCCAATAGGCGGTGGCGACATTGGGATCGAGGCTCTTCCCCGCCACTGAGACATAATAATAGGGGAATACGGCGGCGATGATTGTCGTGGTGAAGGCGGAATTGGCCCAGTCGTACATGCACCAGGCGTTCTCCATCCTGCTCCGGATCTTTTCGGGCATGATCATCAGTTCCCAGTTCCCAGTTTGCAGCTCACAGTTCAGGAGTCCACAGTTCGCAGCTCAGAATCCAGAGTTGCCGAAAAGTAGTTCAAATCTCAGGGATCAGTCAACCGGAAAATCCGGTTATATGATTTTCATAAAGAGCACCTCTCGGCAACTGTGAACAGGGTACCCGATCCTGCTTGATCCTTGACAAGAAATTTTTGATTACTAATTTAAGGCCCAGAAATAAACAAGGAGGTTCACATATGTGGTGGCCAGAGATCGGGAGACTTCAAAGAGGTCGGAGTCCCTGGCATGATATGCAGAGGCTCCAACAGGAAATGGATCGTCTTTTTTCCGGGATCACCGTTCCCTATTCGCAGGACTTCCCGGCCATGAATGTTTGGATCAGCGAAAATGACGCGTTGATCACAGCCGAGATGCCGGGCATTGACCCAAAACAGATCGATATTTCCGTTGTCGGCGACACGCTCAAACTGAAAGGGGTCCGCACTGCGGAGGAATTGAAGGAAGCCGAAACGTATCACCGGCAGGAGAGGGCATACGGGAGTTTTGCCAGATCCCTCAAACTTCCCTTTCAGATCGAATCGGGCAGAGTCAACGCCAACTATGAAAAGGGAGTCCTGAAAATAGAGCTCCCCCGGGCGGAAGCGGACAAGCCCAAGAAGATCCAGATAAAATCGGCATAGGGGGTGTCATATGGATATCGAACGGAAAGATGTTCAGGCCCAGAAAACGGAAGCGCCGGTGGATGCCGAGCGGACCAGGCATAAAAGGGTGTATCTGCCCAATGTGGATATTGTGGAAAAGAAAGATGCGATCATTGTTTTCGCCGATATGCCCGGGGTTGACGAGAAATCCGTCAATATCACCCTGGAGAAGAACGTCCTGACAATAGGCGGATCGGTGGAGGTGGAGCATTACAAGGGTTACGATCTCTCGTTTGCAGAATACGGGATCGGGGATTACGAGCGCGCTTTCACAGTTTCGGAAGCTATCGACCGGGAGAAGATTGAGGCCTCGGTTTCCAACGGGGTGCTTAAACTCGTGCTCCCCAAAACGGAACCGATGAAGCCGAAGAAGATCGAAGTGAGGGCGTCTTAGATTTGCCTGAAATAGAAAAGGAGGTAGAAAAATGCCGTTGAGAGATCTTATTCAGAGAAGGATGAGAGGCGGCCTTCCGGCGAAAAGGGAGGGCGAATGGCCGTTCCTGAGTTTTCAGCGGGAAATGAACCGCCTCATGGACGATTTCTTTTCATCGGATGTCGCTAAGTTGGCCGAGCCCTGGGGCCGGCAAGTCTTCTCCCCCTCGCTCGACGTGAAGGAAACAGATGAAGAGATCAAGGTCTCCGCGGAGCTTCCCGGACTCGACGAGAAGGATATAGAAGTCACGCTCACCGGGGATGCCCTCGTACTCAAGGGGGAAAAGAAAGAGGAGAAAGAGGAAAAGGAGGGGAATTATTACCGGGTCGAGCGCAGATTCGGATCTTTCCGCCGGGCCGTCACCCTCCCCGAGGGAATAGATGCGGACAAGGCCGAAGCGAAGTTCGAGAAGGGAGTTCTCACCATCAACATTCCTAAAACCGGCAAGGAGCCGGAGTCGAAAAAGATACCCATCAAATCATAAAAAAAAGCCGGCTGGCACCCAGCCGGCTTTTTTATTTGGGGCCATAGGTTATGGGTATTGGGTAATGGGCAACAGATCTTATGTTCAGGGTTCATCCCAATACCTAATACCCAATACCCACCGATAACCTATTCCCCGCTTATTTTAGCGAACTCCTTGAGAAGTTCTTCCTGCTTCTTTGTTATATGGGTCGGAACCTTGACGATCGCCTGGACCACCTGATCCCCCCGGCCGTATCCCCGCAGATGCGGAATTCCCTTGCCCTTGAAGCGGAAAACCTTCCCGCTCTGAGTCCCTCTCGGGATCTTCAGCTGTTCCTGGCCCTCCAGCGTCGGCACCTCCACGCTCCCGCCCAGGACTGCCTGCGTTATCGAGATCGGTATCTGGCAATAAATATCGTCTCCATCCCGCTTAAAGAATTCGTGCTCCTGTACGTGAATGAAAACGTACAGGTCGCCGCTGGGAGCCCCCGGCTGGCCCTCTTCCCCTTCGCCCCTGAGCCGCAGCCGCGATCCGGTCTCCACACCCGGCGGGATTTTCAGCTGAACCTTCTTCTTTGCACGCACGCGGCCGGCCCCATGGCAGACCCTGCAGGGCTTTTTAATGATTCTGCCCGAACCGCGGCATTGCGGACACGTTGTGCTGATCGTGAAGAATCCGCTGGACTGTGTCACCTGACCCGATCCGCGGCAACGGGGGCATATTTCCGGAGAGGTCCCCGGCTCCGCCCCGCTCCCGCGGCATTCCCCGCAGATCTCGAATTTCTCGACTTCGATTTCCTTTGAGGTCCCGAAAGCAGACTCCATGAGGTTGATCGTGAGGTCATACCGCAGATCCGCTCCCGCTCTAACTGTCCTGCGGGAATGCCGGGTTCCGGTGAAGCCGAATACATCTTCGAAAATATCCCCGAAGCTTGAAAAGATATCCTCGAATCCGGAAAACCCCCTGAAACCCGCTCCGCTCAGCCCCTCATGGCCGTAATTATCATAGAGCTCCCTCTTTTCAGGGTCTCTCAGAACTTCATACGCCTCGGATGCCTCCTTGAATTTTTCTTCAGCATCCTTGCTGCCCGGGTTTCGATCCGGATGGTGCCTCATTGCAAGCTTGCGGTAGCTTTTCTTGATCTCCTCTTCCGATGCGTTCCTTGAAACTCCAAGTATTTCGTAATAATCCCTCTTTGTCATCAGGATTGCCGATCCCTTTCCATCTTGCGCCGGGTCTCTTCAACCATGGCGGCGTTCCCGGCCAGTCCGAAGGCATGGAAAGCAAAAGAATACTTTTCCAGTTCCAAAGCCCTGCGGCCGATTCGGTCCCATTCCTGCACCGAGCCTTCCCGGCCCAGCGCTTTCAAACAATGCAGGAATAACATCAGGTCGCCCTGGTCGATGAGAGCTTCCGCTATTTTTTCCAGTCCGCTTTTGTTCTGCGCCTTCCCGAAAAAATCGATTGCGTCTGCAATCTTTTCTTCTTTAAGGCATTCTTCCCCGATCCTTACAAGCTCTGGGGACGACGTCTCCTGTATGTAGAGAAGTTTCTGTTTTCCTTTGTAATCCGGTACTTTAATGGACACACCCCCGCCCTGGCGCTCTCAGCGCGACATTAAAATAATTACCCTCCGATTTTTGTCAATGACGGCTCCGCAAAAATCCATCCGGCTGCCGCGTTCAATCGCAGGCTTATCTTAAGGGAATAACCGTGCAAGGGTGGCCTTCAGGAGTCGCCGCCAAGGCGGGAAAGCGCCTCTTCGTACTTCTCTCTGGTTCGGAGAATCACTTCGGGGGGAAGATCGGGCGCGGGCGGTTTCTGATTCCACGATATGGAAATCAGATAATCCCTCAGGTACTGCTTATCGAAACTTTTCTGGGGGCGCCCCTCCGCGTATTCATCCCTGGGCCAGAATCGGGACGAGTCCGGGGTCAGCAGCTCGTCTATTACCAGAAGCTCCCCTTCCCGGATGCCGAATTCCATTTTCGTATCGGCGATGATGATTCCGTTTTTCTCCGCGGCCGCCGCGGCAAAATTGTAAATCTTAAATCCGATATCGATCATGCGGGCGGTCAGTTCGGAACCGATCATGTCCTCCACGTCTTTCCTGGTGATCGGCATGTCATGCTCACCCTCCGCGCCCTTTGTTGTCGGCGTGAAGATAGGCTCCGGCAGCCGCGATGATTCCCTGAGACCGGGGGGTAACCGGACTCCGGATATCGCACCGCTCGCCTTATAGTCTTTCCACCCCGAGCCGGCCAGGTACCCGCGGATGATGCACTCCACCGGGAGAGGCTTCGTTTTCTTTACCAGCATCGTTCTGCCTTCAAGAACGTCCCTGTAGGGAAGGCATTCCTTCGGAAAATCCCGAACGTCGGTTGAAACGAGGTGATGTCCGACTATTCCCTGAATCCGGCGGAACCAGACCGCGGAGAGCCGGGTGAGGATCCTTCCTTTCCCCGGTATCGGATTCGGCATCACGATATCGAACGCGGAGATCCGGTCGGTGGCAACCATGAGAAGAAATCCGTCCGTCTCGTAGTTGTCCCTGACCTTGCCCCGGCTGAAGGGCTTGAGTCCTTTCAGATCCGTGCTGAAAATGGTCTGCATGAATCCTCCTTAAGGGTTAAGGGCAAAGGGCAAAGGGCCACATAAAAACAGTCCGGTTTATTTACCTCTTATGGTTCGTCCAGCTCTTCAGGCCCGCCTTTCGCCTTGTGCCTTTAGCCTCGTGCCTCTATTTCAGGAATTGATTTCCGGCCTTTTCCTTTCCGATCGTCGACTGCGCGCTGTAGCCGTAATTGTGCCCCGGCAGAACCACTGTCGTCTCGGGAAGTACGAGCAGTTTGGTCCGGATGGAATCGGAGAGGACCCTCCAGGAGCCTCCGGGCAGATCCGTCCTGCCCACCCCGCCCACGAAAAGGGTATCCCCTGTGAACACATATCCCGGCGTGTAAAGGCACATGCCCCCGGGAGTGTGTCCCGGAGTATGGAGGACCTGAAGCGATATGCCGCCGGCCGAAATCGAATCGCCGTCTTTCACAGTCAAATCCGCGGGAGGAGAGGCTTTCGCCCCGAACATTTTAAGGATCATTCCGGGCGTGGACGTCAGCATATCGGCATCTTTTTCGTGAACGACGATACCGGCGCCGGTCTTCTGCTTCACATCGGCATTGCCGGAAATGTGGTCTACGTGTCCGTGCGTGTTTACGATATACTTCACGCTCAGCCCGTTCTTCGCGCACTCTGCCAGAATCCGATCTGTTTCGGCAGCGGGGTCGATAAGGAGCGCCTCGCCCGAATTTTTATCCCCGACGATATAGGCAAAGATGGCCATCCGGCCGACCTGGAGCTGCCTGATGAGCAGACCTGCTTTCCCTTGTTTTTCCATGATTACCCCTAAATGCCCGGAGTTAATATTACTTTTGCCTGAAAAAGTCAATTGCCGCGTCACTTCCGCCGTTGTTTTAATGCATTGACCCTAACAAATGCTTTTCCCGCCTTTCCCGCAAAATCAGTTTATTCTTTCCATCACCGCCGCGAAGAATCCGTCCATTCCGCCGCGGTGGGGAAATGTCCGGAATAAGAGGTCGGGACCGATCAGGCCCGCGGTTGCCTCATGATGCGGCGCGACGGGGCGGTAAGAGCCGTTGCGGGAAAGAAACGTGCTCACGACATCTTCATTCTCTTCGGACAGGAGGCTGCAAGTGCTGTAGACGAGGAGACCTCCTTTTCGAGGATAAAGCGCCGCCCTCCCCAGTATCTCCGTCTGGAGTGATTGAAGCCCCGGAATATCTTCGGGGCGCAGCCGCCATTTGATTTCCGGATTTCTCCTCAGCGTTCCCGTTCCGGAACAGGGGGCATCCACCAGAACGCGATCGAAGCCGCCGTGAAAAGACGAGCCCAAATCCTGCGCAGCGTCCCGGACGAACGTCTTCACAATTGAAATTCCGAGCCTTCCCGCGATCCTGCGAAGCGAATTCAGTTTCCCCCTGTTTATGTCTGCAGCGGCAATTTCGCCTTCATTGCCCATGATCTCGGCGAGGTGCGCGGTCTTGCCTCCGATACCCGAACAGAGATCGAGGACTCTCCCCCCCCGGGGAGGATTCGTCAGGACGGAGATCATCTGGGAGGCCTCGTCCTGAACCTGGATGGAACCGGTTCGGACAAAGCTGCTTTCCCGGAGGGGGATTTCCGCGTCTTCGAGAATAAGCCCGTCCGGGGATACCGGCGTGAAGAAAACCCTCATCCCCGCGGAGCGGAGTTTGTCCGCAAGCGGCTTCCTTTCCGCCCTGAGCCGGTTCACCCGCACCGTACAAGGGGGGATGCCGTTATCGGCTTCGCACAGGGCGCGTGTTTCGGATACGCCGTACCGCTCTATCCACTTCTCCACCAGCCAGAGCGGGTGGGAATAGAAAGCTGAAATGTGGGCTGCAGGTTCATTTTCGGGATCGGGATATTGCTGTCGTCCTTTTCCCCTCAGGAACCCTCTCATTACTCCGTTGACCAGGCCTTCCCTGCCGGGAAACATTCGCCGGGCCGTCTCGACCGATTCGCTCACGACGGCGTAATCCGGAACTCTGTCCATGAACATTGCCTGATACGCTCCGATCCGCAGAATGTTCCGGATGCCGGTTTCCATGGCGTCGTAATCCGCCCGGTAATGCCGGCGCAGGTTCCAGTCCAGCCTGCCCCTCATCCGCAGCGTGCCGTAAACGAGCATGGTGAGAAGGCCGCGGTCGCGCGGCCCCATGGATTTTCCCCCGGAAAGGCTCCGGTCAAGAAGGGGTTCCGCAAAAGCGCCCCGGTCTACTTCGTTCAGGATTTCGACAGCTGTCCCCCGCGGGCCGATATTCATAATTACTCGAGAGCCATGCCGGGCTTGATTCTGAATCCCCTGATGAATTCGGTTGCGGACATTCTCTTCTTCCCCTCGAACTGAAGGTCCTTCAGAATGACCAGCCCGTTCTTTGCAGCGACTTTCAGCCCCTCCTCGTCCGCGCCGGCAATTTCGCCCGGCCGGAACTCTTTTCCGGGTGAAGGGGACCCCCAGGCGCGATAAATTTTCAGGACCCGCCCGCCGAGAACCGACCAGGCGCCGGGTGAAGGAGAGAGCCCGCGCACCAGGTTCACAATTTCCCGGAAATCAGATCCCCAGTCTATATGTCCGTTTTCGCGCGACAGCTTGGGGGCGAAGCTCGCCCGGGAGTCATCCTGTTTCACGGGAGCAACAGTACCGCCGATGACTCCCTCAACTGCTTCGACGATCAGGCGCGCGCCGAGGGCCGCCAGCCGGTCATGGATCTCGCCCGCTGTTTCCTCCGGCCCTATTTCGATCTCCTCCTGAAGAAGTATGTCTCCGGCGTCGACCTGCTCGGTCATGCGAATGATTGAAACGCCCGTCCTTGTCTCACCGCTGATCAGGGTCCAGTTGATCGGCGCCGCTCCCCGAAATTTCGGAAGGAGAGAAGGATGTACGTTCAGGCAGCCGAATGGAGGCTGTTCGATAATCGTTTTCGGCAGGATCTGCCCGAACGCGGCCAGAACGACCATATCGGGCGAAAGTTGCTCGAAGTCGTCGAGAAACTCGCGGTCGCGTATTAGCAGGGGCTGAAGAACGGGAACGCCGAGCCGCTCGGCGGCGGTTTTCACCGGCGGGGGCTCCTCCTTTCTTCCCCTGCCCTTCGGCCTGTCCGGCTGGGTCACGGCGGCAACGAGAGGATACCCGCTGTCAACCAGCGCCTCCAGGGAAGGCACGGCAAAATCAGGCGTGCCCATGAACAGTATGCTTGGCTTTTTCATTTTACTCTCGTCAGGTGTGAAGCGTAAGGAGTAAGGAGTATCAAAACCAGTCCGCTCACTGATAAAAACACCTTACACTTTACACCTTACGCTTTACGTTTTACATGAAATTCAACGGATCCACATCTATCCTTACTTTTTCCGGACATGACCCGGCAAGCCTGCGCGCGGCTTCTCGCAGCCGGCTGCGGTCGCCCCCTTTCAGGAGAAGGCGCCACCGATATTTCCCCTTTATTCTGGATACGGGCGCCTCCGCGGGTCCCAGTATTTCAATGTCCCGGATTCCCTTCGATAAGAGCAGCTTCGCTTCCTCGCCCATCTTCCGGGCGGCATCCCTGACCCGATCCTCCTGCGGACCGGCGATTTCAAGGGAAACCAGCCTCGAAAAGGGCGGGTAAAGCAGCGGCTTCCGCACGGACAGTTCGCGCTCGTAAAAACCGGCATGATCGTGTATTTCCGCCGCCTTTATCGCGTAATGGTCCGGATTGAAGGTCTGGATTACGACTTTTCCCGGCGTATCGCCCCGTCCGCTCCTCCCCGCCACCTGCATCAGGATCTGAAACGTCCGCTCGGCGGCGCGGAAATCCGGGATATTCAGGGAAAGATCGGCTGAAACTACTCCGACCAGTATCACATTCGGAAAGTCGTGGCCCTTGGCGATCATCTGCGTTCCAATCAGAACATCGATCTCTCCGCGGTCCAGTTTCTTCAAAATCCCCGCCTGAGATCCCGCGCGCGCGACCGTGTCGCTGTCCATCCGGGCGATTCTCGCCTCCGGAAATCTGGCCGCGGTCTCCTTCTCAAGCCGCTCGGTTCCAAAGCCGTGCGTACCGATGCGGGTCCCGCCGCAGCCCGGACAGACAGGCAGGGCCTTCATGGAGAAGCCGCAATAATGACAGACAAGCAGGCCGGAATCGGCGTGATGGGTCAGCGTTACGGAGCAATGCGAGCAACGGAGGACATGGCCGCATTCGCAGCAAAAGACGTGCGGGTGCGAACCCCGGCGGTTGAGAAAGAGAAGAGACTGTTTCCCCCGGGCAAGCGCTTCCCGTATGGAGGCGTCGAGCGCGCGGGAAAATATCGGGACCCTTCCCGCATGGTCCCGCTCCCCCTTCATGTCGACGACCTGTACCTCGGGCAGCGGCCTCTCCTCAATTCTCTTGGAGAGCTCCAGGCGGGAGTATTTGCCGGAACCGACGTTATGCAGAGTTTGCACGGAAGGCGTCGCCGACCCGAGGACAACTACGGACGAGGTCTGCGCCGCCCTGACGACGGCGAGGTCGCGGGCGTTATAGCGCATTCGGTCCTCCTGCTTGTAGGAGGAATCATGCTCCTCGTCTACGATGATCAGCCTCAACCGCCTGACCGGCGCAAAAACGGCCGACCTCGCTCCCACAACGATGTCCAGTTCCCCCTTCTGTATGCGCCTCCACTGGTCGGCCCTGGCCGCCTCGGGTATTCCGCTGTGCATTACCGCAATCCGGCCCGGATCGAAACGGTTTTGAATGCGGCCCAGAAGCTGCGGGGTCAGGGCTATTTCGGGGACCAGGAACAGAACGCCGCCTTTACGGGCCAGGGCGTGGGCGGCCGCCTGCAGATAGACCTCCGTTTTGCCGCTTCCGGTTACCCCATGGAGGATGCAGGCCTTGAACCCGCCGGAGGATATTCCGCCTGCTATCTCCGCCAGGGCGGAAACCTGCTCGGAAGTCAGGACCGCCGGTGCTCCCGCCGGCGGCGAGAGGCTGTCCTGCCCGTGTTTCCTGGGAGCCTCGCGCTCCGATATACTTATTACCCCTTTCTTCTCCAGGGCGCGGGCTATCCGGACCGACTGAGGCATGGCTTCCCTGAGAGATGAAAGGCGGCAGGTCCCGCGCTCTTCAAGAAGATCGAGGAATCTCCTTTCGTTCCTGGTTATCCTGACCGCTTCCGCCCCGGCCGCGCTGACATACTTCTCCCTGCCGGGCCCGGGTCCCTCCCGCACCGTCTCCTCAAGCCGTATCCATCCGCTGCGCTGGAGGGAATGGAGATGCCTGTTAGCTCTTTCCCCCAGCCTTTTCTCCAGGATGCGCGCGGGGAGCGCCTTCCGCCCCGAATTCAGGATCATGATGATTTTCTGCTGGATCTCCGGAAGGGAAGACAATTCCTCAGGCCCGCCTGCCTTTGCGCGACTGATCAGGACGTCCGGCCGGACCTGGCCGGGAACGATCTCTTTTATTAACTTGCCAAGGGGGTACAGGTAGTAATCGGCGGCCCAGGAATACAGGAGAAGCTCCTCTTTCCCGAACAGGGGCTCCGGGTCAATTACCGACAAGATATCCTTGATTTCTCCCCTCTCCGGGTCGCCTTCTTCGGAAATCACGAAGCCTACTGCTTTTCTTTTGCCGAGAGGGGCAAGAACCCTGCAGCCTATCTCTACTTTCCCGGCCAGCCCGGAGGGGACGGAGTATGTGTAGGCATGGCCCGCAGGAATATTGAATGCTACAAGGATAAACATTTCGACCTGCTGAAGGAGGGATTTGCCGCTAATGGAAAACGGAGGCAGGGAAAGGTCAGGGCTTATTCGCCCCGCTGTTTTTCCAGTCTTTCCTCTTTGGTTTTGCACTCAATGCAGAGAGTGGTGACGGGACGGGCCATCAGGCGCTTCTCGGAGATCTGACCGCCGCAGCGGTCGCAGATGCCGAACGTTCCGTTCTCTATCCTCTGAATCGCTTCCTGCATTTTGCGAATCAGCTTGCGTTCCCGATCCCTGATCCGAAGCTCGAAATTCCTCTCCGATTCGAGACTGGCCCTGTCGTTCGGATCGGGGAAATTTTCTTTCTCATCAGTCATGTCGGAAACAGTCTTGCTGGCCTCGTTAAGGAGGTCGTCGATCCGCTGATTGAGAAGATTTTTGAAAATTTCGAGTTTTTCGGGCTTCATAGACGAAACACACCTCTGATGAATGTAAATTCTTTTTGGGTAAATATAATAAATACAAAAAAAATCATTTTTTGTAAATAAAAAAACAGCCTGAAATCCATGATTATCCGGCCGAACGGGCCTATTTTTCATGAATTTTCAGGATCTTTTCTATTATGCGCGAAGTTGAGGAATTTTCCACCAGGGGAATGATGACCACCTCGCCTCCCCTCTTGCGGACGGAATCTCCTCCGGCGACGGCCCCGGGGGCCCAATCGCCGCCTTTGACAAGGATATCGGGCCGAAGGTACTCGATTAATTCACGCGGCGTCTCCTCCCCGAAGACGGTCACAAAATCCACCGATTCCAGGGAGGCCATCACTTCCGCGCGCTCCCGTTCCGGGGTGAGCGGCCGCTTGTCCCCTTTGATTGCCCGGACGGATGCGTCACTGTTCAGGCCGAGCACGAGAACATCGCCGAGCTTTTTTGCCTCCCGCAGATATGTCGTATGTCCCCAGTGCAGAAGATCGAAGCAGCCGTTCGTGAATACTATTTTCTTTCCGGCCCGCCGGAGCGCATCGATTTCCTTCTTCAGTTCCTCTCTTGTCCGAATTTTTCCTTCCATCTTCCACTCCTCACGGCAAAGGGCTAAAGGCAAACGGCTGAAGGCAAAAAATGCCTGAACTGAAGAATATCTGAGCTGGAATTCTCTTTCCAGTTTTTTGCTATCGCCCTTCGTCCTTTAGCCTTTAGCCCCTTTACTGGAAAGATCGCTTACGCCGTCCTCGCCAGCGTCACCAAGTCAACCGATACGGCTCCCGCTCCAAGGAGGACCCGCGCGCATTCACCCGCGGTGCTCCCGGTCGTCAGAACGTCATCCACGAGAAGAACCTTCCGGCCCTCTACCGCCCCGGCGCTTCTCACCCTGAATGAGCCTCTGATATTCGTCATCCTCTCATTTCTCCCCAGTCCGGTCTGGGAAACCGTGTCCCTCAACCGGCCGAGGCAGCGGAAATCGAGCGGGACGGAATGAACTTTCGATATCTGCTGCGCCAGGACCAGCGACTGGTTGAAACCGCGCTCCCTGAGCCGGTTCAGATGAAGGGGCACCGGGACGATGACGGAGCATCCGCCCGGGCTGAAATCGGGAAAATCGTACAGGGCCATCCACCGGCCCAGGACATGACCTGCCGCAAGGTTGCCCGCATACTTGAAGCGGCGCACCGCTTCGTGCAGGGCGGACTCGTAAACTCCTACCGCTCGCGCCTTGTCGAAGGGCGGCTTTTCCAAAAGGCAGTCCCCGCACAAATGATCCTGCTGCCCCGGGGCAAACGGGATTCCGCAGCAGGCGCACAGAGGAGATCGGATCAGGCAAACGCCCGAGCAGCAGTTTTCACAGAACGGGATATCCCCGTCCGCTCTGATTTCGCCGCATCCCGCGCAGCGGGGAGGAAAGACAAGATCCGCAAAGTCATGGATAATTTCCTTCAATCACATTCCTTTGCGAAGCGAAGAGATTTCTGAGACGTCCTCGCCCACTTCCATCCGCGGAACGTCCGTCCACAATCTCTCGATATCGTAAAAGCTGCGCACCGGCTCATAAAAGATATGGAAGATGACGTCTCCGTAATCCATGAGCACCCACTTGGCTGCCCGTTCTCCTTCTACGCCGATGGGGAGGCGCCCCGCTTTCTTCAGAACCTCCTCAATCGCGGATGAGATGGCCTGAACCTGGCGGTCGGAGTTTCCGCTGCATATAACGAAGTAATCCGCGAGCGAAGACATCTCTTTAACGTTTAGTATGATCAGGTTGGTGGCTTTTTTTTCCAATGCCGCATTCGCACTCAGCAGCACCAGCTTTCTGGAACTTATTTTTCTGGGAATCTCGGACCTCCTTGGCATGGATTTTCATAATTTCTAAATGAAATTAATATCCCTGTCAATTGGAGATTCACCGGAGCAGGGTTTCGGAGAGTCTCCGAATCCCCGGAGAAAATGCCTGAATATGATCCGCTCGCCTGCCCCGGATGAGCTCGCCGCCGGATGCAATCCGGGGATCCGGACGCGGGCATGTCCGCAGGAAGCCCGCGGCTATTGTGAAATAGACGCCGTTATGATACGTTATTTATTTACAATGAAGAAGATCCTGAATCAGATCCAGGTGCACATCCCTTTCGACCAGCTCTACGAAAAATACCTGCCGTTTATTGCGGAGAGGGGAATCAATCCCGAAATCGGATTCAGCGGAGCCGTTCTAGACCGGTATCCGGAAAGGGTATTCCTGGAGACCGCCGCATTCGTCCGCGACGCGGGCGTTTCGGTAACTCTTCACGCCCCCTTCATGGACCTGAGGCCCGGAGCGGTGGACCCCAGAATCCGGCAGGTAACCGTGGAGCGCCTGAAGCAGGTATTCGATCTGGCGGTCCACTTTAGGCCGAAGACCATTGTCTGCCATCCCGCCTTCGACGAGAGGTATTACGTGTCCAGTGAAGATTGCTGGCTCGAAAACAGCTTATTGACCTGGAGCGGGCTCCTCGACGCGGCGGAGGAATCGGGGGCGGTGATATCCCTTGAAAACGTTTATGAGACCGACCCGCTGCAGATAAAGGCCCTGCTGGACAGACTGGATCCGCGCCGGGTCTGCTTCTGCCTGGATACGGGACACTATAACGCATTTTCAAAAAAGGCCATAGACGAGTGGCTGCTCGTACTGGGGAAGAGGATGGGTCAGGTCCATCTGCACGATAACGACGGAACGAAGGACCAGCATCTGCCGGTCGGGCACGGCACTTTCCCGTTCGCCCGCCTCTTCGCCTGGATCAGAGACAACGGAATAGAGCCGATAATCACGGTTGAACCGCATACGGAAGAGCACCTCTGGAAAACGCTCGATAACCTGATTAACATGGGCCTCGTCGACGGGACGTCGAAAGGAGAGGGGGAATGAAGATAGGCATCATAGGGACCGGCTACGTGGGGCTGGTCGCGGCCGCATGTTTCGCCCACATGGGAAACGACGTTACTTGCGTGGATATTGACGAAAAGAAGATCGACGAGCTCAACCGCGGGATCGTTCCGATCTTCGAGCCCGGCCTGGAGACGTTCGTGAAAAAGAACAGGGAAGACGGGCGGCTCGTATTCACGACTGAGCTCGCGGACGCGGTCGACAAATCCCTCTTTCTGTTCATCGCCGTAGGCACTCCTCCGGATGAAAACGGGGCGGCCGACCTGAAGCACGTGCTGGACGTGGCTTCCGGAATCGGGGAAACCATGACCGAGTACAAAATCATCATCAACAAATCAACCGTTCCCGTGGGAACCGCCGACCAGGTCAGGGAAACCATCCGCGGCGAACTGAAAAAAAGAAACCTCCATATAGAGTTCGACGTCGTCTCCAACCCGGAATTCATGAAAGAGGGCGACTCGATTAACGATTTCATGAAGCCCGACCGGGTGATCATCGGCACCGATAATCCAAGAACAGCCGAACTGATGAAGGAAATTTACGCCCCGTTCGCCATGGACAGGGAAAAGATGATAGTAATGGACGTCCGGAGCGCCGAGTTGACCAAATACGCCGCCAACGCCATGCTCGCGACCCGCATCTCGTTCATGAACGAAATGGCAAATATCTGCGAGCGGGTCGGAGCGGACATTTCGAAGGTAAGATTGGGAATCGGCTCGGACCGGCGGATCGGGTACAGCTTCATCTATCCGGGAATCGGTTACGGCGGGTCGTGCTTCCCCAAGGACGTGCGGGCCTTGATCAGCACGGCCGGGAATTGCGAATACGATACGAGGATCCTGAAATCCGTGGAAGAGGTCAATATCCGCCAGCGCAGGATCATGGCGGACAAGATTATCGCATATTATTCGGATAAGGGAACCGTCGCGGGCAAGACCGGGGCGGTCTGGGGGCTTGCCTTCAAGCCGAACACGGATGATGTGAGGGAGTCCCCCGCAATAGAAATAATCCGCGCCCTGCTCGCGCACGGGGCGAATATACGGACGTATGATCCCGAGGCCGCTCAAAACGCGAAAAGTGTTCTCGGCGAAGACCCCCGGGTCCGGTATTTCAACAATCCCTACGAAGCGCTGGAAGGCTCGGATTTCCTGGCTCTGGCCACCGAGTGGCATCTCTTCCGGAATCCGGACTTCAACCGGATGAAGAAACTCATGAAATCTCCGGTGCTCTTTGACGGCAGAAACCAGTACGATCCGGCGGAAATGAAGGAGCGCGGTTTCGTTTACACCTGCATCGGAAGATGCTGATGAGGAGGGCGGATTGATCCGTTATATCCTGCGCCGGCTGGCGTTCATGATCCCGCTTCTGATCGGGATCACGATTATCTGCTTCGCGGTTATCCACATCGCCCCCGGCTCGCCCACCGATCTCCAGACACAGATGAATCCCAGGGCGTCCGCAGAGGCCAAAGAGCGGCTGCGGGCCATGTACGATCTGGACAAGCCGCTGTACCAGCAATATCTCCTCTGGGTGGGGAGGCTGGTCCGGCTCGACATGGGAATTTCCTTTTCCCAGGACCACCGGCCGGTCGCCGATAAAATCCTCGAGAGGATCCCGATCACGATCACTCTGAACGTCCTTTCGATCGCCCTGATCATGTCGGTCGCGATCCCGATCGGAATTCTGTCCGCGGTGCGGCAGAATTCCCTTTTCGACCGACTCGCGGGCCTTTTCGTTTTCGTCGGGTATTCCATCCCCTCTTTCTGGCTGGGCCTCCTGCTGATGATCCTCTTCGGAAGCTGGCTGGGATGGCTTCCCATTTCCGGAATACGCTCCCTCAACGCCGAGTATCTTCCTCCCGCAAGGGCGTTCCTTGATCTGGTCAGCCATCTGATTCTTCCCGTGTTCCTGCTTGCCTTCAGCGGGCTCGCCGGGCTGTCGCGCTACATGCGCTCCAACATGCTGGAGGTGATCCGGCAGGACTACATCACAACCGCCCGGGCGAAAGGGCTCAGCGAAAGGACGGTCATTTTCAAGCACGCCCTGAGGAACGCCATGCTCCCCGTTATTACGATCCTCGGCCTTTCCGTCCCGGAACTTATCGGGGGAAGCGTGATATTCGAGTCCATTTTCGTTATCCCCGGAATGGGGCAGCTCTTCTACGGCTCGGTCATGGCGCGGGACTATCCGGTGATCATGGGGATACTCGTGATCGGCGCCGTGCTGACGCTGCTGGGGAACCTGATCGCGGATATCTCATATGCCCTGGCCGATCCGAGGATAAGGATTTCCTGAGGGGGGCATGAACACACGATGCAATCCGATCTCTGGAAAAAATTCCTGAAAAACAGAATGGCCGTGGCCGGAAGCCTGCTCGTTTTCGGACTTTTCTTTACAGCCGTTTTTGCGCCCCTGCTGGCGCCGTACGAGCCTACGGAAATTCACCTCGACCGGATACTCGCCCCTCCCTCCGCCGCCCATTGGTTCGGAACGGACCAGCTCGGGCGGGACATCTTCAGCCGGATGATCTGGGGGTCCCGCATATCGCTCATGGTCGGGTTCGTCTCGACCGGCATCGCCATCCTTATCGGGACGGTGCTGGGCGCGCTCTCGGGCTATTACGGGCGGTGGCTCGACCCGCTGGTCATGCGGTCGGTGGACATCATGCTCTGCTTCCCGACTTTGTTCCTTATTCTCGCCGTGATCGCGTTTCTCGAGCCCTCCATCTGGAATATCATGATAATCATCGGATTGACGGGCTGGATGGGGGTCACACGCCTGGTCCGCGCCGATTTTATCACGCTCAAGGAGCGCGATTTCGTCCTGGCGGCAAAGGCGATTGGAGCCGGCGACCTGAGGGTGATCTTCGTGCAC
This sequence comes from Syntrophales bacterium, assembly GCA_028712885.1. Taxonomy (GTDB): domain Bacteria; phylum Desulfobacterota; class Syntrophia; order Syntrophales; family UBA4778; genus JAQTPK01. Next base: position 21,593 of record JAQTPK010000001.1, on the reverse strand, counting down.
ATACTGCCGAACGCCATGGCGTCGCTTCTCGTCGCCGCCACATTCGGAGTCGCCGGGGCCATCCTCACCGAGTCGGCCCTGAGTTTTCTCGGCATCGGGGTCCAGCCGCCGATGGCGAGCTGGGGAAATATTCTCACGGACGGGAAAGACAATATCGACATCGCCTGGTGGCTCTCGCTCTTTCCGGGGCTGGCGATTCTGTTCACCGTTCTCGGCTATAACCTTTTAGGCGAAGGGATACGGGATACGCTGGATCCCAGGCTTAAAGAATAGAAGTTCACAGTTTACGGTTCGCAGTTCTCAGTTCAAGTTTCAGAGTTTTTTTAATTATGGTACTGTGAACTGTCTTTGAAGAGGCTTGTACGTTCCACCCCTTTGGTGTATTAGGGGTTAAATATTTTTTGGAGGCTTTTCATGAAAGGGAAGACTTACACCGGCGAGACGGACAAGAGGATCATCGAAAAGAAGATTATGGGCGGCGAGCTGTCGGAAGAGGATTTGAGAAAATATCTGCGCGACCTGCCGGACGTTTCAGAATACGCTGAAGAAATAACTTCTGACTGAATAAAGAGGCATCCGGTTTCGGTTGTCTGGTTTCAGGTCTTCTAAACCCGAAACCTGAGACCTGAAACCTGAAACTTGTATTTAAAATGCTTACCGACTCCCACTGTCACCTGGAAATGAAGGACTTCGATGCGGACCGGGAACAGGTCCTCTCCCGCGCCCGATCCGCCGGGATCGGAAGAATCCTGACAGTCGGGACCACCCTGCGCGACTGCCGTAAAGCTGTAGCCCTGGCGGAGAAAAATCCGGATGTGTTTGCCGCCGTCGGCATTCACCCCCACGGGGCCGGCCGCATCCGTCCCGCCGATTACGACGAGTTGAAAAGATTGTGCGGCCACTCCAAAGTGGTTGCATGGGGCGAAATCGGCCTTGATTTCTTCCGGGATCTCTCCCCCCGAAAAATCCAGATGTACCGTTTTGAGGAACAGCTCGATATCGCCGGAGAGATGAAGCTTCCGGTCATCATTCACGACCGGGAAGCGCATACACAGGTCCTGTCGATCCTGGAAAAAAACCCGGACGTCCGGAAAGGGGTTTTTCACTGTTTTTCCGGCGATTATGAAATGGCGAAGAAGTGCCTTGACCTTGGTTTTTATCTCTCCATCCCCGGAACGGTGACGTATCCGAAATCGGAAAGGCTGCGGGAAGTAGTAAAGAAAGCGCCGCTGGATTGTCTCCTGATCGAGACGGATGCCCCCTATCTTACGCCGCAGCCGCACCGCGGGAAGAGAAACGAGCCCGCCTATGTAGCAATCACGGCGGAAGCGGTCGCTTCCATACGCGGGCTGACGCCGGAAGAGATCGGGCGACGCACTTCGGAGAATGCCGCCCGGCTGTTTTCCCTGCCTTCAGATAACTCTTGATAAACTTCTCGAAATCCTTTATTTAGCCTATATATCAGCGGGGGTGCCCTCACAGCATATGGGGCTGAGATAATACCCCTTGAACCTGACCTGGGTAATGCCAGCGTAGGGAGCGGCTCATATTCTGAACTGAGGGCCACATCCGGGTCGGGATGCGGCCTTTTTATTTTCAATTCAGGTGATTGGTAATGGGTTATAGGCTGTCATTCTTCTCTCATTACCCATAACCCATGACCCATGATTTTTTCACCGAAGGTATTATGAAAAGAATATTGACAATCGCGGGGTCGGATTCCGGGGGCGGAGCGGGGATTCAGGCGGACCTGAAGGCGATCGCTGCGCTGGGCGGGTACGGCATGAGCGTCATAACTGCGCTGACGGCGCAGAATACGGCCGGCGTGCAGGGTGTCTATCCGGTACCGGAGGAATTTGTGGAGCTCCAGTTTGATTCCGTCGCCTCCGACATCGGAGTTGACGCGGCGAAAACGGGCATGCTGGCGGCTTCCGGGGTGATCCGGACCGCGGCGCGGAAAATCCGCCAGTACGGGATCGAACTCCTCGTGGTTGATCCGGTGATGGTCGCCAAAGGAGGCGCCCGACTTATTGAAGAGGATGCGATAGAAGCGCTCGTCCGGGAGCTCATCCCGATCGCCTTCATGGTAACGCCGAATATACCCGAAGCTGAAGTCCTTTCGGGTCTGAGGATCTCATCCCCCCGGGAAATGAAAACGGCCGCCGCGGCGATACAGAAAATGGGCGCGCGCCACGTCGTGGTAAAAGGCGGCCATCTCGAGGGCGGCGCGCTGGATGTGCTGTACGACGGCGAACGGTTCCGGGAATTCGCCGCGGAGAGGATTGAAACGCGCGACACCCACGGGACGGGATGCACGTTTTCCGCCGCGCTGGCATTTTTTCTTGCGGACGGACTCCGGGCGGAAGACGCGGTTGCCCGCGCGAAGACCTTCATCACGACGGCGATACGGAATTCCATCCGCGTAGGATCGGGCCACGGCCCCACAAATCCCCTTGCGGCGCTTATACGGAAGGCGGAAGGACACGACTGCATCCGGGCGCTCTCTTCCGCAGTGGAGAGGCTGAAATCGGAACACTGCGGAAGAATAATTCCGGAAGTCCAATCGAACCTCGGCTATGCTCTCCCGGGGGCGACGATTCCTTCGGAAGTCGCGGCGGTGCCGGGCAGGATCATCCGGATGGGCGCAGATGTTTTTACTTTTCGCGAACCCGCTTTCGGCGCCTCAAGTCACATCGCAAGGATCATTTTGACGGTTATGCGCTTCCGCCCGGAATACCGGGCCGCCATGAACATCCGTTTTTCGGAAGAAATAATCGCCGCCTGCAGGGATCTGGGGCTTGACACGGATTCTTTCAGCCGCGCAGATGAACCGGAAGAGGTGAAGCGGCGGGAAGGTTCCTCCCTTGAATGGGGCACGGACTATGTTCTGGCCCGGCGCGGATCGATTCCGGACGTCATTTTCGACAGGGGAGACGTCGGGAAGGAGCCGATGGTCCGGGTGCTGGGAAGAGATCCTGAAGAGGTCGTCGCCAAGATAATCAAAATCGCCGGCCGTCTTGCATGACGCCGTTTTGCGGGGAGGGGAATATGCCATTGAATGAAGTTACGATTACCAGAGCCATCATCGACCGTTTTTTCCGGAAACTGATGGATCATTTGGAAGTGGACGTTGCCGTGGTGGGGGGCGGTCCGGCGGGATTGGTCGCATCTTATTTCCTGGCCAAGGCGGGGAAAAAGGTCGCCATATTTGAACGCAAGCTGAGCATCGGCGGCGGCATGTGGGGAGGCGGCATGATGTTCAACGAAATCGTCGTCCAGAAAGAGGCCAAGCCGATCCTCGACATGTTCGGAATCCGGACGTCCGAATACAAGAAGGGGTATTATACGGCCGATGCGATCGAGTCGGTATCCACGATCTGTTCGCAGGCGGTGCGCGCGGGGGCGGTCGTTTTCAACTGCATCACGGTTGAAGACGTCGTTATCCGGGAGGGAAGGATCGTCGGGCTTGTGATCACCTGGTCCCCCGTTGAGATGACCGGACTGCACGTGGATCCGCTTTCGATCAGGGCGGGAAACGTTATCGACGCGACGGGCCATGATACGGAGGTTCTGCGGGTAATCGAGAGGAAGGCGGACGTGCGGCTCAATACGGAAACGGGCAAGCTTCTCGGCGAGCGGTCCCTCTGGGCGGAAAAGGCGGAGAAGGTAACGATCGACAATACGCGCGAGATCTGTCCCGGCGTTTATGTCGCGGGCATGTCCGCAAACGCCGCCTTCGGAGGGCCGAGGATGGGACCGATCTTCGGCGGAATGCTTTTATCCGGAAAACGGGCCGCGGAACTGATTATAAATTCAAAGTAGGCGTTGGGCATTGGGCGTCAGGCATTAGCAGGTCCCAGGAAGGATTGCTGTCGAAAAGTATTCTTCCCGGATCCCGACGCCTGACGCCGGGGTGATCATATGACGCAGATCGAACAGGCTCGTGCAGGAAAAATTACGGAAGAGATGAAGCTCTCGGCCGAGCGGGAGAACGTCGATCCGGAGGCCGTCCGCCGGGGCATCGAGGACGGGACGATCATAGTCCTGCGCAACAGGAGCCATTCCGGAATACTCCCGCTTGCCATCGGCAGGGGATTGAAGACGAAGGTCAACGCGAATATCGGCACCTCGAAGGACAACGCCGACGCCGGAGCGGAGATCGAAAAGCTCCTGGCGGCATTGCGGGCCGGGGCGGACACCGTGATGGATCTATCCACCGGGGGCGATCTTGCCGCAATGCGCAAGGCCGTAATGCGGGAATCAACGGCGCCCGTCGGAACCGTGCCCATCTACCAGGCGGCGGCGGGCATTCTCGAACGCGGCAAAGCCATCGTAGAAATGGACGCCGAAGACATATTCCGCGTCATTGAGGAGAACGGCGAAGACGGGGTGGATTTTATCACGGTCCACTGCGGAGTTACACTTGCCAGCGTGAATTCCATTCATGCCGAGGGCCGGCTTCTCGGGATCGTCAGCCGCGGGGGGTCCATGACAGCCCACTGGATGGATTACAACAAACGGGAAAACCCCCTCTTCTCAGATTTCGGCCGCCTGCTCGAAATCGCCCGGCGTCACGAAATAGTGCTCAGCCTCGGCGACGGCCTGCGGCCCGGCTGCATCGCCGACGCAACGGACAGGGGACAGGTTCACGAGCTGCTCCTGCTGGGAGAGCTCGCCAAGCGTGCGCGGCAGCAGGGCGTGCAAGTCATGATCGAAGGGCCCGGCCATGTGCCGTTCGCGGATATAGCGGCAAACGTCCTCCTTCAGAAACAGCTCTGCGACGGTGCTCCCTTTTATGTCCTCGGCCCCCTGCCGACGGATATCGCGCCGGGCCACGATCATATCACGGCGGCGATCGGCGGCGCCGTAGCGGGTGCGGCGGGCGCGGACTTCCTCTGCTATGTCACGCCCTCCGAGCACCTCCGCCTCCCCACGGTTGAAGACGTGCGGGATGGCGTCATCTCCTCCCGCATCGCGGCGCACATCGCGGACATAGCGCGGGGGGTACCGGACGCTCTGGCCAAAGACATTTCCATGGCAGAGGCAAGGAAGTCGTTTGATTGGGAGGCTCAGATCCGGAGCGCTATCGACCCGGAGAAGGCGGAAAAAATGCTGGAGAAAAGCACGAGCGCCGAGGGGGAAGGCTGCACCATGTGCGGCGATCTCTGCGCAATCCGCATGGGCAAAAAATAACGAAGATGCGAAGTTGCGAAGATGCGCCAGACGGCAAAATCCCAAATCCCAAGCACAAAAAACCGTAAGGCGTAAAGCGTCAGGGGTAAGGTGTTAAATCCCGAATCCCAAACAAATCCGAAACATTCAAATAGAAATTCCAAAAACCATCAGGGTACGCTGTTTTTGGAACACCTTACGCCTTACTCTTCACTCTTTACGTCATTCCTGAGGCGCGGGATTGTACTCCGCCAAAAGTCTCAGCTTCTCGTGGGCGGTGACATTTGAGAGGCAGATCGAGAGCTTCACCGCGAGCTGCTCGAGGAAGCGGGTGTCCATCCCCGGCCGGTACCTCATCGGGTCGGAATCGCCGAGATTGAGGCTGCCGATTATTCGTCCGTCGAGAAGCAGCGGAACGACGGCTATCGATTTCAGGAAGTATTTCTGGCTCGAGGGAAACAGCTTATAAAAGTGTTTCAGGTCGCCGTTGGCCAGCAGGGGTTTCGTACGGTCTTCCACCAGTTCAAGGAATCCCTCCGACTCGATTATCTTCAGGCGTCCCCGGAGGTCGTCCGACGATTCGATGGCGCCGATCAGCGGCGAGATTTCGCTCTCGTCCACCATGGACAGCCATACATACGGAATGGAAAATCTTGTCCCGATTTCAGACAGAAGCTTTTCAAACAGGGCCTTGAAATCCAGGACGGAAAGAATACAGGTTTCAATCTCGAAGAACTTGTCCGCGATTTCCTGATTTACCCGGAGCCTTTCGAAAATTTTCTCCATTTCACCGGCATCCATTACCCACCCCCGAATGAGATCTGAAGTAGCGTATATATTATCCGGCCTGTTTTCGCAATACCGGCCCGGAATTCAAGAATCGAACTGGGCGGGAGGTCTCCTGCATTTAGTTCCCGCTTTCCTGCTTTCCGGTACTTGCCAGCAGAAAACCGATCTGATAGAAATGAAACAAAAAAGGAGAAGCGGGGATATGTCCGGAAACCTGTGGTATTTCGTGGGAGGGATTGTTCTGCTGTGCATCCTGGTGCTGGGCCAGTCCCTGTCGCTCGGCAATCTCATATTGATCGGTGTGCCGCTTTTGACGCTGATCGGATTCGCCGTCCGGATCCTGCTCATGCGAAAGGACCACAACGAAAAAAAGGACAGTGAATGAAGACTTTCAAGGCCGAGTCAAAATTGGGAAAGGGGCTGTCCGTTGAAAACACTTCGCGGGGATTCCGGGTCCTGATGGACGAGCCCCCCACTCTGCGCGGCACCGACACAGGGATGAACCCGGTGGAAATGCTGCTCTGTACGCTGGGCGCCTGCCAGTGCATCGTGGCAAGGCTCTTCGCAAAGGCGCGGAAGATTGACCTTCACGAGTTCCGGGTCGAACTCGAGGGGGATCTGGACCCGGACGGTTTCCTCCGGGGGAAGGAAGGCGTGCGTCCGGGATTTAAGGAGATCCGTTACACAGTGCACATCTCTGCGGATGCATCGCGCGAGGAAATAGAAAATTTCGTGTCGTTCGTCAAAGCGCGGTGCCCCGTGAGCGATACTCTGGTCGGCGGGGTATCGGTGATCGCGAACGGCATTGTCATCAATGGTTAGGTTGAGGACAGCCTGATAGTTTTCGGCTTCGCCAGGCGCTTGAAATCGCAAATGAAGGTTCTCCTGGTATCCGCAAATACCGAACAGATCAATATCCCCCCCCTTCCGCTCGGGCTTAATTGCGTTGCTGCGGCCGCAGGAGGCGCCGGCCATGAAATCAAAGTGATCGACCTCATGGCGCAGGAGAATAATTCGGCTGTCCTCAGGCGCGAGATCGGGAATTTCCGCCCGGACGTAATCGGCGTTTCCGTCCGCAACATCGACGACCAGAATATCGAGGCGCCTCAATTCCTCCTCGACCGGGTAAAGGAAATCGCGAATGACATCCGGAAAGCCTCTGATGCGCCGCTGGTCCTCGGCGGCGCGGGATACAGCATCTTCCCGGAAAGCGCCCTCGAGTACCTGGAAGCGGATATGGGCATCCAGGGCGAAGGGGAAAAAGCATTCCCGCTGCTTATCGAAAAAATATCCGCCGGGGCGGATCTTTCCGGAACGCCCGGTCTCTTCCTGCGGGGCCGCGGCCTCCAGGGGCCGAGGGAATTCCAGGATGACCTTGACGCATTTCCGCTCCCGGATCCTGCATTGTCGTCCGTTCCGGAAGCAGGCAGAAGAGACATCTACATGCCTTTTCAGACCAGGCGCGGATGCCCTTTCGATTGCAGCTATTGCTCCACTCCCGTTATCGAGGGCTGTGCGCTGCGAATGCGGAGCCCCGGCCCGGTAATCGATTCGATATCCCGTTATTGCGGCGCCGGTTTCGGGCGTTTTTATTTCGTCGACAATATTTTCAACGTTCCGTCTTCATATGCGGGAGAGATCTGCTCCGGAATTATCGCCAGGAAGCTTAAGATATCCTGGAGGTGCATATATTATCCTGGCGAAGCCGACGTGAAACTCGTCTCTCTGATGGCCTCCGCGGGATGCAGCGAGGTCAGCCTCGGTTTCGAGAGCGGCTCGGGAAATATTCTGCACAGGATGAACAAGAAATTCAGCTCCGCCCAGGTCCGAAGGGCTTCAGATATCCTGAGGGAGCACGGGATAAGACGAATGGGTTTCCTGATGCTGGGCGGTCCCGGCGAAACCGAAAAAACGGCGGAAGAAAGCCTCGCTTTTGCCGATTCGCTGGGATTGGACAGCCTCAAAATCACCATCGGAATCCGGATCTATCCCGGCACTTCCCTGGCGCGATGCGCCGTTGAGGACGGCCTGATCTCCCCGGATGACAACCTGCTCTTCCCGAAATTCTACGTGGTCAGAGGCATGTACGAATGGCTGCAGGAGACCGTGCAGGCGTGGAAGAAAGATCGCCCGTGCTGCACCGATTAAAACAAATCGTAATTAAACATGAGGAGGCAGCGAGATGCCGGAATTCCGGAACGTGGCGATAGTGAAGAAGGCGAATGTTTATTTTGACGGCGGAGTGACGAGCCGGACCGTTCTTTTTGCAGACGGTTCAAGGAAAACACTGGGCATCATGCTGCCCGGCGAGTATGAGTTCGGCACAGGCGACCAGGAACTGATGGAGATTTTCTCGGGCGAACTCGACGTCCTCCTTCCCGGCGAAAACGCCTGGAGGACCGTGCGGGGCGGAGAGTCTTTCAAGGTTGCGGGAAACTCAAAGTTCAAATTAAAGGTAAAGGGTCTCACGGATTACTGCTGCAGTTTCCTAAAGGGATGAATTCATGAAATACGTCAGCTTCGGCAATGCGCCGGGAAATCGTCATCGCCACCAAGACTATCCGGAGGGATGCGAAGGGCGCAATCGTCCAGCTCGAAAACAGTCTCCGCGCGCTGAAAACGGATTACATCGAGTACTGCATGCCCTGTCCCGCCGGGGTGATGATCACGCCGGCGATGGCCTACAGGGTCGTTGCATCCCGGATGTCGCCGGCCGTATCTGTGGAATTCGCCCGCCTCGCGATGGAAAGCACGAAGCTCTGCACGGACAGCGGCGAATGCGAGGAGCGGTGCCCATACGGACTTCCGATCCGGGAAATGCTCAAGGCCTCAACGACCTTTTTGAAAGGCACAGGGCGGACCTGGGTTGAAGCAGGTCTGCTAGCCGTCGCAGGCGATGTTCTTCCGCTCCCAGTCCTTGCTGAAATCCCCCACGGGTCTGGAGAATGTATACTTGGCGGGATCCGCCACCAGCGCCCGGGCCACTGTTCCCACGCTTCCGCTCGGAAGGGAAAAAGGAAGGGAAACTATGAAAGCCGCCGTTCCCAGCACAATTGTCGCCAGGCCCAGCGGCCTCACCACCAGAACGTCCGCAACGATCGTTTCCGGCGGGCAGGTCCCCGCGGACGCGGGCGCCGCCATCGCGATTATCACCACGAAAACCAACGCAGTCAAAACGTTTTTCCTCATGGGAAAGCCTCCTGAAAAATATCCTTTCCTTCATGCAACTGTTTCTATTTTTATTCTGGTATCCTGATCACATTTTTAAGTTCGAGTGTAATGTTCAGAGTTGAACCCGGACCTGTGGTCCGGCAGTTATGACTGAACTCTGAACTTTATTCATGCCCCCCCATCCAGCCAGCCCGACCTTTCTTTCTTGGCGACCTCGAGAGAATCAAGATGCTTTTTCACGGATTTCCTCCCGGATGTCTCTTAAGCCGGAATATATCCATTCCGGTCCGGATCGTCAAATCATGTCTGCAGGCATTCAGACGGTGCTTCGGAAGACTCAAAGCGCGGCTGATCGGCGGGCTTTCGCTCCGGGATTGAAAGCAGACCGATTTCTGTTGACAACGGGCGGAAATCATTCTATAAAGCATGCCAGATCAGATTTCGGCAGTTAGAACCGTTCGAAATGAAGAGCAGATTCGCCATCATCATTATCAGCAGCATAATTATTCAGGCGGCACATATTCCTGCCTGACGATGGCGTAGTACTTTTAAAATAGGAAACCGAAACCGCTGTCAGGCTCAACCGGCAGCGGTTTTTTGTTTCTGAACGTAAGTCGTAAGGAGTGAAGCGTAAGGTGTCGGGTTCTGCCCGGCTTTATACTCCTTGCGCCTCACGATTTACGCCTTACGAAATAAGAACCGGAGAAATACATGGGTAACGACATTATCGTTTACGATACTACGCTGCGGGACGGGACGCAGGGGGAACAGGTCAATTTCTCGGCGGAGGAAAAGCTCCGCATCGCAAAGAGACTGGACGATATCGGATTTCATTACATCGAGGGGGGCTGGCCCGGCTCAAACCCGAAGGACATGCGCTTCTTCGAAATGGCGGGAGGCTACCGATTCCGGAACTCCCGGCTGACCGCTTTCGGAAGCACCCGCAAGGCCGATTCCCGCCCCGAAGAATGTCCCAACCTGGAGGCGCTGCTTCAGGCCGGCACTCCCGCTGTCGCGATTTTCGGGAAAACCTGGGACCTGCATGCAAGGGAGATCCTGGGAGTGTCCCTTGAGGAGAACCTCGCCATTATCGGGGACACTGTACGTTTCCTGAAGAAAAGAGGAAAGGAGCTCGTCTATGACGCCGAACATTTCTTCGACGGCTACAAAAACAACCCCGGCTACGCCCGCAAGACCGTCGAGGCCGCCCTTGCTTCGGGCGCCGATTTCATCTGCCTGTGCGACACGAACGGAGGGACGCTTCCCCACGAGGTCGACCTGATCGTCGCGTCCATGCTGGATCTCATCCCGCCGCACATGCTCGGAATACATGCACACAACGACGGCGGCCTGGCGGTCGCCAACACTCTGGCCGCCGCGGGGCGGGGCGTACGGATGGTGCAGGGGACGATAAACGGCTACGGCGAGAGATGCGGCAACGCCGATCTGCTGCCGATCATCGCCAATCTCCAGCTCAAAATGAAGAAGAGATGTCTCCCGGACGAATCGATCCGCCAGCTGACTAACCTTTCCCATTTCGTCAGCGACACGGCTAATGTCCCTCCCCTGAGTTCCCGGCCGTTCGTGGGCCGGAGCGCATTCGCGCACAAGGGCGGAGTCCACGTCAATGCCGTGCTGAAAAACACGGCCGCCTATGAGCATATCGCCCCGGAAATGGTCGGCAACCATCGCCGGGTCCTCGTATCCGACCTCTCCGGCAAGAGCAATATCGAATACAAGGCGAAGGAGCTGGGGATCTCCCTCGAAAACGGCGATCCCGCCAGCCGCAAAATCGTCGCCGAGATAAAAAGACTGGAGGACGAGGGATATACATTCGAAGCAGCCGACGGCTCCCTGGCCGTGCTGATCAGGAAAACGACGGGAGAATTCAAGGAACCGTTCCGCCTGGAGTCGCTCCGGGTCGTGAACGAAAAGAGCCAGGGCGGTCCGTCCCTGTCGCAGGCCATGATCAAGATCTCGGTCGGAAGCGAAGAGGAGATCACAGCAGCGGAGGGAAACGGGCCCGTCAACGCCATGGACAACGCCCTGAGAAAGGCGTTGACAACCTTTTATCCCCAGATTAAAGAGATGCACCTCGTGGACTTCAAAGTCAGCATTCTGGAGGGGACAGACGGGACTGCGGCGAAGGTTCGCGTCTGGATAGAGTCTCGGGACGCCGGCGAAGTCTGGAGCACGATCGGCGTGTCCGGCAGCATCATAGAGGCAAGCTGGCAGGCCCTGGTAGACAGCATACAATACAAACTGAGCAAATCCGACGCGGGCGCGCGAGTAAACTCGGCGAACGGCAGGCGGTAAATCACTGAGAGGTAAGGACATGAGCGAATACGAGATAGGCGTTATTCCCGGTGACGGCACCGGCCCGGAGGTCACGGCGGAAGCCGTCAAAGCGCTCCGGGCTGCGGCGGAGGTTGGAGGATTGAAGGTCCGCCTTGCCGAGTACGATCTGGGCGGGGAGCGGTATCTCAGGAACGGAGAGCTTGTCCCCGACTCGGTGCTCTCGGAGCTGAAGGGGATGAAGGCGATCCTCCTGGGAGCAATCGGGCACCCGGGAGTCAAGCCGGGAATCCTCGAACAGGGTATCCTGCTGAAGCTTCGCTTCGCGCTCGACCTCTATATCAACCTGAGGCCGGTCGTCCTCTACCCGGGCGTCTATACTCCGCTCAGGGACAAGGGACCGGACGATATCGATTTTGTCGTCATCCGGGAAAACACGGAGGGGCTTTATACCGGAAGCGGGGGCTTCCTGAAGAAAGGCACCCCGGACGAGATCGCCGTCCAGGAATCGATCAACACCAGGAAGGGTATCGAGCGCTGCGTCCGTTACGCCTATGAATATTGCCGGAAAAGGAACCGCAGGAAGAAGCTGACACTTTGCGGGAAGACAAACGTCCTGACCTACGCGTTCGACCTCTGGGAAAGGGTATTCTACGACGTCGGCCGGGAATTCCCCGATATTCAGACGGACTACGCCCACGTGGACGCGACCTGCATGTGGATGATTAAAAATCCTGAATATTTCGACGTTATCGTCACGGACAATATGTTCGGCGATATCATTACCGACCTGGGCGCAATGATCCAGGGCGGCATGGGAATAGCCGCCGGCGGCAATATCCGTCCCGGCGTGACGGGGTTCTTCGAGCCGATCGGAGGGTCCGCCCCCAAATACACCGGCCAGAACAAGATAAACCCGCTCGCCGCGATCTGTTCCGCCCAGATGCTGCTTGAGTTTCTGGGCGAGGAAAAAGCCGCTTCCAGAATCCTGGCGGCCGTAAAGAAGGCGCTGCAGAACGATATCCGGAGCCTGGATGCGGGCAGGATGGGTCTCGGGACGCGGGAAATCGGAGACCTGGTGGCGGGATATATACGAAAATGCTGAACGTCTATTGCGTCTGTCGCGTCCATAGCGTCCGTTGCGTTCCTATATAAATTCTCAAGCAATGACCCAATGGACGCAATAGACACAATGACGCAATGGACGAATTTTCCCTCCTTTTCTTGCTTATTTCCGATATTTCTGATATTTTTCACTGTTGATGATGCTCGCAATCAACAGGGACAATCCCCAGATGCGGCTTATTAGGAAAGCAGTCGATATGCTGCGGGAAGGGGGCATTATCGTCTATCCGACGGATACGGTTTACGGTCTCGGATGCGATCTTTTCAACAAAAAGGGAATAGAAAAAATATATGAAATAAAAAGGCGGAGCAGAAAGAAGCCGCTGAGCTTCGTATGCGCCGACCTGAAAGACATCAGCCATTATGCCCTCGTATCAAACTTCGCGTACAAGGTCCTGAGGAGATACCTGCCGGGACCGTACACGTTCGTCCTTGAGGCCTCCCGCGAGGTCCCGAAAATCCTTCTGCAGAAAAGAACGGCGGTAGGGATAAGGGTTCCGGACAACCTGATCTGCACGACGCTGGTCAGGGAGCTCGGAAACCCCATTATCAATACCAGCGCCAAAATAGCGGAAGATGAGATTTTGAGCGACCCCGCCGAGATCCAAAAAATAATGAAGCAGGTGGATCTCGTGATTGACGGAGGAATCCTGGTCTCGGAGAAATCGAGCGTGATCAGTCTCGTGGACGATGTGCCGCTGGTTCTCAGGGCGGGGAAAGGCGACATCGGTGACTTTCAATGAATGGATACGGATTATGAAAAAAAGAATGTTGATCAATGCCATCGATAAAGAAGAAAAAAGGATGGCCATCGTGGACAACGGCAAGCTTGCCGAGTTCAACATCCAGATGGCGGTGCGGGAGCCGATTGCAGGGAACATCTACAAGGGATTGGTGATGAAGGTCGAGCGCGGGCTCCAGGCCGCCTTCATCGATTACGGCGGAAAGAAGAACGGCTTCCTGCCGCTTCACGACGTAAGCCAGGAATACTTCCAGCAGCGGGAAGAGGGAAAGCGGCCAGCCCTGAAAATCGGCCAGGAGGTCCTGGTGCAGGTCTCCCGCGAGGAGAAGGACCGCAAGGGAGCCATGCTGACGACCTATATATCCCTGCCCGGCAGATATCTCGTGCTTATGCCGAACCGTCCTTCCGTGGGAGTGTCCAGGAAGATCGAGGACGAAGCGGACCGCAAGAGACTCAAGGAATTCACGGAGCAGATCAGCCGGAAGGACAAAACGGGAATCATCGTCCGCACGGCGGGGATGAACCGCACCAAACAGGAGCTCTCCCGCGATTACCAGCACCTGAAGCGGCTCTGGAAGACCATCCAGAAGAAGTCGGAATCAGCGGCCGCGCCCGCTTTGATTTATCAGGAGAGCGATTTCGGCGTGCGCTCGCTCAGAGATTACTTCACGGCCGATATCCAGGAAATCCTGGTTGACGACCTGGAAACATTCAAAAAAATGCGCGATTATTGCAAGATCGTGGCCGCCCGGAACGTGAAAATAATCAAGCACTACAAGGAGAAAAATCCGATTTTCGACCACATCCTGGAGGCCCAGATCGGCGAGATCTACCGGGAAAGGGTCGAATTGAAGTCGGGCGGGTACATCGTCATCAACCAGACGGAGGCGATGATCGCTATAGACGTGAACTCCGGAAAAGGCTCAAATAAGAGGGACGTGGAGGAGACGGCGTACAAGACAAACCTCGAGGCCGCGGAACAGATCGCCCGCCAGCTCCGGCTGAGGGACCTCGGCGGCCTGATCGTGATCGATTTTATCGACATGAAGGACCGCAAGCACAACAGCGAAGTGGAAAAGGCATTCAAGAAGGCGCTGAGCGTGGACCGGTCCCGGATCCAGCTTTCCAGGATCTCGAGATTCGGCATGATCGAGCTCTCGAGACAGAAGAAGCAGTCAACTATCCAGGAAATCAGCTACGTGCCCTGCCCCCACTGCAAAGGCCGGGGCCTTCAACCATCGCTGGAGTTCATGGCCCTGAACGCCTTCAGGAGAATCAAATCGGAGATCGTCAAGGGGGAATTCGGCGAGATCCGGATGATGCTGCCCAAGGAGGTATCGGAATACCTTCTGAACCGGAAGCGCGCGGAGATAAGCAGCCTCGAAGGATCATATGATGCTTCAATCTTCATATACGGAAATCCGGATATGGGCTGGGATGAGTCCAAATTCGAGCTGATCCGCAAAGAAGAGCGTCCGGCGAACGGCAGAGAGGGCGAGGCCGCGAGGGCATCCGAGATCACTGAGGCGGAAGCGATCGAGATGGAGCCCGCCCCGGGAGCCGAAGCGGGAGTCAGGCCGGGGGAGGCAAAAGAGCCCCGGAAGAAATCGGGACGAAAGAGGAGCCGCCGCAGGAGGCGGAGACCGTCGACCGCGGCGGAGGCTGAAAAAAGCGCGACGGAGAGCGGGGAGCCCGAAGACGCGTTGCTTCCTCCAGAGTTGATACTTTATCCCGTGGCGCTGCCGCCGGACGAGGATTAAAGATTGATGTTGAGAAGGTGAGAAGGTGAGAAGGTGAGAAATTAGGGAACTGAGACACTTCTCGGCACTGGATTAAAAAAAGCATGTCATGGTTGGAATGTTCACCATGACATGCTTTTTTATTTCATACGGCCAATTAAGGTTAATCAGCAGATCCTATCTTCTCAACCTCTCACCCTCTCACCTTCTTTATTTCCCCTTCCCCAGTTCCTTCGACCTCAGCGTGGCGGCTTCGACGGCCCTGATCAAGGCCGACCGCAGGGCGCCTTCTTCCATGGCTTTCAGTCCCGCAATTGTCGTACCCCCGGGGGAAGTTACCATGTCCCGCAATTCGCCGGGGTGCTTCCCGCTCTGAAGACAGAGCCTGGCGGCGCCCAGAAGGGTCTGGGCCGAAAGCTTGACTGCGACATCCCGGCTCAGCCCCATCAGAACGCCGCCGTCCGACAGGGCGTCTATTATCGTGAAGACGTATGCCGGACCGCTTCCGCTCAACCCCGTTACAACGTCCATGAGGTCCTCTTTCACGACGACCGTAATCCCCACCGAATCGAAAATGTGCTTTGCCAGCTCCAGGTCCTCATCCGTCGCGTTCCCGCCCTTGGCCAGGGCGGCTGCTCCCTCGCCGATCAGGGCCGGCGTATTGGGCATGACGCGGATCACCCGCGCCGGTTTTCCGAGCTGATCCATAATGAACTTTATGGGGATCCCCGCCGCAATTGTGATCAGAAGCTTGTCCGCCGTCACCTCGCCTGATATCCCCTGGAGAACTTCGGCCATACTCTGGGGCTTTACCGCCAGGATCACCACATCCGCTTTCTTTACGGAGGCCTTGTTATCGGCGGTCGCAACCACACCGAATTTGCCCTTCAGGTATTTCAGCCTCTCCGCCACGACGTCGGTAACCGTGACGTTCCGAGCGGCCGCAAGCTGGCGGCCCACAATGGCGCCGGTGATCACCTCTCCCATTTTCCCCCCGCCGATCACGACCAACTTTTTCTTCTTCAGCATGGCCCCCTCCTTCGTCAGTAAAAAGTGAAAGGTAAAAGGTGAAAAGCAAGAAGTTCAGAAAGGATTCAAGCGAACTTATAAGATCACTTGAACCCTGGATCGTCCGAACCCTTGAACCCTCATTCACTTTTTACCTTTTACTTTTCATTGTTCATCGCTCATCCCCAGTGCCCTTGTCAATCATTAAAAATTACTTGACAATTCCTCATGAGCCGTATCATATGTATTACAAATAACACATGTGATTTTCGGGTTGGAGGTACCCGGTATGGCAAAAACTTTAAACGTAAGAATCTCGGATGATATCGAGAAAAGGCTTGAAGATCTTTCCCTGAAGACAAAGCGGCCGAAAAGCTTCTATATCAAAGACATGCTCGAAAAGTACCTTGCTGAGTACGAGGATGCGTTTCTGGCCCTTGAGAGGCTGAACAAAAAAAATGCAAAGTATTATACGAGCGATGAGGTAAAAAAGACTCTTGAGCTATAAAGTCATATGGAATGAAGAAGCTGTAGACGATCTCAAGAGCTTGGATAAAGAAAGGGCGCGGCTGATTCTGGAAAAGGTTGAGGGCCACCTGTCGACAGAACCGCTGTCGTTGGGGAAGCCTCTGAAAGCAATTTTTAAAGGTCTGCACCGATACAGGTGCGGAAATTATCGCATCATCTACACGATTGACAGAGAGAAAAAAGAGCTTATCGTTTTAACAGTCGGAGACAGAAAAGAAATTTACAGAAATTGAATAAGGAGACGCCTCATGTTCCTTCTGGCCAATTTCATCGAAGCCTCGGCCAAGATCCTCGACATCGCCCTCACGCTTTACATGTGGGTTATTGTGATACGAGCGCTCATTTCCTGGGTCAATCCTGACCCGTACAACCCCATTGTGCAGTTCCTTTACCGTATCACGGAGCCCGCCCTGAGGCCGATTCGCCGGAGGATGCCTTTCCGCAATGTCGGAATCGACCTGTCTCCCATGATCCTCATTCTCGTCATAATTTTTCTCCAGTATTTCCTCGTGCAGAGCCTTCTTCAGATTGCCTTCCGGCTCAAAACGTAGTAATAGCCCCACTGTCCGCCATGCTTTTAATTAAAGAAACCGCAGACGGCATAACGTTTTCCGTCCGTGTCCTCCCGCGCTCATCCCGGAGCGGACCGGCCGGAATCATCGACGGCGTCCTGAAGCTGAAGATCACGGCGCCCCCCGTGGAAGGAGCCGCCAACGAGGAATGCGTCCGGGTGATCGCCAGGCTGCTGGGCGTGAATAAATCCCGGGTCGAGATCGTCACGGGACTGAAATCGAAACAGAAGGTCCTCCGGGTCAAGGGCCTGAAGCGGATCGAAGCGGAGGCGCTCCTGCGTGTGTGAAAGTCGTCCCGATGCGGAGAGCAGAAACGTAGCCAAGGCGGCCGGCGTCGTCGGGCTCGCGACGCTGCTGAGCAGGATATTCGGATTCATCCGGGACGTAGTCGTGGCGAAGTTTTTCGGGGCAGGCATGGCCACGGACGCGTTCTTCGTCGCCTTCCGCATCCCGAACATGCTGCGGAGGCTCCTGGCGGAGGGATCGCTGACCGTTTCCTTCGTGCCCGTCTTCACCGAGTACCTCAACCGCAGGACCCGCCGGGACGCGCTCGATCTCGCCAATGCCGCTTTCACGCTCCTCTCCGTCCTGCTCGTCGTGATTTCCATCGCCGGCGTTCTCCTCTCGCCCCTTCTCGTCACGATCATGGCGCCGGGTTTCAAGTCCGTCCCCGAGAAGTACGCCCTGACGGTCTTTCTCACCCGCCTCATGTTCCCCTATATATTTTTCATTTCCCTGGTGGCCCTCTGCATGGGGATATTGAACTCGCTCCGGCACTTCGCGGCTCCGGCGCTCTCCCCCGTGCTGTTGAACATCTCCATGATCGGGGCGGCGCTCTGGCTGCGCGATTTTTTTGCGGAGCCGATCGTCGCGCTGGCAGCGGGAGTCATGATCGGCGGCCTGCTCCAGCTTGCGATGCAGATACCCGTCCTCTTCCGGCTGGGCATGCGTCCGGCCCTGCGCTTCGAGCCCGGCCACCCCGGGATCCGCAGGGTCGGAGCGCTCATGGTCCCGGCGGCGTTCGGAGCGGCCGTTTACCAGATCAATGTGTTTATCGGGACCCTGCTCGCTTCCTTTCTTCCGGGGGGAAGCGTCTCTTACCTGTACTACGCCGACCGGATCGTGGAACTGCCCCTCGGCGTATTCGGGATAGCGATCGGGACGGCGTCCCTGCCCAGCCTGTCCGCACAGGTAAGCAGGGGCGCCATGGACGAGATGAAAAGGACCCTTGCCTTTTCCCTGCGCCTCATCACTTTCATCGCCGTGCCGGCTACGGCCGCCCTGATCGCCCTGAAGCTGCCGATAATTTCCGTGCTCTTCCAGAGGGGCGAATTCGACCTGCAATCGTCCGTCCTGACCGCGCAGGCCCTCTTATATTATTCGCTGGGGCTGTGGTTCTTCTCCGCCATCAGGGTTGTGATCTCCGCCTTTTATTCCCTCCAGGACACGAAGACTCCCGTACAGATCGGCATCGCCGCACTGATCATGAACACGCTGCTGAGCGTTCTGCTGATGTTTCCTCTTCAGCACGGCGGGCTCGCGCTGGCGACTTCGCTCGCCTCCGCCTTCAACGTCGCCCTGCTTTACCTGATCCTGACCAGGCGCATCGGAGGGTTTCTCGACCGGCTTTTCTTTCAATCTCTCGGAAAGATCTGCCTGTCTTCCCTTCTGATGCTGGGCGCCATTTACCTTATGGATTTGGCGTTTCCCTGGAATCCGGAGGCCGGCTTCCAGGAAAGGTTCCTGGCCCTTTCGCTGGAGATAGCCGCGGGAGGCGCCGCATTTCTCGCCGCCTCTTATGGGTTGAAAAGTCCCGAGCTGATGGTGGTCGTCGATTCCGTGCGGAAGAGGATTTCGGGACGGAAAGCTCAAGACGTCCGATGAGGAAGCCATGAAGAACTACTACAGGATCCTCGGCGTTCGACAGTCGGCAACCAGCGCGGAAATCAGGAGCGCGTACCGGAAGCTCGCGCTCCGGTACCATCCCGATCATAACCCGAACAACTGCCTGGCCGAAGAGCGGTTCAAGGAAGTAGCGGAGGCTTACGGAGTCCTGACAGACCGCAGAAAAAGGGAGGAGCTGGATCGCCGGTCCGGCGGGCGGGAGGAGCGGACTGCCCCCGCTTCCGGGGAGAAGAAGAACTTCGGCTACGCCCGCGAGGAGATTTTCCGCGACATGTTCGGGAACCCGGAAGCGCGGGATTTTTTCAGCGAGCTCGAGCGGGAATTCAGGAAAAAGGGGTACCGGTTTGACCAGGCCTTTTTTAATGAGATCTTTTTCCGGAAGAAAGGATCTTTTTTCGGGGGCGAGTTCGCCCGCATCGGCAGGGAGGCAAAATCATCTCCGGCCCGTCCGTCCGAAGAGATCCGTCACGGAAGACGCGCGGAAGACGCCGGCTGCGGAATCGGGGAATCTTTCTCCGGCTTATTCCGGCGCGCCTGGCAGACACTGCGCAAGTGGAAAAAACGTTGACTCCATCGGGGAAATAATGTTAGTAAAATCTTCCATTTAAGAGGGAGAAGCGATTATGCTGGATATCAGGTTTCTTCGGGAGAATCTGGATCTGGTGCGAAAAAAACTGGCGGAACGGGGTCAGCAGATAGATCTCGACCGGTTCGTTCAGCTCGATGCCGGGAGGAGAGAACGCCTCCAGGAAGTGGAGTCGCTGAGGAGCGACCGGAACCGGGTCTCGAAAGAGATCGGAAAGCTCAAGGCCGGGAAGCAGGACGCCTCCGGGCTGATTTCCCGGATGGGGGAGGTCTCGGACCGCATCAAGGCAATCGACGAAGACCTCAAGCAGATCGAGGCGGAACTGCAGAGCTTCGTCATGATCATCCCCAACGTTCCCCACGAAAGCGTGGCATACGGAACCGGCTCCGAAGATAATCCGGTGGTCCGGACCTGGGGAGAGAAGCCGAAATTCGACTTCGCGCCCAGGCCGCACTGGGAGCTCGGGGAGGCGCTCGGGATCCTCGATTTTGCGCGCGGAGCGAAGATAGCCGGCGCCAGGTTCACCCTCTACTGCGGGGCGGGGGCGCTGCTGGAACGGGCCCTCATTAATTTCATGCTGGACCTGCATACCTCCGTTCACGGTTACACGGAAGTACTGACGCCGTTCATGGTAAACGGGACAAGCATGACCGGAACGGGCCAGCTCCCGAAATTCGCCGAGGACCTCTTCAAGATCGAGGGAATGGATTACTGGCTGATCCCGACGGCGGAAGTCCCCGTGACGAACATCTATCAGGGAGAAATCCTGGCGGAAAAGGACCTGCCGCGCTACCTGGTGGCCTATTCTCCCTGCTTCCGCGCTGAGGCGGGCTCGTACGGGAAGGACACGCGGGGACTCATCCGACAGCATCAGTTCAACAAGGTCGAGCTGGTGAAGTTTTCTCTTCCGGAAACGTCTTATGAGGAACTGGAAAAACTCACGTTGAATGCGGAAGAGGTTTTGAAAAGACTCGGCATCCATTACCGGACCGTATCGCTGTGCACCGGCGACCTCGGATTCTCATCGGCAAAGACATACGACCTGGAGGCGTGGCTGCCCGGTCAGGATGCTTACCGGGAGATATCCTCTTGCAGCAACTTCGAAGACTTTCAGGCCCGCAGGGCCGGTATCAGGTTCCGGCGGGAGGGAAGCTCAAAAGTAGAGCTTCTTCACACCCTGAACGGATCCGGACTGGCGGTCGGGAGGACCCTCGTGGCTGTGCTGGAGAATTACCAGCAGCGCGACGGGAGCATCGTCATTCCCGAAGCGTTGAAGCCGTACATGAAAGGGATTGACAGGATATCGGCTGCGGGATAAATTTTTAGACGTAAGGCGTTAGGCGTCAGGCTTTAGGCGGTCTCGAAGGATCACCTGAAACCCAATACCCAACGCCTTATGCCTGATTTAATGGAGGGATGGCCGAGTGGTCTATGGCGGCGGTCTTGAAAACCGTTGACCGAAAGGTTCGCGGGTTCGAATCCTGCTCCCTCCGCCATAAAAAACGAAGTTGAGAGGATGAGTTGAGAAGTTAGGAGGCTTCTCACTATTCAGATCGGACATTGATGTCCCTGATGATTGTCACCCTGAGCCCTGAGCCTGTCGAAGGGTCGAAGGGTGAGAGGTTGAGAAGCAGAGAAGCCAGGCGGCTTTAATCTTTTTCAGAAATGTGCCCGCCACAAGAGAAGCGGCGGATAAAGATGTAACCTGAACTCGGGCAAAAGGTGACTTACCAAAACCGGCGTTAGGTTTGCTTTAATTTTCCCAACGCCCAATGCCTAACGCCTGAAGCCACAAAATTGGTTGGCAGTGTCAGGTCATTTTTCCAACGCCTGACGCCTAAAGCCCAATACCCTATATAGCGGAGAGATGGCTGAGAGGCCGAAAGCGATCGCCTGCTAAGCGATTGTACGCCTGTCAAGGGTGTACCGCGGGTTCGAATCCCGCTCTCTCCGCCATTTTA
>JAQTPK010000097.1 GCA_028712885.1 Syntrophales bacterium | reverse complement strand
TCGGAAGAACCATGCTGTCCCGCCTCGGATACGAAGTCGTTTCCCTGACGAGCAGCGTGGAGGCCATGAAGGTCTTCCAGGCGGACCCCCTGAGTTTTGACCTGGTGATCACGGATATGACAATGCCGATCATCAGCGGTTTGGATCTCGCGCAGAATATGCTGCGGATACGCCCGGAACTTCCCTTGATTCTGATTACCGGTTTCAGCGAGACAATTACCTACGCCAGAATCCAGGAAATCGGCATCTCCGAAATTATCATGAAGCCGGTTACGAAAGATGCGCTTGCCGATGCTATCAGGAGGAATCTGGATAAAAGAAGCTCTTCACCTGATCGGGCGGCGTCCTGACCGGGTATGGAATAGCGGGGATTGCCATTTAATGAGAATTAAAAGAATTCGCGTCTTTCATTTCGCCGCGCCTTTCGTTATCGGATTCCATTCACCCCACCGGCTGGCCAAGAGGGCCGATTCCATAATATTGGAAGTAGAAGCGACTGAAGGCATTATAGGATATGGAGAATGTGTTCCAAGGTCCTATATTACGGGAGAGACGTGCTCCACCGTTGCTGAAATCATCAGCAGTATTTTTCCCGGGATTCTCCTGACATGGGAATTCCATTCAATCCCGGATGCCGTTCGCATGATGAGCAGGCTCGAATCGCTGTGCCGCTCCAAATCCATTCCGGCTTACAATGCCGCGCTTTGTGCCGTGGACATTGCCCTGCTCGACATAACGGGTAAGCTCCTGAGAAAGCCCGCCCACGCCTTGCTTGGCCCTGTCGTCAGGGACATGATTCCGAGCGCGGTATCCATTCCATTTCTCCCGATCTCAGAATACCGCGCCGTTTCCTCAGAACTGAGAAAAATGCATTTCCATTCCTACAAGGTCCTTATGGGGGCTGATAAGGAGGAAAACAGGCATCGCCTGCGGCAGGTCCGGGATGTCATGGGGAAGGAAATCGATCTGCGGGTCGAAGCAAACGGTAAATGGTCTTTTGACCAGGCCTTATCCAACATTGAAGCGATAAAGGAGTTCAATATTTCTGCCGTAGAGCAGCCTTTGCGGAAAGACGATCTGGAAGGAATGCGGCGGATTCGCAGAGAAACGGGTCTCAGCGTTATCGCGGATGAATCGTTATGTTCACCGGAAGATGCGGTGAAGCTAATCGAAGAGGAAGCCTGCGATATTCTTAACATCAAAATTTCAAAATGCGGGGGATTGCTGTGTTCATGGCAGATCTCAGAATTGGCGAGATCAAAAGGCATCCTCTGTCAACTCGGGACGCACGTAGGTGAAACAGGGATTCTTACCGCAGCCGGAAACCATTTGGCTGCGGTCATCCGGAATCTCACTTATTTTGAAAACGGCTCGCACCTGCTTTTCGAAAAAAAATGGAATTATTCGAGATCGGTTCCCGTTTCCATTCACGGAAGCGGCCTCGGGGGTCCTGAAATTGAACTGCCGCGCGAGCACACGACCCTTCTTGCTGAGTTATGACCTATTTGGGGCACTCCGCCGTTTTACCCCACCATTGCTCCCGCTGGGACTTTTCCTGAACGGCAGGATCGCAGGATCTGTCCTTATATCCGTACCAGCTGTACCACATGTGTCCCCAACTCTGGTACATGGAGTTGTGCTGGGCAAATTCGGACTGGCGGGCCGCGGCGCATCCGGTCAGAATTGAGCAAATCAGCAGGATCCAGAAAAATCTTTTCATCATAACCGCTTCCTCCCTTTTGTTAGTTGTAGTGTAAGGGGAAAAAAGTGAAAACAGCATCGGGTCCAGACGGATTTAACAAAACCAAAAATCTTAGCAAAGATGCAGAAAACCACCGACGGCTCTGCAGGCGGGGTCTTTCTGCCGGGTAGCGGTCTCTCAGGATGCCGAACGCCCCCGGCTCAGCATCTGTCCTTCAGGATCGCTCCTGTGCTTGCGGAAGTAACCAGATTTGCATAACGCAGAAGGTATCCGCTCCGGATGACCGGCGTATGCGGCTTTAGGGCCTTTCGCCGCCGCTCCAGCTCGGCTTCGCCGACGAGCAGATCGAGCCTCTTATTGGGTATATCGATAGAGATCTTGTCCCCTTCGCGCACCAGTGCGATCGGTCCGCCTTCGGCCGCTTCCGGAGATATGTGGCCTATCGCCGCGCCGCGGGTTCCGCCGCTGAACCGGCCGTCGGTGAGGAGAGCGACCGACTTGTCCAGGCCCATCCCCACTATGGCCGAGGTAGGAGCGAGCATCTCGCGCATGCCCGGTCCTCCTTTGGGCCCCTCGTAGCGGATCACGACAATGTCCCCGGGCTGAATTTTCCCGTCCAGGATGGCGCGGATCGCTTCATCTTCCGCGTCAAAGGTCCTGGCTTTTCCTTCGTTCACGAGCATATCCGGAGATACGGCGGACTGTTTTACGACCGCTCCGTCCGGCGCCAGGTTTCCCCGCAGAATGGCGATCCCCCCCTCTTTTCCGTACGGATCGTCCAGTTTGCGGATCACGCCGCCGTCCGCGCCGCGCG
>JAQTPK010000023.1 GCA_028712885.1 Syntrophales bacterium | reverse complement strand
CTTCCTGGCGGTCTTCCTCTGCATCGGGAGGCTCTACCAGGATGCCTGGCAGCGCCGAAACATGGAGTCCCGCTGATACAATATATGCTTCCCCAAAAAAGCCCGCCTGCCGGCGGGCTTTTTTTATAAAGACCTGACCCCCCTTGACATCATGCCTTCAGATGATCTATGTTCTTTCAGTTTTTGAGCTTTTTCCCTTTCTAAACTTGGACCGAGGGAAGCCGCATGAGATGTTTCCGCCCCGCCCCGAACAAGCGGGGCTTTTTTTAAATAGCTGATTTGGACGGGGTAATGTGATGAGTTCTTCTCAAAGTAATGAATTGAAGGGCAGGGTCGCCATCGTCACCGGCGGAGGGACAGGTATAGGTCTCGCCATTGCCCGGCGCTTTCGCGATGAAGGCGCTGCTGTAATCATTTGCGGCCGGCGGGAGGAAAAGCTGCTCGAAGCAGCCGAAAAGATGGGCGGCGGCGCCGGAGGCGTCCATGCGATCCGCGCGGACGTGACCCGGACGGAAGATATCCAAAGGCTCGTGCGATTTGCCGAGGAGCGCGCCGGGAGAATCGATATCCTGGTAAATAACGCCGGGTTCATGCGCTTCGGAACGCTCGAGGAAACCGGCCCTGCCATGTGGGACGAGATGATGAAAACAAACGCCTTCGCTCCGTGGCAGGTTACGAAAGCCGTTCTCCCGGCCATGAGAAGGGCGGGCGGGGGCTCGATCATCAATATCTCGTCCATCGCCGGGCACAAGGCCCTTCCGGGTGCGGGGCTTTACTGCACGACCAAGGCGGCCCTGCAGATGCTCTCACAGGTATTCGCCATGGAGTTGGCGCCGGAAAACATCCGTGTAAACGTTATCTGCCCGGCGGCCGTCGAGGAGACCGAACTGGCGCAGCCGATTTTCGGCCCGGAGCGGGTCTCCGAATTTTATGATGTAATGCGAGGTCTTCACCCGCTCGGCAGAAACGGAAAACCGCAGGACGTGGCGGAAGCGGCCCTTTTCCTCGCTTCCGACCGGAGCGCCTGGATAACGGGAATACTGCTGCCGGTGGACGGAGGCCGACACCTCAGCACTAACCGTCCGCCCATCAAGAGTTAACCCGAAAGGAGGTTGCGCGAGATGAGAATCGCTGTCATTGGACTGGGGGGAGTCGGCGGCTATTTCGGAGGGAAACTGGTCCGGAGATTCGCCAATGCAGGCGAACACCGCATTGTTTTCTTCGCCCGCGGAAAGCATCTGGAGGCGATCAGGCGGGACGGACTCAAGATCATCTCCACCGAAGGGAACTTCACCGCCAGGCCATGGCTTGCAACCGACCGCTCTTCCGAGGCCGGTCCGCTGGACATAATCCTTTTCTGTGTAAAAGGATACGATCTCGAGGAAGCCGCACGGTCGATCGCCGGATGCCTGCACGACAGCACGGTGATACTCCCTCTCCTGAATGGAGTTGATATTTCCGAGCGAATTGAAAATATTGTCCCGGAAGGAATCGTCCTGAGGGGAACCGCCTATATCAGCTCGCGGATTGTGTCCCCGGGAGTCATTGAGCGCCGCGGTGACGTCAGCCGGATCGTATTCGGCCCCGGAGGAAAAACCGATCCGGAAGAATTCAGGTATATCGAAACCATTTTCCGGCAGGCAGGCGTGGATGCCGCGCTCCAGGGCAATATGGCGGACGTCCTCTGGGCGAAATACGGTTTTATCGAACCTCTTGCTACTCTGAGCGCATTCACGGGAAAAAATTTCGGAGAACTCCTCGCAGACGGAGAGACCCTGGAGAAATTGAGAGGCCTTACTGCGGAGTTGGACCAGGTTGCCCGAAAGCAGGGAATCCGTTTCCCCGGCGACCTCGTTTCTTCCGTCCTGGAAAAGGCCGGCTCATTTCCGCCGGAAACAAAAACTTCGCTTCAGCTCGACTTCGAAAACAAGAGGAGAACGGAACTCGAGATCTTCACCGGCTATATCGTGAAGAAAGGGAAGGAACTCGGCATCTCTGTCCCGATCCACGATGAAATTTATGAGAAACTCAAGAAATAAGAGCCGGCCGAAGAGGAGGGCGCTTTTACCGGAGCCGGAAAGTCCGGCAGGTCTTCACTTCTTGACGGCAAAGGCAATAAGCTGCTTTGCCGTTTGATCGTAAGGACTCAGGCTGAAATTCCCGAAAAGGCTGATATCTTCAAAGCCGGTTTCAGCCAAAAGATTCCTGATCTCGGGTCCTGAGTAGAGCCACAGTTTGAAAGAATAATTCTCCAACAGCCCATCTTTATAGAATCTCCACCTCAGTTCAAGTCTCTTCCCCTCTGCCTGCAACATCCTGTATTCCGTTACATTTCCGAATCCCGATACTTTCTTGCGCACGGTTTGTCTGAAATTCCGGAAGAGGACCTCCCTCCCCGGCAAGTCGATAAAGAACATTCCGCCTCTTTTCAGGCTTCCGTATACGCGTTTTAAAACCGCCCGGTTATCCATGGGATCTTCGAAATAACCGAAAGAGCTGTGCATGCTCAGGGCAAGATCATATTGATCAGGCCGGGAAAAAAGGCGCATATCCTCATTGATCAATTCGACCCCGACGCGTTCGCGCAAGGCATAATTCCTTGCCTGGCTGAGGAGAAACGAGGAGCGGTCAACCCCGGTCACATGAAATCCATTCCCCGCGAGAGGGATGGAATGGCGGCCGGGACCGCACGCCAGGTCGAGTACGCGCCCTTTCTTGAGTCCCGTTTTTTTTAATATTGCGGCGACCTCTGCACGGGCGCGCTGGAAAGATTTTGGAGGGAAAAGAAAAGGATAAAGCTCCTGCCATATAACATCGTCGAAATCCTCCGTTGAGACCTTTGTCTTGGCTGATGTGTCCATACCATACTCCTTGAAAATTTTTTAAATAGTACGGAACATTCCAAGCACGTTCAATAATATTCGAGGAAAGGCGCGCTCTGAAAATCTGATTGGAAATGCAGAATGGAGCTTGAATACGGGGCAGGAATTCTGAACTAATAGATTATTTTAATGCCGCTTTCGAAATTGCCGTCTCTGTCATAATCCCAGAACCATTGTATCTCTCCCTTTTTTTCCTCATAAACAGCAAAACCGTAGACGGTCTTGTCCGGAAAAATATATATGGTTACGAGCTTGTTGCCGCACTGGTAACTCCTCAACTCAGTCTCCTGCCCCGGTATGGATCTTATCTTGTTCATGTGGCCTCTTGACCCCAGGTCTTTACAGCCGTTCAGATCCGGAAGCGTCCTGCATACCTCGTATCTTTCCGTCCTTTCATTGAAATACCTGCCGTTCTCACATTCCAGGGCAAGGACCGGATCAGGAACTGAAAATATCAATAACAAAAACAGGGCCGAATTTACGCGCCGGGAAGAGAATATCGGAACCAGGCGATGTATGAGGATTGCCAACAACATGCTCTCTCCGGAATTCGTGCGCTGCAGCCGGATTCGTAAATTTCAGGGGTGGATTAATGGGCTCAATTGAAAGGAGATGCTGTGAGTAATCCACCCCTGAAAAGATATGCGGTGAATAAAAAGCCGCCGGCTGAAAAAAATTTCAGCTGGCGGCCCGACCAGACTATATCCTCCAGAAAATTCTGGACCCGTTTATTCTTGATGATCAGAATGATAGTATCTGTTTTTTATCAATCTATTTTACCTTCGTCAAGGCAAGAAATCTCAGGTTTAATCAGCCGGCCTTATTACGGAAGGAAGCCAGGAATATACCGGTCCGAAATACCTCCCCACCTCTCCCTTTCGGGGAATCATGAAGACAAAGCATTTCTTTTCATGCGGCACCAGCGCAATATGGCGGATGGTGCCAGGATCCGGGTTCCTCTCCGCGTACTGCAAAAGCTTCTCGCGCATTTTCATATTCCCGTAATAGAGGTGGAAATCCAGCTTGCCCCATTTTACGGTCTCTTTCTGCAGGCGGTCGGCGTTCGTGATTTTCGGCCCCCTGAACCGGGCGTAGCCGGCTTCAATCAGGTGTCCTTCCGCCGGCAGATCGCCGCGCAGATACAAAGTGATGAACAGCCGGTCGTATTTCCGGATCAGCCTGGAAATTGGAAAATAAAGCCACGACTGCCGCGGGAGAAAGGTGATCGTTGCATCCACCTTTTCAATCGCGCCCTTTTTCCTGGTAACAAAGCTTGCGTGATAGCCTATCAGGCCCCCGATATTCGTGAACGTCTGATCGACGGGCTTGATTACATCGAGGAGATCATTGAACGCGGAGAGAAATATTTTTCGATTGGCCCTCTTCCCCCAGAAGAACCCGAGGCCGAGGAGGAATGAAAAGGCTATAAAGAGGTAAAAGAGCGGTTCGCGTATCAGGTATTCGTGTTCGAACATGATTTTCTCTCTCAGTGCAGAATTGAGACCAGATCCTCGGGAATCTCATAAAGGCCTTTTTCGCCGCCGAGCATTCCCGAAAGCAGGACTCGCTCAACCGGAACGCCTCCTGTTGCAGTCCTGAGTTCTTCCTCCGCCTTTGCGGCCGTTTCCCTGTTTTCTTCCGTAACTTTATTGTCAATGAGGAGGCGCAGGGGCAGCTTCAAATCCCGCAACCCTTCTACTATGCGTTCGGATTCCCGGAGCGACAGAAGATCCGGGTTGAACACTAGGACAAAACCGCACTGCTCGCTCCGCAGAATCCGGCTCAATCCCTGGTAGTTTTCATTCAGGAACCTGAGTCGTTGAAGGACCTCGTCCCCCTCTTCAGTGTAATCGAGCCTGACTTCGGGGTTGTTCTCGCCCTCTTTCAGGGGGCGCATGATCTTCTGGATCGTATAACGCTTCTCCAGGATCTGCTTCCTGATCTGAATAAGACGGTCGATCCAGGCCATCGTCACCTGGGGAAGCGCAAGGAAGCGAAGCGTCAAGCCGGTCGGAGGCGTATCGAAAACGATATAATCGAAATCTTTTCCGCCGCGGATCGTCTCGTCGATGCTGGTCAGAAGCGCGTATTCCTCTATGCCGGGGGAATATTTCAGGACGGAGAAATAACGGTCAAGATTGAAAGCCTGAAGGTATTTATAGGTGCCGGAAAGGACGGATATCTCACGCTCGAGATAATTGCGGGAGAGTTTTTTCAGGTCGACTTCCCGGAGGACCAGGTTCTCGCTGAAATTTCTTTCCCCCTGTCCCAGCGGCACCCGGAAAATATCTCCGAGGTTATGCGCCGGATCGAGGGAAACGATCAGGACACGGCGGGTGCGCGAAAGCTGCCACGCCGAAGCCGCCGCAATGGTGGACTTTCCTACGCCGCCCTTCCCCGTATAAAAGACAATTCGCATCTGTCAGATCAGTCAATGCCCAGGGTCCCCATCAGCTCCGCCAGCATGTCCCCGGAATTCTCCGCCTGCCGGTTCATTATCCGCAGCTCCCGTTCCATGTACGGCAGGAGCTCAAGCGAGAGAAAAGTGGGGGGCGCGGAAAATCCGGCAAAAGAGCCCAGGAGGAGAAGGGCGAAAATATTCTCCAGCTCGCGCAACTCGACGCAGGTGAGGGCCACGAGGCCCTCACACTGCGTCCGATGCACGTCCTGAAAAAACCTTTTCAGAATTTCTAAAAGGTTGAATCCCATGCCGGGCCGTTTTGCGATCCGGCTAGGCCGTTTCGCTCTTTTTCTCGCCCACAGCTTCTCCCGCCGCGGGCTTGCCGACTTCCCTGCCCATCTTGACGAAGTCCACGATGAACAGGAAATTAAGAAGCAGCATGATGCCCATGATGATCTGCACCGTCCAGCCCTGCCCGGGGGCCTTGGCGATGTTGGCGGGCATGACCACGATCATGAACCAGATGATGGCCGCTGTAACCGTCACCCAGAGGAACCAGGCGGGTACGATGGCCATGACGGCGAATCTCGATTTCAGCTTCTTCGCGACAAAGGCCGCCCCGGTCATCAGGGCGATCGAGGCGATCAACTGGTTGGCGGCGCCGAAAGAGGGCCAGACGATCGTGAACTGCTTGCTCCAGGCCAGGTAAATCCCGAGCATCGCGGGCACCAGGGAAGCGATCCACCTGTTGGTAACGATTTTATAAAGCCCGCCGGCCGCGTTTTTGACCGGCGCCAGCATCTCGACGAGGCAGTACCGGGCGATCCGGTTTGTCGTATCGAGAGTGGTCAAAGCGAAAGCCGAAATCCAGAGCCCCGCGATGACCTTCACAATCTTGGCCGGGATGAACGCCAGGAAGCTGGCCGCCACCATGTCCGCATACGTCTGGACCACCAGGTTGGCCTGGGAGAGCTTCAAAGTCTCTGAGGTCTTGGTGAAGAGCGCGCCCCAGTTGCTGTGGTCGAGGGCGAACGGCACGTTGCCCGCGGCAGCGGCTGTTTTAAGAGCGGTGAACCCGAATCCCGCGATAGCGCAGATAACGATAGTGGAGAGGAACCCCTCCGTGAACATCGATCCGTAGCCGATGAAGAGGCCGTCGCTCTCCTTTGCGATCTGCTTGGACGACGTCCCAGAGGCAACCAGGGAGTGGAACCCGGAAAGGGAACCGCAGGCCACGATCAGGGGGATTGCTGGCCAGAATGGTGTGGGCTTGCCGCCGATCAGGATGGGAGAAAATTCCGAAAACAGAGGAATTTCCACTCCCCTGAAGGTGAATACGGCTGCCGCAAAACCTATCGCGAGACCGAAATAGAGCAGCCACGAGTTCAGGTAATCGCGCGGCTGGAGCAGGATGTTAACAGGGATTGCCGCGGCTATGATTATGTAAAAGAAGAGAACAACTAACCAGGTTTCGAATTTCGCCGGGACCGGAGAAATGGTTCCCAGCCAGATCGCCCCTGCTAACAGTGCTATTCCTATCACGGTCGCCACGGGCAGGTTCATCTTTAACTTGTAAATCAGGTACCCGAGCAGGACGGCTACAAACGTGACGTAAATGGAAGCCCCGGCGATCTCCGGCGTCTTTGCAAACATCCCGGCGATGACGGTGGCGAACGCCGCGACCACGAGGACGAGCAGGAAAAAGACTATCCAGTAAAAGGCCGTACCCGTACGTTTCGAAATCAGGTCGGAAGCGACGAACTGAACGGATTTCCCGTCGTAGCGCATCGAGGCCATCAGCGCCAGGTAATCATGGACGGCGCCGATGAAGATGTTCCCCAGCCAGACCCAGAGCAGGGCCGGGAGCCATCCCCAGCACATGGCCAAGGCGGGACCGATGATCGGCCCGGCGCCGGCGATGGAAGAGAAATGATGGCCGAACAGGACGACCCTGTGGGCCGGGACGTAGTCAATACCGTCGTAAAGGCGTTTCGAGGGGGCCTCGATCTCGTCCGAGGCCTTTACGACATCCCTCTCGATCTTCTTGCCGTAAGTGAAATAAAGAATCGAATAGATCAGAAAACCGAGGATGACAATGATCGTGGTACTCATTACTTTCCTCCTTTCAGGATCAAGAAAAATGAAGCATCCGCATTTATCAAATCGCCGCCGGGCCCGCGGCCCGGCAGATGTAACCTCCTGCTCGGGGGATTCGGGGAAGGATGTTCAATGACGGAAAATCTTTATTCCTTTAGGTAACCGCTGTCAATTGTTTTTTCCGGAAACGGAATCGGCCGTGGCCGGGTAATTATTCAACAATTCTGGATAGATGACAAGGATCAGAGAACAGGGGCGGAAGGGAGGCAAGGAAAAGGAAACAGAAAAAGAGTCCAAGGGTTCTTTTCAGTTGACGGGGGAATAAGTATTCCTTTAAGAAACAGCTGTCAATCGCTTTTTCGGACGCGACCAAAGTCGCTGAAAAGACCTGAAGGGACGGGTTGAGATGAAAATCTGGTTTCAGAACTCAAATGTGGAAGACATCCGGGAGAGGACCCGGGGAACTCTGGTCGAGCATATCGGAATCGAAATTCTTGAGATAGGAGATGATTTCATCCGGGCCAGGATGCCCGTGGACCGTCGGACCGTTCAACCCTACGGCCTGCTCCACGGGGGCGCTTCGGTAACTCTCGCGGAAACGCTCGGCAGCGTCGCGTCTTTTCTCTGCCTCGACCCGTCAAAAAAACGCTGCGTCGGCCTGGAAATCAACGCCAACCATGTCCGCTCCGTCCGGTCGGGGTTCGTCTACGGCATCGTGACCCCCGTCCATACCGGCCGGGGAACCCACCTTTGGGATATACGGATTACGGACGAACAAGATCGGCTTGTCTGCGTTTCAAGGATTACTCTGGCGATATTGGAAAATGAACTAATGTGAATCCGGGGTAATGGGTTATAGGTGATGGGTGATGGGCCGCTTATTCGGCCTATAACCTATTACCCAGGACCCATTACCCCTTGATTTTTTAATCCCCGATTATCTTGACCAGTACCCTTTTTTTCCGCCGGCCGTCGAATTCCCCGTAGAAGATCTGCTCCCAGGGACCGAAGTCCAGTTTTCCTTCCGTTACGGCGATTACGACCTCCCTTCCCATGATCTGGCGCTTCAGGTGGGCATCGGCGTTGGCTTCCCCCGTAAGGTTATGGCGGTAGCGGGAGATGGGCTTGTGGGGCGCAAGATTTTCCAGCCACTCGTCATAATCCTGGTGAAGCCCCGGCTCGTTATCGTTGATAAAAACGGAAGCGGTGATATGCATCGCGTTGACCAGGACAAGGCCCTCTTTGACGCCGCTCTCTTTCACCATCTTTTGGACATCCGTGGTGATGTTTATGAAAGCCTTGCGGGTCGGCACCTTAAACCAGATTTCCTTTCTATAGGATTTCATAAAGTCCTCCACAACGTGATAACCTGTTTTTTAGATGGGAACAAAGGAGGATGCAATACTTTTTTTGAAATCCCAAATCCCAAGCACCCAATCTCAAGGAAATTCCAATATCGAAAGTCCAATATTTGTGTGCAATTTCGGGTCAGGTTTTATTTGCGTGCTGAAATGAGGGAAAGGCGGGAAATGCGCGAAAATTAAATCGAGTCTATTGCGTCTGTTGCGTCCATTGCGTCAGGTATCAGGTATCAGGCATTGAGGCGAGGGGAAAAGCGGGATATACATCTCTACTCTTTCCTGAATCTCTATTGCCTGCTGAATTTGCACATGATAATATTAAACAATGAAAACACCCAACACCCAACACCCAACACCCAACACCTGACACCTGACGCGCAATCATGAAACAGTTCACAATCAAGACAAATGCCCGCAGCGAGATGATAGACATCACCGGCCGGATCCGGTCGACGCTGGCGGAAAGCGGAATCAGGAACGGACTCTGCTGCGTTTTCGTTCCGCACACAACGGCTGCCGTGACGATAAACGAAAACGCCGACCCGAGCGTTCCCCGTGACATCCTGAAGGAGCTTGACAAAGCGATTCCCTGGAACGACAATTACTCCCACACGGAAGGGAATTCGGCCGCCCATATCAAGTCTTCCCTCGTGGGCGCCTCCGAGACCGTGATCGTGAAAAACGGGGATCTCGTCCTCGGCACCTGGCAGGCCGTTTTCTTCTGCGAATTCGACGGCCCCCGAACCCGCCGCTTCCTTCTGAAATTTCTATCAGAATGAAAAATCGCTGTGGACTGATCTTAATCCGTTCTGGAGATTCATGATAAGAGTTACAATATTGGGATCGGGAACCGGCGTGCCTTCGCTGGAGAGGAGCGCGTGCTCGGTCCTGATGCGGACAGGGAGCCGGAAACTCCTGTTTGATCTGGGAGCGGGCACGATGCGCCGGCTGCTGGAGGCCGGGGTTTCGATCTGGGAGATAACGCACGTTTTCATCAGCCATCATCACCCCGATCATACGGGGGAGCTGGCTTCATTTCTCTTCGCGACAAAATACCCGGAAGAATACAGGCGCCGCACTGCCTTCACGGTTGCCGGGGCGGAAGGGCTCTTGCGGCTGTACGACGGGCTGCGGCAGGCGTTTGGAAATTGGATAGAGATGGAAGAGATCCTGCATTTCCGTGAGTTCAGCACCGCCGGGCCCGACGTCATGGAAGACGAAGAGTTCGAAACAGAAACGCTCCCGATGAGGCATATCGAGTCGAGCGTCGGATACAGGGTCACGGCGCGGGACGGCTCCGTCGCGGTTTATTCGGGGGATACGGATTACTCGGATAATTTAATAGAACTGGCCAGGAACGCCGACCTTCTCATCTGCGAGTCGTCTCTCCCGGATGAGATCAAAGCGGAGGGTCACCTTACTCCTTCCATAGCCGGAACGATCGCGACGCGGGCTGATGTCAAAACACTGCTACTCACGCATTTCTACCCCGAGAGCGACCGCTTCGACATAGAATCGGAATGCCGGCAGACATATGCCGGCCCGCTCATCTTCGCCCGCGACCTCATGGAACTTGACGTCTTCCCGGGACGGGTGATGTGAAGAAGTCCGAACACTCCAGATAACCCAATCTCACAGGCAGGCTCAGGGTTGCGTGTTCACCGGAATGCCCATAAGATCTAAAAAACCAGGGACACTTCCCATATTTTCCAAACCGTAACGCTCAGACGGTTTCCCATTTGTGAAACAAAAAAGTCCTCATGGCCGGAGGATATGGCCATTGCTGACGATCTGACATTATTTCCGGTATTTAGGATACTGGTCGTTTCCTGACGGGAAATATGGGAAGTGTCCCTGATTTTCTGAATCCTCGCCTATTTGCCCGGCCTGCTCCCGGCTTCCTCCCGGTCTTTTCCGGGTTTCGGCAGGAATTCTCTCCTCGCTGTTTCCTGGCGCAGGATCTCGATAACCTCCTCGTCATCGATCTGCTCGAACCTGTCATAAAACTGGCCCACCGTGGTGAAGTAGTGCGGAAGCTTCAGGCATATGACTTCATCCGCGTCTTCCTGTATTTCTCCCAGCGCATTTTGCTTCTTCTTTATTAAAATACCACGTTCCGCCCGGATTGAGAACGACAATACGATCTTCCGGGAAACCCGCCGTGCGCGCCGCTTCCAGGAGATGACGGACAGGCTGATCGAGCGGCTCGTCGCTCAAATCGAAAACGCCCCACTGCTGCGGAATCAGAATCCCCGCCCGGAGGTCCAGGAAGGCCTGGACGGCTTCGGGGGGGTTCATGTGCGAGTATTTCATGAACCAGCGGGGCTCATATGCCCCGATCGGCAGAATTGCCGCATCGATCGGACCAAATTTTTTCCCGAATTCCCTGAATCCATGAAAGTAACCCGAATCGCCCCCGAAGAAGATTTTGCGGTCCCGTCCTTCAATCAGCCATGCG
This sequence comes from Syntrophales bacterium, assembly GCA_028712885.1. Lineage (GTDB taxonomy): Bacteria > Desulfobacterota > Syntrophia > Syntrophales > UBA4778 > JAQTPK01. Next base: position 31,746 of record JAQTPK010000023.1, on the reverse strand, counting down.
CCCCAGAGTTTCCGGTTCGTGTCGAACGGGGTTCTTTTCGTCCAATGCTGCACGGGAAGCAGGCGGAACACGACCCCGTCCCCATCATACTTCTGGAACCAGTCCAGCTCGACAACCCGGGATCCGGGCAGCACGGAAGCGAACCATTCGCGGTATCCGAGGGGGGTCAGGTAAACCGGGGAGTTTCCCAGCCGGCGTATGCTCGTCTTGTCGAGGTGGTCGTAATGGCTGTGCGAGATCAAAACGTAATCCGCGGTCGGAAGCTGATCCGGCGGCACGGGGAAACGGGCATGCCGGCGGATATTCCAGACGTCCCCGACTACGGGATCCGTGAGAATATTTTTCCCGTTCAGGCGGACCCACACCGTTGCATGCCCGAGGGCGGTTATCGAATCCCCTCCCGCCAGGACCTCCCGGACAGGGGTAACGACCACGGGCAGATCCGGAGGGTTTTCTTTTTCGCGCGAATAGCGGTTCGGGGTAAAGCGCCATTTCAGAAAAGAGATGAGCCCGGGCCCGCCTTCCGGGTTCCAGAAATTCACGAAACCCGAATTGCGATGATGCCTGCGTTCTGCGGCCCCTGTCTCCAGGTCACTTTCCATCTCGGAATATGCTCCGGCGCCGGCCATTAGAAGCAGCAAGGATACAAGAATTGCGGCCGGCTTTCTTGTCCTGATGTGGGCCGGCATCCGTATACTTACCGGTCCCGCTTCTTTTCCTTCATTTTTTCCTTCAGGAGTTTTCCCAGGGATCCCACCGAAGGAGGCTGACCTTTTGGGGAAGGCCGGGGAGAAGGATGAGGAGAATATGGAGGGCGTTCAGGTTTTTTCCCGGGTTCCCGGCGGCGAACCGGCTCTTCCCGGAGAATCGGTGAAAGGATAATCCGTCTTTTTTCTTTTTTTACGCTTTCAATCCTGACTTCGACGGACTGGCCATCCTTGATGATTTTCCGGAGAGGCGGCGGTTTTTCGCCTTCTTTTTTCCTGGCGAAGCGGATTAGTCCGTCGATGCCCGGCTCCAGCGTAACGAACGCGCCGAAGGGGGTGAGTCGCGCCACCTGTCCCGTATGCACCGACCCATCCGGATATTTTTCTTCGATATTCGTCCATGGTCCGGGAAGGGCCTCCTTGAGGCTCAGGGTAATGCGCCCCTTGTCCCAGTCGAGCCGGATCACGACCGCTTCCGTCTCCTGGCCTTCGGTCAGGACGGAATGGAGATCTTCTACCGGACTCCACGACACTTCGGAAGCGGGAATAAGCCCCTCTATTCCCCCCAGATCGACAAATGCGCCGAACTTCTGGATGGAGGTAATTGTCCCGCGAACCGTCATGCCTTCCCGGAGCTCTTCACGGAGCGCCTGCCTCTTCCGTTCAATCTCCTGCTCCAAAACGGCGCGGTGGGAAAGGACTATATTGCGGCCCTTTTTTTCATAGCCGATAACAATAAAATCAAGTTTCCTGCCGATGTATTCTTCGGGATTTTCCAGGCGCGCCGTCTCCACCTGGGAGAGAGGACAAAACCCTCTGATACCCCCTATCAGCTTGACGAGAAAGCCGCCCTTGATTGCCTTTTCGACCGTCCCTTCCACAACGGTCTTGTTCTGCCACGCCTGCTCCAGAAAGCTTCGCGCCGCTTCCGGTCCCCTTACTCGGGTAGTAAAGTGCCGCTCCCCGTTTTTTGCCTCCAAAAAATATACGGAAATGCGATCCCCTTCCTTGAGCGGGATGTTTCCGGTTTCGTCGCGCACCTCCTCGCTCGACAGATACCCCTCCGTCTTGCCGTCCATGTTAAGATAGACCCAATCCGGAGTAATATTTACGACTTCCGCCTCGACCCGTTCGCCTGGCTTCAGGTGCTCGCTCTTCATCGAGCTTTCCGCCAGAAGCTCGGCAAACGATTTTTCATCCGGCCGGGTTTCTTTCTGGTTCATGCCAATCGCTCCGGAATTAATACGGCTGAAACAAGGTCTGGTATAAGCATAGTATAATTGCCCTGCATATGCCAGTGCGTTCGCACTTACTCCGCGGGAGCTTTACTTTCTGCCCTTCCTCCCCTCCCGGCCTTTCACGATGTCGGCGAAAGAGCCGAAGGACCTGCTCCCGTTTTTGGCGTAAGCCCGGAAATCCGCCTCTTCCCCTTCTTCCGAGTCCCGCCCGGCGAGCTCCAGCGAAAGCCGTTTTTTATCGCTTTCGATTTTGCCGATGCGGACCGTGACGGCCTGTCCCTGTTCCAGGGCTTCGCGGGCATGCTTGATGCGTTTGCCTTTAGCCAGCCTGGAGATATGGATCAACCCGTCAACCCCGGGCTCCAGAGTTATGAACGCGCCGAAATCGGTCAGCCTCGCAACCTTACCGGGATGGGAGGTACCCTCTGCGTATTTCCGGCCGACCTGTTCCCACGGATCGGGAAGATTTCCTTTCAGGCTGAGCGTGATCCGGTCCCGGTCCCAGTCGAGCTTGATTATTGTTGCCTCGACCTCCTCGCCCACCTTCAGCAGGTCCGCCGCGTTCTCGACGGCGCCCCATGCCATCTCCGTCACCGGGATGAGGCCCTCTATACCTCCCAAATCCAGAAATGCTCCGAATTGCCTTATCCCTGCCACTCTTCCCCTGACTTTCTGGCCTTCCTTCAATACTTCCCGGAGCTCTTCTTTTCTTTTGCGCGCCTGCTGTTCCAGCAGCGCGCGATGCGACAGGACGATGTTCTTTCCTTTTTTGCCGAATTCAGTGATCAGGAATTCCAGGCGCTTTCCCGCAAGCTGTCCCGGCTCTCCGGCCCTGGTGCGGCCCGCCTGAGAATACGGGCAGAATGCCCTTACCGCGCCGACCTTGACCTCGTAGCCTCCCTTTACTTCCTTTTCGATGACACCCTCGACGGGAATCCTGTTCTTCCAGGCATCCTCAAGGAAGTTCCGGGAGGAATCGTCGGCAATCCTCGTGGTAAAGCGTTTTTCCCCCCTGGCTGAAGAGAGGAAAAATGCCCGGATTACGTCGCCCTCCCTGACCTTCAATTCACCCCTGTCATCCAGGAATTCCTTCTGATCGACAAACCCCTCGCTCTTTTCTCCAAGATCGATAAAGACCCACTCGGGGGTTATTTTCACAATTGCCGCTTCGATCGCCTGCCCCGGGCGCAGCCTTTCCCGCTCCGGAGGATGTTCTCCCAGCAGTTCAGCAAATGTTTTTTCTTTTTCTTCCGTACCCATGTTTCCTCCCCTGTAAAAATGGAAATCCCCTCGACGGGGATTGGCTATTCAATACAACGTTTTGCCCTGATGCGCTACATTTTTTCAGGAGCACGGATGAGACATCATAAAAGTGGTAATCTGGTTGATTTGCAGGAGGAACTTTGTTATAGGTTCTCTGGTTTTTGATTTCGCACAAAGTTGATTTGTTAAAGAGAGGGTGCTTTATGACCGGATCTTTGCCCCCGTTTAATTGTAAACGGGGTTTTTTTATTTGCAGTGCATTGTTTCTTAAACGCTCAATTTGAGAGGAGGTACAATTATGATCAGACGGCTTGCCTCATTTTTCACTTACATTATGCGTCATTATCTTCCAGACGCATTCCTGTTTGCTATCCTGCTGACGTTCCTTTCGGGTATACTTGCCCTTATCTTCACCGATGCCGGATTCATGAAAATGATTACGACATGGGGCAACGGGATCTATGGAATCATAGCTTTTGCCTTCCAGATGATCCTGATCCTGGTCACGGGGCACGCTCTTGCCCTTTCCCCGGCCGTTAACCGGATCCTGGTCTGGATAGCCGGCAAGGGCAGCAATCCGGTAAGGGCGGGAATGATAGTGGCCTTTGTCGCGGGCATATGCTGCTTCTTGAGTTGGGGATTCGGCCTCATCGTGGGCGGGTTATTGGCGCTTGAGATAGCCAAGAGGACGAAAAAAGTCGATTATCCTTACCTGATTGCAGCTGGTTACAGCGGGTTCGTGATCTGGCACATGGGTATATCCGGATCCATTCCCCTTCTCCTGGCTACGGCCAAAAGCCCCCAGAATTTTATTGAAAAGGTAACCGGGATGACAGTCCCGGTTTCCCAGACCATTTTTCAGCCCTATAACCTGATACCGGCTTTGCTCATTATTTTCACTCTCCCGGTGCTTTTCGCCCTCATGCATCCCAAAGAGGAGGAAGTCGTATCGATTTCCAAGGAGAGGCTGGACCAGATGGAAAGCGATATAGTGGCTGTTGAGAAACCCGCCAATCCGACGCTGGCTGAGAGAATCGACCATAGCCACATAATCAATTACATCTTCGTTGCCATGGGTCTCGTTTACTTGTACTGGCATTTCTCAACCAAGGGGTTCGACCTGAACCTTAACATTGTTATATTCATATTTTTCATTGCCGGCGTGATCTTCCATTCGAAGCCGGTGAATTATATAGCAGCCGTGAATACCGCCATCAAGGGGGCGGGCGGCATTGCCCTGCAGTTCCCCCTGTACGGCGGCATCCAGGGAATACTTATCGGCACGGGTCTGGCCAAGATAATCGCCGGTTGGTTTGTCGCGATTTCCAGCCCGGAGACTTTTTACATGTTCCAGTTCTGGGGAGCGGGCCTCATCAACATGTTCGTGCCCTCGGGTGGAGGCCAATGGGTCGTCCAGGGTCCGATTACGATCGAAGCCGCAAGGCTCCTTGACATTGACATGACCAAATCAGCCATGATGGTGGCATGGGGAGACCAGTGGACGAACATGATCCAGCCCTTCTGGGCCCTGCCGTTGCTCGGTCTCGCGGGGTTATCGGCCAGAGAAATAATGGGATACACAACAATGACCCTGTTGTGGGCGGGAATTGTGCTGTCTGCTTTTGCCCTTATGGTGGGATTTGGAGTATTCTGAGGTTGAATTGCCGGAAAAGAGAACGGCGGGTTTCTCACCCGCCGTTCTCTGCTTTTAGTCAATTATTTGCTGTTTCCGGATGAAATCTAATGATATTGAAAAATAAATTACCTTCCTGGCCTTAAATGCATCTAAATACTATCCAGATCGATCCAGCCCGATTCCCTGTAAAAGACGGATACCCTTTCCATCTGAAAATTTTCCAGGAAACAAAGAGAATCGACCTGAAGTCCCCCGTCACTTTTTTCATCGGTGAAAACGGGACCGGCAAATCGACGCTTCTCCAGGCGGTCTGCAGAAAGGCAGGGGTCCATATCTGGAAAAGTTCCGGGAGAACGCGTTTCAACTCGAATCCCCATGAGGAGACGCTTTACAAATACATAGATATCAGGTGGACGAAAGATCCGGTTCCGGGGTCTTATTTCGGCTCGGACATCTTCCGCGATTTTACCCTTGCACTCGATGAATGGGCGGCGGCGGACCCGGGACAGCTCAATTATTTCGGGGGAAAATCGCTGGTTTCACAGTCGCACGGCCAGTCCCTTATGTCCTATTTCAAATCCCGGTACAAGATCCCGGGGATATACTTCCTGGATGAGCCCGAAACGGCCCTCTCTCCCCGCAGCCAGCTTGAATTCCTGGAGCTCATGGCGGAAATGGCGGAAGCGGGCCACGCCCAATTCATTGTCGCAACCCATTCGCCGCTCCTGCTGGCGTGCCCCGGTGCAGACATCCTCAGCTTCGATAATATCCCGGTGAGGCCGATAAGGTACGAGGATACGGAATATTATCGTATTTACAGGGATTTTCTCTCCGATCCGGAAAGCTGGCTCAAGCCGGGATCGAGCGTAAAAAGAAGAAAACAATAACCGCAGAGGTGATTAAAATAACAGCAAATCCGCCTTGACTTTCCCAATGCCCTTCCCTATAGTCGCCCTGCCATGAGCACGATATTGTAGTCCAGCAGCTTGTAAAAACTGCAACTTTGGCCCTTTTATCCAGATCTTTTTACCCGCTATCTCCCGGCCCGGGACTGCTCAATAGAGATCGCAACAGGAAGGTATTCATGCCTAAACGTGAAGATATCCACAAAGTAATGATAATCGGCTCCGGCCCGATCGTGATCGGGCAGGCCTGCGAATTCGATTATTCGGGAACTCAGGCGTGCAAGGCTCTCCGCAAGGTCGGATACGAAATCGTTCTTGTCAATTCGAATCCCGCAACGATCATGACCGATCCCGGGATGGCCGACGTGACGTACATAGAGCCGCTCAATATCGATTCCATGATCGAGATCATCGAAAATGAGCGGCCGGACGCGATCCTCCCGAACCTGGGCGGCCAGACGGGACTCAATCTCACCGCGGATCTGGCCCGCCGGGGGATACTCGACAAGTTCGGAGTCAAGGTGATCGGAGTCCAGGTGGACGCGATCGAAAGGGGAGAGGACCGGATCGCTTTCAAGGCTGCGATGAACCGGCTCGGAATAGACATGCCGAAAAGCGAACCGGCTTACAGCGTTGAAGAGGCCGAGAAAATCGCCGCCATGCTCGGCTACCCCGTAGTGATCCGCCCTGCGTACACCATGGGCGGAACGGGCGGAGGCCTCGTGTACAACCTTGAAGAGCTCCGGGTTGTCGCCGGCAGGGGAATCTCCGCCAGCCTGGTCGGACAGATACTGGTGGAAGAATCCGTCCTGGGCTGGGAAGAACTGGAGCTTGAGGTCGTCCGCGACGCGAACAACAGGATGATTACCGTCTGCTTCATCGAAAACGTGGATGCAATGGGCGTCCATACGGGCGATTCCTACTGCACGGCCCCGATGCTGACGATAGCGCCGGAACTGCAGCAGAGGCTTCAGAAATATTCTTACGATATCGTGGAAGCGATCCAGGTGATCGGCGGCACCAATATCCAGTTTGCCCACGACCCCGCAACGGGCCGCGTCGTGGTAATCGAGATCAATCCGCGGACCTCGCGCTCCTCGGCGCTCGCCTCCAAGGCGACAGGGTTCCCCATAGCCTATATTTCCTCGCTGCTGGCGGCGGGGCTTACCCTCGACGAAATCCCCTACTGGCGGGAAGGCACCCTGGAAAAATACACTCCCTCGGGAGATTATGTCGTGGTGAAATTCGCCCGGTGGGATTTCGAGAAGTTTCCCGGCGCGATCGACAGACTCGGAACCCAGATGCGCGCCGTGGGCGAGGTCATGAGCATCGGAAAAAATTACAAGGAAGCATTTCAGAAGTCGATCCGCTCGCTCGAGAAGGGGCGCTACGGCCTGGGATTCGCAAGAGATTTCCATGAAAAGACGCTTGATCAGCTGATGGAGCTTCTGGCCGAACCGACGAGCGAGCGCCAGTTCATCATGTATGAGGCGCTCCGTAAAGGGGCGGATATGGAAACGCTGTACCGCAGAACCTTCATCAAGCCATGGTTTATCGGGCAGATGAAGGAACTGGTCGAGCTCGAGGAAGAAATTCTCCGCTGCAGGGGAAAGGAACTCCCGGACGACCTGCTTGCGAGGGCGAAAAAGGACGGTTTCGCCGACCGCTATCTCGCCGGCCTGCTCGGAATTCCGGAGGAGAACCTGAGAAAGCGAAGGACGGAATTGGGTCTGACGGAAGCCTGGGAGCCCGTTCCCGTGAGCGGCGTCGAGAATGCTGCCTATTATTTCTCTACCTATAACGCCCCCGACAAAGTGGCGACCAGCCGCAGGCGAAAGATCATGGTCCTGGGAGGCGGGCCGAACCGTATCGGACAGGGGATAGAGTTCGACTACTGCTGCGTCCATGCGGCGTTCACGCTCCGGGACGAAGGCTTTGAATCCATCATGGTGAACTGCAACCCGGAGACGGTCTCGACCGACTACGATACCTCCGACAAGCTCTACTTCGAACCCCTGACGGTGGAGGATGTCCTCAGTATTTACGAAAAGGAAAAGCCCGAAGGCGTCATAGTCCAGTTCGGCGGGCAGACGCCTCTCAATATAGCGGGGGAACTGGCCGGGGCGGGTGTCCGGATCATCGGAACGAGCCCGGAGACAATCGATATGGCCGAAGACCGCGACCTTTTCCGGAACGCGATGAAAAAGCTCGGCATCCCCATGCCGGCCTCTGGAATGGCAAGCAACCTGGCAGAGGCAATCAAAATAGCAGACGGCATCGGTTATCCCCTGATGGTGCGTCCGTCATACGTCCTCGGCGGACGCGGAATGGAAATCGTCCATGACGAGGCAATGCTGAAACATTACGTCGCCAGGGCGGTCGGCGTCACGCCGGAGCGGCCGATTCTGATTGATAAATTCCTGGAGGACGCCATCGAGGCGGAAGCGGATGCAATCTCCGACGGCGCCGACGCGTTTGTCCCCGCCGTCATGGAGCATATCGAACTCGCCGGCGTCCACTCCGGCGACTCGGCCTGTGTTATCCCGCCCATCAGTATCCCGGCAAAACACATTGATACAATTATCGATTATACCAGGAGAATCGCCGTCGAGTTCAGAGTCGTCGGGCTTATGAATATCCAGTACGCAATCGCCAGGGACGTGGTTTATATTCTTGAGGCAAATCCTCGGGCTTCCCGCACAGTACCCCTGGTCTCAAAGGTATGCAATATTTCCATGGCGAGACTGGCCACCCAGGTCATGCTCGGAAAGAAGCTTGAGGACCTGGGTCTGCGAAGGCGCCCGATCCCCCATTTCGGGGTAAAGGAAGCCGTCTTTCCCTTCAATATGTTTCAGGAAGTCGATCCGCTTCTCGGACCGGAGATGCGCTCAACGGGCGAGGTCCTGGGACTTGCCGATTCTTTCGGACTGGCATTCTACAAGGCCCAGGTCGCCGCGCAGCAATACCTCCCCGACAGGGGCACCGTCCTGATTACGGTCTCCGACGCCGATAAGAACAGGTCCCTTGCAATAGCGCGGGATTTTGAAAAGCTTGGGTTCCGGATCAAGGCAACCGGGGGAACAAAGAAATTCCTGAACGATAACGGCATAGAGGCGGACCACATCCTGAAAATGCACGAGGGCAGGCCGAATATCGTCGACGGGATCAAAAACGGCGAGATCAACCTGGTCATAAACACCCCGAACGGAAGGCTCGGGAAGTACGACGATTCCTATATTCGTAAGGCCGCCATAAAGTACAAGATACCGTACATCACGACGGCCGCGGCCGCGGTGGCGGCCGTGAAGGGGATCGCTGCTTACCGGGTAGGACATGGACGAGCGAAATCTCTGCAAGAATATCACCGTGATATAATATAATTCCAGTCAGGCGGAGAAGGACCAAAGGCGAATGAAAGAAATCGAAGAAAACTGCGGCCTTTTCGGAATGATTTCCGGAAATCCCTGTATTATGGATATTTACCAGGGGATAGATTTTCTCCAGCATCGGGGCCAGCAGTATTGCGGTATTGCAACTTTCGACGAGGCTATCCGGCAGGTGACGCATTACGGAAAAGTGGGCATCACCTTCCAGCAGCAGGAGCTTTCGTATCTGACCGGAAACCGGGGCATCGGGCACGTGAGCCTGTGGGAAAGGCAGCCGGTCACGCTTCATTCGAAGCTCGGGGAAATGGCGGTGGCCTTCAGCGGAAACGTGGTCAACTCAGAGAAGCTCCTGAAATCCATGAAAGCCAAGGGAAAGGCCTTTCAGCGCAATGAACATATCGAAATCATCTCGCATGCGATCATGGAAGAATCAGATGTTGTATCGGGAATAGCCAGCCTCGCCCGAAAGATCGAGGGGGCTTATTGTATCGTGGTGCTGACCAGGGACGCCGTGTACGCGGCCAGGGACATCTACGGTTTCCGGCCCCTGATCCTGGGAAGAAACGGAGACCGCGTCGCGGTCAGTTCCGAGTCCAGGGCCCTGCAGAACCTTGATATCGATGTCGTGCGCGACGTCCGGCCTGGAGAGATTGTCCGGCTCAGCGAGGCGGGATTCGAAACGGCGCTCCAGTTGCCTTCCCCCCGTACCGCCCACTGCGCCTTCGAATGGGCGTACACCGCCAGCATCGATTCCATAATCGACGGTATTTATGTGCAGGAGGCGAGGAGCCGGCTCGGGGAGAGCCTGGCCGCGCGGGACCGGGAAGAAGGAAATCTTGCGGCCGATATCGTCGCCCCTGTTCCAATGTCCGGAATCGGCCATGCGCTCGGGTATCATAAAGGGTCTGGAATTCCCTACCAGGAAGTATTCCTCTATAACCGCTATGCCGATCGGAGTTACACGCAATCCACACAGGCCGCCCGCGAGGTGATGGCGAAAAGGAAGCTTTCCGTCCTGAGATACGCCGTACAGGGAAAGCGGATTGTTCTCTGCGACGATTCCATCGTCCGGGGGACCCAGATACAGAACAAGGTGCGCGACATTAAAAAAGTGGGCGCCAGGGAAGTACATGTCCGGATAGCCTGCCCGCCCCTGATGTATCCCTGTGATTTCGGAATATCGACGCGCTCCTATGATGAACTCTGCGCCCGTGAGTTTCTCCGGAAGGGCGACATCCTGTCGCTGCAGGAATTGCGCAAACTCGAATCCTGGATGGCGGTCCGGATCGGCGCGGACTCGGTCAAATACAACAGTATAGATTCGTTCGTCAAGGCGCTGGGGCTCCCCCGCGGGGCCTTGTGCCTCAAATGCTGGGACGGCGCCAGCCCCATCCGGAACAGAAAAAAGGGCGCCTGATATCTTGAACCAGCCCGCCGCGTTTTCTTGCCTCTTTTCCGCATGAAGCTTCGAGCCTTATCAGTCAGTTTGCCTGCGCGGCACACAGGCTCTCCAAAATCCCATTTGCTTGATTTATTTGAAACAAACCTGTTATAAGTTGGTCAATCTATTGCCGAGCGAATAATGCCCAAAACCCCCCTGAGGATAGCCGCCCTGATAATCGCTGTTGCCGCGGCTGTTTACCTGCTTTATTATTTTAATTTATACATCTACTTCGTAGACCGGAAAAAGCTCGTCTACTTTCTGACTTCATTCGGGCCCTATTCGATTGTCGTATTCATTCTGCTTCAGATAATGCAGGTGCTGGTCGCCCCCGTGCCCGGGGAGGTGACCGGCCTGATCGGGGGATACCTGTACGGCCCCGTGCTCGGCACCATTTATTCCACAATCGGCCTCAGCATCGGATCGTGGATCGCCTTCATTCTCGCGCGGACGTTCGGGCTGCCGTTTGTGGAAAGGGCGGTCAACGCCGGGATTATCCAGAAGTACGATCATTTCATGAAGCATCAGGGTATCATCGTTTCATTTGTCCTGTTTCTCATCCCCGGTTTTCCAAAAGACGCCCTCTGCTATATAATGGGATTGAGCCACATGCCCCTGGGGACGTTTCTCATCATCTCCACGGCGGGAAGACTCTTCGGCACAATTCTCCTCTCCATCAGCGGCAGCTGCGTCAGAAACGAGCAGAATGCCGCTTTCTTTATCCTCATGGGCATTTCCGCGATAATTTTTCTCATAGGCTACTTTTACCGGGAAAAGATCCTGGCCGCCGTCCGAGGACTTAAAAGTGAAAAGTAAAAAGATACTCTGCGGGCAAGTCTGACTCGAGATCCTGTCGTTGGCAACCTGCTTTACTTTTTGCTTTTCACCTTTCACCTTTCACCTTTCACTTTTCACTTTTCACCTTTTACTTTTTACTTTTCATTAAAACTGTACTATTTTTTATCAGGCATCTACTTCTATCAGGAGGGACCGATGAATAACAGAACTCAGTTTGAGGAGGTACCGGTCGACAAGCTTAGATGGATCTGCGATCCTGACGCCCTCCGTTTTGAAACGACGAAAGAATGTTCTTACTACAAGGGGATAATCGGCCAGGAGCGCGCCGTAAAGGCGATCACCCTCGGTCTGCAGATCGACAGCCCCGGCTACAATATTTTCGCCTCCGGCCGCGCCGGAACGGGCAAAACTTCCACCATCATGGCTCTTCTGGAGCAGCTGGATCTCGGCCGGGGTATACCCGACGACATCTGTTATGTGAACAATTTCAAAAATCCGGATATGCCCAAAGTAATAACCCTGCCTGCCGGAATGGGAAAAAAATTCCAGGAGGATATGGACGAGATGGTCTCGTTTCTGAAAAGGCAGATTCCGTTCATTTTCGAGAGCGAGTCATTCAAGAAAGAGACCGAGGAGATGATGGAGAAGTACCGGACGAAGCAGAAGGAGCTTTTCCGGGAATTTAACGAAAAGATATACAAGGAAAATTTCCAGCTCGTCCAGTTTCAGATCGGCCCCTTCACCCGGCAGGACATAGTGCCCCTGTACGAAGGCAAGCCGGTCCCCATCGAGCAGTTGGAAGCTCTCGCCGAGCAGGACAAATTCAGCCGGGAAGAGCTGGACAAGATACGCAGAAAGATAATCGACCTCCGGGTCGAGCTGGATTCCCTGATGAGGGAGACACGCCAGCTCGAGCGCGAGCTGCGAAAAGAAGTGGAACAGCTCGAGTACAGAACAGGGCTGCCCGCCGTCAGCGGCATAGTTTCCGATATCCGGATGAAATACGGCAACAGCAACGAAAAGATGAACAGCTATCTGGACGAGGTCCAGGAGAACATCCTTTCCAACCTGAAGATTTTCAGGGAGCGCGAGGACGAACAGCAGCCCCAGGCGGCGGCGGCAGGGGGAATGCCGATCATGATACCGCCGCAGCAGCCGAGGTACGTAGAATACAAGGTCAACGTCCTGGTAGATAACTCCCAGACAAAGAAGACTCCCGTCATTCTGGAGACCGACCCGAATTACAAGAATCTTTTCGGCACGATCGAGCGGGAAATCGACCGCGCCGGCTTCTGGAAAACCGATTTCACCAAGATCAAGGCGGGGTCGATCCTGCGGGCGAACGGCGGGTTTATCGTCTTCAGCGCCCTTGACGCCCTGATCGAAGGCGGCGTATGGCCGATGCTGAAGCGCACGCTGAAAAACCGGCTTCTTAATCTCCAGCCGTACGATCCGTATGGATTCATGCCGACGGCCATCAAGCCGGAGCCGATCGGACTTGACGTGAAGGTCGTGATGATCGGAGACCCGTATATGTACTATCTCCTCTACAACCTTGAGGACGATTTCAAAAAGATTTTCAAAACCAAGGCCGATTTCGACACGGAAATGCCGAACGTGGACAAGCATGTCCAGGACTATATCTGCTTCATAAAAAAAATCATAGACGACGAGAAGCTCCTTAACTTCAATAAAAAGGCCGTGGCCACGGTCATCGAGCACGGCACGAAGCTGGCGGGAAGGCAGAAAAAACTGTCCACGAGGTTCAGCGATATCGCCGATCTGATCCGGGAAGCGAGTTACTGGGCAAAAAGGGAAGGGAAAGAGCTGGTCGACGAAGATCACGTGGACAAGGCCATAGAGGAAAGGACAAACCGCGTTTCACTGATCGAGGACAAGATTCAGGAACTTATCGACGATGGAATAATCCTGATCGACACGGAAGCGAAAGTGACCGGACAGGTAAACGGGCTCTCCGTATATGATCTGGGCGATCATGCTTTCGGCAGGCCTACCCGCATTACGGCGAGGACGTCAATCGGCAGGGCGGGCGTGATTAATATTGAGAGGGAAGCAAAGCTCTCGGGAAGCACGCACGACAAGGGCGTCCTGATCATGGAAGGGTACTTCCGCGGCAAGTATGCGCAGGACAAACCCCTCACCATGAGCGCAAGCATCGCCTTCGAGCAGTCGTATTCGGGGGTTGACGGGGACAGCGCCTCATCCACCGAGGTTTACGCCATCCTCTCCAGCCTCTCGGAGCTGCCGCTGCGCCAGGATATAGCCGTTACGGGATCGGTCAACCAGAAGGGGGATATCCAGCCGATCGGGGGAGTGAACTGGAAGATCGAAGGGTTTTTCGACGTCTGCAGGGCTAAAGGTTTGACGGGCCGGCAGGGGGTAATGATTCCCGTCCAGAACGTCCCCGATCTCATGCTCCGCAAGGACGTGGTAAAGGCAGTCAGCGAAGGCAAGTTCCACATCTATCCGATAAAGAGCATAGACCAGGGCATTGAGATACTGACCGGCGTGAGCGCGGGCCAGAAAGTGAACGGCGCCTATCCGAAGGGAACCGTTAACGATCTGGTGGACTCCAGGCTGAAATCCATTATTGAGAGCCTTAAGAAATTCAGCGAGGAAGAGATGAAAAAAACGGATAAAGTGTGATCATTTTTCCGTTTGCCCTTAAGTTTCAGCTGTAGTACAACCCACCCCAAACTACCAGGGTGGGTTTTTCTTTCAGCCTGATGCAGGAAGGAGCGCCGAAGTATGCTGAAGTTCAGAATGGGCATTGTATTGTTGTTCGGGATTCTGGCCATGGCCGCACTGTCCTCCGGATGCTGGATGATGGTGCCGGTTGCCGCCGGAGGGGCCGGTGTTTCAGGAACATACGTGTATATCAACGGCGAAATGACGACGGATTATAACGCCTCTATCGATAAGGTCTGGGCAGCCGCGGAAAAAACGATAGCCGATATGCAGGGCACCGATGTGGAACCGGTCCGGGAAATCGCGCAGGGAACCATAAACGTCGTCATCAATGATGAAAAAGTTCTGATCAAGATCCGCTACAAGGAAAAGAATTTGACGACCGTCGCCATCCGGGTCGGACTATTCGGCAATAAGCTGTCCTCGAAGATGCTGCACGACAAACTGTCCGAAAACCTGGCAAAGAAAAAGTAATCGGGGCCGGTCGGAGCAGCATGAAAAAAAATATTGTTTTCGGCGCAGTAATAGGCGCAATCCTGCTTTATTTCTCTTTCCGGGGAATCGATTTCGAGGCGATCGCGGCGGGCTTCCGGTCGCTGAAGGCCGGCTATATCGTTCCCGTTTTAATTGTTCTTCTCCTGGTTCAGCTAATCCGCTCCTACCGCTGGGGCGTGTTGCTCAGCCCGATCGTAAAGCTGGACCAGTTCTCGCTCTTTTCGATCACCAACGTCGGCGCGCTGGCGCTTATCATCATCCCGGCAAGGATCGGGGAGCTGGCGCGGCCGTACCTGGTTTCCGGAAAGGCCAATATCCGCCTCACGGCTGCGCTGGGGACCGTGTTCATCGAAAGGGTCTTCGACTGCCTTTCCGTCCTCCTGATATTTTTTGTCATTCTTCTTTTCACGCCCCTGCCGGTCTGGCTCGTTAACGCCAGCCTTGTTTTTCTCGGCGTGACTCTCGGCGTGCTTGGTTTCATCCTTCTGCTCATATTCAGGAGGGAGCCGTCTCTGCGAATGTTCGACCGGTTTACGGGGATTCTCCCCGCCCGATGGGGCGCCCTGCTGAACCGGGTAATCCATCACTTCATTGACGGGATCGAGATAATCACGGACCCGAAGCTTATTCTCAATGTATCTCTTCTGTCCATCCTGATCTGGTTTCTGCATGCCCTGGTCATTTATATCCTGTTCCAGGCGTTCGGCTTCAATTTGTCCGTGCTCGCGGCCTTGATCGTCATGGTTATACTGATCATCGGCATCACTATCCCCACCGCGCCCGGGTATATCGGAAACTGGCACTTTTTCTGCGTACTCGGCTTGACTCTGTTCGGCATTTCCAAAGCCGACGCCCTTACCTATGCCATAATATTTCATTTCATAAGCTTGGGCTTCACGGTAGTGCTGGGCGCAATTTTTTTGCCTTTCAATCACTTCCGGTTGTCAGATTTAAGAGTAGACAGGAAGTAGAAAATCCATTACATACAACATATGCTCTACACGATAACAGGCGGCGCCGGATTCATCGGCTCCAATATCGCTGAAGAAGTTGTCCGCAGGGGCAAAAGAGTCCGCATTCTCGACAATTTCTCCACGGGAAAAAGGGAAAACCTCTCTTTTCCGGGCTCCGAGAGAATAGAAGTTATCGAGGGGGACGTCCAAGGGCTCGCCGATTGCCGGAAGGCAGCCGAAGGGGCCGACTTTATCCTGCACCATGCAGCCCTCGTTTCGGTGTCCAGATCCGTTGCAGACCCTATCCTCTGCCATGATATCAACGTCACCGGAACTCTGAACATGCTCGTTGCCGCCCGCGATGCCGGCGCGAAGAGGTTCGTCTTCGCCTCATCCGCCGCCGTTTACGGGAACAGGGATTCCGGATCGGCCCTGCCGGAATCCGTACGACTGGAGCCCATGTCCCCCTACGGTTCGAGCAAACTGATCGGCGAGATTAACTGCGCTCTTTTCCGTGAATTGTACGGACTGGAGACGGTCGCGCTCAGGTATTTCAACGTTTACGGAAAAAGACAAAACCCGCATTCAGACTACGCAGCGGTTATTCCGAAGTTCATTCAGGCGCTCCTGGAGGGGAAGAGGCCGACCGTTTACGGAGACGGACTTCAGTCGAGGGATTTTATCTGCGTTTCGGACGTGGTAAATGCGAACATCAAGGCCTGCGAAGCGGACGGCAGGGCGGCCGGCCTGGCCTTCAATATCGCCTGCAACAGGAGCCACAGCCTGCTTGACCTGCTGCGGGAGATTTCCGCCATCACGAAAAAAAACGGCAATCCCCTGTTCACGGATCCGCAGCCGGGAGATATCCGCTTTTCCATGGCGGACATTTCCCTGGCCAGGGAATTTCTCGGCTTCAATCCGGAAACTTCATTTCATTCCGGACTGGAGCAGACTGTGGAATGGTATAAAAAACAAATCCCAAATCCCAAATAACAAATCCCAAACAAATCCTAATGTCGAAATTCAAAGTCCGAAAACGTCGAGTTTTGGATTTGGATATTTGAATTTTGAAATTAATTGGGATTTGGTGCTTGGGATTCAGGATTTATTCCTTTTTGGGTTCCAGCCCGTAGCTCTTTATCTTCCGATGAAGGTTGCTGCGCTCCATCCCGATCAGGTCCGCCGTTTTCGAGATATTCCCGTTATTCTCCTGGAGCTTGCGCAGGATGAATTTCTTTTCCCATTCCATCTTGGCCGTTTTGAATAAATCTGAATCAAAAACCGATTCGCCCATCCTGCCGTTTTCCGTCTTGAAGAACGGGGGAATGTCGTCCACCGCTATCGTGTCGGACGAGGTCAGGATGACCAGCCGTTCTATAAGATTCTTAAGCTCCCGGACATTTCCCGGCCAGTTATGATTCATAAGGAAATCGAGCGCCTCCGGCGCGATCCCTTTTTCCTCTTTCCCTTCCTTTAACGAGAATTCCTTGACGAATCGTTTGACCAGTGGAGGGATATCCTCTTTTCTTTCCCTCAGCGGCGGGATGAACAAGGGTATGACGTTCAAACGGTAAAAGAGGTCCGGCCGGAACCGCCCCTCCTCCATTTCTTTCTCCAGATCCTTGTTCGTCGCCGCAATGACCCGGACGTCCGTCTCGATCAGCCGGGTCCCCCCGACCCGCTCGAATTTTTTTTCCTGAAGTATGCGGAGGATCTTGGCCTGCGCTTTCAGACTCATATCCGCGACTTCATCCAGAAAGATCGTGCCTTCGTTGGCAAGGTCGAATTTTCCCCTCTTCATCTGGGTCGCGCCCGTGAATGAGCCCTTTTCGTGGCCGAACAATTCGCTTTCGATGAGGTCTTCGGGAATGGCCGCGCAATTCACTTCGATGAAAGGCCTTCGGCTCCTTTTGCTCTGCCGGTGTATCGAACGCGCAACGAGTTCCTTTCCCGTCCCGTTTTCCCCCATGATCAGGATCCAGGCATTTGTCGGGGCGATGATGGAAATCGTTTCGACCAGGTCCTCTATCGCCCTGCTCTCACCCGTCAGTTCGTACTCCTGGGGATATTTCTGCCTGAGCAGCTTGTTTTCGTCCTCCAGGCGCACCAGGTCCAGGGCATGGCGGATGATCAGGACGACCTTATCGAGTGAAAGCGGCTTTTCTATGAAATCGAAGGCGCCGAGCTTCGTCGATTTCACCGCCGTCTCGATCGTGCCGTGGCCGGACATCATGATAACCGGCAGCTGCGGATTATCGGCTTTGATCAGTTTCAGTATCTCTATCCCGTCCATCCCGGGAAGCCAGATGTCCAGGAGGACAAGATCGGGAAGCTCATCCTGAATAATGGGAAGGGACTCTTCGCCGCTCAGGACGGTGAGGACTCTGTAGCCCTCATCCGTCAGAATTCCCTTAAGGGACTGGCAGATGCTCTCTTCGTCGTCGACAACGAGTATAGTCTTATAATTCATAATCGTCCTTGGAATAAGGCTAAAGGCAAAGGGCTAAAGGTAAAAAAGGTAACGTGAAGACATCCGCCCTTCAGAAACAAGTTTGTTCATCATATTCGGACAGTGTTCCCTTAGCCCTTAGCCACTTAGACTTATTTTATGCCGCCGGCAATTCAAATGTAACGATAGTACCTTTGGGGCGGTTGTCTTTCACGCTGATCGTGCCGCGATGATCGGAAATTATCGAACTCACGATTGCAAGGCCGAGTCCCGTTCCCGCCTTCTTGGTGGAGAAATAAGGCTCGAACATCCTCATTTTATCCCTCGGGGCTATCCCCGTTCCATTATCGATCACGTCGACTTTCGCCATCATGGAAATTTTATCAAACGAAGTTCGAATTTCAACCCGTCCCTCGTCCTTCTGAACCGCCGCTGCAGCATTGTCGAGGAGGTTCATCATCACCCTCTTTATCTGCTCGGAATCTATGTTCACGGCGGGAATATCTTCCGCCATGGAGAAAACAAACTCTATCTCCTTATGGGCATCCTGGAACAGATTTACCGTTCCCGCAATGACCTCGTTGATGTGGTTGGGGGCCGGCTGCGCCACGGGCATCCGCGCGTACAGGGAAAATTCGTTTACAAGCCTTTTCAGCACTTCCACCTGATCGATAATGGTCTTGGTGCATTCATAGAAAACGCCGCCGTCCTCTTCCAGTTTGTCGCCGTATTTCTTTTGCAAACGCTGTGCCGAAAGCTGGACGGGCGTGAGGGGGTTCTTGATTTCGTGCGCGATCCTCCTCGCCACTTCGCGCCAGGCCGCCATCCTTTCCGCCTTCTGCAGCGCCGTGAGGTCCTCGAACACGACGACCATGCCCATATAGTTTCCTTCCTCGTCCCTCAGAATCGTCGTGGTGATCCAAACGGTCAGGGTGCGGTCCGGGAGGTTAAGCTCGATCTGCTTTTCAATGAACCCTGTTTCGCTCTCCGTGATCTCCTTGAGAAACTCCTCCACCAGGACGAGGTGCTCGGGCTTCAGCACTTCCCGGAATTTCCTGCCGAGGACCTTGTCCGTTTTTATGCCGAGCATGCGCTCTGATGCCCGGTTGATGGTCGTGATGTTGCCGTCCATATCGATGGAGACCACTCCGGCGGACACATTGCGCAGGACGGTCTCCATGTATTTTCTGCGCCTCTCCAGATCGATGCTGGCCTGCTGGACTTCTTCATGGCTGATTTTCAAATCCCTCGTCATCTGGTTGAACGAATCCACCAGAACCCCGATCTCGTCGTCCGAAACGATGTCGATCTGGTAATCGAGATTGCCCTGGGCTATTTTGCGGGTCGCCTGCGCCAGATCCTGAATGGGGACCGTGATGCCCTTCGCGAGATAAATGCCGAACCAGGTCGCGGAAAAGATAATGAGAAGCGTTATAATAAACAGGGTAATTATATAACTGAGCTTGATGGGATTCTTGAGCAGCCGGAACTGCCTGTATTCTTCCGATGTCTTCGAGATCACGGATACCTTGTCGATCACGCTTTTGGGAATGTAATAATAGACCGCCACGATCCCGATGACCTCGTTCTGCTCGAGAGGAGAAAGGACGGGGGCCAGCCCGATAATCAGATCCCCCTGGCCGAGGGATTGGGTCGTAGACACGTCCTTTCCCGCAAAGACCTCGTCGATGAGTTCGGGGGCGGGCTTTTTGGGCTGAAGATCCGCTTCCTCGGCGCCCCGGAAAACGAACTTCTCGGGGTTGTTCTTGAAAGAAATTTCCAGCATGCTCACCTTGAGATCCTTTTGCCGCTGGTCGGCATAGGTCTGGAGGTAAGGAGAGCGTTCGCTCTGATACAAGCGGTTGGCGGTAATGACGGACCCGATCTGCCGGGCATAAAACCTGGCGTTGTCCGAATACTGCTGGTAATAGGCCTGGGCAATATCCAGGGAAAGATTGAGCGCGCCGCCCACCTTCATGCTGAACCAGTTGTCTATGCTGTACGAAAGGAGGTTGATGGCCACAAAGAAGAGAATGGCCGTGGGTATGAGCGACAGGCCGACGAATGCCGCCACTAGCTTCGTTCTCAGCTTCGATCCGAGAATGCCGTGCTTCCGCTCCGAGACGAGCTTTACGACATTCCTCACGATCAGGAAAATAAGAAGAATAACCAGAATGATATTGATGTTGATCAGGGCGAAAATCAGGACGTTGTTGGAGATGGGGATAAGCGATTCGATTTTGGACAGGTGCGTCTCTATGAACGTCAGGATCAGGATCAGCACGATCGTCGCGATAATTATAATGCGCTCGCGGCGCCTTCTCCTTTGTTCCTTTGCGTCCTGCAGCGATCTATTTTCCGTTCCGGTCATTTGTAAACAAACTCCTGACGGTGCCATTCTGTTTCGAAATCCCACATGGATACGAAAAACAATACGTATTCCATGTGCAAAGGAAGGCGGATCTTGTCGAGTTTAGCCTTTACCCGCACAAAATACTGGTTCTCCCGGCTGAGAAATCTCAAGGGGGCGATAGCTATCCCGTTTATGTCCGTCATGGCCCTTTTGACGCCGGCAAGATCCTTGTATTCCTGATGTGCGCCGTTTCCCAGAGATGAGGTCACATAGAAGATATTTCTGACATTGTCGTATTTTACCGTCTGCTTGATCTCGACAGAGGCCATCCTGCTGTCAAACCAGATCGTCCTTTTCTGGTACAGCTCGACAATAAAGGTAAACGTGGTCGGGATTCCCGCGAGTATCGCCTCTTCCATGCTTTTTGTGAAGCAGTCCTTGACCCGGAAATAAACCAGCACCTCTTTATTGTTATGTGTCACAAAGAGGTCGGAGATAGACGCGATCAGGGCATGGCTCGGGCTTTGGAGCACCAGGACCGCGCCGATCGCGATGATGAGGACGGACAGAAGTCTCTTCGACTTTGATTTCATTCTGTATCGGCTGCAGGCACGGAAAAACGCCGGTCTGGACAGGGCAGCGGGAATACGCGGTTCGGCCTGATATTGAAGTGCCTGTTTTCTTGACTATTTTGGCGAGGATATACCAAGAAAGAGGAAGATGACAAGCCTTTTTTGGGGGGATACAACTATACGGATTTCAGGGTTTTGGGCAACTACGATGCTCAATGCCTCTGAAATAAGTTGATATCGGGAAATACGGCGTTACTCGACCGCCGCTTTTATCACAGAAGCGGGAACTCCGGACTCCAGTTTTGAGTAACTCAGCATCTCATGATTATCCGGGCTGGAGATAAGTTCCTTCAGGAGCAGATTATTCAGCTTATGCCCTGACTTGCGGGCGACAAAGTGACCGATCACCGGGTATCCGAGCAGGAACAGGTCGCCGATTGCATCGAGGATCTTGTGCTTGACCAGTTCATCGGGACAGCGCAACCCTTCCTTATTTATAATCCGGGTATCATCCAGGACGATTGCGTTCTTCAGAGAGCCGCCCAGCGCCAGGCCCTTCGCCTGCAGATATTCAACATCGCGGAGAAAGCCGAAGGTCCTGGCCTGACAGATTTCCTCCCGGTACAGCTCGTAAGAAAAGGCCATCGTATAGATCTGCTCTCCGATGAAGGGATGACTGTAATCGATTTTATAAGTTATTTTGAAATGATCGCATGGTTCAAGGCAGGCCGATCCGTCCCCGTCGGCCACTTCGATTCTCTTCCTGACCAGCATGACTTTCCGGTTTTTATTCTGGATTCTGGTTCCGGCATTTCTTAAAAGGTTTACGAACGGCAGGGCGCTTCCGTCCATTATAGGGACTTCCGCAGAGTCGACCTCCACGGTTGCGTTGTCTATGCCGGTTCCCCGGAACGCGGAAAGCAGGTGTTCTATGGTGGATATTCTCGTTCCGTTTATGCCGAGGGTAGTGGCGAGAGTAGTGTCGGTCACATTGGACAGATGCGCCTTGATCCGGTTTTCACCCGGCACATCCTTGCGGATAAAAGTAATTCCCTGATCGACGCCGGCAGGTCTGATGACCATATTTACTCTTCTGCCGGAATGCAGGCCGATACTTTTACATCTGATTTCACTTTTAATCGTCCGCTGAAACTGCATTTCAGGACCGCGCTCTCTTTATTCAAAAAGGGGAAAAGCCGCCAAACCATAAACTGCAACGGCTGTAAGGAAAAGCAATTTTTATACCTCAGTGCCCGGAGGTATTCCTCCCAAGTATATATAATTATTAGATGTTCATAAATATTTTTCAGGCCCGGACGGGACTCGGACGGCCTCCTGTGTCGTAATCGACACATGGATAAACTCAGCTGTATTAAAAAGTGAAATATGGGCGTTTTTCAAACGCCTGGAGCTTTGAAGCGCTCGGCTTCGCTTAATATGCACCCGCAATATCGCTGGCGGTAAAGGCCCATATTCTTAGAATTCCTGACGCCTTCTTCCCATCCCGGCCGGAAATCTTCATAATAAAATTCCACTCCCTCTTCGCCGGCTGCTTTTACTCCTTCCTCCCTGATCCAATCCTGTTTCTGGTATCTGCTGTAAAGAAGCGTGGTTGTGAATTTCGAGAAGCCCTCCCGCCTGGCCGCAACAGCCGCCGTGCGAAGGCGCATTCTGTAGCAGAAGCGGCACCTTTCCTCGCCTGCGGCAATCATGCCCGACAGGAATTCCTTTATCGGATATTCCGGAGAGAAAGAAACGGAAAGATTTACCCTGCCCGCAAATTCCGAAAGAGTTTCGCGGCGTCGCAGATATTCGGTGTAAGGATGTATATTGGGGTTAAAGAAGAACCCTTTAACCTGAAATCCCTTCTCCCGCAGAATTCGCAGCGGGTAAATTGTGCAGGGGGCGCAGCAGATGTGAAGAAAAATATTCATGATTATATTATATCAGCAGATCGGAACATTGCGGAGATACGCATCACCCGAAGTAACAGGGGAAATTTTGGGCCTCTGTGTCTCTGTACGGATCACATTTGTGTTCCGGCATAGTATCAGAAAAGTTCTTTCCGCGGGGCCTTCCCGAAATGCTCGTACGCCAGGCGCGTAGCCATTCGGCCCCGCGCCGTACGATGGAGATAGCCCTCCTGTATCAGAAAAGGCTCGTAGACGTCTTCGACCGTGCTCTTTTCTTCCCCGATAGCCAGGGAGAGACTTTCTATGCCGACGGGGCCGCCGTCGAATTTTTCAATAAGGGTCAGAAGGATTTTGCGATCCATCTGGTCGAAGCCTTTATGGTCGACTTCAAGCCGCTCGAGGGAATCGATCGCAGCCCGGCGGTCGACCCTGCCGTCGCCTTCCACTTCGGCAAAATCGCGGACCCTTCTCAAGAGCCGGTTTGCGATGCGGGGCGTCCCGCGGGAGCGACGGGCGATCTCCATTGCGCCTTCGGGCTCGAGCCGAATGGACAGGATCCCCGCCGATCTCACAATTATCCGGTGCAGCTCTTCCGGGGCATAGTAATCCAGACGGAAGCTCATGCCGAACCGGTTTCGGAGCGGCGATGTCAAAAGCCCCGCCTTCGTAGTCGCCCCCACCAGCGTGAACTTCGGGATCTGGAGCTTCATCGTCCTCGCCGACGGACCCTGCCCGATCAGGATATCGATATAGTAATCCTCCATCGCGGGGTAAAGTACTTCCTCAATTGTGCCTGGCAGGCGGTGAATTTCGTCGATGAAGAGAATATCATGATCGTGGAGATTGGTCAGGATAGCCGCCAGGTCTCCTTTGTTCTCAACGACCGGGCCGGAAGTCACCCTGATATCGACACCCATCTCCCGGGCCATTATATAGGCGAGGGTGGTTTTACCCAGGCCGGGCGGACCGTACAGGAGCACATGATCGAGGGCCTCGCCCCGGCGCCGCGCCGCCTCCATGAAAACGGACAGATTCTCCTTTATCTTCGCCTGCCCGATATACTCCGAAAGGGTCTTGGGGCGGATGGAAATCTCGAACCCCTCTTCTCCCTCCATCTTCTGGGGCTGCACGGTTCTTTTCTTTGCGTCTGTTGCGTCCATTGTGTCCTTTGCGTCTGTTGAACCGTCTGCGTATGTTCGTTAAAGCGTCCGTTTGCTGCGCCGCTGCATCTGTCCCATTTTGAAGTTTGAGCCCGTTGAAATGTACGGCATAGCGAACCTATAGACACCGCAGAACGCGATGGACGCTATGACGCAATAGACTCAATAGACGCAGCAGACGCAAGGACGCGTTTTACGGATTGCGGCCGAGTATCTTCAATGCCTTTTTCAGAAGCCCCTCCAGAGTCGCCGAAGGAGCATCGCGAACCACTTCGTCCACCGCGCTCTTGACGGCGCTGCTTCTGTACCCCAGATTCACCAGGGCGGAAAATGCGTCCTCTTTTATCCTGTCTTCACGGTAATCCTGCGCGGCCGCTCTTTCAGGGACAAGTTTCCTCATTTTGTCCTTCAGCTCGACAACCATCCTCTCCGCGGTCTTTCTCCCGATCCCGGGAATCCCTGTCAGCCGGGCGAGATTCCCGCTTGACACGGCTTCCATCAGCTCCCCCGCGGAGATTCCGGAAAGAACGCTGAGGGCGAGCTTCGGCCCGATTCCGGAAACCGATATCAGCATCTGGAATACCTGTTTCTCCTCCGAGGTATGGAAGCCGAACAGATGGAAAGCGTCCTCCTTGACATGGGTGTGGATGGTGAGGGTTACCGGCCGGCCTACTTCGGGAAGCTCGTAAAAAGTGCTGAGGGGAACGAATATCCTGTAACCTACTCCGTTGACGTCCACCACGACGTCGACCGCCGACTTGAAAGAAAGAAAACCTTTGATCGTCGCAATCACTACAGGCAATCCTTTTTCCCGCAATGGAGATGGCAGATGGCAACGGCGAGCGCATCCGCCGCGTCCGGGGGAGGCGGTTCGTCCAGCCGGAGAATAGCCCTGACCATCTGCTGGACCTGCTGTTTTTCCGCCCTGCCGTAACAGGCCACCGCCTTTTTTATTTCGAGGGGAGAGTACTCCGACACGGCCAATCCCGCCTGCACCGCGGCGAGAATAATAACACCCCGGGCATGTCCCTGCTTTATCAGGCTCTGGACATTCTTGCCATAGAATATGTCCTCAATGGCGACGGCGTCGGGACGGGTCCTGATGATGATTCCGGCCAGGTTTTCATGAATTGTTTTCAGCCGCACGGAAAGGGAGAGGTTCCTGGCAAGCACAATCTGGTCGTATTCCACGCACGAAATTGACCGGCCGTTCTGCTCGACAAGGCCCAATCCGGTCACGTTCAGTCCGGGATCGATTCCCAAAATACGCACAGATCACGCCCACTGATTTTCATTAATCACAATTCTTATACCGGCATACTCATATCGTGCAAAAGGACTGTCATTCACAGTCCAGCCCGAAGGCGTACGATCCTGAAAATTTCAGTCACTCGAAACCTCGAATCCTCGACCCCTTGAACCCTACCCTAATCGTTCCATCACTTCGTCGGGAATATCGAAATTCGCATAGACGTTCTGCACGTCTTCATTGTCCTCGAGCCGTTCCATGAGCTTGAGCATCTGCTCGGCCTTGGCATCGGTGACGCGCACGGTGGTCTGCGGCATCATGCTGATATTCGCGTTGAGAGACTTGAACCCGGCCTGCTCTATCGCTTTTCTCACGCTCTCGAAAGAGACCGGCTCTGTTATGATCTCGAATTCGTGATCCTCTTCCAGCACATCTTCCGCGCCGGCGTCGAGCGCCGCCTCCATGAGCTTGTCTTCGCTGATCCCCTTTTTATCGATCAGGATGCTGCCTTTCTTCTTGAAAATCCAGGAGACGCTTCCGGTCTCCGCGAGGTTGCCCCCGTGTTTCGCAAAAAAATGCCGCAGGTCTGCAACCGTCCTGTTCTTGTTGTCGGTCATTACTTCCACCAGGACGGCTACTCCGCCGGGGCCGTATCCCTCGTAAATGATTTCTTCCATAGCTGCGCCGCCGAGTTCGCCCGTTCCCTTCTTGATCGCGCGCTCGATATTGTCTTTAGGGACGTTTTCGTTTTTGGCGGCCAGGATCGCCTGCCTTAATCTCGGGTTCCCGTCCGGGTCCCCCCCGGACCGGGCCGCCTGCTGGATTTCCTTAAGTATCTTGGTGAACAGCTTTCCGCGCTTCGCATCTGCGGCGCCTTTTTTCCTCTTGATCGTGCTCCATTTCGAATGGCCGGACATAAATATTTCCTCTGATTGAATTGGCGTTAGGCATCGGGTTTGGGCGACAGGCGAAAAGAAAGGGAATCAATCAGGAAATGACAATCTAAAATCCTGCCCGCCGTGTATTGAAAGAAAGATTATCCAAAATAGCGGAATTTCTCACCTGAAGCCCGAACCCGATGCCCGCTTTTATCATATTGCAATAATTATGTAAACTTGCTTTCGCCGGCGGGGCTGCAAAGGCGGGCAGATAAGAAAGCCTGTTCGGCGCTGTCATCCCTCATCGAATTCTTTTCTAAACAATGCGATTCCGGCAAGTCCCCTGAAATCCTCGTTATTGAATATATTGATCATGAACGCGTCTTCCGGCACTTCTTCCCAGGGACTCTTTATTCCATGCCGGGAAGCCTGTTCGAAACCGAAACGGGAATAGAAACCGGGAATGCCCAGGACGACGACAAAAGGACAACGCCGCCCGCGCAGGATTTCAAGGCCGCACCTGATAAGAGCCGAGCCGATGCCTTTGCGCTGGAGATCCGGCCGGACCGCCACCGGTCCCAGCCCCATTCCCTCGAGTCTTTTGTCCACGCCCTCTATTATGACAGGAGTGAACATAATGTGGCCCACTATGCGCCCGTCCTCCTCAACCACCAGCGATACGGCGTCCGGACAGGACTTCCTCAGATTATCGACGATATCCGCTTCCGTCCGCCTCGCAAATGCCAGTTGATTTATCTCCCGCACGGACGGAATGTCTTCCGATCTTTCAAATCTTACCTCCATCATTTTGCGGGCCTCTTTTCCTGGCCGAAGAGAGCTCCCAGAATCAGTCCGCCGGCGGCAGCCTCCGCAAGTACGCCCAGCGACCACGCAATACCCAGGCTGAGCGGTACCGGCATGAAAGCGTAAGCGCCAAGCCCCATGGGAACTCCTGCGGCAATGCCGAACAGCAGACCGTATTTCAAACCTGAAACGAGGTTCTTCGGCGCAACCAGCAAGGCAAAGATGGCCGCGAACGCGGCGGATTCCACAAGCCTGACAACATTGATCAGGGCCGCATTCATCTCCGCTACAGGGCGCCACAGGTGGGAGAGCGACGCGTACATGCGTTCGAGAGCGGCCGCATGAATAATGAAATCGAACACCGTCCAGGCGAAAAAAATCAGGATAACAGCCAAAATATATCTTCGGGCCATACCCTTCCCCCTTCACTCCGGAAAACTTAAGTAAGCGAGAGATTGATTATCCGCTGATTAAACTATAGCAGATTAGTTGCACGGAATCACCGGGACAGCACTTCCGCTGTTTCATACTTAGGGACACTCCCCATATTTTCGCCCGGTTCATTCCGAGTCCATGATCCCCTGCTGCAACCGATTAGATTCATTGCACTCCGCAGATATAGAACCGGTGACTTTCCCCTGCGGGTGCGGTTCGCTCATCTTCGAGGCTTGCCGCTTCCGGGTTTTATCGAACTGGTATTTTAGTGTAAAAGCACGCTATTTACCATGCCTTACGCCGGGCGATGAAAATATGGGAAGTGTCCCTATTTACTTCATCACGTTCAGTTCGCCCATCTTGTAATAGAGAAAGCGGACCATTTCGTACTCGAACGGGTAACCGCTGTCGTAGTAGCGGAATTTCTCCCTGTGCCGCATATCTATGCCCTCCAGCGCGGTTATCCCCGCCAGGAGAACATTTCCATGGCCGATGTTTTCAAAAGGGTCGACGGCATTGACCAGGGCAAAGCGGACGCCGGCATCGGCCCCGAATCCGCTTGCGCTGCGGACGGTGCTGGGGCCAAGAA
Source organism: Syntrophales bacterium (assembly GCA_028712885.1). Classification (GTDB taxonomy): domain Bacteria; phylum Desulfobacterota; class Syntrophia; order Syntrophales; family UBA4778; genus JAQTPK01. Next base: position 3,813 of record JAQTPK010000023.1, on the reverse strand, counting down.
CCGGAAGGACCAGGTAAGGTCCCGAACCGGCTCCCCAGTGGCCAAGAGTCTGGCCGAAGTCCTCGCCCTGTCTCTTCAGTCCCATGGACGAAGCCGGATCGAACAGTCCCCCGATCCCGACCGTCGTATTGACCACGAAACGGCCGAACACAGTGAGGCTCTTTTTCCCTTTCAACTGCAGTATGCTGTTGTAGAAGGTGCGCACTTCCCCGATATTGCCGAAAAAGTTCGAAACCCCCTTCTGGACGACAACGGGCGCGACAAACTCGTAACCGCTCACGACCGGAAGAAGGACATGCTTGTCCAGATAATAGTTGAACCGGTACATGCCGCGGTTGAACTCCTCCCAGGGGTCATCGATTCCGGCCACCCGTTCGTCGTCGCTGAATTCCTCGACCGAGTGCATCGCCGGCTCTTCAGGAGGCAGCGTAACGGCTCTCGCCCCGGCGCATCCCATGATAAAAGCGGCTGCGAGCAGGGCGAGGATTGCTCTCGTAAACGGCCGGATCTTCACGGCGTCAATCCTCCCCGGTCTTGCTGCTTGAAGAATCCTATCAGGGCGGCCATGTTGTCGCGGTATTCCAGATTGCCGAGGTGTCCCCCGCGGGGATAGATTCTGGCGCGGTTGCCGAACAGGCTTGCGAGGTAGTCGATTTCTCCCGGCGCCAGGATGAAGTCGTCCCGGTTGGTAACAACGCCGATCTTGGGCGATGCCCTGAGATATCCTTCGATGCTCCTGAGCCCCAGTGTGCCGATGAGTTCGTCCCGGGTGAGATCCGGCCGTTTATTCCGGAAGTACGGATAGAAATACTCGTCGAAGTAGTCGAGAAAGCTCAGATGGATGGAAACCAGCAGGTAGTCCCTGAGAGAATCCCTTGCCGTCAGGACCCGGTTTTTCGGCACGACATAGCCGCCGTTGATCATGACATCGGAGGAGAAAATCATCCCGGCCAGCGAAATCCGGAATGACAGCCCGATCAGCGCCCCGCTCTCTTCGCGGGAGAAGAGTCCGGACTTAAAAACAGTATAGAGGAACTGGTCGTTTATCTCGACGAAATCTCCTTTTCGGTAGAACTCGGTAAACTTTGCCATCATCCGGTTGAAATATGCTCCTATTCTGCGCGGACCGCCGGGGATCCTTTCCAGCAGGCCCTCGATCCTGGAAACGGAGTCGTAGAGGTTCACCGCCGGGTTGATCATGAGGACCCGGCGAAAATTGAAGCGGCGCCTCTGCTCGTCCAGCCGCGCTACAAACGCGGCATGGGTCCCGCCCAGGCTGAAGCCGCACAGGTGAAATTCCGAGACTTCGATATCCCCCTTCACTTCGTCCCAGGCCGCCTCCATAACCCGGTAGAGGTCCGCCGCGTCTTCAGCCGGTTCGCCGGGCACATGGCTCCGGGAAGCGGAGATGATAAAATTGGGATGTGTGGGGGAAGGCAGGGAGATGACGTGGAATCCTTCTTTGTAGAAGGCCTTCAGCAGCGCTATTGATTTCCGGGACCGGTCGTCGCCGCCGGTGCCGGCGATCAGGAAAACAAGCGGCGCCTTTTTGTCCTGACGGGCCAGAGTGCAGCGCAGCCCCTCGTCGTAAAAGAAAACGTCCGGTTTCCGAAGTCCCGGGATGACATTGAGGATGAGTCGCTTGCCCGCGACCCGGCCGGGGGGCGCGGTCTTAAGATCTTCCGGCGTCCCCAGGATTGTAGCCTCATACCCGCCCTGAACAGGATAACCGTACCCGTCGTGCGCCGTCCCGCCGGCAGCCGGCAGAACGACAACCAGGAAAACCATGATTGCCGCAAATCGCTTCATACAGAGCCATGCAGATGAAATACATGTCAACAAATCACATCCGGAAGGTTATTGCCAGTCTCTGCTGATATTTTTCCGACAGGCGGAATTAAATGGCGGGAGAGGGGGTGCGGGATGTGCCTATTCACGCAGGCTGGAGGGAGTATGGGGCATTCTCATTCCATAACCTGGACGAACACGGACGGCTGTCTGGGGTAAACGATCACTTGTCCGGGACCGTCATCGAACCGGACAGTATTGGCGAGGTCGAATTTTACCCGCGTCTTTTTTGCTGTCCCTTTCCTCACCGTGAGAGTTGAGGGAAAATCGCTTGTAAAGATGTAAACATCGCCGCTCACGCCGGGGGTCGCCGCCGGTATCACCGCCGTACCCTCGGCATAATCCCCCGCGATGCCGCTGCCCAGGATGGCCGTATCGGCGCCGTTCATGATCTGCGTCGATGTCGTGTACTTCGGATCGTCCGGCAGCAGGGCCGTCGCCTTGACCGTAACATTTCTGCCCAGCGTCAGTCTCATTCTGGTGTAATCGCCTTCCGGAACAGTCCGGGCGCTGATATAACTGCCCGCAACGGACCCCGCGCCGACCGAGGCGATATCGAAAGCCGCGTCGCCCTCGCCCACCGTAACCCAGGCCGCAGTCGCGGAATCATACAATTCCACCTTTCTGACTGTCACCTTGTAAACCACCGGGGTCACGTCTCTCGTAGCGGCGCAAAGATCGTATGTCCAGGCCGCAAAAAATATCGCGAAAATCGCGGTACCGATCAATCTCTTCATGGCCGTCTCCTAATTCCTTCCGATCTCCACCGTCAACATGCCGTCTCCGCCGGCGCCGGTCTCATTGTATGTTTCAAGCTGGATCGTGAAATTCCTTTCGACCCGGTCGAGGGTCCTCTCTCTCAAGTCCGCCTCCGGCAGCGGAGCCCGGAAAGATGACGCAAGCGCAGCCAATACGTCTTTCGGGGCGAAACTGTCCACCCAGAGGGTCATGCGGATATCGGCGCGCCAATCCTGCGAACCCTTGTTGTCGCTGAAGGTCTCCAGGTTGGCGGTCATGAAGCTCAAAGCCTTAACTTCCGTGCGTCCCTTCCAGCCCTGCATGTCGCTGCTCTCCCGGAAATCGTACCAGTAATAGCCCCCGAAAATCTTGAGCCAGGGGAGATAAGGGACGGGAACCCCGAATTCCACGTCACAGCCGTTCACCGCCCTGGCCATGGTCATTGTCGAACCGTTCTCTTCCACGACCCGGGCGGGCGAGAGGGCGAAATAGCCGTTCCACCTCAGCTCGGCGTATTTGCCGATGAATTCCAGGCCAGCGCCCTGGCGGTAGTGCTGATTGGGGTCCTGGAAGTCGAAGAAGGTGTTGACGCCGACCATGAGATTTTTATCGAACATCAGTCTCCGGTAACCCAGGCCGGCCGAATAGGTTCCGTAACCGTCCTGCCCGGAGGCGCGCAGATGTGTAAAGAAAGTATCCATTTTGCCCTTGGACCGGTACAGAGGCTGAACGGTCTCCAGGTAATAGCGCGGCTTCTGCCGGCTCTCGATCGCGGCGCCTACGGACGTGCGCTTCAGCCAGTCCGGCGCGTTGTATGAACCGGCTTCCTCCTTTTTCGGTTCCGGCGTCAAGGACGCGCCGGGCGGCTGGCCCTGAAATGAATCCGCCGTGAGACCTCGGCCGAACGCGGCCATATCTTCGGCCCATCCGGAGGGACGGCCTCCCGCCGCTGCGCCGGCCAGGCAGGCGAAACCGGCCAGTAAAATCGCGAGAACGGAAAAGAACGGCAGGATCCTGCCAGCTATGTCCTCAGATTTCTTCACTCTCCGGCTCCATTCCTTACCACCTGTATCTCAGGCCGAGCGAGAGGTCGTATTCCGAAAATACGGAACAGCATAAGAACCCCTTTCTGATTCCGGTCAGTTTCTCATTACGACCGGCCCCCGGGTCCAACTCGAAACCGGGAACTCGAAGCGAGAGCAGCTTCTCCCTTTTATTCCGCCCCAG
>JAQTPK010000022.1 GCA_028712885.1 Syntrophales bacterium | reverse complement strand
TCCGGAATATTTCCACGAGACGTCCGTCATGAAAAAACGCCGCCAGCAGGGGTGCGCCCGCGTACAGAATCCCCGTCATCAGCAGATTGGAAATAATTACCAGCCCGAATACTCCCTCCACCTCGAACGCTTCGATCTCTTTCTTCTGCACGATGGCGGCCGTCATTCCGAGTTCATTGAGCATCATCATGAACCCGAGACAGACATACACCTTTGCCATGAGACCGTAATCGTCCGGATCGAGATAGCGGAGGACCAGGATCGTAATGGTCCAGCTTGCGATCTGGCCGGCGTACTGCACGCCGGCGATCCAGGTGACGGATGAGACCACCTGTTTGCGCAGATTTGCCGCCCTTTGGAGTTGCATCAGCTCTCTTTGTGCTTCCCCGCCGAAGCGTTCAGGAAGAAGCTGCTTATGGATTCTACGATCCTCAACGCCGCCTTTCCGTCCCATAATTCGGGGATTCCACGCCGTCCCGCGCCCCGATCGAGAATGTCTTCCGCCGCGGCGATTATCTTTTTGTTATCGAGACCGACCAGCCTGTTCGTCCCCTCGCTGATCGTAACCGGCCTCTCCGTGTTCTCCCGCAAAGTGAGGCACGGCACCCCCAGCGCCGTAGTTTCCTCCTGTATCCCCCCCGAGTCCGTCAGAACGAATTTCGCCTCGATCATGAGTTTAAGGAAATCAAGATAACCGAGGGGATCGATCATCCTGATTCCCCGCACGGGATGGAAATTCGTCTCCTGCAGCTTTCCAGCCGTCCTCGGGTGGACCGGGAAGACCACCTCCAGACGGCTCGAGATATCCGCTATCGCGTTCATGATCTCCCCGAGACGGATGGGATCGTCGACATTGGAGGGCCGGTGCAGCGTCAGAACGGAGTATGGAGTGATTTTCCCCGCTCCATCCGGACCTGTCAGCTTCAAATCGGAGAGGATTGGGGACCGTTCCGCCTTTGCCCTGTGCTTCAGGAGGGTATCGATCATCACATTGCCTACAAAGAAAATCTTTCCGGCATCTGCGCCCTCCCGCATCAGGTTTTTTTCGGCGCTTTTTTCGGTAATGAAGAGCATGTCGGAAATGGCGTCCGTCAGAATGCGGTTGATCTCCTCGGGCATGGACATATCGAAGCTCCTCAGGCCCGCTTCAACGTGAACGACGCGGATGCCCATTTTTTTCGCAACCAGGGCCGATGCTACTGTTGAATTGACGTCGCCCACAACCAGGACAAAATCCGGACTTTCCCGGATGAGAACGGGCTCGATGCGCTTCATTATTTCCGCCGTCTGACGGGCATGGGAAAGGGAGCCGACTTCAAGATTATAGTCAGGCTTCGGAATGCGCAGGTCTTCGAAAAACAGCTTCGACATCCTGCGGTCATAGTGCTGACCGGTATGGACGATGACGGACGCGATTTCCGGCGCCCCTTTCGCCTCATTATGTTCCCGGATGGCGTCGGCGACGGCCGATATCTTCATGAAATTCGGCCTCGCCCCGACGACGCTCAGGATCTTAAGTTTTATTTCAGTTGTTTCCGGTTTTTGCAGGATGTCTGAATTCAATCCGATATCCAGTAAAAAGAAAGCGAGAATGAGCTTTTTTGTTTTTCCTGCAGATTGCCTCTTCGCAACTCAGCAATTGACCGGGCCAGACCCAGAAGGTTCTTCTCGACTCTGAATTTTATTCTGGGCTTTTGTATTTTGGCCCAGACCAGGTAATTTTGCCCGGTCGACAGACTCTTTTTATAATGTTCCTCACCGGCAAGGAAATCGTATACGGAATGGCCGAGTTCGGCGTTGTACTTGACCGCTTCCGTATGGCAGAGATAGCCGGGCTTCAGTTTGCGGTCTATCTCATCGTTGAAGCCGCTCTGGTAAAAATGGACTCGCCCGCCGTATACGAAGCTGTACAGGCAGCCGAGGACCCTGTCGCCCGCGGAAAATTCCAGGAGCTGGATTTCGCCTTTTCCGAACCTCCTGGTTATGAGGCTGTGATGAAACAGGCGGAAAAATTCCGATGAGAAGGCCCCCGGAAGCCCCCGGCTGTTCCAGGAGCGCTGGTGATAGCGGATCATCCGGCAGTAGATGTCGACCGCCGACGATACGCTCTCGGCCGCGCGGACCCTGACGGGGCATCCTGATCCGAGCGCATTCTGCGCCCTGCGGATCTGTGCGCGCGTGTTGGAGCTCAGAAGGGGCATATACCCCCCCTCTCTTACGGCCTTCAGGTCCACGTAAGGGGCCGGCTGTTCCCGTTCGATGACCCACCTGTAGGGAGATATAGATTCGTTTACGATATTTCCGGGGAAGCATCCTGCATCAAGCCCGGGCAGATGAATCTCGTCCCAGGAGAAAGGAAGGTTCTCCAGTATGCCCAGAAACTCGCTGCAGGAAAAAGATTTTCCGAAAACGGCGTTGTACTCCATGCACAGGGCGTCACAGGCTGAGACACCCATTGTATTCAGAAAGCACGATTCGCTTCTGAAGAATCTGTGCCGGGTGACACTGCTCCTCCCCAGGAAGAATGCCGCCGTCGGGAGGTCTCCTTCCTCGATGCTCACGAGGGTAATCGCCCGCTCTTTCGCAAACTCCAGCCAGTTTTCCATCCACCCCCAGGAGAGGAAATACGAAGCGCTGCCGTTGCCGTCCAGACTCTTCCATATCTCCTCTGCAAGCCGGGGGTCTTCTTTCGGATCAACCAGCCGTATTTCCGGTTTTTTCATCAGGCGGCTTCCTGAATATCCGGTCCGTGCCTGTCAATAAAATCCTGGCGGGCGCCCCCATGGCAATGCTGTACGGCGGAATGTTCCTTGTCACGACTGAATTGGCCGAAATCACCGATCCCGCGCCGATCCTGACCCCTTTCAGGATTACCGAGTGCGTGCCTATCCACACGTTGTCTTCAATGACGATCGGCTTCACCTCATCCCTGGTCAGGACTTCCCTTCTCAATCTGCGTTCCGGATTCAGCGGATGCCCGTCGTTATCCGAGATGAGGCATCCTCCGGCGATGAGACAGTCGCTTCCGATGACAACCGAGCAGGCTACGTTCACGCTTGTCTTGAAGCCGAGAACCGTCCTGTCTCCTATCCTCAGCAGGGGATTGTCGTAAACCCTGCCGCTCAGAATGATGCTGCCGTCGAGCATCACTTTTTCGCCTATTTCGATCCGCAGGTTTCCCTCGATCCAGGGAATGCCGTTCGGAAGCGAAACACCCCTGCCGCATTTGCCGCATCTGGACTTGAAAACCGGAATGGAGAAAAGTTTTTCCCTGAGGAAAGGCAGCAGAAATCTCAGGACGACAAGGCTTTCGTAAACGGCCCTGAAGAGGGGCCGGCACTCAATCCGATCGAAGAACATCGCCGCCGTAAGGATCTTTTTCAGACGGGCGTATCCCGGATTTTCGCTTTTCCTTATTCTGAACAGGAGGTTTTCGATCATTTCCCGGAGGTTCTTCTGTCCAGCAGGCGGACCGGGGCATTTAATCCGGCGGCTGGGACAGGAAATCCGCTGATAAACATATGATGCAGCAGTTGGGTGGAGATGATCCCGGTCACCGCCATTCCCTCCCTCTCGCTGGCGATGCTCCCGCCGGCGTTTCTGCATTTCTTCATGATTCTGCCGGACATCACCGGATCGAAATATCCGAATGCGCCCAGTTTTGCTTCGGAGGTGAGTTCCCTGACGTACTCTGGTTCGCGGCCGCCCAGAAAGCACTTTACGACGGGAGCCCGATAAGGCCTCTTGGCGCGCCCGGCAAACATGACGGGCAGATCGCGCGCAGCCACCTTTCTCAGCAGGTACTTTTCCTTCAGTCCTGAGATGCGGAGGCGCGGCGGGAGGCGGAAAGCGTACTCAACAAGACGATGATCCAGATAGGGATACCTCCCTTCCACGGAGTTGGCCATGGACATGCGGTCCCCTTGCGAGGAGAGGAGATAATTCGAAAGGAAAATTGAGATCTCTAGATACTGCGCACGGGAAAGCGGGTGCCAGTTCATGAATCCCGCGGGCAGACCCGATATTATCCGGCTCTCAACCGTTTCGGCCCCGGAGTTCCGGCTCCTGATCTCCTCGGAAAGGAACTGCTTCAGGAATACTGCATTCTCCCACCGGATCCTGTGGGAATAAATTTCCGATTCCGTCTCCAGGAGCCCTTTCCCGAAGAACGCATTGAGAAAAGGAGCCGCCCTCTTCCGGTCCCCTGAAAAAATATCGGGATAAATTCTCTGAAAGAGGGACGACCTCCACAGGGACGACGGCTGCCTGGACCAGAACCGCCGGATTTTGTCCTCCTTGAAAATGTCGTAGCCGCCGAAAATCTCGTCTGCGCCTTCTCCGGTCAGAACGACTTTTAATCCGCTTGATCTCACAATTCCCGATAAATAGAGGAGAGGAGCAGGAGCCGTGCGCAAGACGGGAATTTCGGCGTGCCATATCACCTTCGGAAAAATGCGGCCGATATCCTCGTCCGAACACTCAATCCGCTCGTTATCGGTCTGCAGGACTCCGACGGCCATGTTCTGGTATTCGGTTTCGTCGAAAGATTTGTCGGAGAACCCGACGGAAAACGTGCGGAGCCTGTTGTCGAAATACTTCCTGACCAGAGACGTGATGTAAGTGCTGTCCAGCCCTCCGCTCAGATAAGCCCCCACGGGCACGTCGGCTCTCAACCTGATCCTGACGGCATCCATCAGCAGTTCTCTGATTTGTTCCTCATGCACCCGGTCCGGGATTGAATCGTCGCAGCCTTCCGGGAACCTTATATTCCAGTAAGGCCTGACGACGGCTCGATCACTGCGAAACACGGCGATATGGCCCGGCGGTATCTGGCGGACGTCCTGGAAAATGGTGCAGGAATTCACGGGAGCCCAGCAGGTGAAGATATCTTCGAGAATCAGAGGATTCAACCGTCTGGGGACCGATGCATCGGCGAATATGGTTTTTATCTCCGATCCGAACACAATCCTGTTTTCCGACTGATGATAGAAAAGCGGCCTCACTCCAAGGCGGTCGCGCCCGAGCAGCAACTCTTTCTTTTCACTGTCCCACAGGGCGAAAGCAAACTGCCCGTTCAGCCGCTCGATTAATTGATGCCCTTTTTCTTCATAAAGATGCACCAGGACTTCGGTATCCGTGTTTGTGCCGAATCGATGCCCTCTTTTCTCCAGCTCCTTCCGCAGGTCGGGGTAATTATATATCTCGCCGTTGTACACTACCCATACAGACCCGGTCTCGTTGCAGATCGGCTGATCGCCTCCCCGTATATCGATAATGCTCAATCGGGCCGATGCGATTCCCGCTGTATCATCGACGTATATACCGAACGAATCCGGCCCCCGGTGCATGATCAAAGCAAGCATTCTTTCCAGGAGCGCCGGCGAAGGGCTTCCGTTTCTGTAATCAACGATTCCCGCAATTCCGCACATGTGTTATTCCGATTATGAGATGATGTTTTATTCCGGGCCGGGCGTTTTCGCCGGAGCTGAGAGCCCTGCCGGGGACTTTTCGAGGCGGATGCGGCAGAGATGGACCTCTTTGGATATCTCGTCCGGAAATGAGAGTATGATCCGGCTGATTTTTTCGAGATCGAGTTTTCTTGAGCCGTCGTTCGAACGGATCGACCCGACGGGAACGGCAATCCGGTTCATCCCCGGATCAAGCGGGCGGCAGTTCTCATAGCGGTCGGCATACACCGGTTCAGGACGATCATCTATCCTCAGGCAGAAATTTAGCCGGGAACGGCAGAGGGAAAGTATTTCCAGATTCAGGTATTCGTGTCCCGACCAGTCCTGTAGAGCGGGGATTACGCGTATCGTCGCCCGCGGACCGGGAGGAAGCACGGCACGGAGCCCTTTCCGCTGCGATGCTGTGTCAAACGGATTCCGCTCGAACCACTTCCCGCATTCCCAGTCCAGGTCCCGTTCGGCGGCTTCCGACTCGAAGTTGATCAAGTCGATTGCGCCGCTTCCGGCGGGATGCGGTTCCGGCGCCGGCTTCCGAATTTTGGGGAGGGGAGCGCTCATTTGCCGTTCCTGATCGAATCCCGCGAACCGCGTCTTCCTCTTCTCCTCCTTTACCCCGGCGCCGGCGCCCTCCGCTCCCCCGGAAAAACGGATTACAGCCACTTCCGGCCGTACCCCGAGGCGAAACGGCAGGACGTTGACGCCTATCCCGCGGCTGACGTACATGGTTGTCCGGCCCCGCTGATAGAATCCCGCCGGATATGTCAGCGACGGTTCTGATTTTTTCATCCAGGGCAGCATCGGGACAAAGAACAGCTGGCCGCCGTGCGTGTGCCCGCAGAGGACCAGGTCTATTCCGAGGCGGACCGCTTCATCGAATATTTCCGGCGAGTGGGCCAGCAGGATTTTCGGTATGCGGGGATCCAGATTCTCTGCAATTTCCCGAAGCTCGCGGGCGCTCCTGCCGTCTTTTCTTCCGGTTACCGGATCATCAAGCCCGATTATATACAGTCTGTTTCCCTTCCGTTCCAGGATCGTGACCGAGTTTCTCAGTACATGCCTGCCGGGAGATTGCTTCAGCTTCTTCGACCCCCGTTCGTGGCACAAGGCGCAGTATCGGCCGGGATGAGCGTATTCGGCATTTCCGAGCACAGCATATACTCCGAGCGGGCAGCGGACCTTTTCCATCAATTCATTAACCGGCCCGTAGTTCCCTTTTTTCGATGCATAATCTCCCGCCAGCATGAGCATGTCGGGGCTTTCATCCCTGAGAATGCCGGCCAGAAGCCTCTCCCTTGATCCCGTTTCCCCGGAGTGAAGATCGGAAATCAGCGCCAGGCGAATTCCATCGAGTACGCCCCCCAGCCGGGCGTCCTCGATCAGGCAATACCTGATTTCGATCGAATTGGTTTCCAGGAATGCGATTCCGAAGGCGGCGGGCAGAATCAGAACCGGCAGAAAGAGCATCAGCCGGAGTCTGGAAGCGGTCATTTGATGACGTTTCAGGACGTTAAACCAAGCCTTTTTTTCACATGCCGGATTATTTCCTCGTTTTCCGGCCGTGTCAGCCTTTCCAGACCCTCCGCCCTGGTCATTACGCCTGCCCGGATCAGCCCGGAGATTTCAAAATCGTAGGGGTGAAATCCGTACTGCTCGATGTGCACTCTGTTGGCAAAGGCATTCATCAGGCAGTTGGTGGAATTTGCGTCCGTGTCCGCAGGTTTCTGCCAGCCGAGCCCGGCAATCCGGTCATATATCTTTCTTTCGTCGTATTCCATGAAAGCGAGCGGATGAACATTGATCGGCATAGAGCCGCTGTTTTGCCCCGGCCCGTTCATGCATGCAGGAATTTCCCGGGCGGAAGAGCCGTCGATGAGTCTCGCCAGCGACCGCTGCATCGCATTTATAATATAGGGGCTGTTCTTCATGACTGAGGACTGGACCGGCGCCTGCCCGGGAGACCAGCCGAATCCGATAAAGGGGATCTTTTTTTCCTGGGCCGTTTTGATCATGATCAGCCTTGCCAGATTCATGCAGGACAGGCAGATGGTGCTGGAGCGCTCGATCGCCTTCTTCGCGTAGAAATGCCTCGCCGCAGACGCGCGGAAGATGTCCCGGACAAGGTGGAAGTCGGGCCGGAACATTATATGATCCACTCCGAGCGCCTCTGTGACGGTCCGGATATTCCCGACCGCGTACGGCGAAACGAACCCGTGATCGAATGTCAGGGCCAGTACCTTAAGCCGGAAATGATTCCGGAACAGATCGAGGGTGTAGGTGCTGTCTTTGCCGCCGCTGAAAGCCGCGAGCACGTCGTACTGCCCCTTTCCGGCATGAATGGAAATAAGCTTTTCGAATTTAATCCGGTATTCCGAGGCGTTGTCATCACGGCGGTCCTCCGCCTCGTGCGCCAGGCAGTAATTGCATCTGCCCTCCGCATTGAACCTGGCGGAGGGAAATTTTTCCGTCAGCGTGCAGGTTTTACATGTTCTCATTTCCGATTCCCTTTGCCGCGGCAGGCTCACTTCTCAAATCCGCGCTTTTCAGCAGAAGCCGGTCGATCTTTCCCGAAGGGTTCTTGGGAAGATTTTCCCGGAATTCAATGCAGCGGGGCACGGCAAAATCTTCAAGATGTCTCCGGCAGTGTAGGATTACGGCTCTTTCGTTAAGTATCGATCCTTTTTCAACGGTTACGAAAGCCTTGATGGCGTTGCCGAGAATTGCATCGGGCACGGGGACTACCGCCGCCTCTGAAATCCCTTCCATTTTGTACAATACGCTTTCCACCTCTTTCGGGCTTACTCTCTCCCCGCGCGTTTTAATCTGATCGTCCTTCCGGCCCACGAAATACAGGAATCCCTCTTCATCCATTCTGAACAGATCCCCCGTGTATAAGACCTTTTCACCGGGAAGTTTGCCGGGTCTCAGCGCCGCGTCGGTTGCTGCTTCGTCCCGCCAGTATCCCTTCATTACATTCGACCCGCGCACGACGAGTTCTCCGACAACCCCCGGCCCTGCTTTTTCGCCCTGCGCGTTCACGATCCAGACCTCTTCGTTCGGAATGGCCCGTCCGACCGACCCCGGCTTCCTGTCCAGTTCCTCCGGCGGCAGGTAAAGAGCTCTCTTGCATTCCGTCAATCCGTACATGGAAAAGATCCTTGCCCCGGGGAAGGATGCCCTCAGCCTGGCAATATGCTCAACCGGCAGATGAGCGGCCGTATTCGTTATGTATCTGAGCGACTCCAGCCTGAAGCGGCTCAGATCCATTCGGAGGAGTATCGCAAACATGGTCGGCACTCCGGGAAATCCGGTCACTTTTTCGCGCTCTACAAGTTTCATGACCTCGTACGGATAAGTAAATGACTTCTCCAGAACAACGGTTCCGCCGAAGCGGAAGCACATGAGGACCTGGTACAGGCCGTAATCGAAAGAGAGCGGAAGAACGTTCAGGACGATGTCATCAGGCGAGTTTTCCAGATATTTGATGATCGAGTCCGCCGCCGATATCATGTTGCGATGCGTCAGCATGACCCCTTTGGGATCGGCGGTGGAACCGGACGTATAAATGATGCTGGCCAGGTCTAGATCGATACTGTTCGCGCGGAGCGCGCCGCCCCCCCGTCCCGCCGCCGCGGCCTGCTCCCAGGAGAAGCTGTTCGGATGCACTGTCTCCGCGAATATTTCCGCCCCCCCCGCGGCGATCAGAAAATCCAGACCGGGGACTCCGCGCTGCAACCCGCGGATTCGCGGCGCCTTTTCCTCGTCGCAGATCAATGCCTTCGCGCCGCAGTGGTTCAGGATGTAAGCAAGCTTGGCGAATTTGAGCGACGGGCTCAGGATCAGAAAAACAGCATCGGCCTTGAGAATTCCGAAAATCGAAATGACGCACTCCACGGAGTTGTCCATGAGCACGGCTACCCGGTCGCCCCGCCCGATGCCGCGCGCGCGAAGCGCCAGCGCCAGCCGGCCGGACTGCCCTTCTATTTCCCCATATGAGTATCTTCTGCCTTTTGCGACGACGGCGGTCTTGCCGGGAAAGCGCCCGGCGCTGTCCTCAAGGAAATTATGAACCAACATGCCTGATCCTCCGATCACATCATCCTGCCGGCTATGAAACCGACTATCCCTTTGATCGTGTCCAGATTCTCCGGTATCAATTCTTCATCCGCAATCTTGAACCGGTAGGTCCTTTCTATGAAGGCCACAAGCTCCAGAATGCCGGTTGAATCCATAACTCCGCTCTCCAGGAGAGAAACCGTTTCCTCCGGATCATATCCCTCCTCAAGAAGAAAATTATCGCTGATAAACCGGCGCACCTCCTGACCGATTTCTTCACAACCCGGCCTCTTCCCGCAGATCATCGCCTGGCGCATGGAATGACTCCCTTCCTCCATCATGATAGAATAAGGCTTGTTTTCATTTTCTGCTCAAGCAGGACTTTTCTGAAATAAGGATAAATGCTGCCGCCGGATCTTTTCGCTATTTTCTTTATATTCCAGACAAGCCATTGCCGGCACCGCGGCGCTATCTTCCCCGCCACAATGGCGCCCGCTGTTTCAGGCGGAAACCCGGATTTAATTGTATACCGTCCCGCAACGCAGCAGCTCTCCACTCTCCTGCAGGCGACAAACGGTTCGGAAGTGAAGAGGATTTCAATTCCGGCGCCGGCCGCCGCCGCTGCTACTTTTTTCCCGTAATAGCCGCCGGGAACGGAACCGGATACAATCTGCTCGCCCAGTATTTCCCCGAGTCTCCGCGTGCTCTTTTCCCACTCGGAGGCGATCTCTCCGTAAGTGCAGCGGGACATTCGTTCCGGGTGAGAGGAAGAGTGCGTGCCGATCGCATGCCCCCTGCTTCTGATGGCGACTATCTGGTCCGCCGTGACGAAGCCGACACTGCCGATCCTGTCGGTCGTTATGAAGAAATTGCCGCGCCAGCCGAAGCTCTCGAGCATGCCGGCGATAAGCGTGTACGCGCTCACGCCCCCGTCGTCGAACGTCAGGAAATAAGGGGCCCCCCCGTTACGGCGCCGGGACAGGTCATCGGCAACGGAAGGCGGCCGGCCGCCGGAGGCGGCTGCAACCGCTTCCAGGTGCGTCTGGAAATGATTCACTTTCATCTTGTACACGGCCGCGCCCGCCCCGGAAAACCCGCTTGCATCGGGACCTTCGCTTTCGGCCAGCACATCGTGATAAAGAAGAGATACCGCCGATTTCATCGGGAAGTGTATTTCCATTTCAAGTAGCGGGTAAGCCAGGGCTGGCCCCAAGACGCCGAGCGCCGCCCCGAGGTATCCAGCGGAACCGCCGTGCCGGCATGGATCTCCAGCAGTTTGTCGCGCAGCCTGTCCAGGTTGGCCAGAACTGCTTTATGCTGAATTATGATGTGGGACTCTCCCGTTCCCCGCCGTGGGGATGAATAATAAGCATACACGGGACCGGTATCGACGCCCTGATCTATCCGGAGCAGCGTCATCCCCACCTTTTCCGTTTCGCCGTTCACAATCGCCCAGAAACAGCCGTGCGCGTTCCTGTATTCCGGACATATTCCCGGATGAAATACAAACGTCCCCAGGGGCGGGAGGGCATAAACCGATCTTTTCAGTATCACCTTGCAGCGGGCTATCATCAGGTCCGGCTGAACGCTTCTGATGAACTCCTCGGCCGCGCCTCCGTTCGGATCGGAAGTTACTATTTCGGGCGTGTCCCCGGGAGGCCGCGGATAGTGCGCGGATATTTCCGCCAGCTTCCGTTCCTCCCATATCCTGTCCCGCCGTGCGCGAAAAAGCATGTAATACATCCGGAAGGCGACCACGTCTGAAAACCTGACGATTCCTGTTCTTTCTATTTCGCGCTTGATCCTGCGCAGCAGCAGGCGCCCGGGTTCCTTCAGGACTATCAACCCCGCGAGATGGGAAAAAGAAGCCAGCCACCGGGGCAGTCCATAGCGGTCCAGCATGGCTTTTTCATGGCATATGAGCAGAACGCGCAGCTTTTTATTCACTGCCTTTCCTTTTCCGAACTGCGGATGCCGCTACTCCCTGGCCCAGACGGTTTCTCTTCCGGAAACGGAATTGAGGAAAGCCTTCACCACGACATAATTCATGATCAGAAAGGCGGCGGGAAATGACAGCAGAGTCGAAAACCTGCGCCTGTCGGGATTCAGCCCGTACAGTGCGGCCAGGTAAAACCCTGCCTGGCCGATCATCAGCCAGGAGTATATCCCGCCCCAGGCCAGAAGATTTGAAAGAAACAGCGCCAGGATGAACAGAGGAGCCAGAAGGCGCGTAACCTTATGCGAAAAAAACTGGATGAAGAGGGGATTTTTCAGCGGAGACATCAGCTCAGGCATGGCCCGCAGCAACTGGAAGTTGCCCGTGAGGGTCCGTATTTTCCTCTTCAGCTCCTTCGGTGATTTTATATCCGCATCGTCATAGGCGACGGCGCGTTCGTCGAACACGATTCGGCGGCCCTTCAGCGCAATCCTCATCGGGGTCATGACGTCGTCGAGAAGCGTTCCCTCGGGGAGATCTTCGTAGAGTTCCCTCCTGATCGCGCTCACCGCGCCGGTGAGGCCGATGACGGAATGGATCCTGCTTTCGCTCTTGCGGATCCACTTCTCCACGCTCCAGTATGACGCATAAGAATAACCGCCTTTTTCTTTTCTGCCTGTAAGGACGAGAGCCCCGCTGGCCGCGCCGACGGAAGGATCATTGAAATTCGAGACAAGCTCCCGGGCGCAATCCGGGGCCAGTGTCTGTCTTGCGTCCGTCAGGAATATTATTTCGGACCGGGAGCGGGCGATCCCGTAATTCAAAGCGGCGGCCTTGCCGCGCCTCTCCGGAAAATGCAGCACGTGAATATTCTCCAGCTTCCGAGCCGTGGATTCCAGCAGGCTCAGGGTATTGTCGGTGGAGCCGTCCGAGACGATGATCAGGTCGAGCCTGTCGCGCGGATAGTTCATTTCGAGAATGCTTTCTATCTTCCTTTCTATGTACTGCTCCTCGTTGTGCACGGCGATCACGACGGAGACGCTGGGATAAATATATCCGCGGCGCACATCCCTGCCTGCTATTTTTGAGAAGACGAACACGGCGCCGGCATAGCCCGCATATGTATAAAAAAGGAAAGCAAGGGATAACCAGAATATTATCTCCGCAGTCATCGGATTCGGGAACGTCAACGGGCCGCCGTCTTTCGGAAACGGATTTTGGGCAGGCTCCCGCCGTTGCGGCGGTATGGCGCCGATTTTTCCGGACCGGGCCCTTTCAGGAAACCTTTTCCACCATCGAGTAATGGAGCTCGACCGCGGGATGGTACCCGATCAGTTTAAGGAGAACCCTGACCCTTTCCGAATCCGAAACCCAGCGTTCAAGGATTCCGATCAGGTCTTTCATGGGACCCGTTTTTATCCGGACATTGTCCTTCGGGCGAAGGCGGTACGCCCGCCGCACGACGGAATTGCCGTCCATACGGCTGCGTATTGTCTCCACGACGCTGTCTGATACAGGCGTAGGCCTGCCGCCCTGCCCGAGAACTTTCTTCACTCCCTTTCCCCAGTGGACAAGGGCATATGACTGGTCGACGTCGAAGCGCCCGAAGATGTATCCAGGGAAAACAGGCTTTCTTTTTCTGATCTGTTTTCCGCTTCTGACCACGACGGCTTCCATCAGAGGATTGAACGTTTCTATCCCCTTTCCGGCAAGGTATATCGATGCCGAGCCTTCCTTCCTCGGCTTGGTTTGAATCACGTACCAAGAGGCCATGTATTCAGCGGGCGCCTTTCCCGAATAATACGATTTTGAGTGTTTCAAAAATTATGTACAGGTCGAACGAGAAAGACAGATTTTTTATGTAGTACAGATCGTATCTCAGTTTTTCCGCGGCATCCTCGACGGATGCCCCGTAGCGGTACCGCACCTGGGCCCAGCCGGTCACCCCGGGTCGGACGCGGAAACGCTGTTCGTAATAAGGTATCTTCGCGGCCAGCATGCCCGTGAAATCAGGCCGCTCGGGACGGGGCCCGACAAATGACATATCGCCGCGAATCACATTTATGAGCTGCGGTATTTCATCTATCCTCGATTCGCGGAGCCGCTTTCCCGCGCGGGTAATTCTTGCGTCCCCGACCGCCGCCCAAACCGGCCCGTCCTTTTCCGCATCGCGGACCATGGTTCGGAATTTCAGCAGCTCGAAAGACTTGCCGCCTTTTCCGACGCGAAGCTGGCGGTAGAGGACCGGTCCCGGGGAATCCGCCCTGATGATCAGCGCAACCGCCAGGAGCAGCGGGAAGAGCAGGAGCAGCAAGCCGAGCGAGAGCACCAGCTCGATCGCCCGCTTGGCTGCCGCCGCCAAGCGGTTCCGCCTGAATCCCTCCGAGAATATCAGCGCGCTCGGGTGCAGATCTTCTATTTTTATCTTCCCCGTGAGGTGTTCATAAAACTCGATCCCGTCCTCTACGGGAATCCCCTTCATTTTGCACTCAAGAAGCTGCTGAACGGGGTAAACGTTCCGGCGCTCCTCGGCGGCCACCACTATCCTGTTTATCCGGTGCAGGGAGGAGAGTTCCTCGATACGATCGAAGCCGCCGAGGACCCTGGGGTTTACTATGCTCCGTCCGATCATATTTCCATCCCCGGATACGAACCCGGCAACTTTGAACCCGCTGTCGGCCCGGTTCAGAATTTCGGATGCGATACTCCTCGCCAGCGGACCGGTCCCTATGATCAGCACATTCAGATCGAAATCACTCGCCCTCAGAAAGCCCATGTATGCCGTGCGCCAGGCAAGTGCGGCAACGGCAATCAGCGGCAGGCTGAAAATGAAAATGCCTCTCCCTATCATTAATTCCGGGCACAGAAAATAAACCAGAGCAAGGACGATAGTGGACGCCCCCAGTGCCTGGGGTAGCCTGGTCAGGAGTTCCCAGCGCGTGCGGAAAATCTTCAGGTCATAGAGCTCGTAGTAGTAAAGGGTTACCTGAATGAGACACGCGATCAGCACCGCCCTGGCCGCTACTCTCCCGGGTCCCGCCGCGGGTCCGGAAAAGGCCTCAACGCTTATCCGGAGGACTCCGAATATCAGGAAGCTCTCGCAGGCTACGAGGACGATTTTGCGCAGCGGGATATATTGATTGAAGATCCTTAATACCATTTAACTGCTCACCTTCCCGCCCGGCTCGGGATCCGGTCGAGCAACCTTTTCCACACGGGTCCGGCATACTTTTTTCGATCTGACTGGTGGTAATAGGAGGATGATCCGAAATATCTTGAATGCAGGGCGGCGGACATGAAGAACACATCGTTCATAACGATGCCGAGCATCTTCTCTCCCGGCAGCGTGGCGATCGCCCCCTGGATCATCTCCCGCGGAACTTTGCCGGCGCGCACGACAAAAATTATGCCGTCTACGTGCCTGGAGATCACGTTGGTCTCGGAAGTGACGAGGAGGGGCGGAGAATCAATAATGATAAAGCGGTCGGAATAGCGCGATTTCAGCTCTTTGAGAAGCTTCTCCATTTTAAGCGATCCGATCAGTTCCACCGGGTTTTCCGGCACCCTTCCTCCGGCGATGATACTCAGCTTCGGGATTGACGTCTTGGCCATCAGGCCGGGCAGATCCTCTTCGCCTGAAAGGTAATCGGACAATCCCCGTCCGTTGCTCAAGCCGAACCACGCTGAAAGGCTCGGGTTCCTCAGGTCCGCCTCCACCAGCAGGGCATGGCGGTTCAGGTCTTTGGCGAGAACAGACGCAAGATTTGCGGCGATCATGGATTTCCCCTCCGATTCGAGGGCGCTGGTCACCAGGATCACTCTGCACGGTTCCGGGCGATGCAGGATTATTGTTCTCAATTTGCGGAACTGTTCCGCCGCAAGCGAAGCGGGCTGCGAAAACGCAATCAGATGCCGCCTCTGCGCAATTGAGGGAAGCGCCTGCACCGTCTCCGTCTGCGCCTGCTCCTCGATTGCAGGTTCCGCTTCCGGCCGGGGCGGCCCCAGGTTCCTGTCGGCAGCCGTTTCAGGTATTTTCGATGCTTCCCGTATCTTCTCCGCTCTTTCGAGCGCTTCAAATAATTTCCCCATGAGTAGATCCCTGAATCAATTTTCGGTAGACTCCAAATGGCCTGAATGACTTAATAGACCCGATAGAATTTTTCCCGCCTTTTCCGCCTTTCCCGCTTTTCCCGCATATTTTTTCAAGCTCGCAGCAGCATCGTCCCCAAACCTATCAGCGGCAAAGAAAAGACCGCAGCCCATCTGATCAGGTCAAGGCTGCCGACTTTATGTTCAAGGTGATCGAGATCCCCTGCGGCATCCAGGACGATTTTCCGATTGACTCTTTTCGCTCCGCCGACAAAGCCGGCCAGCAGGGCGCCGTCGCAGATCAGATTTATCATCCGCGGAATACCTCCGGAAATCCGGTGGATCTCTTTCAGCGCCGGTTCCTCGAAAAGGTCCGTGCGCACCGCTCCCGCCGTCCTGAGCCGTTTTTCGATGTATCTGATCATCTCTTCGAACTGCAGCGGCCGAAGCTTGTACCTGATTCCGATCCTCTGTTTCAGCTGCCTGTATTTCTGATCCGCAAGTATCCTGTCGAGTTCCGGCTGGCCGAGTAGAATCACCTGCAGGAGTTTGCTCTTGGCGGTTTCCAGGTTCGTCAGCAGCCTGACCTCCTCCAGCAGTTCCGGGTCAAGCGCCTGCGCCTCGTCGATAATCAGGACGACCTTCTCGTTCTTTTCGTAGCATTCGAGCAGGAACCGGTGCAGGCGCGCTATCACCTGGCCCTTCGTCCGCGCGTCGTCCGCGGCAATCCCCAGATCCCCGCACACGTACTGGAGAAAATCCATCGGTTCGAGTTTCGGGTTGAAGACGTGCGCCGTGCGGATTTCCCCTTCGAACCTGCTGAGCAGGGTTTTTGCCAGCAGGGTCTTCCCGGTCCCGACTTCCCCGGTGATGACGGTGAAGCTCCGGTTTTCCCGGACGGCATAGATCAGGTGCGCCAGCGCCTCCTTATGGTCCTCCCCGAGATACATGAACCGGACATCCGGCGTAATCTCGAAAGGCTTTTCCCGCAATCCGTAAAATCCCGTGTACATCTCAGGCCCCCTGCTCCAGCCTCGGCACGTTAGCGAGGATCTTCAGTCCGAGCGTCACCTCGGCGTCTTCTGCGTCGTGAAAGGTCCTGTCGAAGCTGTCCCGGACATATACCGCCGCTCCCCCCGTGAGGAAGGCCAGCAGAATCCCCAGGGAGAACACCTTCGGAATATCCGGCTCATGCGGTTTTTCCGGTATGCGCGCCGGATCGACTATTTTGAACTGCTCGCCTTTCTGATGGTGTTCGAGATTCCTCGCCTGCCGGGCTTCCTGATCCTTTTTCAACAGCTTTTCGTAGCTCTCCTTCGTGTTCACATGCTCCCGCGCCATTGAGGCCATCGCCTGCTCTCTGATCGGAGTGTTTTCTATTCTCTGCCGGTACATATTCAGTTGGGATTTGACTTTGTTCTCCTCATCGTTCAATCTCCTGATTTCAAGTTCTACCGCCGCCGCCTGGTTCTGCAGATCCCGGAAGAGCGGATTCCCTTCCCTGCTGGCGGCGCCGCCCTTCTCCATGTCTTCGAGCTTTTTTTTCGCCGCGATCACGTCCGGGTGCTGCTCCGTATAGCGCGAGGCGAGTTGGACAACCTGCCGGCGCAAGTCCTCCGCCTGCACGCCGGGAGACCCGGAATCGGACGGCATTTCAAGCTCCGAGAGTTGCTTCCTGATCAACAGCTTTCTGTCCTGGGCGGCGCGGAGACTTTCGCCGATCCTCTGATAGAGGAGCTGGGTCTGCTGCAGAACGGCAAGGTTCGCCTCCCGCTGTTCGGGAAGCTCGCCCATGTGCCTGCGCTTGAAGGCGGCGATGGCCTGCTCCTGCTCATCGAGCTTCACCCGGGCGGCCTCAAGCTCTATGGAAAGGAAATCCGACGTACCCTGCGCCTGCTGTTCGCGGAACTTCAGGTTCTCCTCAATGAACATCGCCGCAAGGCGGTTAGTGACGGTCGTCACGGTCCTCGGATCCTCCCCCTTGTAGGATATGGTGAAATATCCCTCCCTCCCTTTTATCTCCAGCCTCGTGTTTTTCCTCATCAGCTCCACAATTTCCTCGAGCTTCAGCCATCTCGCCTCGCTCCGATAGAGACCGAGCTCGGAAATGATCTGCTCGAGACGGGTCCGGCTGAGACTCTCCTGCGCAATGGTCTGCAGCCTGTCTTCTATCCGGGACGTAACCGTGGATCTCACGAAATCTTCCGGGATCTTCTGCGGGGTCACGAGGATAAGGGTAGATGCGATGTAAGTACGGGGAGCAAAAACAATGTATGCCGTCGTTGCCAGCAGGATCGTCAGGAAAGGCACGGCAAAATACCATCTCCTCCTCAGAAGGACCTCCAGGAAATCGTAAATGCAGAAATTCTTGCGCGGGTTGATCATGTCTTCACCAGTACACTGCCGTTGCCTGCAGCGTTATCCTGTTTTCCGTGTAGGAGGCAAAATCCGCCCCGGCGTCGAAGCGCGTTCTGCCGAACCTGAGCGTTAAAGTGAGCCATCTCAGCGGCTCGTACCCGATCGTGCCTTCCATTCCCCATATCTTGTCCGTTCTTCCGATGAACTCAGCCCTTTCCACCCGGCCCGAAGCACCCACCGACCATTCCCGGTCAAGCCGGTAATTCAACAGGGCCGACAGCCTGGTAGATTTTGCGAAGCCGAGGTTTTCGGCGGCGAAATAATCTTCCGCATACCCCTTCCTGGCCGTAACGTTCGCCTCCACCCGCGGAGTCCTTTTCAGCAGGGCCGCTTCAAGAGCCCATTCCGAGATATTGTCGCCCCTGTCCGGTTTATAGGCGAACCATCCTGCCTGAAGACGGCCGCTCAGCGACGGGCTGAAAGTATAATCAGTCCCCAGGGACGGCTGCACGACCCTGTAACTGTTCCCCGGCGAATCAAAATCGCGGACGGTGTGCATGTATTCGGCCCAGACGGACACGGATGGTTTCGGCCTGAAGATATATCTCGTCCGGGCCAGGTGTCCGTCCATGTCCGGCGTGCGCTCGAAGTCTCCTTTTACGTATTCGTAATCGACCGCGAAGCCGTGTCTCGGAGTAATCCAGTAACGCAGGAAGGGGCTGATGCTGTCTTCACGGCTGTCCTGGAAAATCGCGCTGTCCGTTTCATATTTATTGTCCCTGAACCTGGCGCCGACGCTGTCCTCGCTCCCGAACCTGTATTCAATCTGCGGCTCCAGAATGTTCCGGTATGAAATCGGCCTGTTCCTGTCGGACGGGATTACTCCTACGGACGTCGTCGCCTGCTGCGAAGATAATGGCTCCGCCGGATCCCGCGAGCGCACAAACTGCTCCCGCAACTGCAGATTGAGCTTTCGGGAGAGGTCCAGCCTGCCGTTGAAGACGCCGGTATGCGATAGGTAGTCGCGGTCCGTTTCGCGGGCGTATTTGACAACCCCGATCTTGTAATCCAGGTCCGCCGCATATCCAGGTCCGGTTCCCGACACCCTCAGCCCCGGAGAAACGGTGGTAATGAAATCGGATTTCTCATTGTCCGGGGCCAGTTCGACGTTATCGGTAAACTGCTCTTCAATGCTCAGGTACGGCCGAAACTCATAGGCCTCGGCGTCATTTCCGGCCAGAACCAGCATGACGGCTACCAGGACGAACTTCGTCTTTTTGATATTCCACCTCCGTCATGGAACTATTATGGTGTCCCCCGGCCTCAGGCGGATTTCAGATTGTTTCCGTTCGCCTTCTACGATCTTTTTGAAATTTATCTCTATTCTCCTGTCACGATCCTTTTCCTTGCGGATCAGCACTATATTCTTCTGGTCCGCCCAGTCCGTGAAGCCGCCGGCGGCAGGGATCATCTGGAGTAGCGTCGTGTCGCTCCGAAGGCGGTACATGCCGGGGTTCCTGACCTGCCCGGAGACGAATACCCTGAAGCTGTTCGCCTCATTGACGATTACCGCCACGGAGGGATTTCCTATGTATCCGCGAAACTTCCTGATCAGGTCCTCTTTCAGCTGCACCGGCGTTTTTCCCGCCGCCTGAACTTCATCTATGATCGGCAGGGATATCTTGCCGTCGGAACGCACCGTGACCGTCCTCGACACGTCCTCTTCTTTCCAGACATGGACGAAAAGGACGTCTTCCGGACCGATTACATAGGAAACGGACGGATCGTAGACATCGGAATCGCTCTCGGCCGCCGGCGTTCCCCCGTACCCCGGCGCGGCGGCGCATGCGGCAAGCAGAACAATGGACAGAACTTTCCAGTTCATTTCGACCTCCGGGTAATCGGAATGATGTGCGGATTCGGGTTCAGCTTGCGCCGAGGTTTCTTGATACCCAGAGCGCCGCCTGAAGACGGTTAGGCACGTTTATTTTCTTGAAGATATTGTAAATATGGGTCTTAACAGTGTGGGGGCTGATAAACAGCTTGTCCGCGATTTCCTCATTTGTCGCACCGCATACGACAATGGACAGGATCTCCAGCTCCCTCTGGGTCAGCAGAGGATGGGCATGGTTCCTGGAGCCGGTTTCCCGGAACCTCCGGGTTCCGATGCACCGCGCCAGAATGTCCCGCGACAGCCAGAGCTCGCCTCTCTGTATTGCGCGGATGCCTTTGAGGAACTGCTCGCATGAGTCGCGTTCGTAGAAGATTCCCCTGACCCCCATGCTCACCGCGCGCTCTTCCACCCCGGAGCCCGGATAGACATTGAATAGGGCGATATAAAGGTCTTTCTGGGCGATGCCGGCCAGAACCTTTTCAACTTCGCGATGTGAACAATCGAGCAGGACCAGCATTTTTCCGTTTCCTTCCGCTCTCATGGGAATGTTCGTATCCGAAATGAAGGAGCACTGCGCCGAAACTTCCCGCTCCAGAAGCGCGGACAGGATCTCATTCTGTACTCTCTTCGATCCGAAAATGACTATCTGGTGCTTCCCTGAGGGTGCGTCTGCCATAGTCGCCTCGCATGAATTGATGTTATTCGCGTTTTCAGCTTAAGCATATGTTATGCCACACCTTAAGCTGCTGTTATTACGTATATATTCAAATCGAACACAATCGCCGCCGGATCAGTATTCACATTTAGTGTTTGCCGTTCATCACAATTTGATGATCACCCCGGACGCCATGTTTTGATGCTTCCCCGGAACCCTGCTTGCTGTCTGCATCTCCATTCCGCTTTCATATTTTCCTCCAATTTGCTACAGATCCGTCGTGGATCGGAATTGATTAAAGCGTCGGACGGGGAAGCCTTAGATTCTTACGATAATTTGTTGCAGGCATACCGGAATCCCGCCTTACCTGCTCTGATCGGAGGGAAAAATGCTGTCACAGGACGAGATTCGGGAAAGAGCGCGGTATTGCTGCTGCGTATTCCTTCAGCTCAGCTGGCTTTCAGGCAACGAGGAGATAACAGCCGCCGGCTACAAGGAAGCACTCAAAAAGTCCTCTCTGGGACTGGGGGAGGATGATTTTATTCTCCAGACAATAGACGAGGCCGTGCATCTCGGGAGACCCGACGGCGGGCTCACCGGACTGGTCGCCTTCTATGAAGGTCTTGCGTGCGCCTACGGGGAAGTCCTGGAATCAGATCTCGACACCATCCGCCGGGAGATCGGGACGGAATGCCTCAAAAAGCTGGCCGGCGAGGTTAATTCGAAAGTAATTGAATTCCTCTGAAATTGGTCTCGGGTTATAGGTTATGGGTCATAGGCGATAGATCTTCTCTTTTTTTCAGACCTATAACCCATTACCCGTTCTTTGCGGCGCCGTTTACATGAAACTGGAATCAGGCTAAAATTCATACATGAACCGGATGAACAAAAGAGAAGTTGCCAGGATTCTCGAGCAGATCGGGATCCTGCTGGCGGTGAAGGGAGAAAATCCGTTCAAGTCTGTGGCATACAACAGGGCTGCCCGGGTCATTGAAGCCCTGGACGGTGAACTGCACGAAATCATCGGCAGAGGGGAGCTCTCTTCCATCAAGGGGATCGGAAATGCCATCGGCGGGAAGATTCTGGAACTTGTCTCCACCGGAAGACTGAAATACTATGAGGATCTCCGCACCTCCGTTCCGGCGGGTCACCTCGAAATGATGAGAATCCGCGGTTTGGGCCCTAAAAAGATCGTCGAGCTTCATAAACGCCTCGGGATCGAATCCGTCGACGATCTCGAGCGCGCCTGCAGAAGCAATCTCCTTCTGTCAGTTCCCGGATTCGGCAAAAGATCTCAGGAAAAAATTCTGAGCGGAATCGGCCACTGGAGGAAACATGCCGACCGCCGCCTTTATGCGGACGTCATTCGGCAGGCCGATTGGCTGCTATCCCTTCTCGAAGGAAGGAAAGAGGTTATATCGCTGAGCCTTGCCGGGTCGCTGCGCCGGCGAAGCGAAGTCGTCAAAGATATAGATCTCCTCGCCTCTTCCGTTAATCCCGCCGCACTCTCTTCTTTCTTTTCCTCTCTCGGCGTGGACGAATTCCGGGAGCAGGGAGAGACCAAGACCGGAATTCTTCTGGATTCAGGCATCCGTTCCGACCTCCGGATAGTCTCGCAGGAACAGTTCCCATACGCCCTCCACCATTTCACGGGCAGCCGGGAGCACAATACGGCCATGCGGGGACGGGCGAAGCGGATGGGAATGACCATGAACGAGTACGGGCTTTTTTCCGAAGCCGGCCCCATTCCCTGCTCCTCCGAAGGCGAGCTCTTTTCCGCGCTCGGTCTGTCGCTTATCCCGCCCGAGTTGAGGGAAAACATGGGCGAAATAGAAGCCGCCGAACGGGGTGAAATCCCCAGGCTGATAGAATTGAAGGATATACGCGGTGTCCTCCACCTGCATACTTCCTCCAGCGACGGTTCCGCCGGACTGGAAGCGCTGGCGCGCGCAGCCGGAGAGCTCGGGTTTGAATACATCGGAATAGCAGATCACAGCCGCTCGGCTCAATACGCGGGGGGGCTGTCCGTCGAGGAGGTAAGGCGCCAGTGCTCCGAGATCGATGAATATAACAGGTCGCATCCGGATTTCCGGATTTTCAAGGGAATCGAGGCGGATATCCTTCCCGACGGAAGCCTGGATTACGATGACGAGACCCTCGCCCTTTTCGATTACGTAATTGCCGCAGTCCACTCCTATTTCTCCATGCCGGAACCCGAAATGACGGGGAGAATCCTCAGGGCTCTCGCCCACCCCCGGACCACTATCCTCGCCCATCCAACCGGCAGGCTTCTGCTGGACAGGGAGCCTTATTCGGCCGATATCGACCGGATCATCGATTGTGCCGCGGAATACGGGAAAATCCTCGAGCTCAACGCAAACCCCCAGCGCCTCGACCTGGATTGGAGATACTGCATCCGGGCCAAAAAGAAAGGGGTCAGGATCGCCATCAGCCCGGATGCTCATCACCTGGAGGACCTGAAAACGGTCGTCTTCGGGATCAATATCGCCCGGAAGGGATGGATAGAATCCTTTGATTGCATAAACAGCCTCTCCGCCCGGGAAATGGCCCATTTTCTTTACTCCCGGCCCTAAAAAACAAGATTTCCCCTTGACTCTTGAGGGCGGATCACTTATAGACTTAAATACCCATCTACATTGAACATTGGTCATTCGCGGAGAGCAGTCAGCCTGCTTCAGGCATTTATTTAATTCAGAATAGCCGCCGTGTAGACACGGCGGTTTCATTCTGTTTCCTCTGACCAGACCGGGAAAGGAAATGAGGGCAGTTCCGACTCACCTCCTCTTTTCTGAACAAATACAAATCTTTTTTTTGCCATCGCCTCCATCCGGGGGCCTTCATGACGGCATCCCGTAGCCTTAATCCGGTAAGAAATTCGGGATAAAGTTACAGGGGAGATGCGCGCCATAGTGCGGTCTGTGTGCGATGGCTTCGGACAATCCGCCTTTCGGCTACGGGGACGATGAAAGAATACAAGGTGCTCGTAATCAATGTAGGTTCGACTTCAACCAAGGTCGGCCTCTTTGTGAGTGAAAGGCCTGCTTTCCAGAAGGTTATAGAATACAGCGGGAGCGAACTTTCCTCGTATCCGGATCTCAAGTCCCAGCTGTCCCGCCGGCAGGCAGACCTTGAAAAGCTGCTGAAGAGTGAGAACTTGAATACCGGCGCCCTTGATCTGATCATCAGCCGGGGGGGACTCGGGAAACCCGGTCCTGCGGGAGCTTACGAGATTGATGATGAAATGTGCCGGGACCTGATGGCCGGCAAGTACGGAAAGCACCCTTCCGCACTGGGTCCGGCAATGGCCCTTACACTGGCCAGATCGGCGGGCATCAGATCGATTATCATCGATCCCCCCAGCACGGACGAATTCCGCGACCTTGCCCGGGTCACGGGTCTTCCGGAAATAAAAAGGAAGAGTGCCTTCCACGCCCTGAATCAGAAAGCGGCGGGACGAAGGGCAGCGGCAAAATTAGGAAAGAAATTTGAAGATATAAACCTGATCGTCGCTCATCTGGGCGGCGGGATCACCGTCGGCGCTCATGAAAAAGGGCGCGTTGTGGATTGCAGTCACGGATTGAGCGAGGGTCCGATGACGCCGGAAAGGGCGGGTATTCTTCCGACTCTCGATATGCTCGATCTGGCCTCGTCCGGAAAAGACAAGAAATTGCTGGAGAAAAGGCTTGTAGGCCAGGGAGGTCTTTTCGCTTACCTGGGCACGACGGACGTGAGAAAAATAGAAGCCATGATCCGGGATGGACATGCGGAGGCCGATTTTCTGCTGAATGCCATGTCCTATCAGATCGGCAAGGAAATTGGGTCGATGGCATCCGTTCTCAAGGGAAAAATCGATGCCGTTGTCCTGACCGGAGGGCTTGCGCATTCGTTGATGCTGACGGACAGGATCAGGGAGTGGATCGGATTCCTGGCACAAGTCCTCATTTTTCCAGGCGAAGACGAGATGGCGGCCATGGCGGAAGGCGCTTCCAGGTTCTTGAACGGGGGGGAGCCCCTGAAAAAATACGGAGGATGACTTTCAGGTCCTTCTCCCAAGAAATCAGACGGAAAGGAGGTGGTGGTTTCATCGGTTTCGGCAAGCGATTCATATGATTCTATAGATTGATTCTCGGGACTCATTTGAAAGGAGGGTAATATGCCGAGATATCGGGACAAAACCAAAAAAGCAGAAATCATGTCTTTGGAGGATGCCGTCAAGAAGTTCATGCATGACGACGTCGTGGTTGCTTACAGCGGTTTTACGGGTTTCAACCGCAACCCGGTAGCATTCGCCTGGGAAACGGTAAGACAAAAAATCAAGAACATTCACGTAGTCGACAGACACGGAAGCGTCTGCACCTGGCTCCTGAACGCCGTAGGCGCCATCAAGATCTACGAAACGGACTGGATGGGCTGGGGCGAAATGGCCGGCAAGCTCGATGTCAACCTCGAAAGAGGATACAAGGCCGGCAAAGTGATCCTGGAGGATTACTCACACGGCGCCATGGCCATGCGTTTCCTCGCCGGCGCGATCGGCGCGCCCTTTATCCCCTATAACGCACCGCTGGGATCGGACCTCTATAACCCCAAGTACGATGCTCTGGGCAAAGCCGGATTGAGGGGTAAGAATTTCCGGTATCCTAAGAAGAAATTCATCCAGATGGAAGAGCCGTTCTTCGGTGAGGGCGATACAGTCCTTCTGCCGGCCGCGAGACCGGAAGTTGCCGTCATCCATGTCGCCCAGGCAGGCGATAAGGGAACCGCCCGGTGGAGAGGGGTGGGAACTATCGATAAAGAGATCTCGTTTGCCTCCGACAAGGTCGTAATACTTGCCGAAGAGATAGTGCCTGAGGCGGATCTCCGGAAGAATCCGGAATCCAACCAGATACCTTACTTCGTCGTGGATGCCGTAGTGGAATGCCCCTGGGGTGCGTATCCCAGCTCCGTTCCATTCTACTATGACTATGACGCTCCCTTCATGAGGGGAATGGATGCCGCCTCCCGCAACGAGGCCGACCTTAAGAAGTGGCTGGATGAGTGGGTATTCGGACCGAAGAACTGGGAAGACCTGCTGGTGAAACTCGGTTCGAAGAAACTTCTGGATCTGAGAGCGGACAGCGTGACCGGCTACAGCACGCGCATGATGCGCGGGAAGAAACCGGCGCCCAGGATGAAAATGCCTCTGTCCGTTGCCAGAAGCGGCTACTAAAGAAAGGGGGGATAGTAATTATGGCAAAGACGATGGAAGATTTGATGGAACTTATCGACAAGATGCCCGAGGAGCCTGCCAAACCCGGCGAATTCATACTTCCCGAACTCATGGCGATCGCGGTCGCCCACCAGGTCCGGGACGATGATATCGTGTTTGCTGGAACCGGGCTTCCGATGGTCGGTATTATGACGGCCAATTTCCTCAATGCACCGCATGCCCTCCTGATTTACGAGTCCGGGATCTGCGACGGCAAGACCATGCACGTCCCCATGTCCGTCTGCGACCAGAGGGCCGCAAACATGAGCTCCTCGCTGGGCGGTCTGGTCGATACTTTCGGCTATTACCTCCAGCAGGGCTTCGTCAGCCTCGGATTTCTCGGGGGCGCGGCGATCGACAAGTACGGCGGAGTCAACGTCACTTCAATCGGAGATTATTTCAAGCCGTCCCACCGGTTCACCGGGTCGGGCGGAAACTCCGATATCGGCACCATGGCAAGAAGAGTCGCCTACATCATTCTTCAGGAGAAACGCCGTTTCCTGGAGAGAAATGAATACACGACCACACCCGGCTGGTGGTGTTGGGATTTCAAGAAGAACGAGTGGAAGCCCAAGAAAGAGGTCTGGAAGGGAACTCCTTACGCTGATTCCGGACCGGTCGCGGTCGTGACGAATATGGGCGTTTACAATTTCGATGACAAGGGCGAGATTTATCTCCATACCTTCCATCCCGGCGTAACCGTCCAGCAAGTAAAGGATAACTGCGGTTTTGACCTGAACGTATCGAGGGTCAAGGGGGAAACCCCCTGTCCCACTTACAAAGAGCTGTTCGTGCTCAGGGAATTCGTCGATCCGGAGCTGATATTCCTGCCCCAGAAAGTGGAATACCCTGCAAAACTGAAATCTTTGATCGGGTAGTCAGAATCTGATATGGCTGGAGGGCGTTTCGGCGCCCTCCAGCCGATTCCATTGATTAGAAAACAATCCGCGCTTCTCCCGATGCGCGGTTTTGATAGAAGCATCTAAATCAAGGAGCAAAGAATATGAACTTGGATCTTACCGAAGAACAAAAAATTATACAGGATACGGCCAGGAATTTCGCCAAATCAGAGCTGGAGCCGATAGCCGGCAAGCTTGACCAGGAGGGGGACCGCGAGACTTTTCTTAAGAACCTGAAGAAGCTCGGCGAACTCGGGCTCATGGGGATCAACGTAAAATCGGAGTACGGCGGCTCTGAAGCCGGCGTCGTGGCTTTCAGTCTCGCCATTACCGAAATAGCCCGGGCCTGCGCCTCGACCGCAGTCACCATGTCCGTCAACAACATGGTTGCAGAGGTCGTCCAGGCGGTCGGTTCGGAGGAACAGAGGAGAAAGTACTGTCCGAAGATCTGCTCAGGCGAATATTACGCCGGGGGATTCGCCCTGACCGAGACCTCGGCCGGATCGGACCCCGCCGGGATGAGGACTTCCGCCGTCCTGGACGGGAATGATTACGTTCTCAACGGCGCCAAGATGTTCATCACGAGCGCCGAATACGCCGGCGTATTCGTCGTTTGGGCCGTTACCGACAAAGCCGCCAAGAAGGGAAAAGGGATCAGCACGTTTTTGGTCGAGAACGGCACTAAGGGCCTCAAGGTGGGAAGGGCCGAACACAAGATGGGCCAGCACGCCTCGGCCACGAATGAGCTGCTTTTTGAGGATTGCCGGGTGCCGAAAAGCGCCGTCATGGGCAAATTGAACGACGGTTTCCGCGTCGCGGCCGGAGAACTCGCCGGCGGCCGGATAGGCATCGGCTCCCTCGCCCTCGGCGTCGGACTCGCCGCGATCGAGTTTGCGACGAAGTACGCCAAGGACCGCATCCAGTTCGATCAGCCGATCACGAATTTCCAGGCAATTCAGTGGATGATCGCCGAGTCCTACACCGAACTGGAAGCGGCGAGGCTGCTCCTCATGAACGCGGCGTACAAAAAAGAGCAGGGCAAGTATTTTGCGCGCGAGGCATCGATGGCCAAGTATTATGCAACCGAAGCCGCCGAACGCGCCTGCCATTGCGCCGTACAGATCCTGGGCGGGTACGGTTATACCGCGGAGTTCCCGGTGGACCGGTATTACCGCGATGTACGGATCACGTCAATTTATGAAGGGACAAATCAGATCCAGAGACTGATCATCGCGCGGGACATCCTGAGCAGCTTGGCTTAAGGAAAAAGTAGAATTCAAAAGGCATCGGGAATAAGTTCCTGATGCCTTTTTTTTCTTCCCTCGCCGGCTTCGCAGTAAACATAATTCCGGGATTAATCAAACAGGCCGGTTTTCTCGAATTCCTCTATTTCCTTTTCGGAAAATCCCAGTCCGGCCATGACTTCTTTCGTGTGGGCGCCGCCGGCCGCCGAAACGCCGATGCTCCTGTACTCCGGTGGCGTCTCCGAAAATTTGACCGGATTGGCAATCTGGCGGACCTGCTTTCCCGTCCCGGAGGGCACGTCGACAACCATACCCCTCTCCAGAATGAGCGGATCGCTGAAAACCTCCGAGAGGGTCATAACCGGCTCGACGCATGCGTCCGTCCGGGAAAAGATGTCAAGCCATTCATTCTTTGTCCTGGACCGGATTATCTCCCGGACTTCTTTTTTCACTTCGGCGATGTTTTTCGGGGAAACGCCGCCCGAAATGAATTCGGGTTTTCCGATAGTGTTGAAGAAATTTGTGAAAAACTGCGGCTCCAGCCCGCCGAAGCTGATGTGGCCGCCGTCGCTTGTTTCGTAGAAGTCGTAAAGGGAGCCGCCGTTGAGCAGAGTTTTCTCCCGTTCGGGATTGCACCCGTCCACGAGAAAGCCCGCGCCGTACATTGCGTTCAGCGCGACGACGCCGTCCGTCATCGATATATCTATCGCCTGCCCCTTCCCGGTCCGGTTCCTGTAAACGATCGCGGCCAGGATGCCTATCACGGCGTTGTTGGATCCCGAGGCGACGTCGGCGATCTGGATTCCCATCAGGCTCGGACCCGTCTCTTTCTTCCCCGAATAGGACATAACTCCGGACCGGGACATGTAATTCATGTCGTGTCCCGCCCTGTCCCGCATGGGCCCAGTCTGGCCGTAGCCGGTTATCGAGCAGTATATCACCGCCGGGTTGACCGCCTTCAGGCTGTCGTAGTCAAGTTTCAGTTTTGCCATTACTCCCGGGCGGAACTGCTCGACGACAACGTCGTATTCGGAGATCAGCCGGTGAATTATCTTCAGAACCCTCGGATCCTTCAGGTTAAGCGTGAGGAGTCGCTTATTCCTCCCGAGCTGCGCGGAAGCTGCGGAAAATCTGGTGCCGGGCAGGTATGGGGGGAAAAAATCCACCAGGTCCGGCCGCGATCTGGACGCTATTCTGAGCACATCCGCGCCCATGTCTGCGAGATACATGGTCGCGTACGGTCCAGGAAGCAGCGTTGTAAAATCCAGCACCTTAACGCCTTCGAGTGCTCCCGGCATATAACCTCCCTTCGGAAGTTTCAAGTTTCGAGTTTCGAGTTAATAGAAGAACCGACGATTTTAAAATCTGTTCCGCTCAAGAAAACGGCCTTGAGACTTGAGACCTGAGACTTGGAACTTATTTACCCGTAAACTTGGCGGGCCTCTTTTCCAGGAAGGCCTTGACGCCTTCGACGTAATCAGCCGTCAGCGAAGCCTCCGCCATTCCCATCCGCTCGAGCTCGAGCTGGCGTTCGAGCATTCCCATGAAGCCCCGGTTCATATTCTCCTTCGCGATGGCAAAGGCCCGGGTAGGCCCCTTGGCGAGTTTGAGCGCCAGTTCGTCCACCGTGCGCTCGAGATCGGAATCCTCAACGACTTTGTTCACAAAACCCCACTCCAGAGCCTGTTTCGCGTCAAAGAAGGGATCGAGCAGCATTATTTCCATCGCCTTGCCGAATCCTACAAGCTGGGGGATGAAGACAGTCCAGCCGCCGTCCCCGACCAGGCCGATCGAGGTGTAGCCGGTGCGGAATTTCGCCGAAGCGGCGCAGACCCGCAGGTCGCATGCCGCGGCGAGGCTGATCCCCGCGCCGCCCGCCGCGCCGTTGATCTGCGCGATAACGGGCTTCGCCATGCGGCGGATAGATATGATCAGCAGATTTACTTTTTTGATTATCTGCCGGAAAGGCTCGGCCCGGTCGCCGTCAAAATATTTTGTGAAGTATGAAATATCGCCGCCCCCGCAGAATGCCTTGCCCTTGCCGGTGATGACCACGGCCCTGATTGCATCGTTCTTTTCGCATTCCTCAACCGCCGCTTCTATCTCCCCGGAAAAATCAAGATCGACGGAATTGAACGTCTTCGGTTTATTGAACGTGATTTTTGCCACTCCATCCCTGACCGTAAAAATAATATCCTTGAATTCCATAGCTGCCCCCCGGATTAGGTGTCGCTCTTCTCTGCATAACAAATCCCCCCGATAAGTTCAATTCATCTTCTCGGGCGAGAAACAAACTATTCTGCCTTCAAGCGCAGGCTGAAGCCTGCGGCTACACCAGCCTGCCGACTCGATTGTAATCTCCTTCCGTGTCCGGCGCCTGATGCCTGATGCCTTTCATGTGCATCTCCTGCCGCCAAGAGATTCTTCCAGGTCTTTCATCGCCCTCAGTTTTTCGACCGTCAGTACCAGCGCGGATAACGCCGCTTGCGCGTCCTTACGCGTGTTGTTGAGGCCGAAGCTGATCCGCACTGTGCCGAGGGCAATCCTTTGCTCAAGGCCCGTCGCCGAGATGACGTGCGAGATGCTCACCGACTGCGAGTGGCAGGCTGCGCCCGCCGAGACGGCTATACCCTGTTTGTCGAGCTCGCGTACGACCGCATCGCCCGCCGTATTCTCGATGGAAATACTGAGGAGATGGGGAAGCCGGTGCTCGGGATGACCGTTGAAATGGACGCCGCCGACGGCGCCGAGGACTTCCGACTGGAACGCATCGCGGATTGCCCGCAGATTTTTCCGCCTTTCTTCCAGGACGCGCGAGGAAATTTCGCAGGCCTTGCCGAATCCGACGATCCCCGCGACGTTTTCCGTGCCGTTGCGCACATCCCTTTCCTGATGCCCGCCGTGAAAGAGCGGCTTGATGGGAGTCCCCTCCCGGACATAGAGTGCCCCGACGCCCTTGGGCCCGTTCAGCTTATGGGCGGATACGGACAACAGATTGACCCCGAGGTCGTCAACGCCGCAGGGGATCCTGCCGAGGGCCTGGACAGCGTCCGAATGAACAACAATTCCCCTCTCTGCAGCGGCCCGGGCGATCTCGGCTACAGGCTGGATCGTGCCGATCTCGTTGTTGGCGAGCATTATGCTGACAAGGATGGTGTCTTTGCGGAACGCCTTCGCCGCAGCATCGGGGTCGACCCGGCCGAAGCGGTCCACGGGCAGATAAGTGACGCTGAAGCCTTTTTCCTCAAGGTGCCGGCAGGTGTACAGCACGGCCGCGTGCTCGATCCCGGAAGTCACGATATGCTTGCCCCGGCCGCGCATCGCTTCGGCAACGCCCAGCAGTGCGATGTTGTCGGCCTCCGTTCCGCCGCTGGTAAAAATTATTTCGTTCGGACGCGCCCCCAGCGCCGACGCCACCTTGATCCGCGCTGATTCAATCCCTTCCCGGGCCTCTCTGCCGAAGCCGTGGATGCTCGATGGGTTGCCGAACCTGGAGGACAGGAACGGCAGCATGGATTCGATCACGTCCGGGTGGAGGGGCGTCGTGGCGCTGTGATCGAGGTAGATTTTTTTCTGAGTCAAAAGGGTCACCCGCCTTTGCTTCCGCGATTGGATTTACCAAATACGGATACCACAGGCGGCGGCAATGTCAAGCCCATCAGGCCATCGGTCTCTAGCGTCCGTTGCGTCCGTTGCGTCAAGCGTCTGTCTGGTCCATCGGGTAATAGAGTTCAGTACTTATTCAATTTCAAGAGGCACCGAAATACTCGATAATTTCTTCGACACCCGAAAGATTCAGGAGAACGCAATAGACGCAACGGGACGCGAAGGACGCAATGGACGCTAACCGCCCAGTATCTCCCGTGCTATTATGAGCCGCTGTATCTCCGAAGTTCCGCCGCCGATGGCCTGCAGCTTCGCATCGCGCATCATTCTTTCCACGGGAAACTCCTTCATATAGCCGTAGCCGCCCATTATCTGGACTGCTTCCGTCGTCGTCCTCATGGCGACTTCGGATGTGTAAAGCTTTGCATAGGCCGCAACCAGGTTCATTTTCCGGTGCATGCCCCTGTCCGCCATCAGGGCCCCCTTGTATGTAATGAGCCTCGAGAGCTCGATCTCCATCGCCATGTCCGCAAGTTTGGCCTGGATCAGCTGAAAAGAGGCGATCGGCTTTCCGAACTGTACCCTTTCCCTTGCGTATTTCAGCGCACACTCATACGCGCCGCGAGACAACCCCAGCGACATCGCCCCGAGGCATACCCGCTCCGTGTTGAGCCCGCTCATAAGCACAAGGGCGCCCCTGTTCTCCTTTCCCAGGAGGTTCGCCGCCGGCACCCGGCAGTCTTCGAAGACAAGCTCTCCGGTGGGAGAGCCGCGCCACCCCATCTTCTCGAATTTCTTTCCCCGCTGGAATCCGGGAAAATCCTTTTCGACAATGAAGGCCGAGACCCCGTGCGGCCCCTTGTCGGGATCCGTCTTGGCGTATATGACGAACACGTCCCCGACCGGACCGTTGGAGATGAAAATTTTTGAGCCGTTAAGGACGTATTCGCCGTCCCGGCGCTCCGCCCTGAGGCGCATGGACATCACATCCGAACCGGCGAAGGGCTCCGTCATCGCAAGTCCTCCGATTTTTTCGCCGCTGCACAGGGGCGGCAGGTAGGCCCGCAGCTGATCCTCCGACCCGTTGCGGCGGATGTTGTCTATGCACAGCAGGGCATGCGTTCCCCATACGGCGGAGGTCGACAGACAAACGGCCGCGAGCTCCTCGGTCACGATACACATTTCAGTGTACCCCGCACCGGCGCCCCCAAGTTCGGCGGGGACCGTGATGCCGAGGAGCCCCATGGCCGCAAGTTTCCGGAAGGTCTCGCTCGGAAAGCGCTCTTCGCGGTCGATTTCCGCGGCGAGCGGCGCCACCTCCTTTTCAGCGAAATTCCTGATTGTATCCTGGAGCAGTTTCTGCTCCTCTGTGAATTCTGGAAACATTATTTTCCGTTCTCCTTAGAGTATTTGTCTATTGAGTCCATCGGGTCCACAGGTCCGTTGCGTCCAGGATACAGTGCGTCTGCCGGCCTGTTGAGAATTCGCACAGACGCGGCAGACGCCATGAACTCAATAAACACAAACAGACTCGACGAACCGGCTCAGAACGTTTTCTTTTTTATAAATCCCCTCTCACGCGCGCCTTTCTCCAGTTCTTCGCGGAATTTCGGATGGGCAATTTTTATCATCTCCAGCGCCCGTTCCGGCTCCGTACGGCCATACAGATCGGCTATTCCGTATTCCGTAACTACATATCCGGTGTAATGGCGCGGCACGGTAACTCTCGCACCTTTGGAAATGTAAGGCACTATCCTGGAAACCGTGTCATTCATTGTGGTGGAAGGCAGAAGATTTATTGCGCGCCCCCCGTTTGACCAGAATGCTCCGATAACGAAATCGAGCTGTCCGCCCGTTCCCGTTCTCATAAGGTTCCCGATCGACTCGGAACAGACCTGTCCTGTGAGGTCAATCTCGATGGAGCCGTTAATCGCCACCACATTATCCTCCTGCGCGATGACGCTGATATTGTTGGCGTAGGATGTCGGCCGGTATTCCACCATGGGGTTGTTGGCCAGAAAATCGTAAAGCTCCTTGTCGCCCATCGTGAAGGCGAGCAGGATCTTCCCGGGGTTGACCTTTTTGTATTTGCACGTGACAACGCCCTTTTCGACCAGCCGGTGCGTACCCGCCGGCGCCATCTCCGTGTGAATCCCCAGGTCCTTCAGCCCGGAATTCTCCAGCAGTTTGCTGATCATCGCCGGAACAGCACCGATTCCGACCTGGATGCAGTCCCTGTCCCGAAGCAGGCTTACAACCTTCTCCGCCATTTTTATTTCCACTTCCGATGCAGGGGGCGTCGGTACAGCCGGTATCGGGTTGGGATTCTCCACAAAGGCCGAAAATCTGGAAACATGAAAATTCGTCTGTCCGTATGTCCTCGGCATGTTCGGGTTTACCTCGGCGATAATGTACTCGCTCTGGTCCATAATCGCTTCCGTATAAAAAGTATCAAGGCCGAGATTGACGTAACCGTGATCATCGGGCGGAGTCACCTGCGTTACGATTCCCGTTCTTCTATTGTAAACGCGCTTCCGGTGAGAGTATTT
The DNA here is from genome assembly GCA_028712885.1 of Syntrophales bacterium. Lineage (GTDB taxonomy): Bacteria > Desulfobacterota > Syntrophia > Syntrophales > UBA4778 > JAQTPK01. The sequence continues at coordinate 9,280 of JAQTPK010000022.1, read as the reverse complement.
CCGGCCTGCGTCCGAGCTCTGGTAAGGCACGAAATTGGAATACTCGGATTTTGCTATCTCCTGCATGTGGGGCGTGCTGTAAAAACCGGATATAAAGGTAAACGTGTCCCGGTACTCGGGTTTCAGGATCTTGTACGGTCTCAGCGTGAGACAGTTGATGTACTCCACGTCCTTCAGCTCGCTTTTTCTGTCCGCGATCGCGTCTATGATCAGCATGGAGGGCTGCCCCAGCATGAGAGGCGTCCAGAAACAGTCACCCGACTTTACCAACTTGGCAGCATCCTGTGCAGACATCAGCCTGCTTTTATAAATGTCCTTCCAGCTCATAATCTCCCCCTTTTGGTTGGTTTGGAAAAGTTGATCAAACGATCCTGAAAAGCCGGGTACACCACCCCCCTTCCCATTACGAAAAATATCTGAAGGAATCAGGACCCCGGCTTGTCAGCAACAAGCCGGAATCCCGAAACCCCGTTCTTCAGTTACACCGGTTCGAAGTAGCGGATATCCAGAATATGTCCTTTCCGCTCGTCGCTCCACACCGCCTTTACTTTCATGCCGTTCTTTATGGTCCGCTTCACCTCGTCGAAATTCTTCAGGTCTATCCCGCCGACAAGGTGCAGTAAATCCACGTCGGTGCCGTCCAGCCTGATCAGCGCCCCGATGAAGGGGGGGTCCACGGGCTGGCCGAAATACCGGTAATTCGTATAGCTCCAGGCCGTGAGTTTTCCTTCCTGCGAAACCTCCACCCACTTATCCGTATCCACGAAGCACTTCGGGCAGAAGCTGCGGGCGGGCACCAGCACCTTTCCGCATTTCGGGCATTTTGTTCCGTATATCTTCTTTTCCTGCATTCCCTCGAAGAACCTGGTCCAGGTTGCCCCGTAGGCAAGCTCGTATGGGAGCCGGAGTTCCGTTTTAATCGTTTTGTATTCCTTTGTCATTTTCTGATGCCTCCTTATTTCTCGGATCCGAGGATGATGATCCCGTTGAACTGGTCTACGCCGCCCATCGCATGGGCCAGGGCCAGCTTCGCCCCGGGAACCTGGTGATCCCCGGCTTTTCCCATAACCTGCAGGGCCGCTTCCGCCGTACGGATGAGCCCTGTCGCACCGATGGGGTTCGTGCAGAGAGTCCCACCGGAAGGATCGCAGGGAAGCTCGCCCTTGCGTCCGAAGGTCCCTTTCAGGACAAGGTCCGGCGCCTGGCCGAAGTCGCAGAAGCCGAAGCACTCGTAAAAGAGCATCTCTTGGTAAGTGAAGGGATTGTATACCTCGGCCACATCAAGTTCCTTGCGGGGATTGCGTATCCCTGCCTGTTTATAGGCCTGCTTTGCGGCCTGTATTGCGGCCTGCCAGACTGCCTTATCGCTGTCGCCGAAATAGTATTCTTCCCCGCTGTACCCGACGCCTTTGACCCAGGCAGCCTTTTTGCCCAGCTTACGTATCATCTTGTCGGATGCGAAAATCACGGCGCATGCCCCGTCCGAATTCGGACAGACGTCGAGGAGCCGCACGGGATAAGTGATTATCCGGGCGTTTTTCACGTCGTCCATGGTGACCCGGATTTTTATATGGGCATAAGGATTGTCGAACGCGCTGTTGTGATGGGTGACGGATATGTACGCCGCGGCGTCCCTGAGCTTGTCTTCGGGGATACCGTAGCGGTCTGTCCACATCTGGGACTGCATCGAGAACACGCCCGGCGCGCCGGCGATAAAGAACCGCTGGTAAAAGGGCTCCGCCACCGTGGTCATCGTCGCCTGGCTGTCGCCCTCGTTCATCTTTTCATGTCCGACGGCGAGCACCAGGTCCGCCATTCCCGAGGCCACCCAGTAATAGGCAGTATGTGCAATGGATACCCCCGTCGAACCGCATGTTTCCGTCTTCAGGATCTGTTTCCCCGAGGCCTGCATGGCGTCCGCGAAATAGAAGTGCGTGAGCGCTATTCCTTCCATCATGGAAGGCATCGTTCCTGAAACCACGCCGTCGATATCCCCGGGGTCTATGCCCGTTTCGGCAAAAACGGTCATGACCGCTTCGCGGACGAGCTCCGGGTAGCACACGTCCATTCTTTTGCCGTGTTTTGTCTGACCCGTACCTATTATTCCCACTGGTCTTGCCATTACAGTCACCTCCTAACGGCCCAGGACGGCCACGGCGTGGCACTGTCCCGCAAATCCATGCGTACCGTGAGCCAGGGCGGTCTTCACCCGCTTCTCCACCTGGCGCTCACCGGCCTCGCCTCTCATTTGAAGAACGGCTTCCACAGCCCGCTGCAGGCCCCTGGACACATAAGGATTATTAGCCAGAACCCCGCCCGACGGATTTATGGGCAGAGCCCCGTTTTTCTCTGTTTTTCCGCTGTCGATCATTTTTCCTCCCCCTCCGGGAGAGCAGAGACCCAGGTCCTCCATCCAGAGCAGTTCCTGAAACGCATACGGCTCCGAGATCTCGGCCAGGTCGATCTGTTTCCCGGGATCGGTGATCCGGGCCATTTTATACGCCCGGTTCGCTGCATTCCGGAGCTGTCCGTTCAACAGGTCCCTGTCGCCCAAGATGTAGGAATCTAGAGAACTGCCGAAACCTTTTATCCACACTGGTTTCTTCGTGATCTTCTTTGCCTTTTCCTCCGACGCGAGCAGCATCGCCACTATCCCTTCGGACTTGGGGGCCACCTGGAGTTCGGTCAGCGGATCGGCTACCAGTTCAGATTTCAGCACGTCCTCGACGGAATATCTGCCCCTCCTGTGGGCATAAGGATTCCCGAGCGCATTGCCGAGATTCTTGACCGCGACCTTCGCGCACTGCTCCGCTGTAATCCTGGATTTTTTCATATAGAGTTTCATCTGCAGCGCCGCGGCCAGAGTCTCGTTCAGCCCGACTCCCCTCTGATAAAAAGGATCCGCATACATCAGCGTACACGATTCATTTGAAGGATTTTCCGAACCCTTGCACAGGGCGATCACGAGCGCAGTGTCGTAATGGCCGCTCATTATCCTCATCGCTCCATAAAAGAGGGCGAAAAGTGATTCACCGTCCTGGCGCGAGCCGTTCTTCAGGAACGCGCCGGTCGTCTCCCAGTAATACGCGTTGGCGCACGATATGCCTCCGTGGAAGATATCCGAAGATGCGCTGATGAACGTACCTATGTCATCTTTTTTCAATCCGGTCTTGTCCAGGAGCTCCCTGGTCACCTGGTAGGCCTGATCGTAGTAGTTGTCCTTGGACTCGCATCCGGCGTTCTGCGCAACGCCGACGATCGCTACCTTGTTTGCCATAATCATTCCTTTCTGTTGACTTATGCCTTTTTCCTGCCGACGAGAATCTTCGTCACGTAAACTATGGCCGCCTCACCTTTCTGTTTTTTTATCGTGTTCTCGGCTTCGATAACGCCTCTTTGGGCGTCCTTTTCCGTCATGGAGATGATTTTCATCTCGCAATGGATCGTATCGCCGATCTTTACGGGCGCCGTGAATCGCACGGATTCCATCCCGTAAAAGGCGATAAAGCTCTTTGGAAGCACCACGTAAGGTCCCAGACGGAAAAGGAGCGCGCTCCCGACTACCAAGCCGAGCATGCCGTGCGCTATCCTCTCCTTGAAAGGCGTTTTGGCCGCGTATTCCTTATCCGTGTGCAGCGGATGCCAATCTCCGGTGAAAGCCGAAAACATGACAATATCCGCCTCCGTAATAGTCCTCCCCGGAGACACGAAGGTTTCACCTGTCTTATAATCTTCGAAATAAGTCTTTTCCATCTCTTCCTCACATTTTAAGGATTTCCCGCGCTATAATCAGGCGCCGCATTTCCGACGTACCCGCACCGATCGTGCCGAGTTTTGCGTCCCGCCAGAAGCGCTGCACGGGATATTCAAGACAGTACCCGTACCCGCCATGGATCTGGACCGCCTCCTCGCAGACCTTGACCGAGATTTCGGCGCACAGCAGTATCGCGGACGCGGAGATGAGGTGCACTTCCGTCCCCTTCCCGCCCCTCTTCACGTTGTCCGCCAGAATCGCGGCCTTGTAGCACATGAGCCGGGCCGCTTCGATCTGCGCGTACATGTCCGCGATCTTCTGCTGAATGAGCTGGAACGCGGCGATCGGTTTTCCGAACTGGACCCTCTCCTTGGCGTACTTGACGGATTCCTCGAAAGCTGCTTCGGCAATGCCGAGGGCGTAGGTGCCGAAGAAGGCCCTTTCCACGTCGAGGCCGCCCATCATTACTGCAATTCCCTTGTTTTCCTGGCCGATGATGTTTTCCGCCGGAATGCGGCAGTTGTCCAGGACAAGCTCGCCCGTTGCAGAACCCCGGTTGCCGACCTTGTTCAGTTTTCTGGAAACGGAAAACCCGGGGAACTTTGTATCGAGAATAAAGGCGGTGATCCCCTTCGGTCCTGCGCTCTTTTCCGTTTTGGCGTAGAGAACGACCGTATTTGCGACAGGACCGTTAGTGATGAACATCTTGGATCCATTTACCACATAAAAGTCGCCCTCCCTCTTCGCCGATGTCTGGATGCCGACGGCATCCGATCCGGCATTCGGCTCGGTCAGGCCGAGAGCCCCGATGTGCCTGCCGCTGCAGAGAGGTGGAAGATATTTTCTCTTCTGCACCTCGTTCGCGTGGCTGTTGAGATTATTGCAGCAGAGATTGGCGTGTGCGCCCCAGGAAAGTGCGACGGCCGCGGAGACGCGGGCCAGCTCTTCACAGGCCAGAGAGGCGGAAAGGATATCCGCCCCCGCGCCGCCGTATTCCGGGTCGACGGTAATCCCCATGATACCCAGCTCGGCAAGCTTTTGCCACAGTCCGTCCGGCCACTTGTCCTCGCGATCGATTTCCTCGGCTATCGGCTTGATTTCCTTGGCGGCGAAATTCGCCACCGAATCCCTCAACATCCTCTGTTCTTCAGTGAGGTTGAAATCCATATCTGCTCCTGTTTTTATGATTTGGCTAAAGGCACAAGGCTAAAGGCTTAAGGCGAAAGGCCGGGAACCGAAACGGATCTGATACGATATATCTTCTTCGCCCTTCGCCCTCCGCCATTTGCCGTCAGTCTTTCGCCCTGTCGATATATGAAGCAATGAGAATGCCATAATTGGTTTGCCTCAATTCGTAAACATTTCGATTTAGTAACGGCTGTCACCCCTCATACTGATGTTCATATCCGGTCAGATGACCATATTTCGACATCATTCTTGACATGAGAGGCGGTTGATGTATATTGCCTGCGGGAGCGATTGCCATGGCGGAAAATATCCGTTTCGATTCCTATATCGAATCTCTGCCCCGGGAAGACCGTGAAATTCTTCTGAGGTTTGCAGCTTTCCGGAATACGTTCTCCGTCGACTGGTTCTCCCATATCGGAGGAATTCTCCCCTCGCAGATTTTTTCCCTGATGTCCGGGCTCATCAGGAACCGCTGGTTAATCCCCGATCAGAAGAGAAAAGGATATTACTCCTGGACGGAGGAATTTCCGCGCGATTCCCTGATTGAAAGGATGCCTCCGGATAAAAGGTCTCTGTACCTGCGCGACGCCATCGACATCCTCAGGAGATATGTCCCGGAAGGCGACTTGCAGCCGCATGATGTAGCCGGTTTGTGCCTTCGCGCGGGCATTCGCGAATCCGATCTCCAGGTCATCCTCCATGCCGCGGTAAAGGACGAGGAAAACCACCGGATAGGCTCCGCGATTCTTTTTTATGACGCCATTCTCAATTATCTGGAGGAGAAATCGCCGGATGGTGAGATGCTGACGGGGGAATTAGCCGGCATATTTATCGCCGCGGTCGAAAGCCGCGCGTCCCTGTCGCTGCTGTATCCCGATCTGAAGAGAATCAAGCCGAGGCTCGACCGCGCCCTGGAAGCGGCGGTCCGGGAGAACAACGCGACTGCGCAGGGATCGCTGGAGCTCCTGATGGGCCAGCACCACTGGATGTTTTTCCAATACGACCATGCGGCCGCTCACTTCCAGCGGGGCTGGGACGTGATCCGCGGGATAGACGAGCCCAAGCTTAAAAAGCGGGCCCTCCAGATGAGAGGCCTGTCCTGCTGGATCTCGGGTGAGCTGGCCCGCGCCGTGCAGCTGTACGAGGATTCACTCGAAGAACTGGACCAGATCGGGCCGGACACTTTTTCCCTCGTCACCGGCCTTCACCTCGCCCTCTGCTACACCCAGGTCGGAATGCCGCAACGCGGGCTAGGGCTTTCCGAAACAATTTATTCTCTGGCGAAGAAGAATGAAAACCGGCCCCTCATGGCCTTTGCCCTCGCCAATACGGGGCTGATTCTGTTTGAGCTCCGCCAGCCGAATTGCCGCGCCTACTTTGAAATGGCTCTCGACCTGGCGCGAAAGGAATCGATCCCCATGGCGGAAGTGCTGGCGGGTATCGGGATGGCCAACCTTGAGTGCATGGAGGGGAATTACGCACAAGCCGCCGAGCACTTCAAATCGCTTTACAGAATCAGAAAATCAAGCTGGTATTATACCCTCAACAGTTCTCATGTCTTCGAGCCTGGTTTCATTCTTCACCGCACCGGATCCTCGCCCATCGAACTTAATCCTGTCATCAACTACCTGCGGGAAATGAAACCCGAGCAGCTCAACCCTCTCATGCACGCCATCATCCGCCGCCTTCAGCTCGCACATCTTGAATCGGACAAGGCCCCCTGGGAAAAGATTTCGGAGCTTCTGGACCTGGAGAAATCCCTGGAGAGGATCGGCGCCGTTCTGGAGCTTTCGAAAGTCCGCATCGACATCGCCAGGTACTATCTGGAGCAGAATAAATGGCCGCAGGCCGAAACTTATGGAAGAAAGGCGTGGCAGTTCTATAGATTGAATGCGCGGGAGGCATTCCCGGAGGATCTGAAAAACCTGATTCGAAGCGAGGACCTCTCATCCGAAGACCGGCTTTACGATATCATCGTGGAAATGGGAGACGCGCTGACGATGGAAAGCGAGGTGGAGTACCTCACCCACCTGATTTCTTCCATTTCCAGGCTTACAGGTGCGGAGAGAGCGGGCCTGTTCGTTCAGGCCGGAGATGAAAAAACCCTCCGGATGACAGCTTCGCGGAACCTCACGGCGGAGCAGGTATCCGATCCTTCCTTCGAAAGCACGATGAGGATCATCATGGCCGCTTCCGGCTCCACTGATAACAAGGTTTTTCAGCACGAAAAATACAATGAGAAGACGGGCGAGGTCCGCCACGTTATCATCAACCCCCTTGTGATCAGCCGCCGGTCTATCGGCGTTCTGTACCAGGACAGCAGGTTCTTCTCCTTTGAAATGAACCCGGCGCGGGTCCGGCTTATTTCCGCCCTTGCCTCCCAGATAGCAGTCTCGATCGACCGCGCCAGGGCTTACGACGAGATCTCCCGGCTGAAAGAATCGGCGGCGGAAGACGACAGGTACTACCCCGGCGAGGTCGGGGAAGAATTCAGGCCTCTGGGAGGCATCATCGGCACAAGCGAGGCCATTATCCGCATCCAGCAGATCATATCCAGGGTAGCTCCCACGATCTCGACGATCCTCGTCCTGGGAGAAACCGGAACGGGCAAGGAACTGGTGGCAAGGGCCGTTCACCGCGAAAGCAACCGCCGCGACGGTCCGTTCATCCGCGTAAATTGCGCGGCTCTTCCGGACACGCTGATTGACAGTGAGCTCTTCGGATACGAAAAGGGCGCATTCACGGGGGCGATCCGGACCAAACCCGGCCGATTCGAGCTTGCTCACAACGGGACTATTTTTCTGGATGAGGTATCGGAACTCCCGCCGGGAACGCAGAGCCGGCTCCTGCGGGTCCTCCAGGAAAAGGAATTTCAGCGCGTGGGGGGCACGAGGACGCTTCGGTCCGACTTTCGCCTGATCGCCGCCAGCAACAAGCGGCTGGAGCAGGAGGTCGAGGACGGCCGGTTCCGCGCGGACCTTTTTTTCCGCCTTAACGTTTTTCCCATCCGTGTGCCCTCGCTGCGGGAGCGGAAAGAGGATATTCCGCTTCTTGCATCGCATTTTCTCCGTCTTTTTTCTCATCAGTACGGCCGGAGTTTCCAGGGGATCCCGCAGTCCGAGATGGAGAGGCTCCTGTCCTATTCCTGGCCGGGTAACGTCCGCGAGCTGGCCAACGTAATCGAGCGGGCGGTCGTCATGGGCGGGCCGCGGATTGTCTTTTCGGATTTTCCTCCCGCCCTTGCTGTCCGGCCGCAAGCGGAAGAAGACCTGCTTCCGCTGCGCGATACCGAAAGGGAGCAGATCCTGAAAGCCCTTCATCATTCCCGGGGCAAAATCGGCGGCAAAGAAGGCGCCGCCTCCCTGCTCGGGCTGAAGAGAACCACGCTGATCCACCGGATGAAGCGGCTCGGGATTTCAGTTACGAAACAGGCGAACGGGAAATAAAAGGCATTGGGCGTTGGGTATTGGGCGGCGGAAATCGGGGAATTTTAAGTTCCCGGTCCACGGTTCTCAGTTTTCGCGTCTGAAGCCTGGCGGAATATTCCTGTTCACCTACCATGCGGGCGAGAAGACGATTCACCTGGAAGAGTTCATCGGCAGGAAAGTCGATATCGAAGTCGTGTTTTTTGCTTCCGATTTCATTATCGACTGCCTTCGGGGCGCCGGATTCGAAATAATTGAGATAACCGAGAGAGGCCCCTATCCGGAAATCGAGTACCAGAGCCGCAGGGCGTATGTGTTTGCATCAAAGCCTCCCGTTCTAACCTGCAGGAGATAATATCTTATCCATTCAGGATGCGCACCTCGCGCTCAAGCCTGCCGGCCAGATTATCTTCCTCAATATCGAGGTCATAATCCATCTGCAATCCAAGCCAGAACTGCGGAGACATTCTAAAATCGTTAATGCTCTAAGCTTTGAATCGTGAACTGCAAACTGCGCACTCAAGGCGCTTTTCCCGCTCCCCATAACCCATAACCTGTTACCCATGACCCATGACCTGTTTTTATGTTGACATTTAGTTGGATATCATACTATTATATATCCATGAAAAAGGATCACATAATTTTCCTTATCGGCCGCATCCATTACAAGGCCAACAAGTACCTTACCGGGGAATTGAAGGACCATAAAGTTATGGGCCTGGCGCCCTCGCACGGCGAGATACTCGGGTCGCTGATGGCGAAGGGTCCCCTGCCGATGACCGAAATCGCGAGGATCATCGACAAGGACAAATCGACGATCACCGCCCTCGTGAACAAACTGATCCGAATGGGCTATATCGAAAAAAGAAAGCATCACGCGGACAATCGCGTCAGCCTCATCGCTCTCACCAGG
>JAQTPK010000069.1 GCA_028712885.1 Syntrophales bacterium | reverse complement strand
TCCGGAGGAGCTCAACGGGACAGTGCGAGACCGCATCCGAATCAACCCAGCCTTCTCCATGCGGAGCCGTGGCGTAATGCCACCGGCCGTCCCGGCTGGTATGGAGTATTGCCACCGGGGTGCCGGGATCGAGAACGCTGATCTGAAGGCGGTCGAAATCCTGAAACGATTTTGAGAGATAGTAACCGCCCGCGCAGGGAAGCGCCCGCTGGGGCGAGCTCCTGGTGACAAAGCCGAACTGTACGCGTATTTCGGCCGGAATGGATTCCAGGTTCATGTTGGCTCGGACCGTGCGGACCGCATCCGCGTCCAGTTTCTTTCCCCCGGCGGAGTAGAGATGCCCCCGGCGGAATGAGGAAAGGTCCTGCTCCATCGCCCCGACTACTCCCGCGCCCGGGAGGGTGGCCGGGAAGGCGCTTATATCATAGGAAATCTTGAGATCGTTGCGGATGGCGGCATTCATTTCCCGGATGGAAGGGCCGTCCAGGATAATCCTGTCGGGAAAAGGATGAAGCCCGATCCAGAACCCGGCCGTGTTCATTTCCGCGCGCGTTCCGGGGATCAGCGCGGGCGCTACCGAGTGCGTGACCGGAACGGTCCGGCTCCGCGCCTGCGCGAAGGATGAAAAGGCGGCAACGCCTGCCGCCAGCACACAAATCGCCAGCCATTTCCGGTTCATCCGCCGACCTTCTTCCCCATCAACATTCGTGGAGATCACATACCAGAAAGGATTTCTCTTTTCAACCACGACCGTCCGGATCTTTCCGTCCGTTCGCGCCGGGGTGCAGGCGGGATCCGCCCCGCTTTCGGATTACTGTTGATTTCTGATTTGTTTGATATAAAATCCGGTTCTTTGAAGAGCGGGCAATGCTGGAGATCAGAAAAAATATTTTCATGGTCCAGGGTGAGAATGAGGCGCGGTTTCCCTTCTGCACCGGGCTGTACCTGCGGGGGCGCAATTTAAGAGTCCTGGTGGACGCGGGAATGGGAGCGGCCCGCACGAAGGCCTGCGCGGAGGCGGGCGTAGACGTCCTGATCCTGACGCATTCGCATTACGACCACCGGAGCAGCATTAAGGAGCTTCCGGCGGTGCCGGTATGGTGCCACGAACCGGAGGCCGCCTGCATGGAAGACCACGGGCTGTATATGGACGCAACCGGGTTTCTGAGGAGCGGGATTGATTTCGACCGGTATTTTAAATTCCCGGGTTTGAAGATACATAGAAGACTGAAGGACGGAGAGGAGTTGGACCTCGGCGGTGTTGTGATGCGCATCCTGCACGCCCCGGGGCATACGCCGGGGCATATCTGTCTTTTTTTTCCGGAACAGGATTTCCTGTTTTCCGCCGATGTCGCCCTGGACCCCTTCGGGCCGTTCTACGGAAACGACTTTTCCGATGTGGACGACTTTATCCGTTCGATCGGCGCGTTGAAGGCCCTCTCCCCCGCAACCGTTCTGAGCAGCCACTGCGGTCCCTTTGAAGACGACCTGGCGGGCCGGTTTGACCGGTACGAAGCGATAATATACGAAAGGGACCGCCGTCTTATGGAAATGATCGAGAGGCCTTGCGTTGCGGCGGATTTTCACGGGAGCAATTTTCTATATGCGAATTATCCCCGGCCGACGCGCATCATGCAGTGGATGGAGCTGGTCCACGTGGAAAAACATCTTGACAGGCTCGTCCGCATGGGCATGCTGAAGCGGGACGACGGTCTGTTCATTCCTTTATAGCTGAGAGGTGGAGAAGAAAATGGGGGATAAAAGAACCTGGATAGAAAACCTGATCGGCGAATTTACGGAATCTTCCGCCGACAACACCCTTCGCAACGCCGCCGGCGACCCGGCATGGGACGCCCCGCTTGTCGGATTCTCGGGCGGCGCCGATCCGCTGTATGAATTTTTCAAAAAGGATATAGGGGAATTCTACTGGACTCCTGCGGAAATATTCCGGGCGACTTTTCCGGGAAATGACGCGCGGGCGGAAGATCTGACCGTGATCAGCTGGGTCCTGCCGCAGACCGGAAAAACCCGGCGGGAAAACCGCGGGGACCTCTTCCCGTCGGAATCTTGGGCAAGGTCCCGCGTTTACGGCGAGGCGTTCAACGGCAAGCTGGCGCAGCATCTGGCGGAAGTGCTGACGTCCGCAGGATTCCCCGCCCTGGCGCCGTCTTTCTCTCCGCACTGGGGCTGGTGCGACTCGGAGAATTACGGAACGGCCTCCAACTGGTCGGAAAGGCATACGGCGTACGTTTCGGGGCTGGGGACCTTCGGGCTGTGCGACGGCCTGATTACCGCCAGGGGAAAAGCCATGCGCTGCGGCTCCGTAGTGACGAAGATCCGTCTTGAGCCGACGAAGCGGCCGTACGCAAGCAGATCGCAGTACTGTTCTTTTCTGAACGAGAGCGGCTGCGGCAGGTGCATCGAGCGCTGCCCCGTGGGGGCGATAACGATGGTCGGGCACAATAAGGAAAAATGCAGAAAGTTCCTCAAAATAGTCTCAGACAGAAGCCTCCGCGAATTCGGATTCGAGAGCTACGGCTGCGGCCTCTGCCAGACGGGCGTGCCGTGCGAATCCGGCATACCCGCTGCTGAAAATTCTTGACAACGCCTGCCTCCGGGCTAACATAAAGATATATTCATTTCTCTTTCATCACCTGCAACATCCCGACGCAGTTTTCTGCTTACACGAAGACACGGAGACAACGAAAAAAATTCTCCTGCAAGGTTTTCCGAACCACTCCTTTGCGTCTTTGTGTGATGTCAATTCAATATTATTTTCACCACGGATCGAGAGAGGATCCGATCGCCTGATAATAAAAACAGAAACAACGGACAGGAGGTACTTCCCATGGCTTCGAAAAAGCTGCTCGAAATGCTTAACGAGTCGATCGCCAGAGAGCTGCAGGTTTCCATTCAGTACATGTGGCATTACGTCATGTGGAGCGGTGTAAAGGGCTTCAGCGTGAAGGATGAATTAAAAAAGATCGCCATCGTCGAGATGAAGCACGCGGAAGAGATCGCCGAGAGGCTTTTCTTCCTCGGCGGCACTCCGACGACCCAGCCCTTTCCCATCGACATCCCCAAGGATTTGAAGAGCATGATCCAGAAGGATAAGGAGGCCGAGGAGGGGGGGATTGCTCTCTACAAGGAGGCAATCAAAACGGCAGAGCAGGAAGGGGATATAGCGACGGCCCAGATATTCAAGGGCATTCTGGTCGACGAGGAAGAGCATCTCGATACCTTTACTTCGCTGCTTGAGGACATCTGAAATGAGCGGGCTGAAGAAGACGGCGGCCGGATCGGTCCTTCTGTTTATCGTGTGCCTTTGCGCCGGCAATGCGTGCAGCGCTTCCCTTCCGCTGGATAAAATCAAGCTGCCCCCGGGGTTCCGGATAGAAGTCTACGCGGAGATTCCGGAGGCGCGCTCTCTTGCGGTCAGCCCCTCCGGGACCGTGTTTGTCGGGTCCCGGGGAGCAGGAGACGTCCACGCAGTCAGTCCGGGCGGTCAGGGCCGCTCCGGGCGCGTCCACCGGATAGCATCGGGACTCGATTCTCCGAACGGGGTGGCTTTCCGGGACGGATCTCTCTATGTGGCCGAGGTAAGCCGGATCCTGCGCTATGACGGGATCGAAAAGCGGCTCGACAGCCCCCCCCGGCCCGTTGTGGTCAGGGGGGATTTTCCCCGTGACCGCCATCATGGCTGGAAGTTCATCCGGTTCGGGCCCGACGGACTCCTCTATGTCCCCGTCGGGGCGCCCTGCGATGTGTGCGAACGCAAGGACCCGCGGTATTCTTCCGTCATGAGAATGAAGCCGGACGGCCGGGACCTGGAGATCTTTGCCCACGGCGTGCGCAATACGGTGGGTTTCGATTGGCATCCGGGGACGAAGGAGCTGTGGTTTACCGATAACGGGCGGGATTGGATGGGCGACAACCGCCCTCCGGACGAACTTAACCGCGCTCCCCGGAAGGGCCTCCACTTCGGCTTTCCCTATTGCCACGGAGGTGATATACCGGACCCGAAATACGGGAAGGGCAAAGACTGCGGGAAATATACGCCGCCCGTGCTGAAGCTCAGCCCGCATACGGCGGCGCTCGGAATGAGATTTTACACCGGAGACCGGTTTCCGGAGGAATACCGGGGAAAAATATTTATTGCGGAACACGGGTCCTGGAACAGGAGCACGCCCATCGGATACAGGATAACCATGGTGGACCCCGCCGGAGGCAAGCCGGAAAAGTTTACCGTGTTTGCGGAAGGATGGCTTCAGGATACGGTTTCCTGGGGCCGCCCCGTCGATGTGGAAGTCATGCCTGACGGGTCCCTGCTCGTTTCCGACGACAAGGCCGGAGTCGTTTACATCATTACGTACGGGAAGGAAGGAAGGTAAGCATGGCGGAAAAGGTGTTGATTTACGGCAAGGCGGGCTGACCTTACACCGATAAAGCCAGGTCGGCTTACGGGGACGGAGCACAATATTTCGATGTATCCCGGGACAGCGCGGCTCTCCGGGAGATGCTTAAATTTTCTCAGGGAAAGAGGCAGGTGCCCGTCATTGTCGACGGCCGGGAGGTAAAAATCGGCTACGGCGGCACGTGAGGGGTGTGATGGGCCGGTCGTGAACCGGCGCAAAAGGTCTCAGGTTTCAGGTCCCAGGTCTCAGGTTAAAATCAGGAAAGGTTTCCTGATGCCCGATACCGGAAACCGGATACCTTGATACAGACTCCCTCCCTTTTCCCTTCCCCCTCCGGGAAGAGAGGGAAGGGTATCCATTCCAAGCGGGAATTTCGAGAGAATGGATTCAAGGGAGGGTGAGGGGAATCATTTCCGTTCAACGCCATACGTATTTCCCGGAGATTGCCTGTTCGGGACAGCCGGGGCGTTTATTTCCAGTCCGGGCCTGGGGGTTATTATTCCGGGCGATTGGGGCGTAACCGGCGTACCCGGGGCCGTTATTTCCGGCGTGCCCGGGACCACCGGCTGCAGCCGGTTGGATTTGGGACTGAGTGCGGGCGGTCCGGGAGACAGATCCAGATCCGGTTCTTTAAATGCGGGAGAGGTCGGCGACTGCCACGGCGGAATCGCCTCAGGCCTTATTTCCCGCGACCTGCTGCGGGATCGCTCCTCCGGCGCCTCAATTCCGGGAGGTTTCTGCTCATCCTGCCGCATATCCCGCCTGTCCGGAGTCCCGCCCGTATCTTCGGACGGCAACCCGGGCGTCCATCCCGGCATGTTGTCCGGAGACCTGGAACCTTTCACTTCCTGCCCGCAGGCACATGCGGTCCATGCCGCCACGATCAGGATAATCATCAGAACCGTGCCCGAAAATTTTGTATTCATGAAATTTCCTTTCTCTTTGCCTCAAAAATTCCAGAGAATATTTTCAACACTTTTTAAATAGCTGTCCCGGACAGCGTCTTCCATCATGGTCATCCTGATTTCATCGCTCCGGATTCCTGATATGGCATACGGTAAAAAGATGACCCCGCCGTTCTTGACATGATTCCGCATTGTATTGTACGGGTATCGGCGGAGGTACGGATGAACCGATTTCTCCGCAAATTTTCCCTGCTTGCGGGCAGTCGAAATCGGAAACCCGGAAGAGATGTTTTCCCGGCCGAAAATGGAAAGGACCCGGATGTTTCTCCGGAGGGTGCTGCATCATCCGATGCAGGCGGGGCTTGCGCCGGGAGTGCAGAAGGAGGATTGAATGAAAAGATTCGAGGAAGCGTTGGGGAGAAAAAAGCGGGCGGCAGCCGCCGTTCTGCTCGCGGCAGGGCTGTTCATTTTGAACGCCTGCGCGCCGTCGCTGTACAGCATCGATATGAGATACACCCCCCAGGGGGCGAAACCGGCCGGAGAGAGAAAAACAGCAGTAACGGTCGCCACCTTTATCGACGGCAGAAACCTTAAAGATCCGCTTCGGATCGGCACGGTGTACAAGATGGACGGCCAGGGAGTGCCGGTGTATCCCCGGCTGATGAGCCCGACGGATGCGGTTACCGCCGCGGCGGGAAAAGTGCTCGGCAGGTCGGGATACAACGTTTCGGCCAGAAAGCCCGTCTGGGACCTGAATGAACACTCTCTCAGCAGCGATTGGGGGAAGATAGTGATCGGAGGCAGAATTGAAGAAATGGACGTCGTCTGCCGGGATACCCTGCCCATAAAGAAGTACCGGGCCAAGGTACGGTTGACGCTTTTCCTGGCCGATGCCGAAAAAGGCAGGATTCTCTATAAGGCAGTCGCCGAGAGTTCCACCAGTCTTGATCACGTCCTTTTTTCGGAAGACCGGCTGGAATCGCAGATAAATACGGCTTTGTCCGATGCGGTGGAAAAGCTGTTTGAAGGGAAAGCGATCGACAACAAGATAAGAGAAGCCCTGAAGTGAAAAGTCCAGAGTCCGGAGTCAGTACGCCTTTCTATGAATCCGTGCACACGTGATGGACTCTTGATTCTGACCAGCAATGAATCCGGCAGCGAGCGCATTCCCCGTCCGCCTCGGGTCCGCCTAGGCGGACGGGGTAAGCGAGCGAATCATGTTTAAGTATCTTCCCTGAGGATTGGAGATTCTTCGGAGATTGCTCCGGAGAATCTCCAATTTTAGACCATCTTCGGCAACTCCGAACCCGGGACTCCGAACTGTTTTATTATGGACATAAAGCCCATCAGAATAGAGGAATACGGACGCCTGAAAAAATACTTTTCGGGCCGGCGGTTCAGATTGAGCGCTTATTCCCTCGCATCGATCGTGGCGTGGAGCAATTCCATCTCCGAGACGTATTACACCGAGGAGAGTAACCGTCTGATAATTTCATGCAGGTGCAGGAAGCGCCCGCAGGACAACTATCTCCTTCTGCCGATCGGTTCCGGCAGGGCCGAGACTCCGCAGGAGATTGCCGAGCTGGCCCGCAGAGCAGGCTGCCGGACATATTCCTTCGTGCCGGAGGACTACATAAATCTATACGGCCGCGAGCGCATCTCGGATCTTTTTTCTGTTGAGCTGCAGCCTCATTTTTCAGAGTATCTTTACGAGACTTCGGCCCTGGCCGCTCTGAAAGGAAACAGGTTCAGGGAAAAGAGAAACTGGATAAACAGGTTCTCCAGGGACTATATCGGGCGGGGAAGGGTGGCGGTGGAAGATGTGTCTCCGGGATCGGCAGGCGAATGCATCGACTTTCTGGAGGAATGGTGCAGCCGGTTTCCGTGCACTCCCGAAGAGAACGAAAGCCTGTACTGCGAAAAACAGGCCGCCCTCGTCAGCCTGAAAAACCTTGATGAACTGGAATTGCGGGCAATACAGATCCGGATCGACGGCCGCATCCGGGCATTCGGCGTTGCTTCATACCTGTCGGATGAAGTCGGCGTGCTGAGTTTTGAAAAGGCCCTTGTGGAAATAAGGGGTCTTTACCAATTCCTGGACAGGGAATGCGCGCGCCGGCTCTTCCCCGATCATCCCCTCATCAACAAGGAAAGCGATATGGGTCTTCCCGGACTGGCAAAGTCAAAAAAATCTTACCATCCTGTCGGGATGGTCAATTCTTACAGCCTCACTCTCAAATAATAAGTTATTACTGAACTACTCTGTTGCCCCCCACGGTTTTGAGAGATACAGGTCGGCGGCGTCCTCTCCGGGTATATCGTAGCGGAAGCTGCCCTGGACCGCAGTGAGCCATGCCAGGGAGGAGTAAGTCTCGTCAAGCCGGACCGGCCCCGAAAAGATTTTGCGGTGCATGGTCCCTTTTGCTCCCGCAGCAAGCAAGAGAACGGGGACGGCGAGATGCATTTCATGCCAGCCGACGATATTGAAGAAATCGAGGTCCTGGAGAGGGTCGTCCCGGTGCCATATGCGGTCCATGCCGACTTCGTTCTCTTCAAAGAACCGCTCGAGGACAAACGGCGCGGCCGCAGGAAAATCTGCTGCAATCTCCCGGACCGGCGCGGGCCTCTCAATGCGTTTCCCTGATTTCCTCGCTTTAGCCATCACAGGCCTCCTTTGATCAGAACGTTTGCGATTAGATAAGATCAGGATTCATGCCAGGACGCCGTTGCGCCACGACAATTCAAAGCTGTTGTTATCAGGGCACATTTTTTTCCTCCTGGGCGGGGTAGACTCCTTTTCCCCGCGTAGGTTCTTACGCAATGGGTATCGGGCTACGCATTATAAGAGGGTTCGAGGGGCCCCCTCTTGTAGTCCTTGACTTGGCCGGGGCAAATCAGTTAGCTAAGTGAGTAAGCACTCACTTGAAAAAGACAGGAAAGGAGGAGAGAAGAATGCTTCTGGACGTTTTGTTGACCGCGGAAGAAAAGGCTCTGAAGAATGAAGTCAGGGATTTCGTTAAAAATGAGGTATCGACGGAGCTCATCCGGAAAATGGACCGGGACGAAATTACTTACCCCCGGGAGTATGTTAAAAAACTCGGCGAAAAAAACCTTCTCGGATTAAGGTTTCCAAAAAAGTACGGCGGCAGAGGATTAAACTGGACGGGAGAAATCGCTGCACTGGAAGAGATCGGGGTGCTCGGCACGGCTCTCGGCTGCGCCTTTGCCATGCCCTCCATCGTGGGGGAGGCCCTCAACCGTTTCGGGACGGATGATCAGAAGGAGAATTTTCTGAAGCCGCTGCTGAAAGGAGACCTGGTGTCCGCCGAAGCGCTTACCGAGCCCCGGGGCGGATCCGACTTCTTCGGGGCGACGACGCGGGCCGATTTAAAAAACGGGACTTTCACGATCAAAGGCCAGAAGCGCTTTGTCGTGGCGGCGGACGGAGCAGATTTCTTCATTGTGTACTGCAACACCAATCCGCAGGGAAAGCCGCACGAGAGGATCAGTCTCATCCTGATCGAAAAGGACCGCCCGGGCGTGGAAGTAAAATATCTTTACAAGCTGCTGGGCACTCGGGGCGGCGGGACCGGAAGGCTGATTTTCCGGGACGTCAAGGTTCCGGAATCGAACCTGATCGGGGGACTCAACCAGGGCGCAAACATTTTCAATTCCATGATGGTGCCGGAGCGGCTCACCTCTGCGGGCGCCTCGCTTGGCATGGGCCGGGCGGCGCTCGAAGTAGCCATCCGCTACAGCGACCGGAGGAAGGCATTCGGCCAGAAGATTCGCAATTTTCAGGGCGTCAGCTTCAAGGCGGCGGACGCCATTGCACAACTCGATTCCGCGAGGGCTTTGACCATTGCCGCAGGAAAGGCCGTTGACACGGGGATGTCCACGGCGCGCCGCCTCGTCAGCGAGGCCAAGAAAGTGGCAACCGATGCGGCCTGGAACATAATTAATCTTTCCATGCAGATAGTGGGCGGCATCGGATACACCAATGTATATCCGATTGAAAAGCTGCTTCGGGACGCCAGGCTGATCCAGATATGGACCGGAACGAATGAAATCATGAACCTGCTCATTCAGCACGAGTTCTACCGGGAGGTGCTGGGAGATTCCAGTCCGGCCCGGTTGATCGAGGCCGATGCCGAGGAGGCGGGGGCGGCGGACGAAAAAGTTTACATTGACGAGGACATGTGGACCAAGGGCTGGTAACTTTTTCAAGTTACGGTTTCTTTAACCGATAATATGATTACAGGACAGGTTTGATTCATATCTCACCTCCTTTTCGGCTCTGAAGGCGCGAAAGCCCCTCAGATGCTCCTGAGCGGGGGATAACCCTGCGACAGCTTCCGGACCGCCCTGACCACCGGGGCGGTCCCTTTTTTTTGCGGACTGTTTAAACTCACCCGTCTGCTGTGTTGCGCTCCGGGCGGGTGGTTCGACAGGCTCACCATGACAAAAGGCAGCCTGCCCTGAGCTTGTCGAAGGGGCGCGCCTTGCATCCGGGCAATTTTAAACAGTCCGCCGCTTAATTTAAATTATGAATCAGGCCTGCCGGGTTTGAGGCGGACCTTGCGAGTGTCCACCTATTCGATTTTACGATATTTTTCGGCCGGTGCCTGGCAGTTTGGACATGATTCCGGCCGGGCGCCGT
>JAQTPK010000096.1 GCA_028712885.1 Syntrophales bacterium | reverse complement strand
CGGCAGAATGCTTTGATACGTGGTCAGGTTCCCGGCAAAAGTCTGGCTGTCAAGGCGCAGGTGAAGTTTCGCCTCAGCCAAAGAGATCGGCTCGACCGCGGGGGCTGAGTAGAGGACGGCTCGCATTAGTTTTCCACCTCCGGAGCGGCTTCCTCTTTCTTCATGCCAGGAAAGCCGTAGATCCAGCCTTTCAGGAGGCAGAGAATTTTATTCGTTTTTACGTCAGGGTGCATAATGGCAATCGATTTTAGGATCGTGATAAGAAGGCTGCCGATGAGCAAAATGAAAATATTGTAGTTCTCGACTACAAACGCGAACCATCCATTCGAAAGAAGTCCGGAAAGAGGCTGTTCGAACATAATGCACCCCCTCACATAATTTGTTGACGTGACTGATAAAGGCCCGAATAATAAAGATCCCCGGGCGTCGGCGCTTTCCCGTTCCAGTTGTTTTTCAAGATACCCATGATATGTTTCGCCAGTTTATTATCGGAAATCTCGATTGCCCGCTCAGTCAGCATCCAGGCAGCCTCGCTGCAGAACATCTTTGACCCGTCCTGACCGACCCGCCCGAAGAGCTGCTTCACGATCGCCCAATAATCATATTTGATCCATTCGATATCCATCCGGTCTTGAAATTCGGAAATAGCCCGAGCGAAATGCGGCCTGATGTTTTCGAAATCTGCACGAATCGGGCACCAGTAAACGGCGCCGGAGAACTGCTGCAGGCGTTCGGAAAGATATCTGGTCTGCATGCCGTTTTCCATTGCCTCGACAATATAGACCCGCTTGTGTCCCGTTTCGTCCGTCATGACGACGATTTTGGCCGTGTGATTGACCGGCGCCTTTGTCACAAACCGGATGCACAATCCCAACGCGGAAAAGCTCGCAAAGTGAAGATCGTCCCCGGTTTTTATCCGGTCCCGTATCTCGTAATATTTCGTGAGGTCGTTGATCATTTTGCGCCTGGTTCCTTTCCCCACCAGTTGAAAAGCCTGGAACGCATGACGTCAATAGGCTGCGGATTTTTGTAGCCGAACCAGCTGAAAACCAGGTGATCCCAGTCCGCATACATGGAGTCGTGCTGAAAAAATCCCGAATCGTCCCAGTAATAGATCCCGAGCGAGTCAATCCGGATTGCGACTTCCGGGCGGTCGTCCAGCGGAGTCATCTGCATCCGCCATTCGGCATTGGCATCGTGCAGAAGCCCGAAGAAAAACAGGAACGCGAGAATTAGAAATAGGATTTTTTTCATAGCGCAAACTCCTTCATGAATAGCTTTACCCGATCAACGTAGAACCCCTGGTCCTTCGGATCGCAGAACCTGACCGTTGCCGCTTCAATCGACTTGTGCCGCCTCAGCAGGAGGTAGAGGAAGGCAATCCCGCAGAGGATGTCTATAATGTCGTCGTCCTGTTTTTCCATTTCCTGAAGCAGGTCTTTCATGGCAATTAGCGACATCTGAAACACCCCCCGGCAGCCGGTAGGGGATTTTTGCCGCAGCCCGAGGGAGCTTTCCGTCATGGCGACTGCCAGGGGCCAGGCCGGAACGAGGCCGACTGCTTCGGCAATCCGGATTATTTTTTCCTTGTTGTCGGCTTGCTCGGCGGAAAGGTTCATTTCCCTACCTCATGAAGAATTACGGCCGTTGTTTTCGGTTTACAATCCGTCGCGGCGCAATCAATCTGGTGGCCATGGGTGTTCGCCCGTTTCCAGAGTTCGGAGATATCGACCTTGATCCAGCCAACGATGAAAAGCGTCACGGCCTGCATGCCCCCGAGAATCCAAAGCATTGTGCTTTCACTCATTGCCCCCTGCCCCCTCTTTATGTTATTTACATCCTGCCGATGGCGTCCTATGCCTCTACCCTCTGAGGCGCGGGGGACCTATCCCCCTTGGGCGTCGTCGGCGCTTCTCTTTATTCGACGTATCCTTCCGCGAAAACGCATACCGCCCCAGCCCCACTGGAATCAATCACCAGGGAGGTCGCCGCCGTCAACTTCATGGGCGGGTTGAAATCCCACTGGAGCGATGTATTCGCGGCCATGGCGATCGGGCCGATCAGAGCAGTGTCGGCTGAACCAGGAGTCGTTTCGCCTTCCCCGATGGTGTGGCTGATCGCGTTCGCGCCGTTATTCAGGGTCAGGTGAGTGATATGAATCGATTTTCCGGCCGCTGGAGCCGCCTTGAGTTCTTCGCATCCCGAGGCATCGGCGGATACTCCGTTAAGAATGAAGCCCGTTCCTCTTTGGCCTGGTGCCACTGCCGGAGTGGTTACTGTGATTGCCATTTTCCTTTACCTCCGCTGATTCAAACTTTTTTCAAAAAGGTATCGTCCTTGAATCATTGCCAACAGAAAGACAGCCAGAAATGAAAACCGGCCGATCTGGAACGTAAAGAAAGCGTTACAACTCCAAAGCAGGACAAGCAGGCTAAGGCCGGCGCAGAGATCCCGCCCCTTCGTCCGGAAGAATGCAAAAGCATGAAAGATGACGATCAAAATAAAGACTGCCAAGCCGCAGGACCCAGCCTCAATCGTCCATTGAAGGGGATCATTATGGAGGTGGGTCCATAATGCGTTTTCTGCTTTGAACCGA
>JAQTPK010000021.1 GCA_028712885.1 Syntrophales bacterium | reverse complement strand
TTTGCGCTCCGCTATACGCGGGAACGCCTGCGGCGCCTCCCCGTGTATATGTCGGCCCTGCTGGAAAGAGCCGAGCGGGGCCTGCTGCATCTGGAAAAGGATCGGATCGAGAACGTCGCCGTGAAGACTTTCGAGGAGCGCTGCGAAGCGATCGCCGGCAGCGTCGACCCTGCATCCTCTTCCGACAAAGTCAAGGCGATCGAGGAATTCCGATGGATGCTCCAGGAATACCGCATTTCCGTCTTCGCCCCCAAGATCCGCACCCTGTATCCCGTATCCCCCAAGCGCCTGGAACGGAAGCTGGAAGAAATCTCCTCGATGCAGTGAGCCCGCCCAGAAGATAGAAGGTGATAGGCTGAGAGGGTGGGAACCGAAGATGCGAGGTTGCAAAGTTGCGAAGATAGGGGGCTTGTCATGGTGAGTCCTTCGACCCTTCGGCAAGCTCAGGGCAAACAGCTCAGGACAGGCTCCTTCGACTGGCTCAGGACAGGCTTGTCGAACCATGACATCCTTGTAAGCCTTAAGCCCAACAACGAGGAGGCTATAATAAAATATCTCCTTCTTCTCCTCTATTACCTGATTAAAGTTTTTTCCTGAAGATGACGATAAGAATTGTGGGGTAGAATATTCCAACGGAGGACGGCAATGTCCATGAATATCGCCCTGACCGGTTTGCGGGCCCTCGACAAGAAGCTCGACGTGACCGCAGACAACGTCGCCAACGTGAACACCGACAATTTCAAGAGATCCCGCGCGGAATTTTCAGAGACCTGCCCCGCCGGAGTCGAGGTTTCCATTTACACTGTCGACACGCCCGGCATGATCCTGCCGGCGGAAGGATCGGCGCCGGAGAGGGAATCTTCCAACGTGAATATCGCGGAAGAACTGGTCGACCTCATCACGACAGAGCATTATTACACCGCCAATCTCGAAGTCATCCGCGTGGAAGAAGAAACGGCGCAGGCTCTTATCGACATTATCGCGTAAAAACTAAGAAAGGCCCCTTTTTTAATCGGGGCCTTTCTTAGTTTATCGCTGCTTCGATCAGCGCTTCCCGGGGGCAGTCTTCTTCGCTTTTTTCCCGGCGGTATTCTTCGCCGGAGCTTTCTTCGTCTTTTTTGCCGGAGCCTTTTTCGTCTTCTTCGCCGGCGCCTTCTTTGCGGCGGCTTTCTTCACGGTCTTTTTCGCCGTGACTTTCTTTGCCGGCTTCCGGGCGGCTTTTTTCGCCGGGGCCTTTTTCGCGGCTTTCTTCTTCGCCTTGTTCGCAGCGGCTTTTCCCTTCAACATCGGAACGTCGCAGCAGAGGATCTCTTCGGTTGCACAGCCGCACGCCTCATCGACTGTTACGACGAGACCGCAAACGTCGCACGTGAACTTATCGCCCTTCTTCGTCTTCGCCATAGTCTCCTCCTCAGTTTGAAAAACGTTTCGGGAAAAACACTCCTGTGCTTTGTATCCGAATCAACTCAATAATGCAACTCCTTTCCCCTGTTCTCTTCTCGCTTGACCGCGGCGCGAATTTCACCTAAATAGTATCGGCAGCTGGGGTGAGAAAATGAAGCCGATGTCGACAATAAAAAAATTGAAAGCGGGCGAAGCGGTCAGGATAGCCGCAATCGGAGACTCCCTCACATACGGCTGGATGGTAAGCAGGGGATATCTCGGATATCTGCAGGACATGATTGCGGCGCAGTATCCCGGCGCGAAATTCAGCATCATCAATGCAGGCATTCCCGGGGATACCGCGGAAGGCGGCATGCACAGGATAGAATACGACGTTATTTCCCGGAACCCCGATTGCGTGCTGATCCAGTTCGCGCTCAACGACGCTTTCGCCGGCTATCCGCCGCCGGAATTCGAAAGCAACGTTCGGTCCATGATCGACAGGGTCCGTTCATCTTCCCGCGCCGACATGATACTTCTCACTTCCGTCTGCCTGAATGACGAGCGCGAAGACCGTTTCATCGACCAGTATTACGGCAGACTGGAAAATCTCGCGGAAGAATACTCGTTGCCGCTGGCGGCCGTTCACAAATACTGGAGAGAGAAGATAAGTGGGGGCGTGCAGTTCGGCCGCCTTGTCCAGTATGATATGGTGCATCCGACCGAGGCGGGGTATAAGCTGATGGCCGAAGCGGTGATGGAAGTATTTATTGACTGATTACGGAGCCGCGAAATGCAAATCCCAAACCTAAAGCACCAAATCCCAAACAAGCTCCAAATCCGAAATCCCAAATTCGAATCAGGCACAGCCGATCGACTTTTTGGCTCATATGTCAACCCAAGCAGCTTAACTGTGTGTCCTCTTTTTCGGGGGAACATCACGACTGCTGGTTTTCGTGATTCATATTTTGAAATTGGAATTTGTTTGTGATTTGGGATCTGTAATTTGGAATTTCAGGGTTGGTCAATGAAAGACGGGCTGATATCCGGATTTTTCGTTATTGTGCTCTCGTTGATTCTGTTAGGCACGGTATCATGCCTGGGGCGGATGATCGAGAAACCGGTCATTGAGATCAGGGAGATCGCGGTCGAACAGGTTTCCCTGACCGATCTCAAGATCGTGCTCGGATTGGATGTCCGGAATCCAAACCGCTTTGCCCTGGAATTGAAATCGCTCGAATTTTCCTTTCAGCTCGATGAAAAGGATGCAGGCCGGGGGCGGACAGTCGAGGAGCTGCGCATTGAAAAGTCCTCCGCAGCCAGGGTGAGCGTGCCGATAGTTGTATCCTACGGGGATGTCATTCCCCATCTGAAACTCATCTTCTCCGGCAAAGAGGCGCCGTACAAGCTGGAAGGGAAGGCGCACGTCAAAACCTTCCTGGGCGCCGCAGACATTCCCTTCCGCAACGAAGGCCGTATCGGCTTCAATAAAAAATAGTCCGTCAGGAAACGCTATCCATCCATTCTCCGGCGGTCAGCACCTTCGCAAAGCGCATGGCTTGGGTTACCAGGATCGCGCGATGCAGTTCTTCGTCCGTGACACGGCCCGCCGCATTCGAAACCGAAAGCGTGCCGGTGGCGTCCGAAACGAACTCCACCGCGAAACCCAGGTGATACGCCTGCCGGGCCGTGGTGTCGCAGCACATCTGGGTCATGTATCCGCTGATGGCGACTGTGTCGATGCTCCGGCCGCGCAGCCAGAGCTCCAGGTCGGTGCCGGTAAAGCTCCCGGGGAGATTCTTTTCGACAAGATGGTCGTACGGGCGGGCGGCGATTTCCGGATGAAGATTCCACCCTTCCGTTCCCTTTCTGAAGAACAACGCATTTTCCTGCGGAACCGTATGCCTGATGACGACGACCGGAACGCCTTTGCTGCGCGCGCCGTCGATCAGCATCAGGATATTGTTCAGGCTTCCCGGCGGATGGGTTATTTTCATCCTGCCCGTGAAATACTCGTTCTGCACGTCTATCACCAGCAGCGCTCTTTTCATCGCCCCCTCCTGCGTCCGGTCTTTCCACCGGGGCGGAACTCTGCCGCCTTTTCAAGCCCCGGCTACCAGATAAGCACCTGTTTATCCCATTCGACTTCATATGAATTGACGGATACGGGCCCTTTGCCCTTTCCGAGGCCTGTAATCTTTCCTTTGGAAAAATACGCGTAACGGATGGAGCGGTCCGGCCACTCCTCCGGATCTTCAATGGTAAAGAGCACCCTCTGCCCCACTTTGAGCTCATTTTGCCGGACAGGCCGGAAGGACCTGATCACGTATTCACGGGCAACCCAGGCTTCCTCTCCGTCCGCGAAAAGGACATGGTGCATCTCCCTGCCGCCGGTCCCGGCGGAGGCCAGGATCTTGGCAGCCTGCCACTCTTCCCCGTTGCTTGTCGCCATTACATCGTCCGGCTCGAAACCCGGTAACCCGGAGCCGGCTCCATCGCCCGAGGACCCGCTCCCCGGGCGGAAGTCCTTCATTTCCGCGCAGCCGCATGCCGCCAGCAGCGCAAGGCAAAGCAGCGATGCGAGGAGACATCCTTTTCTCTTTCCCATGTATTGTCCTCCCTGGTCCCCGATTCCATACCAGCATTCCGCGGGGAGTGTCAACGGAAGAGAAATCAGGCACCGTTCGACCGAAAAATTCGCCTCGCGTCAACTTTGAAGTTGCGAAATGCCTCCCGACCGAATTAAAATTGGGACTCAGAGCCGGATGTTTTTTTCAGGATGAACTGATTTACTCACAGGAGGAATCCATGCCGACTTATGATTACCGTTGCGAATCCTGCAAAAAGAAGTTTACCGTTGTCCAGAGCATATCCCAGCACGAAAAAAGCCGGACCGCCTGTCCCAGATGCAAGAGCAGGGACGTCAAGCAGCTGATCACCCCCTTTCTGGTCAAGACGTCCAGAAAAAGCTGAAGTCCGGATGAGAATATCCGGGACTCGGGACTCGGAAATCTAACGTTGTTGAAAAACTATTTCGGAGCTTAAAATCGTCATTCCCGCGAAACCTGTCCCCGAAGTATTTAATCGGGGAGCGGGAATCCGGTTTTTTGTCTTGGCCCCCCGCTTCCGCGGGGACGGCGTCTGGATACCCGCCGGAGTTTACCCTGAGGAATTCGAAGGGCGGGTATGACAGAATTGAGCAGCCAAACAAGAGTTTTTCAAAAACCTGCTAAACTGAGCCCCTGACGGCTTCCGCGCACTTTTCAAGAGAGGCTGCGTCATTGCCGCCGTACAGCGGCCGGACGCGTTTATCGATGGCGGGAATAAGACCGGATAACACCTTCTTCGGACCTATCTCCACGATTGTATCGATGCCCATGTAGGCCATGCGACGGACGGTTTCGTGCCACCTGACGGGCGAGACGATCTGTTTCCAGAGAAGGTTCTTTGCCGTTTCCGGAGAGTAGCGGGCGCCCGGATCGCAATTGGGAATCACCGGTATGCGGAAGTCGCGGAACGAAACGCGATCGAGATCCTCCCGGAAGAGGCGCGCGGCTTCCTCCATAAGACTGGAATGACAGGGAACACTGATCGGCAGGGCGGCGATTTTTTTCGCCCCCGCCTGCACGGCGGCTTCGAGCACCCGGTCCACCGCCGGCGCGTGACCGGACACGACCGTCTGGTTGACCGCGTTGAGGTTCGCCATTTCCACTATCTCCGCCGCCGATGACGCCTCCGCGCACAGGCGGGCAATGATTACTTCCTCAAGGCCGATGATCGCCGCCATCTTTCCGGCACCCGAAGGAAAAGCCCTTTCGTGCCTTTCTCCGCGGTCCCTGACGACAACCGCGAGCTCCTCCGCGCCGAGGGCGCCGGCGGCGAAAATCGCCGCATACTCTCCCAGACTGTGTCCCGCCGCGGCCTGCGGATCCGAACCTGCCAGTTCGCGGAAAATGACGTAAGCGGCAATATTGCAGAGGAACACCGTGATCTGAGTATTAACAGTCCTGTCTAGCTCCGATTTGGGTCCTTCCCGGCACAGGCCGGCGATGTCCCTTCCCAGGGCCCGGCCGGCGTCCGAAAAGACCTTCCGGGCTTTTTCGGATGCAGCGCAGAGCTCGGTGCCCATTCCCACGTGCTGGACGCCCTGACCCGGAAAGATCACCGCAAATCCGCTCATCCTCCCTCCGGTGTCCCGTTCTGCAGGACATATTTCCCGGGGCTTTTCCCGAGCACAGGATACAGCGAAGAGCCCATCGCCGGAGGGGCGGTCTTGGGCAGGCTTCTCTCCTGCATCCACTCCAGCCAGTCCGTCCACCAGGACCCCCTGTTCTCATCCCGGCCGGAGAGCCATGTTTCCGCATCATTCTCTCCGGCGTAATCCCCGGCCCAGTATTTCCTGCGCGACCTCTCGGAAGGAGGATTCACTATTCCCGTAATGTGACCTTCCGAAGTCAGTACGTATCGAACAGGACACCGGGTAAGACGGCAGGTCAGAAAGGTGCCTCTCCAGGGGCAGATGTGATCCTGCTGCGCGCCGACCGCGTACAGCGGCTGCCGGATTTTTCCGAGATCGATGGGCGCTCCCCCCAGCGAGATCCCGTCTTTTTCCGCCAGTTTATTTTCCAGGTATAATTTGCGGAGGTAAAAAGAGCACATGGCCTCCGGCAGGCGGGTTCCGTCATTGTTCCAGAAGAGCATATCAGACCTCGGAGGCCTCCCCCCATAGAGATAATTCTGGACGGAATTCCGCCAGATCAGGCTTTCCGAACCCAGCAGCCGGAAGATCGAGCTGATGAAAAACTTGTCCAGGTATCCCTTCTTCTGCATCAGGCCCTCGATCGCCTGGATGGCCGGCTCGCTCATGAATACGCCCAGTTCTCCGGGCTCGGAAAAATCGGTCAATGTAGAAAATAGAGTCCAGTCCACGACCGGGACGCGGGATTCATGGAGAGTCCGGTTTGCCCAAGCCATCATCGACGCCAGAACGGTCCCGCCGATGCAGTATCCCGCGGCATGCACTTTCCGGCCGCCGCATATTTCCCCGGCCACCTCGACCGCCTTCAGCGCGCCGCTCAGCATGTAATCGTCAAACCGGATGCCGGCCATATCCGAGTCCGGATTTTTCCAGCTCGTGATAAAAACGGTATAGCCGTTGCGCGTCATGTAGCGCACGAAACTCGATTCGTTGCAGAGATCGAAAACGTAGTACTTGTTCACCCAGGGCTGGATGAAGACGATCGGAACGGAATACGTCTCGTCGGTGGCGGGCTCGTACTGGATCAGCTCCATCAGCTCGTTGCGGAATACGACCGATCCGGGGGTGGCCGCCAGATTTTCGCCGATTCTGAAAGCGGTTGAGTCCACCATCCGCCCCCAGAACTCGCCTTTTCTCAAATCGGCCAGCCTGTTTTCCAGCCCGCGGAGCAGGCTGTCCCCCTCGGTTTCGAAGAACTTCTGAACGGCGCCCGGATTCGTCCAGAAGAAATTCGCGGGCGCGACGGATTGGAGGATACGGTCGGCCCAGAAGAGCGCGCGGAGCCTGGTCCTGTCGTCGACGCCCGGCGCGCCGGCCGTGAACTCGCGGGTCCAATTCACAAAAACGCCATGGAATTTCCTGGCCAGTTGCCCGTAGTTTCCGACAAACTCCCGGAATTTTCCCTGCCCGCTCTCGCCGTCGCCGCCGGTTCCGTAAATGAAACCGGAAAAGCGGTCCCATTCCTCCAGCCAGGCCGAATGAAACCTGCCGGCAAGTTCCGCCAGCTTCCGGTTCAAGCCGGCCGGATCGTTCTGAACCCACCCGACGTACACATCCATCAATGAAGTGCCGATCTCGAAGGGATCGCGCTCCTTCCGGATCTCTCGTTCGGTATCTTTCACCTTGCCTCCGCCGTCTTCAGCTTTTCCGGCTGCTCGATGTACTCCATCAGCTCCCTGATCGTAAGCTCTTCTCCGAGCAGATCGAGCGGAATCGCCACCTTGAAAGTTTCTTCAAGATACGTCTGCAGATTGACGGCGGCCATGGAATCATAGTCAGGAATTTCGCCGAGACGGGTATCCGGGCTGATCCCGGAGCCCATGTCGGGGAAAAGATCCTTCATTCCCTTGGCGATAATTTTGAAAGTATCTCCCATCTTCCCCCTCCTTTTTTGTCGAGCCTCTCTGTTCCGGTCCAGAATCGCCGTCTGCCGCCTGCCCATGCGGCAATCCGGATAGCACTGAATTCTGAACCGAAGGAGGCGATCATGCCCCGAACGCCTGGACTAAATACGGATGAGGTTAGCCCCCCAGGACAGCCCTCCTCCGAAAGAAACTGTTATGATGAGATCGCCTTCCGAAACCGCACCCGCCGAAATGGCCTCGTCCAGGGCGATCAGCACCGAGGCGCTGGCGGTGTTCCCGTAATTGTAAAGGTTTACGAAAAACCGGGCGAAGGGAAGCCCGAGATCCTCGGAAATCCGCCGTATGATGTTGATATTGGCCTGATGGCAGAGAATACAGCGGATGTCTTCAAGATCCGTCCCGCTTTCTTCGGCGACCTTTCTGATGACCTCGGGGCCCCTCTCGATGGAGAAGGCCATCACCCGTTCACCTTTCATTCTGAAATAGAGGGAGCGCTGAGATTCCACTTTTTCGTAGGGCAGCATCGTTCCGCCGCCGGGAACGCAGATTACATCGTGCGTGCTTCCATCCGTCATGAGACAGGAACGCAGGACGCCTTTCGGAGTCGAGTCTCCTGCCTGGAAAAGAACGGCGCCCGCACCGTCCCCGAAGAACGGGTAAGTGGAAAAATCATTCTTATTGAGGATGCGCGAGTATACTTCCGACGCAATAAAGAGGACGTTCCCGCACTGCCCCGAACGGATCATGGAGTCCGCGAGCGAAATCCCGAACGTGCTGCCGGAGCACACGGAATTGATGTCAAAGGCAAAACTGTTAACCGCTCCCAGCAGGAACTGCACGCGGGTTGCCGTGGCGGGCTGAGTCCTGTCGGGCGAAGATGTGGAGACCATTATGCACTGAACTTTTTCCGGCGGGAATCCCGCTTTTTCGAGGCAGCGGACCGCGGCCTTCACGGCCAGATCCGAGGTGCATTCATCTTCGGAAGCCACGCGCCGGGCAAGGACGCCGGTCTTCTCGCTGATCAGCCGGACGGCTTCACGGGAAAACTGAGTCAATTCCTCGTTCCGGAGGACGGTTTTCGGCAAATAACTTCCCGTCGAATGGACCAGAGTTTTCATCATTTGCCTCTCCGCTGGAATTGAAGATCGAAACGCGCCTGTTTCGCTGCCGCACATCCGACGGGCTTTTTCTTTCTACTCCATCCTCATCAGCCAAAAAAAACAGTCTTTTCAGTAATATCGTCTTTTTCCGCGCTCAGCTTTAAAAAACGACAGCCGGAAATTTCAGCCTTCGGGCGAATAAAATATGCAGAAAGTCACCCGTCCCGATCCGGCGTATTCTTCCGCCCAGTTCCGGGCGAACCGCGCCCATTCTTCCAGGGCGGAGGATGGGATCCCTGACCATGGCAATACCGCCCAACGCTGCCAATTCCCGATCGCTTTCTCCCATGAAATGAATCCGGGGATATCCGGCAGGCTTCTGAACGCAGTCTGGGGAGCAGTCCGCGCCTCCCGGGCAGAGTTTATGTTTTCCAGGCTTCTCATCCAGAACCTGGTTGTCCTGACATACATTTCCAACCCTTGCAGAAACCATTCCATGCCTTGGGCGGGAAGCTCCATTATTTCCCTCTGCTCTTCAAAACGGGATTCTCTCATCATTGTTCCTCTGCTGCAAAATTAATTTCATTAAAATAAAAAAGATACATACCCTAAATAGACAAAAAGACTGATTTTCAGGCTCGAATAGGATGAGGAAATCCCGTTGGAATAGTTCACAGTTCCCGGTTCACAGTAATTAAAAAAGGAGTTTTGAATACAAGAAAACTGGATGTGAGCAGAAATATGGAGATGGTGCAGCTTTGCATAAGGGCATTTCAGCATGAAACGTGTCAATTTTATGGCGCCTTCTGTATGGTTTTTCACCTTATAACTACTTCTATTTCTTTCATTATAAATGATGACTTATTGCGTACCCTGACTGTGCATTGAACTGTGAACTGCGAACCGGTAACTGTGAACTTATGCCATGTCCGGTTTAGTTGAGATAGCTGTGCAGTCCCGGGAGAAAATTTACCCCGAGATAGGTGAAGAGAACGGAAATAAATCCTAATATGGCGAGCGCGGCGGTCCTTTTCCCCTGCCATCCCCGGGAGAGCCGAAGGTGCAGCGCGGCGGCATAGACGATCCAGGTTATCAGCGACCATGTTTCCTTCGGGTCCCAACTCCAGTATGTTCCCCACGCGCTGTGGGCCCATACGGACCCGGCGGCTATGCCGATGCTGAGAAGAATAAATCCCACGACGAGACTGCAGTAGATAAGCTCATCGAGACGCGCTGCATCGGGCATGAATTTTCCGGAGGGACCGCCAGCGCGAATTTTCCTTTCGCCGGCCAGCAGCATGACTCCGAGCCCGCAGGCGACCGCAAAGGAAGCGTATCCCATCAGGCAGCTTATGACGTGGCTTGCCAGCCAGTTGCTCCGGAGCGCCGGCGCAAGGGGCTGAATTCCCCTTTCTATTCCGGAAGAAAAAGAGGCATAGAACATGACGAGAGAAGCTGCGGGGAGGATGAAAACGCCGGGGACGCCGACGCTCCTCCGCTCCATGACAAGGCTGAACAGGACGCCCGCCCATGCGAGAAAAACGATTGATTCATAAAAGTTGGAAAGAGGCGCGTGTCCGATTCCCATCCGGTATGATTCGATCCAGCGGAGGGCAAGTGCAAAGGTATGCAGGGCGAAACCGGCCCATGCGCTGTACGCCGCCGTCTTCAGCCGGTTCTCTCTTTTACCGGGCGCCGCGGCGATATAAATCAGCGCGGACAGAAAATAGATCACTGCCGCCCAGGCGAAGACTGTCGTGTTTGCAGCAGATTGCACGGAATGCTTACTCCTCCTGTTATATTCGACTTCAGCCTGCCTGCCGGGAAGAAATTCCTCCCCCCGGCTCAGAGCGGCCGGAAATCTGCTTTTCCCGACCGTGAACTGTGAACTCCATTCACGATAATCCTGAAAAAAAGCAGTGCAAGCCCCGCCAGCATCAGGACGGCGCCCGCCGCAACCCACGGCGCCCCGGGATCACGCGCCACCTGGATCCCGGCGTAGTAGCGCCCTTCCACGCCGTTCAGTCTGAGCCTCCATGGCTTGAAAAGACCCGGGTTGAATTGAGGGTGCGCGGCGGATACATCGGGATACTGCTCTTCTAATTCTTCAATCCGCTGGAAAACCCAGAACAGGGCCTCTTTTTCCTTTGATTCCACCTGGAGCTTCACCGCCGGCCCCATGCGCATCAAGTCCTCCTCGATTCGGAGCACCCGGACCGACGTCCCGTCCGGAAGAAAGCACTTATCCCCGGCTGCCATCCGGCGCGCCGCCCTGCGGCGGCCGTCATCCGCAGTGAGCTCGGCGGCAACAGCTTCTCTGCCATAGCTTGCCTGAAAAAAACGCAGTCCCTGGAAGGAAACCGGATGGTTCACAAGGAGAACGCCTCCGCCGAGCACCGCTCCATCGCGGACGAAGGTTATGTCGGAACGGAAAGTCTTCGGTGCGCCCCCGCTGTAATGCTCGACAAGGAAACGGTCGAGCCGGACCGAGAATCCCAGTTCCCTGGCTGCGCCCTGCGGCGCGGCATGGAAAACGCCGGCGCTCTCCTTTTCGGCGATCCTCATTTCCCCGGAGAAACCCGAGACCGCCCCGATCAAGGCCCCAACGATGATCACCAGCACTCCGCCGTGGATAAAATATAAGCCGAGGCGGCCGGCTGCTTCTTTGCGGGAGGAAGGACCCGATGAGCGGATCCCTTTCCAGAGAGCGGGCGTCCTCTGCGCGGTGCAGACGGCCAGGTTCAAGGCGAGCAGGATCAGAAGCAATGCAAACCATGCGGAGCGGAATACGTCCAGGGACGGCGCGAATGTTCCGGCCGTCGATGCGGCGGCAATAAGCGCGAGCAGGCCGACGGCCGTTCTTGTCGAAGCGAATAACCTCGTTGGCTTCATGCCTCAGTTTTTTGCGGTCAGGGAATCAGGTGCTGCGTGGGGAAAACAAAAAATGAAAAAGACGCAAGGGCGGCTATAAAGACGGCCGCGATAACGGTCCGAGCCTTTATCAGCCTCCTCCCGGGGTGCATCTTACCTGAAAAGGAAAACCGATTCAAACGATTCCGAAACCGAATTTCGGCATAAAGCCGTTCCGGCCGGGGCTAAGACTTTTCGAATTATCAAATCAATATCTACCTGATGGAAAAAACCGGATTTTGCAGTGATATTAGGAAACAAGCAGGATGAAAGGTCTGCAAAGGAGATCAGCATGCCGGAGAAAAAAACGATCGAGCGCGCGCGCCGCAAGGCGGAGGAGGGAAAGGCTCCGAGCACGCAGGCGGGGGAATTTGTGCGCGAAGAGATGGAACACATCCGGAAGGGCAAACACGGAGCGAGATCGACGAAACAGGCGATCGCCATCGGTCTTTCCAAGGCGCGCCGGGCCGGCGTAAAACTTCCACCCCCCAAAAAGGGGACCACCTCCGAGAAGACGCGCAAAAGCGCGGAAAGCGCCTACGGAAAAGGCCGGTCCGGCGAG
Organism: Syntrophales bacterium; assembly: GCA_028712885.1. GTDB lineage: Bacteria > Desulfobacterota > Syntrophia > Syntrophales > UBA4778 > JAQTPK01. The sequence continues at coordinate 32,431 of JAQTPK010000021.1, read as the reverse complement.
CCGGTCTCGCCGGCGCGTTCGCGGGCCGGGGAGAAAGCGCTTAAGCGTGAACCGCGCACGGCGGCGTCGCATTCCTCGCTGTCCCGCCAGGCGCGTTCGGCGGCAAAAAAACGGTCCCACGGGGAGCGCTCCGCCGCATCGCGAAAAGCCGCCTCCACCCGCAAAAAAACGGCGCGTCCGAAATAGAAGAGCGGCGTCGCATGCCGGTGAACATTCTTACCATCAATCTCCTGTTCAGTACCTTTATATTCTGGATCGCCGCCAGGACCTATGTAATCCAGCGGCTTCCCCGCCTGAGGCCGCGGGCCGTCCTGATTCCGATTCTACTCCTCCATTCGTTCCGGCACCTCGGACTGATGTTCCTCGAGCCGGGGGCGACTTACGCGGGCATTCCTCAGGAGTTCGCCCGGCCGGCGGCGATGGGAGACTTTCTTGCCGCCCTGCTGGCCATGGCCGCGATTCCTGCAGTGTTCCGATACTCCCGTATCAGCCGTCTGCTCATATTGATCTTCAACGTTGCGGGAACCGTGGACCTGATCGCGGCCATAACGCTGGCGACAATTCATGAGGCGGCGGCTTACATGGGCCCGGCATACTGGATACCCGCGCTGTGGGTTCCCGCGCTGCTGGTGACCCACTATATAATATTTATCGTCCTCTGGAAGTACCCTCCGGACCGGGGCCCGCGCGGGTCGGTTTTCAACTGGTGAGGAGCCTTAAGCCGCAATTCCCCGTTGAAAAACTCCGCTTCAGCCGATATGCTCATACGGCAACTGCCGGTTTCCGGCCGGCAGACGTAATTTTCCTTCCGGTTCATCGGCGTATGAAAGAGAAAGATTCCTCGCAGACCAGGGTTTATCACATCACATGGGCCGGCGCTTACGGCGTCTGCTGCATGTTCTTCTGGGGATGCAATTTGCAGTGCAGAATCTGCCTGCTTAAAAAAGAAGCTTTTGACTGCCACCTTCCGGAAAACCGCCTCAGGATTTACGAACGCGAATACGAGAGCGGAAGGCCCGACCGCTTTTTAACTGTCGGCCGGATTCGGGAGCTGCTTGACCCGCTGCCGGTAAAACAGGCCGTATTCATGGGAGCGGAGCCGGTCTGCGATCCCCTTTTCCCCGCCGTCCTCGACTGCCTGGCGGGATCAAAGAACTGCCGTTCCATCCTCCTCACCAACGGAATGAAAATGCCTCCCCTTTTCAGCCTGAATGAAATAGTTTTCAGCCTGAAGGCCTTCACGCCTTCCCTGCACCGGGATTACACGGGACGCGACAACCGGACCATCCTGAAGAACTTCGCCGCGATCGCTTCGCGCAGGCCGGCAGCGCTCCGAGCCGAAACGGTTCTCATTCCCGGCTACGTGGACGAGGGAGAAGTACTGCGGATCGCCGCCTTCATCGCCTCCGTTGACCCCGGCATCCCGCTGCGGATAGACGCCTATCTCCCCATCCCGGGGCTCCCCTGGAGAGCGCCGTCGCCGGGCGAGATACAGGCGCTGGCGGACCGGGCAAAACGGATTCTCCCGAATACTACGTGCTTTTACGGCGACGAAGGGAGGACGGAACTCGCGTACGAGGTCGAAAGAATATTCTGATTCCGAATCTATTTTATCTCCGCCGTGCATTGCGGGCATCGCGTCGCGGCCGGCGGTACGGCGGAAATGCAGAAGGGACACTGTTTCGTCGCCGGAGCGGCCTCCTCTTGACGCGCCAAAAGGTTGATCTGCTTGATCAGGAGGAAAACGGCGAAAGCCACGATGATAAAGCTGATGATCGTATTGGCGAACAGGCCGTAGTTCAGGGTGACGGCGCCGGCCGCCTTTGCCTGGGCAAGCGTGGCGTACGGACCGGCGACTTCCCCTGATTTGAGGACCAGGAACAAGTCTGAAAAATCGACGCCGCCGAGCAGCAGGCCGACTGGCGGCATGATTACGTCGTCGACCAGCGATTTGATTATCGTACCGAAGGCGGCCCCGATGATGATGCCCACCGCCATGTCCACCATGTTTCCCTTCATGGCAAATTCTTTGAATTCTTTGAACATGGTATTCTCCTCCGGACTTCAGCGCCGCCGCCTGATCCGCCTTCAAAAAGGCGGATCAGGCGGCGGACGCCGGCAAAGTTGTAGCGGGGTGTGATTATTTCTTGACTCCAGAATCGATTTTGGCTTCGACTCTACGGTTCTTCTTCTTCCCCTCCGCCGTCTTATTGCTGGCGACGGGCTTCTTGGAACCATAGCCTACGGCCTTCAGGCGCGAGCCGTCAATTCCGTATTTCTCCACCAGAATCTTCCTGATGGCATCGGCGCGGCGCTGGGACAGGACCAGGTTGCTTGCGACCTTGCCGACGCTGTCCGTGTGTCCCTCGATCACAGCCCGGGTGGAAGGGTACTTTTTCATGAAATCGGCTACTTTCTTTATTTCATCGAAGTACACAGGCTTTACGTCGGATTTGTTTGTATCAAATTTGACATTCAGCGTTATTGAAACCTTCCGGGAGGCGGCATCTTCCGTTTTCCGCCCAAAAAACACCTTTTCCACGAAACCGGCCATTCCGGCCGCGGAGGCGATATCTTCTCCGGTGGTGAAAAATCCGCATTGCCCTGCATTGGCGACTTTTTCGAGCAGTTTCCGGCCGACAGCGGTGTCTCCGATCAGAACAGTGTATATGCACAACTTGTCGCCGTAAATCTTTTTCAATTCCACAGCGGCGCCGACCGGGGCATTCGACATATCCTCGCCGTCACTGAATATAATGAGGGCGCTTTCGCCCGGAAGGCCTTTCAGGTCCCCTCCGGCTGCGTATATTGCCGTCTCCAGCGGGCTGTTGCCGGACGTCTTGACTTTATCGATTGCCGGCTCCATTCCCGCGCGCGTATACTGCGTCATACCGTACAGAAGCGCGGTCTGCCGGTCGGTCCATGCGGAAATGTCTCCGAACGTCCTGATCGCGCCGTTCAGTTTCATATTTGGAATAGTCCGGTTCAGGAGGGATACAAGGTTCTTCTCGTAATCGGTCTTCCTGAATTCCTTGTACGGGTTGTCCATGGAAGCCGTGCCATCCATGATAATGACAAAATTGTCCACTTTTTGAGACAGCCGGCCATCCGCCAGTTTGGGGCTCAGGTCCTGGGCCGGAATCATTGCGGGCTTCTGCGCCGCGCACCCCACGGCCATGCTGAGGGCGAGCATCAGCGACAGCACCTTGGCTACTCTTCCAATCATAATATTCACCTCCGAAGTAGTTTGAGCGTTGGATGATTACAATAGACTCGATACCTGATCCGCTGCCTGGACTCTCGCCGGTATTGAAATTCTTTCCGGATATTGCGTCCCGTGCCGGACATAATACTACTAAATCGGGAAAAATCAAAAAAAATGCCTGTAAACGCTTATCCCGCCGGGGAGGCATGCATGTCCGAAAAGTGTATAGCCTGAGCAGCCGGCATCCGATTCATCTTTCGCCCGCGGAAACAAAATGTTAGGAACCACCTGCCTTCCATATTAGTCTGGAAAAAGGATTGCTGCGGTCAGGATAGACAAGCGCTTTCAGATAGCATCAGGGCTGATTGCGCTTGGCGCCTCCATGCTCCTCCTTCCTTTCTTCACGGGCGAGGCGCCGGTGACGGCCATCTCGCTTCTCTTCATTTTATGCGCGGCTATTGCCGGATTGTTCGTAATTTCAGCCGCGCGGAGAAGGCCGGCAGTCTGACAGAAGCTGCGGAAGCCGGCTTTTCCTGAAAACCGGACGCCCCATCTTAAAATCGATTAATCCGTTCCCCGCCCTGCCGTCCTCTCCGGGCGCTGCCCCGTCCTCTTCAGGTTTAATATTTCCCGCATATCAAATGCTCCGATGGGCAGTCTCAATCTACAGATTAGACCAATTATTTGTCTCACCAAAGTATATTAAACTTTTTTTTCTAATATATGAGGAAAGGAGGCGGAATATGGAATTCAAGCCTTTTCAGGAAAAAGGAATGCCCATCGAGAAGCAGGTCAAAAGCTGGCCGGAAGTAAACGTGCAGCCCTACAATAAGAACGAAGTGGACCCGTACACGCGCTGCCGGGTGATCCTGATGAACGGCATCGAAGTGGACGCAGCACTTTTCAAGCACGAATTCGCCCGTCACAGCGCGGACATCGACCTTAATCGGCAGGTCGCAATGACGCGCAAAATCGAACAGGAGCAGCAGAAGATGGTAAACGGTCTTATCCCGGGAGACGAGAGCGTCATCGAAAATACGATCGGCTACGAGCAGCTCGCGGTCGATCTGACGGCGACTCTCGCCAAAATGGAATCCGACCCCTATGTAAAGAAGATATTCGATTTCGGCCTGCTCGAAGATTTCGACCATCTCTACCGCTACGCCAACCTCCTGGAAACACTGGAGGGGAAAAAGGCCGAGAAGATCGTCGGAAAGATGACGGAGATCATGCCGGGACGGCCGACCATCGCCGAGCACAGGAATCCTTTCGACGACGTGCGAAAACCGGTCGACATGAAATCCGACCCGGCTTCATCCCTCAACATCTGCACGCTGGTTGCCGCCGAACAGCAGACGATGAACTATTACATGAACGTACTCAACCGGCCCATTGATCCGGTGGGACGGGGACTGTATCAGGAAATCGGCATGATCGAGGAGCAGCACGTCACGCAGTACGAATCGCTCTGCGATCCGAAGCCGAACTGGTTTGAAAGGCTGGTCATGCACGAGTACCACGAAGTATGGCTTTACCACTCCCTTGTCCAGCAGGAGCCGGATCCGGCAATCAAGAAAATCTGGAAGATGTGCCTCGAAATGGAACTGGGCCATCTCCAGAAGGCCGGTGAGATTTTCAGAAAATACCAGAAGAAAGACCCGGAGGAACTCCTTCCCGAAGTGCTGCCCGCGCCGCTCATCCTGGAATCCCAGATGGAATATGTCCGGGATATACTCTCCACCCAGGTGAACCTGACGGCAAACGGGACCGATCTCGTACCGGTGGATCAGCTGCCGAAGGACCATCGCTATTTCGCTTATCAGAAAATGGTGAACAAAAAATTCATACCTTCGCAGGAGGTTATCCGGGAGCACATCGGCAAATTCAAAAAGGATTACCGGTTCGAAGCGCTGGGGGCGCACCCCGTCGGCATTTATCAGAAGAGGGACGAGGCCGGACTGAATGCCCAGACGAGCATCGACGTCTGATCAAAAGAACGGCGCAAAGGAAAGGAAAGGGGCGGCCGCGGCCGCCCCTCGTTTTTTATCCGCATCCCGCTTCCCGCTTGTAATCCGACCCGGTTTTTTTCAGAACGCCAGGGTCAGCCCCGCTCCCCAGTAAAGGAAGGAGCTTTCGTTATCCGCGCCGCTGCTCTTTTTCCCGCGGGCCTTGATCTCGTTCCCGGCGTCATTGCTCAGCGGGAACGAGTAAGAGATCACCGGCGTGACGGTCACATGCCTGGCTACCGAAATCGGAAGCGAAGCAGATACGGCCCCGTCATGAAAATTGTCGAATTTTTCGTTCGTCGCCTGATAATTTCCGCTGAATTTCGGATACCCGCCGTAGCCCGTTCCCAGGTTGTAAACGGCGGCATCCGCATAATTGCTCTTCAGATAGCTCGCGGAAGCCGCGAGCTTGAGTGTAACGGCCTTGCTCAACTCGATCGCATGGGAAAAGCCCAGGAGAAAATAATATTGCCTGTAATGGTCGATCTCCCTGTAAACCGTCAGCGTGGGGGTCAGAAACGTATTCACGCCTATCGTCGCAAACACCTCCTGCGAATCGGGCGGCTTGACGCCGCCGGGATTAGGGGCGCCCAGACTGTAATAGATATAGCCTATGCCCGCGTTTATCGGCCCGAAAGTCCGGTTATAGGCAAGCGTAAAATCCGTTTCCGTCCAGGTGCTCGAGAAACTTATATCGCCGGTTGAATAAGGCCTGGTATCCAGGTTTCCCCACAGGCCGGCGCTGAATCCCTTGTAGCCGACCGTCATGGAGGGCTGGATGACGATCGAATTCCGCGTGTTCTCGTATCCCCTCCAGACGTACTTCGTAAGGGCGTACGTTGTGAAATCAACAGCAGGCCTGTCCTCCGGCGGGGCCGCGGCCTGAACCGGCGGCGATCCCGATCCCGGAAAAACCGGAGGCGCATCGGCCGCCGGTACTGGCTGCGCGGCGAGCCAGACAAACATTGCCGTGAGAATGCACATGAATCGGTTCATATTATTTTCTCCTTCCTTTAAAATCCGTTATCCGATGGCGTTACCGTCGCGCTCGCCCGTCCTGATGCGGACCACTTCATGGAGGTCCAGGACGAATATCTTGCCGTCGCCGATCTCTCCCGTGCGCGCGCCTTTCATCAGAGCGGTTATCGCGGGCTCGACGAAATCTTCGTTGACCGCGATTTCTATTTTGACCTTCTTCAACATGTCCTGCATTTCCTTGGCGCCCCGGTAAACCTCAGTTATTCCCTTCTGCCTGCCCCGCCCCAGTACGTTGGAGACGGTCATGAGCTGGACGTTCGCTTCCTCCAGCGCCCGCTTGACTTCATCCACTTTGTCCGGCTGTATGATCGCAACGATATATTTCATTTCTCACCCTCCTATTCCAGCACAGTGTAAGCCGCTTCATTGTGCTGGGTAAGATCGAGGCCGATCGTCTCTTCCCTCACACCTACCCGCATGCCGATTACCGCATCGACCAGCTTGTAAAGCATCCAGGTCATGGCGACGGCGTAAACAATGCAGACCGCGAAGCATACGGCCTGGACCAGGAGCTGATTCGGGTTGCCGAAGAGGAGCCCGTCCGCGCCCGCTTCATTTATGAGCCTGGAGGCGAATATCCCCGTGGCGATCGTGCCCCAGGTGCCGCCTGCGCAGTGCACGCCGAAGACGTCGAGCGCGTCGTCATATCCCAGCCTCGGCTTGAGCTCCGCAACCGCGTAAAAGCAGATTACGCCGGCGGCGAGACCGATGGGGATGGAGGCGAGGGGGCTCACGAAGCCGCAGGCCGGCGTGATTGCGACCAGCCCGGCGACGATCCCCGAAACGACTCCCAGGACGGTCGATGCTCCGTTCTTCAGCCATTCCATAAAGGCCCAGGCAAGTCCCGCCGCCGCTGCCGCGGTGTTCGTGGTCACAAATGCATTGGCGGCGAGTCCGTCAGCGGCGAGGGCGCTCCCGGCGTTGAAGCCGAACCAGCCGAACCAGAGCAGGGCCGCGCCCAGGACGGTAAAAGGAAGATTATGCGGGGCAAAAGAGGTGTTGCTGTACCCTATTCTCCTGCCGATCAGGAGACACATTACAAGAGCGGATACTCCCGAGCTTACATGCACCACGATCCCGCCCGCAAAATCGAGAGCGCCCATCTTCTTGAGCCACCCGCCGTCGGCCCACACCCAATGGGCGATGGGATCATAGACGAACGTCGCCCACAGCAGGATGAAGACCGCGAACGCGGAAAATCTGATCCTCTCCGCGAACGCCCCGACGATCAGGGCGGGCGTGATGACGGCGAACATGCACTGGAAGATCATGAACGCGAGATGGGGTATGGTCTTGGAATAGGCGTCGAAAGGCTTGGCCCCTACCCCGACCAGACCTGCCCAATCCAGGCTCCCGATCAGTCCGTTGATGTCCGGCCCGAAGGCGAGCGAATAGCCGAAGGCGACCCACTGCAGGCCCACCAGGCACATGATGAAAAAGCACTGCATCAGGAGAGAGAGTACGTTCTTTCTCCTGGCCATCCCTCCGTAAAAAAAGGCCAGCCCCGGCGTCATGATCAGGACAAGCGCCGCGGAGGCCAGTACCCATGCGGTATCGCCGGAATTCATAATTGCACCTCCAGAAGATTCTTGCCCTTCTTCAGGAGCAAGCGCGATGCCATCTTCGGGAAATGCTCATATGTATTGAATAAGACGGGAACAGCGGCGCATTGAGACAACCCGATAAATTTCCATTTTTGTTGAAAACACAGAATTAAAAACAAAAATGAACGTTCGCCGGGATTGGACTTTATGGCAGGCCGGGAAAATTAATCAGGGGACGCGTTCCGGAGGAACCCGATGATAATCTTCCGGAAGGATAAATAAGGGCGCGAAGAAGGCGCAACCTGAAGAAGTTGCGCCTTCGAATTTCCGGCCCCGAGCAGGGCTGCCTTGTCGTTGTTCAAAAGCTCATATTATCCGGGCGACGCTTGCGCCTTCGAAAGTCGCATTGATGATGCGCCGCGGCTTGCTTCCGTCTCCTATCACGAAAACCTCCGGAACAAACTCCTTGACCTTCTCTTCCAGATTTTCCACAGATTTTGCGCCCATGGCGTTGATCACGCTGTCGGCCTCGATCAGGGTCTTTCGCTGGAAGGGGTCCAGTACCGTTACACCCTTTTCCGAGATCTGTGCTATCACTCTCCTCGTCAGCGCCCGGACACCGGCCTTGGGCAGCAGCTCCGTCAGGAGGTCGAACCTCGTAATCGGCTCCATGTCCACGGCCAGTTCCTCCAGCATTTCGATGATGGTTATTTTCCTCCCCTCCCTGGACAGAAAGAGCGCCGTTTCGCAGCCGACAAGCCCGCCGCCGGCGATCACTACGTTGTCGCCCGGGACTTTCGATTTCCCGCTCAACACGTCCCATGCCGGCGAGACGTTTCCGCCGTCTATTCCCGGAATGTCCGGGATGAGCGGTTCCGCGCCGGTGGCGATGATGAGAACATCGGGCTTGAAGTCCCGGACAAGACTCTCGTCAACCTTCTTCCCCAGCTCAATCCTTACCCCCGCTTTCGGAAGCTGACTGGCATAATATTCCCTGATAAAATTCAGCTTGTCCTTGCCCGGGCCCAGGGCGGCGATTTTCAGTTGCCCGCACAGCTCTTTTTCTTTCTCATACAGGGTCACGTTATGGCCCCGGAGCGAGGCGACCCGGGCCGCTTCCATCCCGCCCGGTCCTCCGCCCGCCACCATTACATTCTTCTTCCGTTCGGCCGGTTTGAGCTCGGCCCATCCTTCGAACCGCTCGTGTCCGACGACCGGATTGACCGTACAGCGCATGTACCGGTCGTTAAAGACATATCCGCCGATGCACCCGATATTGCAGCTGATGCACTTGCGGATGTCTTCTTCCCTGCCTTCCTTCGCTTTTTTCGCCCAGTGGGGATCTGCTATCAGCGTCCGCCCGACTGCGACGAAATCCGCCTTTCCTTCCCGCAGAATTTTCTCGGCGACTTCCGGCGTCCTGATCACCCCGACAGTTATGACCGGGATGTTGACCGTCTTCCTGATCTCCTCCGCGAGATATACGCGCCATCCCTCGGCGAAACGCATGGGCTCCAGAATGATTGGCATGGATTCGTAAATTCCGGCGCTCACGTGCATCACGTCTATTCCGGCGGCCTCGACCATGCGGGCTATCTTCCTTGAATCCTCCAGCTTGAGCCCCCCCGGCACAAATTCGTCCGCGCTGAACCTGAAAGAGAGCGGAAAATCAGGACCTGTCTTCGCCCTTGTCCTCCTGATTATCTCCAGGGGAAATTTCATCCGCCTTTCGAATGTTCCCCCCCACTCATCCACTCTCTGGTTGGTATGGGGGGACATGAACTGCCCTATCAGGTAGCCGTGTGCGCCGTGAAATTCCACGCCGTCAATTCCCGCGCTCATCGCCCGCAGGGCGGTCTCCGAGAATCTTTCGATCAGATCCAGGATCTCGCCGGCGGTCAATTCGCGCACCGGAACATTCAGAAATCCATCCGGTATGGCGGAAGGAGCAACGCCTTCCACCCCCTCAATTCCATGATACTGCCTTCCTGCGTGGTGGATCTGCATGAAGATCTTCGTTCCATAGGGATGGACCGCTTCCGCCAGTTCCTGGAACCCCGGGATATACTTGCTGTCGTCGAGGCGGAGCTGGCACGAGACGTTCTTGCCTTCCGGGTATTTCACCTGGACGTTTTCAATAATGATCAACCCGACCTCGCTTTTCGCCCTTTCCACGTGATACTTGATGAGGCGCTCGGTAACCTCCCCGGACGGTCCGGCATAATTCGTTGCCATGGGCGGCATGACGATCCTGTTCTTTATGCGGATCTTTCCGATCCTGCCGGGTTGAAACAGGCTTGGATATTTCAAGGATTTCATTTCGGGCTCCTTTAAAAAGGAAGATACACTCCTTTTCTTGCACGAAGCGAATCGGAATACTATTGTCCGGGGTCAGATTTCCGCATACGATAAGGCTTAGCCCGGCAAGCTTAAAGTCTGCTCCTGGCGCGCGCCGCCGTACAGCCCGCCCTCCCCTGGAAAAGGGCGCGTCGAATCGAAAACTCGCTTCCGGAAACAACTTTCGCTGTTCATGCCATTTTCCGTGACCTTGATAATTCAATATTTTGGTCTCCGCAGCCGATAATGTACTTGGAAAAAAGTTTCTGTTGCCATCACGGCGGTGGATCGGCTGCATGTATTCGGATTTTTACGGTTTTCAAGACAGGCCATTCAATCTGACTCCCGATCCCCGGTTCATCTTCCTGAGCCGGAATCACAGGGAGGCAATTGCCCACCTGCTGTACGGGATAAATAACCACGTCGGTTTCATCAGCCTGACCGGGGAGGTCGGCTCCGGCAAGACGACCGTCCTCCGGACCCTGTTGAGTCATCTGGAATCAGACCAGTACCGGACGGCGCTTGTCTTCAACCCCTCCCTCTCGCCTTCCGGATTGCTCCGGAGCATCGGGCGCGAGTTCGGCATTGTATCGGACCTTGAAGACGAAGCCGACAACGACATCCTTGATAAACTGAACCGCTTTCTCATCCGGGAAAATGCCCAAAAGCGCACGGTCGTTCTGGTGATCGACGAGGCCCAGAACCTCGGAGCGAAAGTCCTTGAGCAGATCCGGCTTATTTCCAATCTGGAGACGAACAGCGACAAGCTGATCCAGATAATACTGGCCGGCCAGCCCGAGTTGCTCGATCTGCTGAAAAAAAGGAACCTTCGCCAGCTCAGCCAGCGAATCACCGTGCGGTATCATCTGAAGCCCCTGGATTTCAACGATACCAAAGCATATATCGATCACAGACTGGAAGTTTCGCAGGGCCGGGTATCCTTCTCCAGCCGGGCGGTCGCAAAGGTTTACCGGTATTCCGGAGGTCTTCCCCGCCTGATAAACGCCGCCTGCGACCGGGCGCTGCTGGCGGGCTACACCCGCGAGGCGGGGGAAATCACCGGCCGTATCGCCGCCGTCGGAATCAGGGACCTGGCGAAGCAGGGGAGCCGGCCCGCCCTGATGCGGCCCGCTTTCTATCCCCTCGCCGTTCTGCTGATTTTCCTGGCGGCGGCCCCTTTTGTCCTTGACATGACCGCTTTGTCCAGCGCGGTGCTCGATCCCTTTTATAAGGAGGCCGTTGTTGTCGGGCCGCCCGCTGCGGCGCCCGCCGCCGTTCCTGCGGCGATCCCCGAACAGCAGGTAAAAGCAGCGCCTGCCGAACCGGGCCGGGATACCCGGTCCTGGCTGGAGCAGATTTCGGAGAATGAAAGCCTGCGCAGGGCTTTTAATGAGCTGGCGCCCCTCTGGAAGGCGGAACCGATCCCCGAAGAGGGATTTGACCCCGAAGGTTTTGTGCCGTCCCTCAAGCCGCGCGGGCTGAATCTCATCTCTTTTTCAGGAGACCTTGACAGCCTGAAAAAGATCGACTGCCCGGCCATCCTGGAGCTGGCTTTTCCGGGAAAAGAGGAAAAGCGCTATGCGGCCCTGATCGGGGTCAGGGGAGATAAAATGGTGCCGGACCTGAAGGAATACTGGACCGGACAGGCTTATATCCCGTGGAAAAATTTTCTCCAGCTCCCCGAAAGATTCTATCCCGGCAGCAGAGGGAAGGAAACGAGACTGCTGAAACAGCTTTTGCGCGAGACGGGGATCCACCTCGCGCAGGGGGATACTTACGACAAGGACACCCAGGCCGCCGTCAAGATTTTCCAGGCTGCTTACGGGCTTGAGATGGACGGCATTGTGGGGAACAGGACGATGCTTGTCCTGTACCGGTCCATCGACCGTTTTGAAATCCCGCGACTGAAGCGAATCGACAACCATGAGCCTCATTCTTGAAGCCCTTAAAAAAATAGATAAGGACAAGTCCAGGACCCTGCAGAAGAAGAACATTGCTGCAGCCGTCCTTCATTCCGGCAGCGGGACGAAGCGCGGCAAAGTCCTGCTGATCTCCTGTATTCTCTTTTCGGCAGCCGCTCTCCTGGCCGCAGGGGCGGGAATGAACTACCTTTTTTCGGAAAAAGGGCAGCCGGCGGCGCCCGCTCCGGCAGCCGTGCCGGATGCGCCGGCGAAGGCGGCCGAGCCGGCGCCGGTAAAACCCGCGCAATCCGAATCTGCTCCGCCCGTCCCGGTTATGGCGAAACCGCTTGCGGCGGGGAAGCCCCCCGCAAGTCAGGCCGCTCGCCGTAAGGCTGAAAAGAAACAGGAGGCCGGGAGCGCGCCCGTAACAGCTTCGGGGAAGGTTCCGGGAAAAACCTCGAATAAGGCCTCCGGCGAAACCTCTGCCGGAAAATTCGCCCGGGGAGACATCCCGCCGATTTCAATAGGCGGGATTATCTGGGCGGAAGAAATCGAGCGGCGCAGGGCGCTTGTCAACGGTTCAACCGTGAGGGAGGGAGACACGGTGGACGGAGTCCGCGTCGAGCGGATTGAATCCAGCCGCATCCGCTTTTCGAAAAATGGAAAGAGTTTTGAAGTGCCGGTGGGGTCTGGTCTTTAGGGTCTGTTGCTCAAATAAACTCATTTATACTTTCAATGTCCGGCGGTCGGGTCGGATTCCTCCCGGCGCACAGGTCTTTTCTGCCGCTCTAATCTCTCGCTGCGCTGTAACGCACATTCGTCCGGAATCAGAGCATGGGGTAATGGCCGAGGTGGGTGGTCGGACTCAGGGTGCGTTACTGCCGCTTCGCTGCGAGAAGATCGGCAACGAAAAGACCTGTTAATTGCGCCGTCCGGAACCCGGCCCCACCCGCGCACCGAAAATTTCCGGAAAACCGCTGGACTGTTTGGGCAACAGGCCCTTGATTTTTGACATTCCCCTGAAATATACCTGACCCGAGGCGAAAATAAGATGTGGTTGGTTTACCTGGTTCGGTGCGCGGACGGGACCCTTTATTGCGGGGTGACCAACGATCTTGCCAGGCGCATGAAGGAACATAATGCCGGCAGGGGCGCCGTGTACACGCGCGGGAGGCTCCCCGTCCGGATCGAGGCGCAGAGCGTGCCGATGACGCGCTCCGAGGCGCTCCGGCTGGAAATGAAGATAAAAAAAACGCAGCGGCGGAAGAAGACAGCTTTAATCAGGCGGCCTCATTAAGATCTGGATATTTTTCGGACATAACAATCAGGGGGAAAATTCATGATCGGGTTCATTCTCAAGTCATCGGCGCTGCTGATCAGCCTGGCTCTGATCGCAACGCCGGCGCTCGCCGCCGAAAAAAAGGACAATAAGACTTTCGACCAGGAATCCGTTCTCAAGGACGCCTCCGAATTTTTCGGGAAGAGCACGGAGGGGTTGGCCAAGGTGATCGAGAAGGCGTTCAAGGATCACGGCCGGCCGAACGCCTGCATCAGAGGCGAGGAGGCAAGCGGAGCGATAATCGCGGGCCTGCGCTACGGTGACGGCGTGCTGCAGTTCAAGGACGGCAGGAGCCGGAAGGTCCACTGGAGCGGTCCCTCCATCGGCTTCGATTTCGGAGGCAATGCGGCGAAGGTCTTTGTGCTGGTTTATCACCTCGACAAGACCGAGCAGATCTTCCGGCGCTATCCGGCGGTGGACGGCAGCTTTTATTTTGTGGGCGGCGCAGGCATCAATTACCAGCAGCGCGATAATGTCGTTCTCGCGCCGATACGGCTGGGGGTGGGCCTCCGGGCCGGCGCCAATATCGGCTACATGCATTACACGAAAACAAAAACTTATAATCCGTTCTGGAATTCTTAGTTCGCAGTTCCCGGTTCACGGTTTACAGTGTCCTGCAGCAGTCCGGTGTTGAAGAACCGCGAACTGAACTGTGAGCCGGGAACTTATCTCATTCTTTGCGTCTCGGTGTGGGAAGCCCGAAAAACCCGCGTATTTTATATAAAAAGACATTAAGTGAAGGAAATAAAGGACACCAGATAAAATACGGTGTCCTCGATCCCGGTTTCACCCCGCTCTCTGCAAGCAGACGACCTCCTTCCGGAATTCCGCAGATCGGAATCAATGACCTGTAGGAAATCTCCTGCAATTGCCTCTTGCGGACAATTGAATGCCCATGCCCTCCTTTTTGATCTTACCTTTTTAAAATCCGTTACTTACCGGACGCCAAAACGTTTGTGGCACATATGTTGCGAGTACGTTTTCAACTGCCTTCTACCGGCAATACCGGGCGGTCTTTTGACTCCAAAAAACAGGAGAGTGGATATTAAAATTGCACCGCAAAGTGCGAAGCGCTCTTTTCTGTTCTGCAGCATAACCTTAATCCTTATTTGCGGGTGCAGTCATTTTCAGGGCTATGCGGCCGGATCGGCTTTCAAAGAAGCGCAGGAGTTTTTCAGGGAGGGAAATTACCCGGCCTCTTTGAACAAATATCAGCAGATCATTGAGAAGCATCCCGGGGTGGGAGAAGACAGAGTCCTGTTCGAGATGGGCGTGATTTATTCCCATTTCAGGAACGTGCAGAAAGATTATCGGAAGTCTCTGGAGTGTTTCCGGAAACTCAAAAAGGATTACCCGGGCAGCAGATACAGGCAGGAAAGCGATCTGATGATCTATCTCATCAGTAAAGAAATTGCCAAAGACAAGAGGATCGTCGCCCAGCATGCGCGGATAGAGACTCTGGATCGAGAGGTTAGAAGCAGGCGGGATGAGACTGCCGAACTGCAAAAGAGGGTTGAAGCGCTGGAACGAACCGTTTACGCCTTTAAGAACGGACCGGCGGACAGGATTCTCATTGAAAAGAAAGCGCGGCGATTGACATTACTTTCGAAAAACAAGGCGCTCAAGGAATACAAGGTTGCCCTGGGGGGCGACCCGAACGGCCCAAAGGAAAGGGAAGGCGATGACAAAACCCCGGAGGGAATTTATTTCATTGATTCGAGGAACAGCAACAGCCGTTATCACCTGTCGCTCCATATTTCTTATCCGAACGAGCAGGACAAAAAGCGAGCCCAAGAACGCGGCGTTCATCCGGGCGAGGATATCATGATTCACGGCATGAGGACCGGAGCTTCCCGGATTGGAGCAAAACATGCAGATCTTGATTGGACAAAAGGTTGTATTGCCGTGACGAACGAAGAAATAGAAGAAATCGAGAAGTTGGTGCCCAATGGCACCGTTGTCGAGATCCGACCATGAACAATGTGCAGAAATATTTTTTCTATAACAGTTCTGCTGCTATTCATCTTGTATCTTCATGGATGCGCCGTCGTGAATCATGCACGGCTCCAGTACGGGCAGTTTCCAATCCAATCGGAAGACAAGATCGGAAAAAACAGGTTTTCGGTTCTGAAAGAAGATGACGTGCTGGGCAGGCTTGCTGTCATCAGGCTTAAAAAGGGCGACACGCTGCCCGATGTCGCAAGACACTTCGGCCTGGGAATCAAGGAAATCAGTGCGGCGAATCCGGATGTGGACGTATGGGTGCCTGACGGCGGAAGGCGTATCATATTGCCCCTGAGCTTTACACTGCCGGACGCCCCGAGGAGAGGCATCGTGATCAACCTGGCCGCCATGAGGCTTTTTCAATTCAGAGGAAAGGGTAATTCCGTGTCATTGACCGTATGGACCTATCCGGTCGGCATCGGCTCCGAAGAGCGGCCTACGCCCCTGGGTGAAACATGCGTAAGGCGCAAGATAAGGCGGCCGACCTGGCATGTGCCCGCCTCAATAGCCGACGACCATCGGAAAAAAGGAGACCCTCTGCCTGATAAAGTCCCGCCGGGCCCTCTGAATCCGCTGGGGGAATACGCGCTGTACCTGGATAAACCCGGATATCTGATCCATGGCACGAATAAACCGGCCAGCATCGGCCTTAAGGCGACAAACGGATGCATGCGGCTTTATCCCGAAAATGTAAAAAAGCTTTATGAGAACACTCCCGTTAAAACACCCGTGTTCATCGTCAATCAGCCGTACCTCATAGGCCGGCGCGGCGGAGTACTTTACCTGGAGGTCCATCCGGCCCTGGAAAATTCGAACGCGGGCGAGTTGGAGAAGACGTTTGCCAGATTGAGAAAAATCGAAAAGCGGTGGAACCGGGAGATCGATTGGAGAAAAGTCGAGAAGGCCGTAGCCGAGGCCCGGGGTATCCCTGTTCCGGTATTGGAGCTCCGCGAAGGAAGCATGAAGGAAGCCGCGGAACTTGTGGAAATCAAACACCCGGGCAAATTTCACGGCGAACCGGAAGTCCCCGAACTGAATATGGATGCGTGGTATGTTCTGGCCGCGAAAGAACGCGAAGAAGTTGACGCCTTGAGGACCGCTGCAATGATCAACCATCAGGGGCCGCCGATCCCGGCAAGAGTGCTGCCGAGCGGCGGCGGGTATCGGGTCCTTGCGGGCCCCTTCAAGAATGTCAGCGAAGCGGAGAATGCCGCCAGGCGGCTGAAGGTCGATCTGGGAATCGACGGCGTATTGATCGAGCCTGCCGGGAATGAATAGATCGGCCGCCGTCCCGGTGATGATGCGTCGAGGTTTAACTTTCACAGGTGGTGTGAATAAAGAAAGGAGGTAAGTAGAAAATGAGAAAGGTTTACTGGATTATGGCAATGCTGCTCGCCGCCGGCATTACTCTCACAGGTTGCGCAACGACCGGCGACCTCGAGAAAGTGCAGCAGCGCGAAGAGCAGATAAATGCAAAAGCCGATCAGGCCCTGCAGAAGGCGGAAGACGCCAATGCGGCGGCAGCTAAAGCAGCCGAGGCCGCGGCCCGCGCCGAACAGGCCGCAAGAGCTGCGGAGGAAAAGGCTGCGAAGGCGGAAGAGGAAAAGGCTGCAATGGCTGAAAAGGCCGCAAAGGACGAGGAAAGGGCAAAAAAGGCTGACGTCGTTTTCGAGAAATCAATGAGGAAGTAAAGAAGTCCATACAGCCGGGCGGGAGCGGGGGCTGCCCCGTCTCCCGCCCGATTATTACCGATCACAGTTGACGTTACGACGTGATTGCTTCTCCTGCCGCCTTGCGGATCCTGCAGGGCAGATTCATGATATTCGGCGTACCGAATTCTTTGCCAAGTTTCCCGGCCGAGGTCAGCATATTGAAATTGGACCTCTTCCATTCGTACTGAGTTTCGGGGGAGCCCTCGGGGAACCACCATCCCAGGGCGGCGCTGATCACGCGCGGGTGGATGATATCGGTCAGGCAGGCGCGCTGCGTTATGGACCCGTACCTGGTCTCGATGACGATTTCGTCTCCGTCGGCTATCCCGTATCGGGCGGCCGTTTCGGGATGGATCTCGGTCAGCGGCTGCGGCCGCTTCTCGCGCAGCCTCGCCACCCACCGGTAGGACGACAGGAGGTAGTAGCGGCTCTTCGCGCTGATGACGGTCAGGGGATATTCGGCGTCCTCGGCTTCCGGCAGCCCGGTGAACTCAGGTAGGGGCTTGAGGCGGAACTTTTCGGCGGTGCTCAGCCGCAGCTCGACCTTGCCGGTGGGTGTCGGAAAACCCTTGCTCTCGTACGATCTGAATATTTCCGGCCCTTTCAGGCAGCCTTTCTCGACGAACTCCCCGTATGTCAGTCCCGCCGGCCGGACGAGGTCCTCCAGGAATTCCTCGTGATTCTCGTGCCACAACTCGGGGGGGCTCACCCTTTTTCCCAGCTCATTGAGAATTTTCATGTCCGGCCAGCATTCCCCGGGCGGATCGACGACCTTGGGCCGGGCCAGGACCAGACCGTGGCCGATCCCGTAGTGGCCGATGTCGTTCATTTCGTACTGGTGGGCAACGGGCAGAACAAAATCCGCCATGGCGGCCGTCGGCGTCATGAAAATATCGGCTACTGCGGAGAAATCGAGGCCCTGGAAGGTTTTATAGGTAAGCCGGCTGTCCGCCCAGGCGACCATCGGGTTCGTGCACATGCCGTAATAACCCCGGACGGGATAGGGCGCGCTGTCCAGGACGGCTCTGCGGAAAAAAGTCGACGGGGTTGTCATGAACCGCGGGATCACCCCGTAATGGGCGCCCAACATCTCCTTGCGCTTGTCCGGAATGAGGCCGGCGCGGACGAACTGCGCCAGGCCCATAATCTTGGGCTCACGGGCATTGATATTCCCCCCGGGGACGTCGAGGTTGCCGGTGACGGCCATCAGGCACACGAGCGAGCGGGCTGAATCGAAAACATTCATGTCGTGCTCGATCGCGTTGCCCCACTGGAGCGTCGCCGGTCTGGCCGCGGCGTACATGCGGGCGGCCCTGCGCACCAGTTCGGCCGGCACCCACGTGATTTCCTCTACCTTGTCAGGAGGGTACTTCTTTGCCTCCTGCTTCAGGTCCTCGAACCCGTGGGTATATTTTTCCACGAAATCCCTGTCGTAAAGGGATTCCTCGCAGATAACATTGATTATTCCCATGGCCAGCGCCTGGGCCGTGCCGGGCCGCAATTGCAGCCAGAGGTCCGCCTTCCGGGCCAGCTCCGTTTTTCGCGGGTCTACGACAATCAATTGGGCCCCGTCTTTTAACCGGGCGGTTACCTGGCTGTAGATGTTCCCCTCCTCATTGGTGGACGCGAGATTGCTGCCCCAGAAGAACATCAGCTTCGTCGGGTTATGGAAATCGGCCACCGGATAGAATCCGCACGTGTGCATGCCCGTTACTTCCCGCCCGGCATGGCAGACGTCCTGAATGGCGACGACATTAGGCGAACCGAAGATGTTGGCCAGCCTGATCAGCACGAAATGCTCGAGTCCTTTCGGCATGCCTACGCCGAAAGCCACGGCCCGCGCCCCGTGCGTCTCTTTGATCCGCAGGAGGTTTGCGGAAATTTCATCCAGCGCCTGGTCCCAGGAAATCTGCCGCCATTTCCCCTCTCCCCGCTCTCCGGCCCGCTTCAGCGGATGCAGGAGGCGGTCCGGGTGCGTAAGGCGGTCGGCGGATACCCTTCCTTTAAAACATGTATATCCCTTGTTCAGAAACCCATCCGGGTCTCCTTTCACCTCGACAATCGCATTGCCCTTTACTCCGACCAGCAGGCCGCAGCCGCCGTGGTCCATGCGGGCGCAATGCGTTTTCACCCAGCGAATATCTTCTGCCATCGCAAATCTCCGCTCCTCTTCAGAAAGATACGAATAATTAGCAAATACCCCTGTGTATGTCAAATATGACGATTTCACAGATCGTCTGAAACAGCTTCCTGATCCGGGTGTTCTTAGTTCCTTCAGGGCAAAAAAACTGTTTCCGGCGTATGAACGACATGGTGAAATATATTACAATCACGATTAAAAGAACCCGGCGCAGCGAGGGCCGGCATGGGAGGTGGGGAATGGATTTTGATACGACACAAAAGTCCGGCCTTGACCTGGAGAACCTTAACTCGCTTGTAACACGGGGGGATTTTGAGTCAGCCGGGCGGCTGCTTTCCAGAACGCCTGCTCCCGATGCAGCAGAGTTCCTGCTTACGCTGGATGCGCCGCGGTTCATCATGCTGCTTCGGCGCCTTGACCGGGATACCGCCGCGGAAGTTTTCTCCTACCTGGATTCCAGGCAAAAAGACCTGCTCCTTGCTTCTCTTACCGACGAGGAAGTCCGAAGGTTTCTGACCGATATGGAGCCTGACGACAGGGTTGATTTTCTCCATCACCTCCCCGGCCAGGCGATCCAGAGGCTGATAAATCTGCTCGGCCCCTCCGAGCGGAAGGAGACTCTTGAAATTCTCGGATTTCCCGAGGAGAGCGTGGGAAGGCTGCTGACGCCGAGGTATGTGGCCGTCCGCCCCGATTGGACAATTCAGAGGGCCATCGAGCAGATCCGCTTAAAGGGCGCCGGCAGTGAAACCGTAAATTCCATTTACGTTACGGACGGCAGGTGGAAGTTGCTGGACTCCATCGAATTGAGGGAAATAATCCTGGCCGGACCCGAACAGCGGATCGAGAATATCATGGATTATTTCGTGATCAGCATTACCGCCTTGAGGGACCGTGAAGAGGCGGTTGAGCTTGTCAGCCGGTACGATCTCGAAGTGCTGCCCGTGACGGATGACAGCGGAGTGCTGCTCGGGATTGTCACATTCGATGATCTTTTCGATGTGGCCCAGGACGAGTTCACGGAGGACTTCCACCAGTCGGGGGCGGTTCTGCCTTTGAAAACGAGCTACAGCGAAGCGGGCGTCTGGACGCTCTATAAGCGACGAGTGCTCTGGCTGATGATGCTGCTCGGCATCAACATTATCTCTTCCGGCGTAGTGGGGGCCAACGAAGAACTCATCGGCTCTTTTATCACGCTGGCATTTTTCATTCCCCTGCTGATCGCAAGCGGCGGCAACACGGGAGCTCAATCGGCTACTCTCATAATAAGGGCCCTCTCAATGGGCGATATAAAACCGGGCGAATGGTTCCGGGCGCTGATGAAGGAATTGCGGGTGGGCGTGCTGCTCGGAGCGACCCTGGGGGCGGTGAGTTCCTTTCTGGGCCTGTTCAGGGGCGGCCTGGAAATTGCCATGGTGATAAGCCTGGCAATGGCATTCATAATCGTTTTCTCGAACATCATTGGAGCGGCCCTGCCTCTGGTGCTGATGCGGCTCGGACAGGACCCGGCGGTATCGAGCAGTCCCCTCATCACTTCGCTCGCCGATATTTTAGGGCTGCTGATTTATTTTGCCATAGCTTCGGCCCTGTTATGAGATTCTGAATATCCCCGGGAATCCTTTGCTCCCTGCTGCCGGATTTCCCGGCGAGGCGACGTAGGGACACTTCCCATATTTCCCGCCAGGAACGACCAGTCTTCTAAATACCGGAAATAATGTTAGATCGAAGCAATAGCCCATATCCTCCGGCCATCAGGAGTTTTTTGTTTTACAAGTTTAACAAATGGGAAAACCGGCTGATCACTTCTATTTGGAAATATGGGGAGTGTCCCTATTTTTTCTGCCATAGCTTCGGCCCGGTTATGGCCGAAATACTTTTTCCTCCTCCTTAATACAATTTCCTCGCCAAAATGAGATTTTGCCCGGTTGTTCCCTTAACAGCGCGGACTATACTCTAAGAATGAAAGAAGCGGCCCGGCCGGCAGGAATTGCTTTCAGACTCGGGACTGAAGGGGAAAACAATGAAATCAGCCGTGAGAGGGATAGCTATGGTTTTGATCGCCGCGGCATTGGGATTTCAGGCGGCTTCAGCCGCGGAGGATGCGTCAAAAGAGGTCCTGACCACCGATTCGCTGGGGACGATTTCATCTTTCGAGAGAATAAAACCAGAAAAAATACATCTCCAGGGAAGTATCGGGGCCATCTCGGCGGACTACAGCCGGGGCCGGTACGACGGAATCAAGGAGGACCCCAGGTACTGGGGAGGCGCCGTATCCGTATCGATTATCGCAGAGATCCTGAGGGACAGACCGGGGATGGTAAGCGACCTTTATCTGAATGTTGGCATCGAAAACACGTTTGCGGAAACCGATCTCTTCCCGGACTCCCGCTCGCCAAAGACCTGGTACGAGTCAAACCCTAACGCGGGTCTGGTGATGCGAGCCGGAAAGGACTGGCAATTCGGCATCACGTTCGGAGCATTTACTAGTCCAAACGGACAGTTCGGGTCTTCCCGGGAAATTGCGTTCACGGGGAGATATCAGGGTGCCGCGCTGTTCATGGACAAGCTTAATCCCCAGGTCAAGATAGCTGTCCCTGTTTCCGATGGAAAGGGCGTTTACGCCGAGCTTTCAGTCGATCCCGGGTTCAAGCCTTTTTCAGACAGCAGATTCCAGATCAATTTGCCCGTCGTTTTCGGAATGGGAATCGATGATTATTACGGCGCCGATAAAAGCACGCCGGTATACGGGAGTCTCGGCCTCGTCGGGTCGATGCCGCTCAAGATAGTGCCTTCAGATTACGGGGCCTGGTCTGTAAAGGCCGGCGCTTTTCTGCTCGTGAGGGAGACGGCATTGACCAAGGCAAGAAAACCGCTGGATGACGCAGATAACACGGTCATCTACGGTTCGGTCAGTCTTGTGTTCGTGTTTTAAATACAAACGGGAGGAGTAGAAGCCATGTTGCGCCGGGGGTATGCCTATGTTACGGGGAGGCCCGTGGTGATGGGCGCCCGTCACATGATTGCCACGTCACATTACCTGGCCAGTGCGGCCGGGTATTCCATGCTCGACCGAGGAGGCTCAGCCGCAGACGCGCTCATTGCCGCCAATGCCGTCCTGTGTGTTGTCTATAACCATATGGCCGGACTGGGAGGCGACATGTTCGCGCAGGCCTGGAGTCCCGGTTCGGGAACCGTAACGGCCCTTAACGGGTCCGGCCGTTCCGGGGAGAGGGTTGATGCAGAGTTGTATCGCTCAAGGGGATGGGACGAGATACACGCCCGCGGCCCCCTGGCGGCGAACACCGTGCCCGGAGTGGTCCATGCCTGGTCGGAGCTGCATCGAAAGTTCGGGAAATTAGGATGGGAGGCGCTCTTCGGCCCCGCCGTCGGGTACGCCCGCAACGGGTTCCCCGTTTCGCAGAAGTTTTCCGACTATGTTGCGCAATACAGCGGGACAATCCGCCGGTTTGAATCTGCGGCGCGTATTTATTTGCCCGGCGGAAACGCTCCCCCCGCCGGGTCTGTTCTAAAGCAGGAGGACCTCGCTTCGTCCCTGGAGACAATTGCATCCGAAGGACCGCAGAGTTTCTACACCGGCAGTCTGGGCCGGAAAATTATTGAGGGATTGCGCAATGCGGGGGGCGTCCTCACGGAGGACGATTTCGGATCCCATGCATCAGAGTGGGTCGACCCCCTCCGAACGACTTACCGCGGCTATGAGGTAACGGAGCTCCCGCCCAATACGCAGGGGATCGCAACGCTCATGCTCCTCAACATCCTCGAGACCTGCGACATGGAAAAGACGGGCGAGGGGACCGCGGACTACTACCACATGATGACCGAGGCCGTTAAGCTGGTCTTCGCCGACAGGGACGAATGGATCGGCGATCCCGGGAAAATTGCGATTCCGTACGACAGGCTTCTCTCCAAGGACTACGCCCGGGACCGCGCAGACGAAATCGATATGAAGCAGGCGCGCCCGCCCCGGGACATCCGTCCGGGCATCCCCCGAAAACCCCAGGCCCCCTCGCCCGAGGATAAGGAGCGCAGGCCGCGCCCCGGAGCCTCAGGGGACACCTGTTACATGTGCGCGGTCGACGGCGAAGGGCTGTGCGTCTCAATGATCCAGAGCGTCTACTTCGAGTTCGGTTCGGCATTCATGCCCCCGGGCACAGGCATCCTCCTGCAGAACAGGGGCTCCTTCTTCAAACTTGACCCCGATGACGTGAACTTCCTGGAGCCACGCAAAAGGCCGTTCCATACAATAATTCCGGCAATGGCCCTTAAGGACGGCAAACCGGCCCTGCTTTTCGGCACAATGGGGGGAGAGGGCCAGCCGCAGACACAGGCGGCCATGCTGACCCGCCTCGTCGATTTCGGGTTCAACGTGCAGGAGGCGATCGAGGCGCCCCGGTGGCTCTACGGCCGGACGTGGGGCGAGGAATCGAGTTCGCTCAAGGTAGAGAGCCGCGTGCGGGACGGCATACTTACCGACCTGCAGCGCCGCGGCCACGACGTGCAGATACTTGAACATTTCTCCCAGAAGATGGGACATGCGCAGGCAATACGGATTGACCGGGCGAGCAATACCCTGCACGGCGGGGCAGACCCCCGGGGAGAAGGGATCGCCCTGGGCGCCTGATCAACCCCCCTGAAGACCTGTTGCACGGAGGCGGGAATGCCTGGATCGAATATAGCAGTCTCCCTCTTCTTGTGGATAGTCGCTATTGTGCCGCTGGCGGCGATCCTGTTTCTGCTCGTGGGGCTGAGGTGGCAGGCGGCCAGCGCCGCGCCAGCCGGCTATTTTCTCGCAATGGGCGCGGCATTTTTATTTTTCGAAACATCGGCATGGAATATGGCCCTCCAGACCGTGAAAGGGCTCTGGGATGCCGTTTTCATTCTTTACGTCATTGTCCCGGCGCTGCTGCTTTACCAGATATCCAAAGAGGGGGGCGCCTTCCGGTCCCTGCGGATAGGGATCGAAGCTTACACCCCGAATAACCTTCTCCATATTCTCGCCTTCGGGTGGGTTTTCGCAAGCTTCCTGCAGGGGATCACCGGGTTCGGCGCGCCCATAGCGGTGACGGCGCCGCTGCTGGTCGCCGTGGGAGTGAAGCCGCTCTGGGCGGTTATCATCCCCCTCATCGGGCATTCCTGGGCCAATACCTTCGGGACGCTCGCCGTGGCGTGGGAGGGCCTGCGGCTCGCGGCAGATATACCGGACCCGATGTTCACGGCGGGACTTGCCGCCGGCATGCTTTTCATTCCCAATCTCCTGGCCGGGTTTTCAATTGCCTGGCTGTATGGGAGGAAAGCAGGCCTGAAGGAGGCGCTCCCGGCGGTTCTTATCATTTCCGGTATTCATGGAATAGGACAGCTGGCGCTGGCTCCGTTCATACCGACACTGGCCGGTTTTGTCCCCGCCACGGCAGCCGTCTTTGCAGTCATCGGCCTGGCCCGCACCCGGTGGTACAGGGGCGACTCGGCTGTGGAGCAAAGCCCCGTCATGCGGGAGGAGGACCAGAAAGATCTGGGACGCGCCCTGGAGGAAGAGGCGCTCGGAGAGGGGGGAAGGAGGGAGGAAATGCCTCTGTCAACCGCCCTGGCGCCGTACCTTGTTCTCATTGTGCTTATTGTCGGCGTCCTCCTGGTCCCGCCGGTCCGGGACAGCCTGGAATCGTTCCAGGTAGGACTTCCTTTTCCACGGCTCGAAACCGGAATGGGCGTGGTGACGGAGGCGAAGGAGGCCTACAGCGCCTTCTCGCCCCTGACCCATCCGGGGACCTTTCTGCTGGCCTCGGCCTTGATTGCTTTCCTGTTATTTAAACTGCGCGGGCATATCCCGGGAATGAGGATCGACGACATCCTCGTCAATACCGTCAAAACGAGCATCCCGTCGGCAATGGCTCTTTTCGCGCTGATCCCCCTGGCCAAGGTGATGGAGGGCTCGGGGCAGATTATGGTCCTGGCCCTGGGCATCGCCAACGTGGCGAGCGGCACGGCTTACGCCTTTACAGCCCCGTTCATAGGAAGCCTCGGCGCATTCATGACTTCGAGCAACCTGTCTTCCAATATCCTGTTCGGCCCTCTCCAGAAAAGCACGGCGGAGGCCCTGTTCATTCCGACGTCCGTTTCCCTTGCTTCCCAGACAGCGGGGGCGGCAATCGGCAACTCGATTGCCCCCGGCAATGTCCTTCTCGGCACGGGCGCCGTCGGCATACCCGGACAGGAGGGAAGCGTGATTCGCCGGACCCTGGTTTTTATGATGATCTCGGTGGCCCTTGCGGGGCTCATTGCAGTGATTGTTTTTTATATGGGTGCACCACAATGAAGTGGCTGAAGAAAAGCGAGTGGCGACTCGGGATCGGTGTCCTGCTTGCCGGAGCAGGCGGCGTGTGGATGTACCGCTCGGCAATCGCGGGAAGCATTTCAGGAACATGGGCCGGCCTCGCCGTATTTTTCGCGGCAATGGCCATACCGCTTATAACCAGATTTTTCACGGCGGACGGTGAAGGCGATCCGGACAAAGGCGGGTGACGGTCTATTGGAAAGTGTGATTTATGACTGTAAACGAATTGCCCCTTAACATCACGTTCTGGCTGAGCGCGATGGCTCCCATTATTATTCTCCTGTTATTGCTCATAATGCTGAGATGGGGCTCGGCAGCCGCAGCGCCTGTTGCCGTGGGAGCAGCGGTCGTCGTCGCGCTGGCCATGTTCCGCTCTTCCGGCGAGGTGCTGGCGGTGGCTGCCGGTAAGGGCGTGTGGGATGCCGTTTTCATCCTTTATATCATCTGGCCGGCCTTGCTGCTATATCGCACAGCTGATAATGCGGGGGCGTTCGATTCGCTCAGCAGGGGCATCGAGCGGTTCAGCCGGAACAAGCTCTTCCTGATCCTCGCGTTCGGATGGATTTTCGCGTCCTTCCTCCAGGGGGTTGCCGGGTTCGGGACACCCATTGCCGTCGTGGCGCCGCTCATGCTCGCCATCGGAGTGCGGCCGATTTACGCCGTAGTCATACCGCTCATAGGCCACGCTTGGGCAAACATGTTCGGGACCATAGCCGTAAGCTGGATTGCCACGCAGCAGGTGGTCCAGATAGAAAATGAGCTGAAAACGGCCCTGGAAACGGCTGCCCTTCTGTGGATTCCGAACATCACGGCCGGCTTTTCCATCGCCTGGATATACGGCCGCATGTCCGCAGCCGCCCGTTCCGCACCGATGGTGCTGATCATCAGCCTTGTCCATGGCGGGCTCCAGATCCTCCTCATGTTCTGGACCCCGGTGCTTTCAAACTTTCTCGCCGGGACAGCCGCAATGGCCTGTCTCTATCCCCTGTCGCGGCTGAAGCGATACAGTGAGGAAGATCCTGACCTGAGGGAACTATCGACCATCCTCAGCGATCAGGAAAAGGTACAAGAGGCGCGCCCGGTGATGGGTTTCATCGATTCTCTGGTCCCTTATGCAATTCTGACTGTCGTGTCCGTATCTATCCTCCTGGTCCCCGTTCTTAAGGAATTCGGCGAGAGATACAGTGTCGGTTTCCCCTTCCCGCAGGTTGAAACGGGGTACGGTGTCGGACAGGAAGCCAAGACACCTTATTCGCCCTTCACACCCCTGACCCACCCCGGGACGTTTCTCATCATATCTTCCGTACTCACCTGGCTCTACTACCTGTACCGCGGCTTCTATCGTGAGTGGGCGGAACGCAAAGATGATATTTCCGGAATCTTCGGCGGGATGGCCTCGGCGGCAATACCTTCATCCGTTGCCGTCATCGGATTCCTGACGATGAGCAAGATTATGGACCACTCCGGCCAGGTCATAACCCTGGCCGAAGGCGTGGCCGTGACAACGCCCCCCCTGGTTTACAGTTACTTCGCCAATTTCATCGGGGTGCTCGGCGCGTTCATGACTTCCAGCAATACGGCATCCAACGTGCTTTTCATGCCGCTGCAGATGAGGGTGGCCGAACTCGAGACCCTTTCCGAATCGGCGATCTTCGCCGCGCAGAGCACCGGCGGGGCCATCGGCAATGCAGTGGCCCCCGCCAATGCAGTCCTGGGGACGGGGACCGCCGGCATCCCGGGGCGCGAGGGCGAGGTCCTGAAGAAAACGTTCCCGTGGGCGATAGCCGTTTCCCTGCTGACCGGGGCGGCCACGATCGCCCTGATAATTTTCTGAGGTGAAAAGATGAAAGGACTCGCAATCTCCCTCATTCTTCTTCTTGCCTCGCTTCCGATCATCAGCTGGGGTTTTGCCTGGGGCCGGCCCCTGGTGTGGCAGGCCGGCCTGGCCATATTTGCGATTGGCGCACTGATCCCCCCCGCGGCCAGGCTGTTCAGTAAGGACGAAAAATAAACGCCTGGAGCAGGGATGATTCGTGGCCGCAACGGAATTACCCATAACCGTCCTCAGTTGGACCGTATCGTCTCTCCCGATCCTGGCCCTCCTGCTGCTCCTCATCTGGCGAAGATGGTCCACATCTTCCGCCGCGCCGGCCGCGCTTGCAATTGGGGCGGTTTCCGCAATCGCGCTGTTCCATACCCCCCTGCGGACCATGGCCGTTGCCGCCGGCAAGGGAATCTGGGACGCGATCTTCATCCTCTATGTCATCTGGCCGGCGCTCATCCTCTACAATACTGTTGAAAAGGCGCGGGCTTTCATCGCCATACAGCAGGGGATAAGGAAGCTCCTCCCCGACCGGCTCCTCGTTGTCCTGGCCTTCGCGTGGGTCCTGTCGTCCTTCATCCAGGGAATCGCGGGGTTCGGGACGCCGATCGCCATTACTTCGCCCCTCCTGGTGGGACTCGGGGTGAAGCCGGTCTACGCCGTCGTGCTGCCGTTGATCGGCGCCGCCTGGGCCAACATGTACGGGACGCTTGGCGCCGGCTGGTTCGCCACCCTCGCCGTCGTCGACATCCCGAACAGGGAACTTTTGTTCCTCTACTCCGGCCTCCTCATCTGGATTCCGAATTTGGCTGGCGGCCTTACGATCGCCTGGATGTACGGCAGGCTGTGGGCGCTCAAAAGGGGGTTCCCGGCAATTGCGGTCATTTCGCTGCTCCACGGCGGGCTTCAGATCATCCTGCTTCCTTTTATAACGCCGCTGGCGGTTTTTTTCGCTTCCGC
Source organism: Syntrophales bacterium (assembly GCA_028712885.1). Classification (GTDB taxonomy): domain Bacteria; phylum Desulfobacterota; class Syntrophia; order Syntrophales; family UBA4778; genus JAQTPK01. Next base: position 4,074 of record JAQTPK010000021.1, on the reverse strand, counting down.
TGCGGCACTCGGTGCAACTTTCCTTCTGGGACGATGGAGCTTTTACCGGCAGCATGACGAGGACGAGCCGGACCGGGTGTTCACGGAGGAGTCCAAGCGGGCGGCCAGGGAGGAGGAAGAAAGATTTCACGGGGGGCGGAAGGACGACTCCGCCGGGGAGGACAAGAAAGAAACGGGGCTGTCGCTGGCGGCGGCCCTGGCCCCTTACGCCTTCCTGGCGGCAATCTCGATCATTGCGCTCATGATTCCCTTTATCCGGGACTTTCTCGAGCAGGTCAGGGTGGGCCTGCCCTTCCCCGAAACAACGACGGAATACGGGGTTTATAACGAGGCCACGGACGCCTACTCGTCTTTCACGCCGTTGACACACCCGGGAACGCTGCTGCTTCTGTCGGCGCTGGCGGGATACCTTCTGTTCCGGAAGAAAAAGGCCTATCCCCCGGAGTTCACGCCGGGCGCCATTATCCTGTCGGCATCACAGGACGCCCTCCCGGCAACAACGGCCATAACGGCTCTTCTGCTGATCAGCAAAGTGATGGACCATTCAGGACAGATAATTATCCTGGCCCTGGGCGTGGCCCATGTCGCGCCGACCATGGCCTATGTCGGAGCGAGTAACTTCATCGGGCTGATCGGGTCCCTGATAACTTCCTCCAACACCGCGTCCAACGTGCTGTTCGCGCCGCTACAGGCAACGGCGGCCCAGGCGGAAGGAATACAGGTCGAGCTTGCACTGGCCGGGCAATTTGCCGGGGGAGCTACCGGAAACGCCATATCCCCCGGGGACGCCCTCCTCGGGGCCGCTGTAACAGGTATTTCCGAAAGGCTCGGGGTAATTCTCGCCAGGGCGCTCCCGTGGAGCATTATGACCGCCTGCATTATCTCGGCCGCGACCATGCTTATATACGTCCTGAGCTGAAGAAAATGAAACAGAAGCTTTACATTTATTCAAGCCTGCTCGTGATAGCCGGCCTCGCCCTGATCTCCTCAGGTCTGGAGCGTTCGCCCCTTATCTGGCAGGCGGGGCTGGCGCTGGTGTCAATTGCCATGCTTCTTTCTTTTCTGACCCACTGGGCCCCGGAAAAAAATGCGGACCGTAAGACCTGAATTATTCTTAAAAAACCAGGGACACTCCCCATATTTCCCGCCAGGAACGACCAGTCTTCTAAATACCGGAAACAATGTCAGATTGAAGCTATAGTCCATATCCTTCGCCCATCAGGCGTTTTTCGTTTTACAATCATTAAAAATGGGAAACCGGCTGATCGCTTCTATTTGGAAATATGGGGAGTGTCCCTGGTTTTTAATACTAATCCGCATGGAGCGGCTTTATTTTTTCAAGGTCAGCCCGGCTGTCTTCCTGCGCATGCCACAGATCATAAGCCCTCTGGGCATTAAGCCAGAACTCGGGCGTGTTGCCGAACAACCGCGACAAACGCAGCGCCATGACGGGCGTAAGGGAACGGCGTTCACGCAGAAGCTCATTGACCGTCTGGCGCGAAACGCCCAGCGCCGCAGCCAGGCTCGCGGTCGTCAGCTTAAAGTCCGGCATGAAATCATCACGGAGAATTTCACCCGGATGCGCAGGCGATACTTTTCGAACTCCCCTATTTTCTATACTCATCTTTACACCTCAATGGTAGTCAATGATCTCGACATCGTATGCGTCACCATCCCGAAAACTGAAGCAGATCCGCCATTGGTCATTGATCGAGATCGCATACTGCCCCTTTCGATCTCCCTTCAAGCTGTGCAGGCGGTTACTGGGTGGAACCCTGAGATCATCCAGGCAACTTTCATAATCAATGTATTCAAGCCGCCTGAGAGCCCTTTTCAACAAATCAGGCTGGAGTCGATTTGACCCGCCAGTCATGAAAAATCCCCGGGTATGTTTTGTCGCCGAATGTCTTGATCACGGTGCCACTGTAACGCATAACGTGACAGTTGTCAAGATCTTCCTTGTCTTCTCACCTTGTATGTTCCTCTCCCCATTCCGGGCAAGCGAAGCGCGACGAAGAGCTTGCCCCGGACTTGATCCGGGGGGCCAGTATCTTCAGCCTCTTCCGGATGCCAGATCAGGTCGGGCATAACATATGGAAATGGATCCCGGGGCGGAATGACAATTCCCGGAGCAGAAATGGTTTTTCAGGCATATGAGCTAATTACGGGATTGTCGCGAGGATTCCAAACCCATCTTGGATCTGGAAAAAAGACATGCCCGGTTATTCAACTCAATCCAATAAACTTATCAGCATTGGTTCGAAATTGAATATGTTACACTGTGTATCCCTGATTCAGAAATTGTTTGAAGATATTTATTCTTTTTGGTAAAGAATTTGATAAGCGTTTTCGATTCGGGGAGGTTCGATGCCGCTAAAGGCATTGATGCCTCTTTTTTTATGCAAAAAGAACTTCTGAGGAGCGTTGAAATGAATAGATCATTAGTTTTGTTCATTTTGGTCTTCACATTGTTGTTTTATGGATGCGCAATATTTAAACCCAATCCCACAGAAGAGTGTCAAACCAAAATCAATGTCAACGATTTTGGAAATATCGAAGAATTCGACAAAATAGGATTTCTTGAATTAGCAATAGAGGTAGGGAAAGAAAAGGGATTTCCTCCGCCCATGTATTATGAAAAATCAACGGGCTTCAGGGGTGCAGACGGCATTGTTATCTTCGGGAAAGAGGGACTTGATAGGATGCCAGGCCTTCCTATGGTAATACACGTTTTTATCAAGGAAAGAAAACCTGACCAAGTGTGCATAAATGCTATTCTGCATAAAAAAGACCAAGTTACAAAACAAAGGGTTAAAGAAATAATGGAAGATTATTCAGATGAACTGAGCAATCAGTACAAACAAAAACAAGAGAATCTGAAAGCTATAATGAAAAAGTATCAACATTAAAATCTATCCAGAGGAGGAGTTATGCGTGGTATTTCATGTTTTTTTGTAATTCTTTCTATTACTATCGTCATTACAGGATGTGCTTACCATGGGTCAACAGTAGAAACCGGCAAGCCCATCAATGAAGGCTATGTTTCCAGGATAGAAAAAGGGAAATCGACCGGAGCTGATATCCTCGCTTGGTTTGGTGCACCGACTAGAACTTCGCGATTAGGTAAAGAGGAGTTATTTGTTTACAAATTCTGCAAGACCTCGGGATCTCATGTAGTGGTCACCGGCATAGGTTCATCAGATTCGAAGGAGAAATGTGATGAACTTTCTGTTGTATTAGACGCGGAAGGAATAGTTAAAAGCTATGGTTTTGTTAAAGCCCCTAAAGATTGAAACCATTTTTATTTAGTTCACATAAGCTGGTTTCACTCCGCAAATATACGGCCGCTATCCTTGCATGCAATCTTCAAAACATGCAGGCAAGTTCCGGCAGGTCATTCCGGTTTTCGCCTGTTTGGAGAAGATTCGAAGGATTATCTGCACGACAATCTATTGAATCGCTGAATAACATATTAAAGAAGAAATGCATCTTTCAATAAAGATGAAAAAATTTACACCATGAAGAGCTGAAGAGCGGCGGGCGATGAGGGGTTTTTAAAATCGGCAAGGCATCGCTTGAATCAATCGGCATGGCTGAGGCCGACCACTCACCTCGGCCATCGCCTCATGCTTTGATTCCGGACGAATGTGCGTTACAGCGGAGCGAGAGATTAGATCGGCAGATAAGACCTGTGCGCAGGAAGGGACCCGCCCCGACCGCCGGCCTTTCAACCCATTCTGAAATCCCCTTCCCTTTTTTTCATAGGAAGAAAATAGACAGATACATGTGCTTGCGCAGGCTGAAGCCTGCGACTACAGCGCAGCCGAAAAATTCATTCCAATCCGTTAGAAATCGGTTAGAAAGGTAAAGGGGTCTGCCCTTGAGGGCCTGTTGCTCAAATAGTCCAGCGGTTTTCCGGAAATTTTCGGTGCGCGGGTGGGGCCGGGTTGCGTATTCCGGTGAAAACGGCCACTCATTCCGGAGCAAAACGGCCACCTGTTCCGACGCAAAAGAGCCACCCGTTCCGGTTTAAATCGGCCGCCCTGTCGGAGCGAAGCGACGCTGGATTTCAAA